>CAWCVG010000001.1:0-14740 GCA_963798935.1 uncultured Actinomycetes bacterium
ACGTTACGTGTCGGAGGGCTCTTTGGAGTCGGCCGTCCCGCCACGCTGCTCGCTCGGCGGGTACTGCACGGGCGAGTCGGTGCCGATGATCGGCGACCGCGCCAGCGATTCGGGCCTCGACTGTCGGCCTCCGGGTCGAGCAGGCGGGCCGCAAGGCTCCCACGCTCGATGTCCCTGAGCGCGGGGCCGGCCGGGTTCCCGACGCGATCGGGGCCTCACGGCCGAGGCGCGCCAGCGTGAGCGTGCCCTGGTGTAGACCTCTCCGATGCGCGGCGCCTTGACGGTGGTGCTCTCCGGGAAGCTCCTGAACCCGGCGGCGGCCGAGCCGGCATACAGGCCCTCGACGAGGCCGACGGCGTCCGCCATGCCGGCCTTCTTCACCAGCAGGCCCTCGAGCAGGTCGACGCCGGCGTCGAGCTGCTCGTTGATCGCCGTCACGACGCCGTTGACGGGCGCGCTCTTCTCGACGATCTCGCCGACGCTCGCGATCACCTCGTCCAGGCCGGCGGTGATCTTTCGGAGCTGCACGATCACCGAGACGAGGTAGACGACGAGGGCGGCGACGATCAGCCCGACGGCGACGATCGTGACTATGGCTGCGGATTCCATCGCTCTCTACTTCGCGTCGTCGAGGATCACGTCGAGGGAGCCGCCGTAGTTCGCGACCCCAGCGACCGTTTTCTCCACCTGGTCCTGCGTGGTCAGCAGCAGCGCGGCGGCGTCGAGGTCCTTCGACCCCGCGGCCGCCGACTCCGCGATCTGCTGCACGCTGGGGACGATGCTCCGCGCGGCGCTGAGGACGCCGTGCAGCAGATAGACGACGACCAGGAACACGGCGAAGAGCGCGACGTTCGCGACCCACAGGCTCATCGCGGCCTCCGCTCGGCGACCATCGCCGCCTTGCTCGCGATCCCCGGCAGCGCGCCGAGGATGACGTCGAACTGCGCGTTGATCGCCTTGACCGCGGGCTCGAGCGGCCGCAGGTGCTCCGACTCGACGCCCTGGAGGGCGGAGGCCAGCGTCGCGAGCCCTTCGGAGATCCTCGTCAGCCTCATGCGGACGAGGATCAGCGCGGCGGCCAGCACGAGCACGACGACCGCCCACCAGCACCACGGTCAGGAGGATCAGGAGGTCCCGGTCGCTCATGCGGCGTCGTACCCGTCCGTGAGCGCGTTCATGTAGCCGTCCTGGATCACCGCTTCGTCCACGATCTGCGCCAGCACCGGCGCCGTCGCCTCGAGCTGCGGGATGTTCGAGGTGTTGGCGGCGACCTTGCCCGCGATCTCGAGCAGGCCGTCGACCGACTTCTCGATGCTTCCGACGGCCTGGAGAAGCATCGCCAGGAGGATCGCGACGACGACCGCGGCGGCCGCTCCCAGGCCGAGCGCGACGACCCAGTACCCGTTCGAGGTCAGCGCGAGGGTCACTTCCCGACCGCCACCTTCCTCAGGGACCGCGCGGCGTGCAGGATCCTGACGCCCGAGTCGTTGATCCGCGCGATGCCGCCGAGCTCGGCCGTCTGCTGCCGCACGACCTCGACCGCCTCCTCAGCCGTCTTCGCCTGCTTCGCGATCTTCAGCGCCAGCAGCACGATCGTGATCACGATGACCGCGGCCACCGCGACGACGGCGATCCCGATCCCGAGCCCGAGCTGCCAGCCGGTGGAGGCAACCACGTTCGCCACTTTATTTCGCCGCGGCACCCCGAACAAGCGCCCTCCGTCGGGCCTCGACGTAGGATTTCCGCATGCGCGAGGTCCGAGACGACGTCCAGCGCTGGTTCGCGCGCGGTGACCGGGTCGCGCTCGCGACCGTCGTCGCGACGCGGCGCTCGGCGCCGCGGCCGGTCGGCGCGAAGCTCGCGATCTCCGCGCAAGGCGAGCTCGCCGGCTCCGTGTCCGGCGGCTGCGTCGAGAACGAGGTGTACGAGTACGCGCAGGAAGTGCTTGCCGGCGCGACCTCCCCGGCTGCTCACGTACGGGATCTCGGACGACCTCGCGCTGAGCGTCGGCCTGCCTTGCGGCGGCGAGATCGACGTCTTCGTGGAGGAAGCGCGGCAGCCGCTGGCCGAGCGGCTGATGCAGGTCGTCGAGGGCAGCGAGCGCGCCGTGGTGCTGACGGTGCTCGCAGGTGACGACCTGGGTGCCGAGCTGCTCGTCACGGAAGCGGGCGAACGCATCGGCGACGCGCCGGAGGAGCTCGCCGAGTCGGCGCCGGAGCTCATCCGCAGGGGACGGAGCGGCATTGTCGAGATCGCCGGCCGCGACGTCTTCGCCGATGTCTACGGGCCGCCCCCGCGACTGCTGATCTACGGCGCGGTCGACACCGCAGAGGCGCTCTGTCGCGCTGCGCAGGAGATCGGCTGGCAGCCGATCGTCGCCGACGCGCGGGCCCGCTTCGCGACCTCGGAGCGGCTGCCGAGCGCCGAGGAGATCGTCGTCGCCTGGCCGGAAGAAACCCTTGCCCAGGTACGCCCTGACGACGCAACCGCGATCGTCATCCTGACCCACGACGACAAGTTCGACGTCCCGATGATCACCGGCGCACTCGAAACAGACGCCTTCTACATCGGAGCGCTCGGCTCGCGGAGAAACCAGGAGCGTCGCCGCGAGCGCCTGCTCGAAGCGGGAGTCGACGAGGCAGCGCTCGAGCGGGTCTCCGGCCCGTGCGGCCTCGACGTCGGCGCGCAGACACCGGCGGAGACGGCGATCTCGATCCTGGCCGAGATCATGGCCGTCCGGGCCGGGCGCGAAGGTGGCCGCCTGCGCGAGGCGACCACGCGCATCCACGCCGAAGTCTGACGCCGGCTAAACGGCCGCGGCTTCGAACTGCTTGCGGCAGTGCGCGCTGCAGAAGTAGTACGTGACGCCGTCGCGGACGGCCGTCTCCTTCGCAACGGCGACGGCAACGGTCATGCCGCAGACCGGGTCGATCGCCTCCTCGACGAGCTCGGTCGGCGACGGTCCGCGCGTGTGCCGCCAGGCGACGAGCTCGGCGAGGATCGCAACGGCGATCTCCTCCTGCGAGGACGGCCCGAGGTCGAGGCCCGCCGGGCTGCGCATCCGCGCCAGCGACTCCTCGTCCACCCCGCGCTCGCGAAGCTCCGCCGTCAGGGCCGCGGCGCGCTTCGCGCTCGCCACGAGGCCCACGTAGTCCACGCCCGACGCCAGCGCTGCCTCGAGCGCCTCCTCGTCGCCGCGGCCCATCGAGGCGATCACGATCGCGTCGGCACCCGCGATCGTCGACGTGACCCTCCAGTCCATGACCGCGGCCAGCTCGCGCAGCGTTCGGGCGGCCGGCGCGTCGCCGACGACCGCCAGCAAGAGCGCCGGGCGGTGAGGCTCGATCATCACGTCGACCGCGCCTTCCGAGGCGCAGCGGCTCTCGATCCGCTCACGGCGCGGCTCGCCGTCGGCGAGCGCCAGGAGCGAGAGCCGGACGACCTCGGGCTCCGTGCACGCGCCGCCGACCCAGCCGTGGAGCTCCCCGTCCTCGGTCACGAGCGCCCGGTCGCCGACGCGCGCCGAGGACGGTCGCTCGACTCCCACCACGGTGGCGAGGGCGAACGTCGTTCCCTCCTCCACGAGGCGACCGGCTTCGACGAGGACCTTCACTCCGCGAGAGCGCCCTCCACGGAGAAAGCGTAGTCGCCGCGGCCCGCCGGACGCCAGAGCGCCGGCGGGGCGCACGACCGCGTTCCGTGCTCAGTCGAACGCGTACTCCTCGTAGTCCTCGACGTTGTCCTGCGTCACCACGGCGGCGGGAACGACCACCTGGCGGGGCACCTCCGGCGGAACGAGCTCGGAGAAGCCCTCACCCAGGCCGATCAGGCGAGCCATGTTCACCGCGCTCGCCGCCATGTTCGGGTTGTAGAGGAAGGTGGCGCGATAGAGGCCGCCCTCTTTGATCTGCTGCATGGCGTCCTGCGAACCGCCGACGCCGGTGAGGAACATCTCGTCGTCGCGGCCCGCGTTGCGGATCGCCTGCACGACGCCCTGCGCCATGTCGTCGTCGTGCGTGTAGACGGCGTCGATGTCGTCCTCGGCCTGGAGGATGTTCTCCATCACGGTGAGGCCCTTGTCGGGATTGAAGTCACCCGGCTGCGAGGCGACGATGTTGACCCCGCCGTCCGGGCACTTCTTCCGGAGCGTGTCCGTGAAGCCCTTCGTCCGGTCGGTGGTGACCGAGATTCCGGCCAGGCCCTGGATCTCGACGACGTTCCCCTGGCACTTCAGCTCGTCGGCGATGTAGTTCGCCGCGAGGACGCCGATCTGGTAGTTGTCGCCGAGGATCGTCGCGGTCGCCGCGTCGGGCGCGGTGAAGAGCCGGTCGACGTTGACGACACGAATGCCGGCGGCGCTCGGCCTGCTGAGCGATCGGCGTCAGGGCCGCGCCGTCCTGCGGCAGGACGACGAGGACGTCCGGCTTCTGTGAGATCGCCTGCTGGATCTGCTGCGCCTGCGAATCCGCGTCGGCGGCCTGAAGCAGCTCGAACTCGACGTCGTCGTGCTTGTCGGCGGCCGCCTGGGCGTTCTTGGAGATCGCGCCCAGCCAGCCGTGGTCGGTCGGCGGGACGCTGGCGATGATCGAGACCGACTCGCCGGACCCACCGCCGGTCGTCGTGGTCTCGCGGCGGCGGTCGTCGCCGACGCGGAATCGTCGTCGTCGTCGCCCATACAGGCGGTGACACCCATCGCGAGCACCAACCCTGCCGCGACGGAGATGAACAGTCGCTTTCGCGACATTGCATACCTCCTCGTGTGTTGACTGGTCGGCCCGGCCGTGTCGGGCATCAATACCGCGCCTCCGGGCGCTGCAGCAGGACGGCACCGAGGACGATCAAGCCCTTCGTCACCTGCTGAATCTCGGTCGAAAGGTTGAGCTGGGTCATGAGGCTGAAGATCAAGCGCGAAGGTCAGGACCCCGAGGAACGTGCCGACGATCGTCGCCCGGCCGCCGGCGAGGCTCGTCCCGCCGATCACGACTGCGCCGATCGCGTCCAGCTCGTAGAGGTTTCCGCTGACCGGCGAGGCGCTTCCGAGCCGGGCGCAGAGCAGCACCGTGGAGATGCCGGCGAGGAACCCGGAGAGGACGTAGACGCTGAAGATGATCCGCCGGACCGGGACGCCGGCGATCCGGGCCGCCTCCCGATTCCCGCCGACGGCGATCACGTAGCGGCCGTATCGGGTCCGGTTGAGCACGACCCAGCCGAGAATCGTGATCGCGAGGAACACGTAGACCGACACCGGGATCCCGAAGATCCGGCCCACGCCGAACCACAACAGCGAGACCGGGCGCGGGTCCCCGAACGAGCCGCCGTTCAGGTCGAGCAGGCTGACCGGAAGCTTGTCGTTCAGCAGCAGCGCTAACCCTCGGGCGATTGAGAACATCGCGAGAGTCGCGATGAACGGCACCACGCGCCCGTACGCGATGGACGTCGCGTTGACGGTGCCGAGGAACGTCGCGAACAGGATCGCCGCCAGGATGAACACGAGGCTGCTCGTGCCGCCCGTCCCGACCATGATCCCGGCGAAGACGCCGGCTGCAGCGACGATCGAGCCGACCGAGAGGTCGATTCCCGCCGTGGCGATCACGAACGTCATGCCGATGGCGAGCACGCCGACCACGCTCGCCTGGGTGAGCATGTTGCGGATGTTGTCCCAGGTCGGGAACGTCTCCGGCTCGAGGATCGCGCCGGTGACGAACAGCAGCACGACGACCATCGCGAGTGCGTACTCCTGGAGCTCGAGCCCCTTGGCCCGGGCGAACACGTTCCGCAACGCGTGTGCGGAATCGGTCATACGACCTCCTCGACAAGATCGGGGGTATCCGTGGGGACGACCGCATGCCGGAGAAGCTCGCGCTCGGTCGCGTCCTTGCCGTCGATCTCCGCGACGATCTCGCCCTCGCGCATGACGAGGACGCGGGTGCAGATGTGCGCCAGCTCCTCGAACTCGGACGAGACGACGAGCACGCCGAGACCCGAGCCCGCGAGGTCTCCGATGATGCGGTAGATCTCGGCTTTCGTAGCGACGTCCACGCCTCGCGTCGGCTCGTCGAGCAGCAGGACGCGGCACTCGTGGAGCAGCCAGCGAGCGAGCACGACCTTCTGCTGGTTGCCGCCCGAGAGGAGACGAACAACGCGGTCCGGGTCGTCCGGCACGGTCTTCAGGGCCTGGAGCTGCTTGCGGGCGCTCTGACGTTCCTTGCGGACGTCGAGGAGCACGCGCGAGAAGCGCCCAGGTCCGCGATCGTCACGTTCTTGGTCAGGCTCCAGTCGAGGACGAGCGCCTGCGACTTCCGGTCCTCCGGCGCCAGGCCGAGCCCTCGGCGGATCGCGGTGCGGGGGCGGGGCTTCAAGGGCTTGCCCTCGACGAGAATCTCGCCCTCCTCGAGCTGGTCGAGGCCGTAGACGAGCCTGAGGAGCTCGGTGCGCCCGGAGCCGACGAGCCCTCCGAGGCCGACGACCTCGCCCGCCTTGACCTCCAGGCTCACGCCGCGGACTGCAGGCAGGCGCCGGGCGCCTCTGACCTCGAGCAGGACGCGGTCCGTGCCGACCGGCCGGTCGGGGTACAGCTGTTCCACCTTCCGCCCCACCATCAGCTCGACGAGCTGCTCGGTCGGAGTCGTCGCTGGAAGCCCGGTCGCCGCGGTGCGGCCGTCCGCCAGAACGGTCACACGGTCGCCGATGCGGCGGATCTCGTCCAGGCGGTGCGAGATGTAGACGACGCCGACGCCCTCGGCCGTCAGCCGGCGGACGACGTCGAAGAGCGTGCTGATCTCCGCGTCGTCGAGGATCGCGGACGGCTCGTCCATGATCAGCAGCCGCACGTTGCCCGAGAGCGCTCGTGCGATCGACACGATCTGCTGCGCCGCCGGCCGGAGCTTCCCGACCTTCGCGCGGACCGGGATCGAGTCGTGGCCCAGCCGTGTGAGCAGCGCGGCCGACTCCTTGTACATCTTGTCGAGGTCGAGCAAGGGCCACCGGCGAGGCTCGTGGGCGAGAAAGATGCTCTCGGCCACGCTCAGGTCGGCGACCAGGTCGAGCTCCTGGTAGATCGTCGCCACGCCGCGCTTCAGCGATCCGGCCGGATCACCTTGCGGAAGAGGCTCGCCCAGGAAGAGGATCTCGCCGCTCGTCGGCTCGACGGCGCCCGAAACGCACTTGATCAGCGTGGACTTGCCGGCACCGTTGGCTCCGAGCAGGCAGTGGACCTCGGCCTCCACGACGTCGAGATCGACGCCCTTGAGCGCCTTCACGCCCGGGAACTCCTTGACGAGGTTCCGGACCTCGAGGACCTTCGTCATCGAACAACCAGCCCGCGGAGGTTGGTGTGGGCGATGCGAAGGCCCGCCTCGACCAGCTCGGGCGTGCCGCCCCACACCGGATCCTCGTGCTCGACGGAGAGGACGCCGTCGAAGCCGCCTTCGTAGAGCGCGTCGACGTACCGGCGGAAGTCCACCTGGCCGAGACCGGGGATCCGATACCGCCACCAGCCCATGTCCCACGGATCTTCCTCGCGCGTCGACGTCCGTCCGAAGAACCCGTAGCGGTTGCGCTCGGCCGGGAACGTCTCGGCGTCCTTCGCGTGCGCATGGGCGACGTAGCTGACGTACGGCCGCAGCGACTCGACCGGGTCGATCCCGAGCCAGAGCAGGTGCGATGGATCGAAGTTCAGATAGAGGCCGAGCGCGAACATCCATTCCCAGAGCTCGGGCGAGTACGCCAGGTTGCCCGGGTACCCGTCGGGGTGCCAGCCCTCCATCACGCAGTTCTCGATCATCAGGCGCACCCCGCGCTCGCCCGCGTACTCGACGAGCGGCGGGAAGACGCGCTCGGCCTCGCGAAGGTTCTCGGAGACTCTGTGCTGCGGGTCGCGCCCGATGAAAGTGCCGACCGGGACTCCGCCGAGGGCGGCCGCCGCGTCGATGCACGCACGAAGGTGCGCGTGGTAGCTCTCGCGCTCCGCAGGATCGGGGGCGAGGTTGTTGTCGTAGTACGCGAGCGCCGAAAGGACGAGCCCGTGGTCCTCGAGCGCCTTCCGGACTCGGTCCTGCTCGGCGTCGTCGAACGCGTCGGCCTTGACGTGGCTCGCCGTGAAGGGTCGGTCGCCCAGGGCCGGCCAGGCGGCGAGCTCGAGCGCCTCGTAGCCGTTGCCTGCGGCCCACGCGGCGATCTCCTCGAGGCCGCGGTCCGGCATGCACGAGGTCAGGAAGCCGAGCTTCACGACGCGACCTCTGCGACGGCCTCTCGAGTCGGCTCCACGTCGACCCACCGCTCCTCACGAGCAGATGTCAGCACAGCCTCGGTGATGAGCGCTGCTCGCGTGCCATCGGCGAACGTCGGCGTCCCTTCCGGCACGGTGCCGCTGCGAACGCCCTCGTAGAAGTCGGCCACGAAGGCGTCGAAGCAGTCGGCGTACCCCTGCGGGTGGCCGCCGGGGAGGAAGGCGAGGCGGGCAGCCGCAGGCGACAGCGTGGCGGGATCCCGGCGCACGATCGTCAGCTCGTCTCGTCGCCCGCACCAGAGGGATTCCGGCTGCTCCTGGTCGAACGCGATCGCCTCGTCGCTTCCGTCGAGCTCGATCCAGAGCCGGTTTTTCCGACCTGCCGAGACCTGGCTCACGACTAGCGACCCGAGCGCGCCTCCTTCGGTCTCGAACTGCACGAGTGCGGCGTCCTCGGTCGTGACGGGGCGCGCTTCGCCGCCGCCGTCGCCCGACACGAACGCCTGCCGGCCCGGCTCGGAGACGCGCTCGGGCACGGCGGTGACCAGCCGCGCCGAGAGCCTTCCGATCCGCTCGCCCGAGACGAACTCCGCGAGATCGCACCAGTGCGAGCCGATGTCCGCGAACGCCCGCGACGCTCCTCCCAGCCGGTCGTCCACCCGCCAGTTCGAGTCCCCGGGACGCAGGAGCCAGTCCTGCAGATAGGACCCGTGGATCAGGTGCAGCGTCCCGGTCCTCCGGCTTCGCACGCGCTCGCGTGCCTCACGGACGGTCGGGTAGTAGCGATAGACGAACGGCACGCCGGCATGCAGCCCCGAGCTCGCCGCGAGGGCGCCGAGCCGCTCGGCGCCTGCGGCATCCGGGGCCAGAGGCTTCTCGCAGATCACGTGCTTGCCCGCCGAGAGCGCAGCCTCGGCAAGGGGAACATGGAGGTTGTTCGGCGTGCAGATGTGGAGCACGTCGATCTCGGGGTCACGCGCCAGTTCCTCGGCCGAGTCGAATGCTCGTTCCGCGCCGAGCTCGGCGGCCGCGGCAGTTGCGCTCTCCGGCGATGACGCAGCGACCCCCGCGAGCCGGACTCCCGCAAGCCGTAACGACCGCGCGTGCACTCTCCCGATGAAGCCCGTGCCCGCGATCCCCGCCTGGAGAGTCATCAGCGGTCAACCTAAACCAGGCTTAGTCCAAGTGTCAAGCAAAAGCCTCCATACTTAGTCCAACGCATGCTTTACTTTTCGTCGGGATGGCGACCAACTCACCCGCACAGTCATCCCCCACCGGCGCAGGCGCGCTCTTGCGTCTGATCCGCGAGGAAGTCGCCGTCACACGAGCCGACCTGGCGAGGGTGACCGGTCTCGCCCGCTCGACCGTCGCTCAACGCGTCGACGCGCTCCTGGAGCAGGGGCTCGTGTACGAGGCGGGCGGCAGCGCTTCGACCGGTGGCCGCCCTCCGACTGTGCTGGCGTTCAATCGAGACGCGGGCGTCGTACTCGTTGCAGACCTCGGGGCGACCCATGCCAGAGTCGCCGTGACCGATCTCATCGGCACGCCCCTGGCCGAGCGGGCTTCCAATCTGGACATCGCGCTCGGGCCGGAGCACGTGCTTGCGTGGGTCGTCGAGCGGTTCGCCGAGCTGCTCGACGAGATCGGGCGGTCCGGCGACGGCGTTCGCGGAATTGGGGTCGGCGTGCCTGGGCCCGTCGAGTTCGCGAGCGGGCGGCCCGTCAGTCCGCCGATCATGCCCGGCTGGGACGACTTCCCGATCCCCGACTGGTTCGCCGGCCTTTACAGCGCACCGGTGCTCGTCGACAACGACGTCAACATCATGGCTCGCGGCGAGCACTGGATGCACTGGCGCGAGACCGAGCACCTGCTACTGGTCAAGGTCGGCACGGGCATCGGGTGCGGAATCGTGGCCGAGGGGCACATCCACCGCGGTGCCCGAGGCGCCGCGGGCGACATCGGCCACATCCGGGCGACCAGCAGCGAGGAGGTCATCTGCCGCTGCGGAAACATCGGGTGCCTCGAGGCGATCGCCGGCGGCCAGGCGCTCGCTCGAAGGCTGGCCGAAGCGGGTGAAGATGCGTCACACAGCCGCGACGTGGTTCGACTCGTCAACAGCGGCCATGCGGGAGCGATTCGGATGGTGCGCGATGCGGGTCGAACGCTCGGCGAGGTGTTGGCGGGGACCGTCAACTTCTTCAATCCCGCGGTGATCGTCATCGGCGGCGACATCGCCGAGGCGCATGCGCAGCTCCTCGCAGGTGTACGTGAGGGAATCTTCAGCCGCTCGCTCCCACTCGCGACCCGAGACCTGCGAATCGTGCCGTCACGGCTCGGCGACCGCGCCGGCGTCACGGGGGCGGCGATCATGGCCATCGACCACGTCCTGTCTCCCGCGGCGGTAGATCGCTCTCTCCAGCCTGCGCTGACTTAGCGAAGGGCCAGCCCTGGTCACGGGCCTGCCGGGCCGGATCGACCGTTTCTCGGCTTCCGTGCAGCCCGCTGGCATTCGGATTGGCGATCAGCAGGAGCTCCGAGGCGGCGCTCGGAAGCCGTGCATGACGCGGCTGCTGACCCGCTTCGCTTCTCGCGACGTCGAGCATTTCCCCCTCCAGTTAGCGGCTACTAAGTTGAACGCCCGACCGGAGATGTTTCATCCCGTCCGAACCCAAGCGCCGCAGCCCGGTCTGTAATGGTTCGACGGTGCCGACGGATCAGTACCACGAGCCGCCTGACGAGCTCAGCGCCGACATCCGCACGTTCGCCCGCGTGATCACCTCGCTCCAGGAGGAAACCGAGGCGATCGGCTGGTACGAGCAGCGGATTTCGGTCGAGGCGAACGACGAAGCCCGCCGGATCATGGAGCACGCGCAACGCGAGGAGTTCCTCCACTTCGCGATGGACCTGGCGTTCCTCGCGCGCAGCAAGGAGAAGTGGCGCCTCGCACTGCAGCAGATCCTTTTCAAGGACGGCGACATCGTCGAGCTCGCCGAGCAGGCCGAGGACTCGGTCGAGGACTAGGAGAACCCTCTCTGCCCACTCAGCTCGAAGACGCCGGCTCTGCGTCGCGCTCGAGCACGGAAAGCAGCGTCTCGAGGTCGAACGGGCCATCGTGTCGCGCGCCGTTGAAATAGAAGGGTCGGCGTGCCGTTCACCCGGCTCCGAACTCCGCTCATGAAGTCCTCGCGCACCCGTCCAGCATGGACATGCTCGGCCAGCTCTCGGTCGAACGCCTGAACATCGAGCTCGAGCCGTTGCGCATAGGCGTGCAGATCCGGCTCCGCTAGGCGGCTCTGGTTCTCGTAGAGGGTGTCGTGCATCTCCCAGAACCGGCCTTGGGCGCCCGCTGCCTCGGCGGCCTCGGCAGCCTGTTCGGCATGCGGGTGTGACGTCGAGATTGGGAAATTGCGAAAGACGAACCGCAGCTCTCTCCGATTCGCGCCTGTACCTCCTTGATGATGGGATAGGCCGCACCGCAGTACGGACACTCGTAGTCCCCATACTCCACCAGCGTCACGGGCGCGCTCCACGATCCCTGGATGTGGTCGCGCCCCTCGTCGACGGGAACGGTGAGCTCGGCGGCCCACTGGGTCTTGCTCACGAGTTGCTCGCGTCCAGACTGTCGAGCGCGCGGAGAATCCCATCGGCGCCCGGGTTCACTCCGACGGGAGAGACGTAGCTCCACCCTACGATGCCGTCGGCGTCGATCACGTACAGCGCGCGCTCGGTCGTTCCATCCTGGGATCGGTACACCTGATACGAGCAGTTCCTGGTAAAGGGCCAGCTGGTCCGAACAGACTGGCTCCAATCTTCGCGGTAGAACACGAGGATCACTGGCCGCCCTCGAAACTCGCCGAGGGAGACGGTCTGATCGGGCGTCGAGCGGAGCTCGAAGTCAGGCGCCTTCGTACCAGGGCAACGGCGAAGCATGAGAGTTCGCCACTGGGAGCGCTACGGTCGCGGCGGGTCGGAGTCGCCCTCGTAGTCGGCCGCTCCGCCGCCGAGCAGGCCGCTCCGAGCCGCGACATCGTCCTTGCGCCCCTCGAAGTCCTCCTCTGCGGCATCGCGCTCCGCCCGCGTCATGCCGGCCGTTTCCTCCTGCTCCTCGCGCTCGAGAGCATCCTTGCTCCACCACGCCCGGATCCTGTTCAGAAACGTCATGCGAAAGAGGCTAGCTGGCGCTACGGGGACTCGACGGGCTCAGGCGGCTCGGTCCGCAGCGATCCCACGACGGCGAAGACGACGGCAGTAACCGGCACCGCGAGGTAGGCGCCGGCGATGCCGAAGAGCGATGCGCCCGCCGCGACCGCAAGGAGGATCAGCGCCGGGTGCAGATCGACGGTGCGGCTTTGGATAACCGGCTGCAGGAAATTGCCTTCGATGAGCTGCACGGCCACCACGACCGCCAGGGTCGCAAGCCCGAGCTCCCAGCCACCGTCTGCGATCGCAACGAGCACGGCGACCAGCCCCGAGACGAACGCGCCGACGAATGGGACGAAAGCGCCCATGAAGACGAGGACGGCCAGCGCGAAGGCGAGCGGCACTCCCAAGAGCCAGAGCCCGAGCCCGATCAGCGTCGCATCGATGGCGGCGATGAGCGCTGTTCCGCGGACGAAGCCTCCAAGGACGTCCCATGCCCGCCGCCCTGCCCGGTCGATCGCTGGGCGTGTCACGGGCGAGAACAGCTCCAGGATCCACGCCCACAACCGTGTGCCGTCGCGCAGCACGAAGTAGAGGATCGCGATCGCGAGCACCAGGCCCGTGATCAGGCCGATACCCGCCTGGACACCCGAGGCCGCGTAGACCGACGCCTCGTCCCACAAATCCGCCAACGACGACCGCAGATCCGCGGTCCTGTCCAGCGACAGGTTGAAGGGCTCCGCTTCGAGCCGTTCCGTGATGTCGTCCACCGCCTGGGAGACCGAGTCTCTGAGCTCCTCCCACTGCGCGAGAACCGACGCCGTGACGATCGTGATCAGCCCCGCGACCACCGCCAGCCCGGCCAGCAATGAAATCGCGGCAGCCGGGCGCTCGAGCCGCGCGCTCCGGAGCCTCGCGGCGAGCGGTGCAAGTGCCGGTGCGATCGTCAGCGCCAGCATGATCGGAAGGACGATCACACGGAGGTACCAGAGCAGCGCGATGACGACGAAGAGCGCGGCCGCACAAGCGAGCAGCCGCCACGACCACGCAGCGGCCCGCTCGACATTCGGCGGCACGGGCGGCACGTTCACCGGCGGATCATGCCGCGACGGCGCCTCGCTCACGCCGGCATCCTCGTGACGCGTGGCCGGCAGAGACGTCGAGCCGACGGAACCCGCCGGCGCTAGGCGGGCGCTCTACGAGGTGAGCAGCCGCTCTAGCGCAGCCCGCGAACCTCGTACGCGGCGACGGGGCGAGCAAAGCCTTTGAGCTCGAGGTCGCCGGCGGGCGCGGTGTCCACCCTCTCCTCCACGGCTGCGAACAGGCGCTGGCCGACGAGTATCTGCCCGGCCGCCGCTCGGGTGCTGAGCCGGGAGGCGAGATTCGCCACGGGTCCAAGAGCGCCGTAGTCGAGCCCCTGCTCCAGAAGGTAGAGCGCGCTGTAATCGGCCCTGCACAGCCGCTCGCAGGCCTCTACCACCTCGTCCAGGACCGGCTGGATCCCTGCACTGCGGGCGACGGCGCGCAAGGTTGCTGTTCGCGGACGCCCTCGAGCTGGCGAGCGAGCTCGGCGTCGTCGGAGGCCACGCAAGCCATTCGGGCAGCTTAGGCGCCAGCTAGGAACCCTCGCGCCAGGCGTCGAGGCGTACGCGTTCACGTTCGGCTACCCCCTAGAGTGGATCGCGAATGGATCACGACAGAGCACGCGAGCTCCTTCGCCGCGAGCGGGAGCGGATCGAGAGAGCGCTGGCCGGCGAGGCTCATGCCCCCGACACCGACCTGACCACCCGCGACCAGCACTTGGGCGACCAGGTGACCGAGCTTCAGGACGATGAGCTCGCCGCCGGCCTTCGCGAGCAACTCGCCGGTGAGCTCGCCGACGTCGAGCGAGCCGAGGAGCGTCTGGCGCTCGGGACGTACGGCGTGTCGATCGAAAGCGGCGAGCCGATACCGGACGAGCGGCTCGAAGCACACCCGACAGCCGAACGAACCACCCAAGAGCAGGCCCGCCTCGAGCGGTAGTCAGACGCCGCTCGACGCCTGTTCGAGCTGCGCGACGGAGTTGCAGCGAGTCAGTCCGGGTACTCGTCCTTACGCCAGGCGCGGGGCTCCTCGGGTTCAGGCTTCGGCGTTCGCTGGAGCAGGAACGAGTTGTACGGGGCGACGAACGGATCGGGCGCCGACACGGTGTAGGTGTGGTACACGGTTCCGTTGTCGCGCGCGAAGGCGATGAAGCTCGGGTTCTCGCGCAGGCCGTCCTCGAGCTTGGCTCCGACCTGCCTCCCCCAGTCTTCGAGCCACTCGGGGGGCTTTTCGAGCGTCTCCTTCACCTCGGGGATCTCCTGCGCCTGCTCGGGCGTGAGTGCGAGCCCG
>CAWCVG010000002.1:0-37467 GCA_963798935.1 uncultured Actinomycetes bacterium
GACTAGCGGCCCGGCCTGCATCTGCCGGCCGGGCCGTAAGCTCCGACACATGGCCCAGCTCATCTACCTCACGATCATGTCGCTCGACGGCTACGTCGCCGACGAGGCCGGCAAGTTCGACTGGGGCGAGCCCGACAAGGAGGTGCACGCCTTCGTCAACGACCTCGCCCGGCCGGTCGGCACCTACTCTACGGACGCCGGATGTACGAGGTGCTCGTCGCCTGGGAGACGCTCGAGCTCGCCGACGAACCGCCCGTCATCCGGGACTTCGCGGAGATCTGGCGGGCCGCCGACAAGATCGTCTACTCCAAGACGCTGGAGGCGGTGTCCAGCGCCAGAACGCGGCTCGAGAGAGACTTCGACCCCGAGGCGGTCCGGCAGCTGAAAGCCTCAGCCGAACGTGACCTCGCCGTCGGCGGTCCAGAGCTAGCGGGCCAGGCGATCAGGGCCGGGTTGGTCGACGAGTACCAGTTGTTCGTCGCGCCGATCATGGTCGGAGGCGGCACCGAGGCGCTTCCTGCCAACGTCCGTGTGGAGCTCGAGCTGCTGGACGAGCGCAGGTTCGGCAACGGGATGGCGTACCTCCGCTACCGCGCCGCGAACGCGGCCTTCCAGCCCCGGAGCGAGCCACATCGGGCGCCGTGCCGGCCACGGCGAGCGTCGCGAAAGCAGCCGCCGCCGCCACGATCGCCGCGAGAGCCAGATAGCCAATGTAGATGCGCCAAGTCATGGGTCGGCCAACTCGAGTCCGTCTGCGAAAACCCTTCTCTTCGCTCGTGTTCGCACCAAGCGGCAGGAGCGGTTCGAGACAGAGATCACGATCGGCCCAAGTACGTGGCCGTTGGCTCTCGCTGCTGGCCCAGCGCCTCCCTGAGATGTGCAAGAGCGTGGAAGGTGCGGCTCTTCACCGTCCCGGTCGGGATGCCGAGCTTGGCGGCGATCTCCGACTGGGTCAGGCCGCCCCAGTAGGCGAGCTCGAGAACTTCGCGCTCGGCCTTGGACAGCGTTGCCAGCGCTGCCCGAACGTTGCGTCGCGCCTCTCGAAGTTCCACGTCCTCGTCGACGCTCTCGGCGACGAGGGTCTGCGGAGTCATCGCCTCGAGCTGGTCGGGAAGGGCGCTGAACCGGGATTGGCGGCGCACGAGGTCGACAGCGCGACGGTGGACGAGCGTGAAGATCCAGGTCGACGCCTTCCCGCGCGAGGGGTCGAAACTTTCGGCCTGCCGCCAGACGGCGAGGAATGCCTCCTGCACCGCGTCTTCCGCCAGGGCGGGGTCGCGCACGACGCGCAGCGCGAGACCGTAGGCGACCTTCCCGAACCGGTCGTAGAGCAAGCCCAGGGCCTGCTCGTCACCCTCTGCGCATGCGGCGATCAGATCGTGATCGTCACGGCGGGCCATACGAACGGTAGAGACGCGACCCCTTCCGGTGTTACGGCTACGGTTCGGTCCGTGGTCGGGACGCGCACCGTCGCCCCCGGTCGCGCGGAGGAGCAACTCCTCGCCCAGCTGCGGGACGGAGATGAGGACGCCTTCTGCGCGCTCGTTCGCAGACACACGCCGTCGATGACGCGGGTCGCGATGACGTTCGTCTCGCGCCGCACGGTGGCCGAAGAGGTGGTTCAGGAGACCTGGCTGAGCGTCGTTCGCGGCCTGGACGGCTTCGAGGCGAAGTCGTCGCTTCGGACGTGGATCTACGCCATTCTCGGCAACTGTGCGAGGAGGCGGGCGGAGCAGGAGCAACGGCTCGTGCCGCTGTCCGAGCTCGCGGCCGACGAGGCGGCAGGCGACGACCTCGGCGTGAGTCGCGACCGGTTCTTCGAGGAAGGCCGGTGGGCCGGCATGTGGTCGAGCGCGGTCCCGCCCTGGGTCGATCTTCCCGAGGAGCGTCTGCTTTCGAGCCAGCTGCGCACCGCGCTCCTTGAAGCGATCGACGCCCTGCCACGAATGCAGAGAGCAGTGATCACGCTTCGCGATGTCGAGGGCTGGTCTCCGGGAGAGGTCTGCGAGTATCTCGGCGTCGCGGACGGGAACCAGCGAGTTCTCCTGCACCGCGCGCGAGCGGCCGTACGCACAGCTATCGAGCGGTACCTCGAGGAAGGAACGGAGTGATGCTGACCTGCGCCGACATCGTCAAGCTCGTCACCGACTACAACGAAGGGCGTCTCACCCCGGAGGAGCGGCGCCGCTTCGAAGACCACGTCTCGATCTGCCCGCCTTGTCGTTCGTTCCTCGCCCAGATGAGGACGACGATCGAGCTCGTCGGAGAGCTCAAGGAGGAGGACGTCCCTCCGGCCATGGAGGAGCACCTCCTTACCGCGTTCCGTGACTGGAAGCGCGACGAGTGATCGCATACAAGTTCCTCTCGTCCGGTCGCGTAGGGCTCTTCAGTGGGGTCAGATGGCCGGAACCGGGAACCTGGTTCGAGGCGGACGCGGAGTCGAGCGGTGCGCGTCGGGGATCCACGCGGTGCATGCCGAAGGGCTCCTCGGTTGGATCGACGACGAGCTCTGGACGTGTGAGCTCGACGGCATCGTGCAGGACGACGGTCGCGAGCTCGTCGCCGAGCGCGGCCGGCTCCTGGAGCGCGTCGCGGCCTGGAACGAGAACGCGTCCCGCGACTTCGCCAGGGCGTGCGCGGCGAGAGGGCGCGAGCATGTGGTCGAGGCGCTGCGCGCCGAGGGCCACGACGACGAGGCGCGGGAGCTCGCCGGTCTCGACGCCGAGGGCTACGTAACGACCGCACCCGGCCTTGCAGCTCGGCTGCCGGCCGAGATCGCGGGTCTCGTGCTCATGGCCGCCGACACGACGGCGCTCGCCGAGGGTCGTCGGCTCGAGGCACGCGAGCCGCAGCTGCGCTCGCACCTCGAGGCGGTCGCCGATGGTGGCGGTACGCATAGTGCAATCGCGGCGAACGTGGCCTTCGTTGTCGCCAACTCGACCGCGGGCCTCCACCCGGAGGGATACGAGGCCGGGTTCGCCGCGGAGCGCGCGTGGCAGCTCGAGCGTCTGGTCGAGCGACTCGGTCTCGTGGTCACCACCTCCTAGGTCAAGGGGCGAGCCCGCGCGACTCCAGAGTTGTCTCTTTATCCCTGACTGCCCTCTCTGGCGACAAGACGCTCGCGCAGGCGAGGTTACTGCCGCTTGGCGATACCGATTTCGTGGAGAGAGCCCTGAGTCAGAACACCCATCCCAGTCCTTCGGCCACCAGCGAGCCGGTCTCAGTTCGGACTCTGACCGCACCGACACGCAGCGAAATCGAAGCACTCGCCGAGCTCTTCGACAAGTATCGCGCCCACTACGGCGAGGCTTCTACTCCTCCCAAGCAATAGGTTGGCTTGGACAGAACCTCAGCACCGACCTACGCGCGTTCGTCGCCGAAGACAGGGGGAGGTTCGTCGGCTTCGCGATCACAATGGAAGTACCGGCATCCTTGCGGCTCGCCCACTTCTGGCAGATCAGAGACCTGTTCGTCCTGCCGACGCACCGTCGTCGTGGAGTCGGTCGTGCCCTTCTCAGCTCCGTCCGAGCGGCTGCAATCGCGTCGGGCGCACTCCGCCTGGTCGTGCAGACCGAGGAAGACAACGACCCCGCTCTCCGTCTCTACACCGACAGCGGCTACGCCCTGATGAGCGGCTATTGCTCACTGATGCTGCCGATTCGCCCGGAAACGCGGGGAAGCTAATCGGGCCAAGCGTCCCCGCTCGGGGGTCATTCCGCAACACTGGCGCATGCCAGTGTTCCGGCCGGAGTACCGGCGGATGCTGGAGGAGATCGAGGCTGACCCGCTCGAGCAGTTCATCCGTTGACGCCGGTCTCCCGTTGATAGCGTCGCGCGGGGTCACGGGAGCCATGGGAGGAGGAACATGAGACGTGCGAAACCGCGGTCGCTGCGACTACTGTCGACCGCCGTGGTGGTGCTCGCGCTCGGCGGGCTGCTCGTCGGCTCGACGACGGCGGGCGCGCAGGAGCCCGAGCTGGTGCCGATCGTCTTCGTGCACGGCGGCGCCGGCTCGGCCGCCCAGTACGAGACGCAGGCGAGGCGCTTCGACGGCAACGGCTATCCGGCCAGGTACGTGCGGGCGTTCGAGTACGACTCGTCGTTCGCGACCAACACGTTCGCGCAGGTGATCGCCCGCCTCGACGCCACCGTCGACGCGCTCCGCACCGAGTTCGGGGTCGACCGCGTCTATCTCGTCGGTCACTCGCTCGGCACGTTCGTGTCGAACACGTACCTGGGCGACGCGGGCCGCGCGGCGAAGATCGCGAAGTACATCGGCATCGACGGCTCGAGCAACGCAAGCTGCGGGGTCACCGATCCGAACCTCGACTGCATGGGGATCTGGCAGGGGACGAACACCACCGGCAACGTGGGCGGCAACAACGTCCGCATCAGCCCGCAGACGCACGTGCAGGTGGCCACTTCCGCGGAATCGTTCGCGGCGCAGTACGCGTTCTTCACCGGGGCCGAGCCGGAGACGACGCTCGTCCTGCCGGAGCCGCCCGGCCAGGTCGAGATCTCGGGCCGCGCGGTGCTGTTCCCGCAGAACGCCGGCGCGGCCGGCGCCACGCTCGAGCTCTGGGCGGTCGACGCACGGACGGGCGCACGCAAGGCTGTGGAACCGCGCGAGACGCTCACCGTCGCCGACGACGGGAGCTGGGGGCCGGTCAAGGTGAACGGGCAGCAGGCGTACGAGCTGTTCGTGATCCGCGAGGGCTTCCTCAGCCACCACTTCTACTTCCAGCCGTGGCTGCGGAGCAGCACGATGGTGCGGATGAACCTCGCGCCGCCGAACTCGCAGATCGTCGCGAACACGAACCTGAGCGACAACCACGTCGCCGCGACCGTGGTGCGGCAGAAGGAGTGGTGGACGACGCACCCGACCGGGCAGGACGACGTGCTCGAGATCGGCACGACGAGCCCGAGCAGGGGCGATCAGCCGCCCGTCGACGCGCTCACGAAGGTGACGAGCAACGGCGTGATCGGCATCCACGTCCACGACGCCGCGGCCTCGCCGGGGGACTCGACGCTGGACCTGCTCCCGTTCTTCCCGACGCAGGCGTTCCAGACGGGCGTCGACGTGTTCATGCCGGCCGCCGAGCCGGCGGACGGCACCGTCTCGTTCGTCAACGCCCCACGCGGCGACACGAGCCGGCTGCAGACGATCAACACGCCCAACTGGCGATCCTCGGAGAACCGCGTCACCGTCACGTTCAACGACTTCGTCCAGGACATCGAGACCTGGGGCGACTGCAAGCGGGCCAAGCCGAGCCCGTGTAAGTAGGAATCAGGGCGGGGTGGGGCCGCCACGGGGCGGTTCCCACTCGGCCCTGATCGGTCAGGGGGAGGGAGAGGGGAGAGGGGAGGCGAGGTGTGTGCGTGTTGAGATGAGGGCTGTGTGACACTCAAGTCCTGAAGGCCACAGTTACCTGCGTCCAGCGCCGGAATCCAGCCGCGCGCGACCGGCGTATCACCGGGCGACCGCCAACCGTCCTCAGGAGGAGCCATGTCCGTTCGACGAACCGTCCTGGCCGCGAGCGTGCTCGCTGCTCGCATTCGTTTTCGCCGCCGGCGCCTCCGCGAAGACGACCGCCGCCGCCGCCGGGCGACACAGGGCCGACGGCGCCGGCCAATCTGCGCCTGACGGTGAACGGGCCGAACAGCATCACGCTGGCGTGGGACGCGTCCAAGACCAGCGCGAGCAACTGGTGGTACTGCATCCAGCGCGACGGGCTGGGCTGCATCAGGGTCGACCCGCCGCAGACGACGTTCACGTTCTCGAAGCTGTGGCCGGGCACGACGTTCAACTACTCCGTGGTCGCGGTCAGCTCGACCGGGAAACGGTCCGCCAGTAGCAACACCGTTACCTACACGACGCCGGCCGATACGACGGCTCCGAGCGCGCCGACGCTCTCGTTGACGGGAGTCTGGCCGGTGAGGGCCTCTGTCGCCTGGACGGCTTCGACCGACGACGTCGGCAGCCAGGTCTGGTACACGCTCCTCGTCAACGGCAGCCCTTACGGCAACGACCAGATTGGCTTCAGATCCGCCCTGGTCCTGGACCGCGCACCGGCGACGACGTACGAGTTCAAGGTGACCGTCCGCGACTTCTTCGGGAACACGAACGAGAGCAACGTCGTCACCGTGACGACGCCGGCAGCCACCAACTCGACGCCGCCGACGACGCCGACGAACCTGCGCCTCTCGCCGGATGCCTCCTCGCCCGAGATCTGGCTGGAGTGGGATCAGTCGACGGACGACACCGATCCGCAGTCTCAGATCCTGTACGACGTCTACGTGAACGGCGTGCCGGAGCACCTCGCGATCGGGTACGGCGAGGAGCTCGTGTACTGCCGCGACACGGGACCGAACAGGATCACGCTCCAGGCGGTCGACACCTCCGGCAACGCGTCGGGGCACAGCAACGAGATCGTGTTCATCTGCTAGCGCTCAGGAGGACCTCGGAGTCTCAGGTATCGACCGTCCCGTAAGGCTCAGCTAGAGGCTCATGCGAAAGTCGGTGCTGGCCGCCAGCTCTCAGTGACGAACCAGATCTGGGGCTCGCCCTGGACGCCTGCACGCTGCATGACGTTCCGTAGAGCGTCCGACGAGACAAAAGCTTTGGCCACCTCGGCGGTCTCGAAGTCGTGCCATACGGTGACGTCGTTCGGGTCGTCGACTAACTGAAACGCAGCGGCGCCCATGACACCCATCGCGCCGCGCTCCCCATAGAACTGGTCGTACACCTTCCTCCAAGTCTCGTAATCGGCGACGTTGAGGCGCACAAACAAGCGAACCATCACAGCCTCCCGTTCGGGTAGCAGCGAGCGTACGTCGAGTCGAACTTTCACATTAGAGCGTGAACAGAAACCCTGCCATTCGGCTCTCCCTTCCGGCCCGCGGAAGTGAGAAGAAACCTCAGGATGCCTCCCGAGTCGATTTCAGCAGAGGAGACTCCGGCAGCCTCCGAAGATCAGCGCGACGGAGCCCTGGCCGTAGCCTTCAGCCGATCTTCTCGGCGACTACAGAGTTGTCTTTATCCCCGACTGCCTCTCGAGCGACAGTACCGCTCGCCCACTCGACGTGTTGTCGGCAGCGCGGAGCGTGTCCGCGCCGAAGTGCTCCCGTCCGTGGCAGGGCTCGACTAGCCTGGGTCGCCAAGTGTCCCCACACGACCTGCAGGAGGACGGCCGAATGAGCGGTTACGCAGTGGCCCAGATTGACGAGATCGACGAGATCGATGACGGCCGCGTTCTTTCGCGCCCCGTACGGTTTCACTTCGGCATCACGTCCTTCGGCGTCAACGCATTTACAGCTCATCAGGTGGGCGATCGGCTCATCAACGAGCACGACGAGTCACAGGAGCATGACCTGCAGGAGGAGCTCTACCTCGTCCAGCGCGGGCGCGCGACGTTCGAGCTCGACGGCGAGCGGGTGGACGCACCCGCGGGCACACTCGTCTTCGTTCGCCCGGAGGTGAAGCGGACGGCGTTCGCTGAGGAGCCGGGGACGACGCTCGTCGCGGTCGGCGGAACTCCGGGGAAGGCGTACGAGGCCCAGGGCGGCGAGATCTGGATGCCGCTCAACTATCTCTACGAGTCAGGCGAATACGCCGAGGCTGCCGATCGGGGACGCGAGTTGATCGAAGCTCATCCTGAGTACGCGGGGCCGCTCTACAACCTTGCGTGCTGCGAGAGCCTCGCCGGGCGGACAGACGATGCGATCAGGCACTCCGGCTCGCGATCGACCGAAAGGAATCGTTCCGTTCGCTTGCTGCCGGGGACACCGACTTCGACCCGATCCGCGACGAGCCCGCGTTCAAGGAGCTTGTACTTCTGGTCGCCCCCGGCGGCTGAGCCGACGGTCGCTCAGGGTCATTTGCGAACACTGGCCCAGGCGAAGGTCCTTCACCCGACCACCGGCCCCACACCGGCACGCCGAGAGCCGGGCCTGACGCAAGTGCTCGTCGACGGAATCCGGCCGGGGGCTAGCCGGCGGCCTGCTCGTTCTCGTCGAGCTCCGGGGTCTTGACGAGCCGTCGGTCGAGGCATTGTGCTCGGGAGCTCGAAGAAGAACGCCGAGCCCTTGCCCTCCTCCGACTCGAGCCAGATCCGGCCGCCCATCCGCTCGACGAGCTCCCTGCAGATGTAGAGCCCGAGACCGGTTCCTCCGATGCCGGAGGTCATGTTCGGGTCGAGGCGGTAGAACTTCTCGAAGATCCGGGCTTGCTCGTCGCTGGGGATGCCCATGCCCTCGTCGACGACACTGAACCGCACCGAGCGGTCCGCGGCTTCCAGGCCGAGCTCGATCCTCCCGCCGCCCGGCGAGTACTTGACGGCGTTCTCGACCAGGTTGACCAGCACTTGCCGTGCCTGGTCCTTGTCCGCGGCGACCTGCGGGACGCCCTCCGCGACCTGGACGTCGAATGTGATGTGCGACGGCGCATGGGTCTTCGCCGACTCGACCACCCGCTCGACCATGTCCACGCCGTCGAACGGCTCCGTGTCCAGGTCGACCCGCCCGACCTCGAGCTGGTTGGCGAGCAGGATCTGGTTCACGATCGTGGCCAGCCGGTCGGACTCGTCGACGATGAGCGAGATGAAGCGCTCGCGCCCGGCGTCGTCGAGTGCGAAGTCGTGGCGGCGCAGCGTCTGAGCCGCGCCGTACACGGCCGCCAGGGGCGTGCGCAACTCGTGTGACGCAACGGCGATGAACTCGGCCTTGAGCTCGTCGAGCCGGTGCTCTTCGGTGATGTCCCGCACCGCGTAGACCGTGCCGCCGAAGAACTCCACGCCCGAGATCGAGATCCAACGCTCGCCGTGCCCTGTATCCAGCGGCAGCGTCGTGGGGCGCACGGGCTCCCCAGCGGTGCCGAGGGGAACCCGGGCGGAGAGCTCGTGCCAGTCCGGGATCGCGTCCGTCACCGGCGTGCCGACCGCCGCCTCTGCCGAGATGCCGGTGATCGCGGCCGACGCAGGGTTCCAGAGGCGGATGGCGCCGGCCCGGTCGACCAGGAAGACGCCCTCGCCCACGTGGGTGAGCACCTGGTTCGCGTCCGAGCGCGCCTCGACCTCGACGTGCAAACGCGAGTTGTCGATCGCGAGCGCGATCATCCCCGCAACCGCACGGCCCCAGGGGAGATCGGTGCCCTCGTACGGAGCGGCGCGCTCGCCGGCCACGAGCGTGAGCGCCCCGAGCGCCCGCCGGCCGCCCGAGGCAAGCGGAAGCCGCATGTGGGTCGCGGAGAGCTCAGGCCGGCGATTTCGGATCACCTCGCGGACGGCAGGCTCCGGTTCGGAATCGGGCTCGGTCGCCGCCGACGGGGGATCGCCACCGGCCACTGCGTACCGGGCGACGCTGCCGTCCTCGGCCAGCACGTCCACCACACACCATTCGGCCAGGGCGCGGGTCGCGAGCACGGCAACCTCTCCCACCGTCGAGCTGACGTCGAGCGAGGAGGCCAGCACCGACGCGGCCTCGGCGACGAACTCGATCTTCCGCTGGCGGTCCCGCGCCTCCTCGGCTGTAACGGCCTCTGCGGTTCGAAGCTCCTTCGCCTGATCCTCCGCCGCCTTCCGCTCGCCGACGTCGAGCAGATACCCCTGGATGGAGAGCGGCCGACCCGACTCGTCCAGCACCACGACAGCCTCCTCCCGCACCCAGACGAGCCGCCCGCCGCGCGCGAGCATGCGGTAGCTCAGGCGGACGGGCTTGGCCGCGTCCACGGCGTCCCGCTCGGCGAGGACCTCGTCCCGGTCGTCCGGGTGGACGAGCCGGGCGAAGAGGTCGGGATCCGCAAGCAACTCGTCGGCGGTGTAGCCGACGAGCCGGTCGATCTGCGGGCTGACGAACGTCGTCTCCCGGCTCTCGAAGGACCGGACGTAGGTGACGAGCGGCAGATGCTCCCTGAGCGAGCGGTCGGTTGTCTCGGCGTTGCGAAGCTCTCGGGTGAGCCTCCGGGACTCGTCGACATCTCGGGCGACGACGATCGCCTCGGCCGGGTCCGCGCTCGGAATCGCGCTGGACCGCGGCGTTGAAGACGTCGCCGTCCCGGCTCCGCTGCTCCATGACCTCGTCCAGCCGCTTCCCTGCGCGGATGGCTTCGGCGACGCGGTCTGCCTCAACATCCCCGAACAGGTCGGCGAGTGGGCGCCCGACGATGTCGTCGGCCTCGTAGCCGTACAGCGCCTCCGCGCCCGGGCTCCAGCCCGCGACGACGCCGTCGGCGTCGACGCGCAGGATCGCGTCCGTCGAGGCGGCCCGGATTCCGTCCAGCCGGCTCTCGGCGAGTCGCTGGTCTCTCGACCGCTCGCGCCAGCGGATCGCCAGCCATCCGACGGCGGCGCCGGCGAGGAGCCAGACGGGAAGCGCGACCAGTCCGGCGCGGGACTGGTCCGCGACGAAGAGATAGTTCAGCAGCCAGCCCACAGCTGCTGTGGCGACCGCAGCGGCGAGGACGAGAATCCGGGGCCGAGTCAAGTGTGAGGGACGCTTTCTGGGCTGGGCAATGCGGCTCACAGAGTGAAGCACGTCGGGTGGGTTGCTTTCTAGGGCATACCGCGAATCCCTCGCTAGTCTGCGTCTCGACCCCAACCGCAGGAGGTAGGCACATGCCGCAGCCTGTCCCCGAGGGCTACAGCACCCTCATGCCGTATCTCGCCGTCGAGGACGCCTCGGCCGCGATCGACTTCTACCAGCGCGCCTTCGGCGCCAAGGAGCGCGCCCGTATGGCGGGCCCCGGCGGCTCGGTCATGCACGCGGAGCTCGAGATCGGCGACTCGATCGTCATGCTCTCCGATCCGTTCCCGCAGTCGAGCACCAAGCCGCCGAAGGAGCTCGGCGGGACGAGCGTCAGCATCATGACCTACGTCGAGGACACCGACTCCGTCTACCAGCAGGCGATCGACGCCGGCGCGACGTCGCTGATGGAGCCGGACGACATGTTCTGGGGCGACCGCTTCAGCTCGGTCGAGGACCCCTTCGGTCACCAGTGGACCATCGCCACGCACATCGAGGACGTTTCGCCCGAGGAGATGCAGAAGCGCTCCGAAGAGTGGGCGGCGCAGATGGCCGCCGGCGCCCAGGTGTAGCGCGGCTGACGAGCCGGCGGGCCTTGCGGTCCGCCGGCTTGCCACTTGCAAACGAGCTTCTAAGAAGTTCGTTAGACCGCCGAACCAAGACCGGCCGCGCACGTCTTAGACACAGGTGTTCGGCGCCCTCCCTGAGTCTCGCTTCCGACCCTGCGTCCAGTGTGGCGCCTGGGTCCCGCATGACGAAACCGAGGACCATGTGTGCGACGGGGAGCGCGTCCTCGACTTTCGCATCTTCCAGCTTCGCGGCGAGATCGCCGCATTCGACATGCAGCTTGCTTCCTGGCTCGAGACGGCACGCGGACGCTTCGCCGCCTGGATCGCCGAGCGCGACCGCCTCGCCGGCGAGCCCTCCTCCTAGCTCGCGCGTACGTCCCGGCCTTCGGGCAAGCTCCAGCCGGTGAACCAGCTTCGACGACTCGTCAACTCGCCCGGCTTCACCGGCGCGGTCGTCGCGGTGATCCTGCTGAACGCGCTCGTGCTCGGGCTGCAGACCTACCCGCGCCTCGAGAGTGAGTACGGCGACCTGCTCGACACGCTGAACGCGCTCTGCCTCGCGTTCTTCGTCGTCGAGATCGGCGCTTCGCGTCGCCTCCTACTTCCCGCGGCCGTGGAACTACTTCCGGGAGGGCTGGAACGTCTTCGACTTCCTCGCCGTCGGGCTCGCGTTCGTCCCCGGCCTGCGCGAGAACACGACCATCCTCCGCCTCGCGCGCCTGGCCCGGATCGTGCGGGTCGTCCACCTCCTGCCCGACGTCCGGATCCTGATCACCGCGGTCATCCGCAGCCTGCCGCCGCTGGCGTCGATGGCGATCCTGACGACGCTGATCCTCTTCGTCTACGGGATGGTCGGCTGGCAGCTCTTCGGCGAGAAGATTCCGAAGGATTGGGGGACGATCGGCGAGGCGATGCTGACCCTCTTCGTGATGCTGACGCTCGAGGACTTCCCGCTGTACATGAACGCCGGCATGGAGATCCACCCGTGGTCCTGGGTCTTCTTCGTGAGCTTCATCCTGGTCGCCGCGTTCATCGTCATCAACGTGTTCATCGGGATCGTGCTGAACTCGCTCGAGGAAGCGCGGGAGCTCGAGCGGCGCGAGTCACTCCGGCCCGGCGAGGCGGTCCCGGTGCTGGAGCGGATCCAGATCCTGCGCGCGGCGCTGGACGAGCTCGAGCACGAGCTGAAGGAGCAGCCCCACAAGTAGCCCTTCAGCGCTGTGGAATGGCTGCCGATGGTCGAAAAATGGCGGCGAGAGGCTTCGCGAGAGGACAGTTCTCGACTGCGCGCTGGAGGCTGATCCGGAGGGAATGGTGGCGCATCGCCGCGCATCGCGTCACGAGTCGAGCGGGGATTCTTCATGCTCGAATCGCTCCCGCGCACGAAACCTCGGACGTCGTCCCAGTGTGAAGGGATCCACATCGGGCGCAGGTGGAATGCACACGCGCGTCCCGTTACCTCCCTCCTCACCTGGGCATACAGGTGGGACTCAACAAGGAGGGGTCCACATGGCAACACGTGACATCACGACCGACGAACGCCGTTTCGAGAGTCCAGCGACGTCCCAGCCGACGGTGACTCGCGAGGAGACAAAAGCCTCGTTCCTGACGACCGAGTTCTGGGCGATGCTCGGAGTGATCGCTGCGATCCTCGTGGCCGCGCAGCAGGCGGACAACTTCGACGCGCCTCGTGCGTGGACGCTCGTGGCGGCTGTAGCGATTGGCTACATGGTCAGCCGGGGTCTTGCCAAGAGCGGCACCGCCCATCGCGACAGAGACGGCGACCGCTAGTAGCACCTGCTGGGCGGGAGTCCGAGAGACATAGGGCGGGCTCCCGCCTTGCGCGTTTTCTCACGCGACATCGGCAAATGAGGCAGATCGATCACCTCGGAGTGGGGATCTGTGCAGAGGGCCGGCGTTCGTTTTGGCCGAATCACGGAGGGAGATGCCACAGGAATGGATTGGCTGATGGAGGACCGGATCGCCCGGATTCAGGCGACGTTCCGCGCGGCCAATGAGCGCATCGGGGCGGCGGCCGGCGTCTACGACGTCAGGACGCCAGTGCCGTTCATCTGCGAGTGTGCCGATCCGACCTGCTCTGAGGTTGTACGCCTAGAGCTCGATCAGTACGAGGAGATTCGCTCGGATTCCCGTCGCTTCTTGAACGTGCCCGGCCACCAGACGGCAGCGCAGGGGGTGAGCGTCGTAGTGGAAGAGCGGAACGGCTACGTCATCGTGGAGAAGATGGGCCACGCCGGCAAGATCGCTGAGGCACTCGACGAGAGAGACGCAACTGAACACCTCGACCAAGCTGCTTGCGAGGAGTAGGTGACGCCGCTATGGAGGAACGCGAGCGACGTATTGGGCTAAACGAAGCGCTCTTCCGTGAAGCGAACGAGCGGATTCGGGAGGTCAACGAGACGTTCGCCACGCTGACCGGGGAGCTTAAGTTGGTCTGTGAGTGCGGTCACGGCACGTGCGCCGAGCAAATTTCGATGAAGCCGGGCGAGTATGAGGCGCTCCGCGCCGAGCCTGCGGATTTCGCGATCGTGCCGGGCCACGAGATACCCGACGTAGAAGAGGTCATCTCGCGAGGCGAGGAATACGCGATTGTCAGAAAAAAGGAAGGCATCCCACGCCGCGTCGCCGAGGCCACCGACCCCCGGTGAAAGGAGGGCGATGGCCCGTCAACCGGATCGGTTTCTCGAGATCTATCTCGCTGACCACCTCGCCGCTGCAACCGCAGGGTTAGCGCTCGTGCGCCGGGCGGCACGGAGCAACACGGGCACTCGCACCGGGGACACTCTGCGACGCTTGACTGCCGAGATCGACGAGGACAGGCACACGCTTCGCCGGCTCGTGACCGATCTCGGCTTTACCGGCTCCAAGCCCAAGGAGGTCTTCGCCTGGGCTGCCGAGAAGGTTGGGCGCCTGAAACTGAACGGCCAGCTACGTGGCTACTCACCGCTTAGTCGCGTGCTCGAGCTGGAGGCGCTGTCGGTTGGCATCGCAGGCAAGCTGGCGCTCTGGCAGACCTTGGAGCGGGTACCGGACCCGGCCAGCGTCTTCGGGCATTCGAGCTGCACCACTTGATCGAGCGAGCTCTACGGCAGCGCGAAGAGGTGGAGCAACTTCGCCTCGAGGCTGTCCATCAGGCATTCGCCGGAGGGATCAGTGGGGCAAGGTCGGGAGCGACGTCTTGACGAGGCCGCGCTGCAGGATTCCCGAGGCTTCACAGATCGGGTTGGCCAGTCAAGACTCGATGTCGTCTATGACGACGAGGCGCCTCGCTGCAATTCTCGACGTCGACGGCACCCTGGTCGACTCCAACTACCACCATGCCCTCGCCTGGTATCGCGCCTTTCACGAACACGACATCGTCGTGCCCCTCTGGCGCCTGCACCGGCACGTCGGCATGGGCGGCGAGAAGTACGTCGCCGCCGTTGCCGGCGACGCTGTCGAACGGGAGCTAGGCGATGAGCTCCGCTCGCGCTGGGAGCAGCTGTTCGACCAGTTGCTGCCGGAGATCGAGCCCCTCGACGGCGCGTACGAGCTGATGGCGCAGCTGAAGGACTTCGGTCATCCGATCGTCCTCGCGAGCTCCGCGATCGAGTCTCACTTCGACGCCTTCGTCGACGACAAGCTCGATGCCCGGGAACTCGCGGACGCCTGGACGAACAAGGACGACGTCGAAGCGTCGAAGCCCGATCCCGACCTCGTCCGAGCTGCCCTGTCCAAGGCACGCACCGCGAATGCGATCATGATCGGCGACACGCCCTGGGACTGCGAAGCAGCGCGCCGCGCCGGCATCGCCACGATCTGCGTGCTCACGGGCGGGTATTCGGAATCCGAGCTTCGCGAGGCCGGCGCCGCTGCGGTCTTCGACTCGCCGCGAAGCCTTCTCGAACGACTCGACGAGACGCCGTTCGCGACACCCGCCGTGTTTCGCAATGACGACGACTGATTCATCGTCACGCCGGGCCTACGGGTCTCCGAGGTCGCGGGCCCGGCCCGAACGCCTGGCGGCAAGGAGGGGAGCTGATTGGGCTGCGGGGTGATCCCTAAGGGTCACCCCGCAGCCCCCGGATTCACTTGCTCTTGGCCGGGACTTCGTCCTCTTCTTGGTGCGCCTCGTTCGCTTCTCGAGGTCCGCCACCATGCCGGTCGGTTCCTTACCGAGGCCAGCGTCCTTGCGCAGCTTCTCCGCGATTGTCGCGATCTCGTCGGGCTCGTAGTCCGGAGCGAACACGGCCGGTTGGCTAGGAAGGTCGTTGGGGAGCTCACCCTCGGGCGCCTCGTCAACGACGACGAGCTCCTCTTTGGTCTCTGGGTGCGGCCCGGTGAAGACGGCGGCCAGCTCCCTGTAGTCGTCAGGCGAGAAGCGATAGAGACGCAGATGGTCGCCCCGTTCGATGTGCGGCTTGCACTCCGGAATCTTCTCCGTCGGAATCCGCGGGCTCGGGAAGAGCTTCATGAGGTCGGCTCCGGTCAGACGTTCGAGCGCTCTCGCGTACGCGACCTGGTGCACGCCCCCGCGCACGAGCAGATAACCCGTCAGGGCACGCGCCGCCGGATGCTCGACCATCTCGTAGACCTTGAGCTTCCCGTTGCGCGCGCCGGTCTCGAGGAAGAAGTTGTGCGTCAGATCCTCGACGAGGTCTCCGGAGGAAAAGACGTAGTCGCCGTTCCACGGCCGGCCGTTGGAGTCCTGCGGGAGAGCGCCCTGGCCTCCGGCGAGGAAATGGTGTGGGTTCCCAATCCCCTTGACCCCCGCGAGCGAGGCGGCCGGTGCCTGGCCACCGTCGACCGGAGTCGCGCCGGTCAGCATCGTGTTGATCGTCGCCGAGACGAGCTCGACGTGGCCGAACTCCTCGGCGGCGATGTTCGCGACGAGGTCGTAGAACGGCCGAGCGCCTTGTCGGTTGCGGAAGTTGAAGGACTGGAACGTGTAGTTCAGGAACGTGGACATCTCCCCGAAGCGTCCGCCGAGCAGCTCTTGCACCGCCGCCGCTCCGGCGGGATCGGGCTCGGACGGTGGTGGCAGCTGCGTGGCCACGCGGTCGTAGCGAAGAATCATCTTTCTCCCTCCTCCTGTCGATTGATCGCTTGCCTCCCCCGGAAGGGTCCCGCGGCCCAAGCCTCATGGCGTAGCGGCGTGGACCCCCGGGAGAGGCAGGACGACCTAGGTCTGCCCACGGCTCGGCGGGCTAATCCGTGCGTTCGATGTGTTTTTGATGTGCGCTCGCTTGCAGTTCCTCAGCTGGTCGTTTCAGCCACCCGCATCCGGGTAAGCAACGCCGACTTCGAGATGAAGGAGGCTTTCCATGGCAGAGGGCGACGTGCATGTGACGTGGCGGGAGGATCAGGCCAAATGGTCTGTTGTGAGGGAGGGCGCGAGCCGCGCCACGTCCCTCCACGATCAGAAAGACTCAGCCGAGAAGGCTGGACGGCACGTGGCGATCAACGAAGGGCGAGAGCTGCTGATCCACGGAAAGGACGGCAAGCTCCAGGAGCGCGACACGTACAAGCGCGATCCTTACCCTCCCCGCGGCTAGAAACGGATGGCATATCCATCCTGGGAAACGGCTGGTAGGAAAAGGCCGTCGAGCGCCAGACCGACCGATACCGACACCTGAGGAGGACACATGACCAAGACCACGGAGGCGATCCAACACATCACCGCGGGCGAGCTCGCGGACGACCCCGACAAGGCGATCAAGGAGTTCGACATGGCGGCCGCGCTGATCGACGAGCTGTCCTCGAGCCTCGCCGCCCAACAGCAGGACGAGGCCGAGGCGGCGGACGTTGGGGAGGACGAGCCCGAGCACGAGGAGGAGCCCGAGGAGAGCGAGGGCGGGGGCAAGCCCGAGGACGACGAGCCCGAGGGCGAGCCCGCCGAGGACGACGTGCGCGGGAGGGTGACCGAGAAGGCGGGCATGGTGGGCGAGAAGGTCGGGGCGGTGAAGGAGAGTGTCCCGACGCCGCTCGCGCTCGCCGGAGTCGGGATCGTGGCCGCGCTGGCGACCCTCGGTGCGCTGAAGGCGCTGTCCGGGCGGGGTGGCGGGGCCGAGGGCGAGTGAGGGCCTGGGGCTAGCTCAGGAACGTGCCGTTGAGCGCACCCCGACGTTGCCGACGGGGTTGAACCTACCTCCATCGATTGGCACCCCGCCCTCCAGGGTTGGCGTCCGGTAGGTCCAGGCTGTCGTTGTAGTTTGGGGCGATTTCCCGCAGCGCGTCGTCGACGGCGACCGCGTCGTTCTATCCCGCCGGGAACGAGCTCGTCCCTTGGCTCGAATCCCAGTCTTCCTAAACGCGTCCGACACCACAATTAGCCTCACCAGAGTGCGCAGCTGGGAGCGCTATGCGCCGCTGACGGGCGTCGTCGCGGTCGTCCTCTGGATCGTCGGCACCTTCCTGCTCGAGAAGGACGACCGGCCGGACGGAAAGGACACTGCCCAGTTCGTCGCCTGGGTGCAGGAGAACGACACCTCGATCCTCGCCGGCGCGATCGTGTTCGGCTTCGGCGTCGTCTTCTTCGTCTGGATGCTCGGCAGCCTCCGCTCGGCGCTGTTCGCCGCCGAGGGCGGGACCGGCCGGCTGGCGACGATCGCGTTCGGAAGCGGCGTGGCCGTATCCGTGTCGCTGATGTTCACCTACCTGCCGCACGCGCCAGGCGGCCTTCGACCACGCGAACACGTCGGACACGGGGATCGAGGCGCTTGTTCGGGTGGGAGACGCGTTCTTCGGCGGTGCGGCGCTCTTCTCGATCCCGCTGCTCGTCGCGACGGCGCTCGCGATCCTGCGCTTCGCGGCGCTGCCGCGCTGGCTGGCCTGGGTCAGCCTCGCCGTTGCGCTGATCATGGCCATCCCGCCGGTCGCGTTCTTCGGACTGGTCCTCGGGCTGCCGCTCTGGACGCTGCTGACCTCGGTGCTGGTCTACCGGTCAGGGGGCGAGCCGGCTGATCGCCGGCCCGCCCGCCAAATCCCTCTAGTCGACCCGGTCGCCCTCGGCGACCTTGCCGCGCCACTCGCCGGACTCGGCGCCGCGGTTCTCGATCATCTCCTTGAAGCGCTCGAGGTCGGTCTCGACCGCACTCTCGTCTCGCCCGATTCTCTCGGCCGCCGCCTCGACGATGCCCTCGGTCTCCCAGGTCATGACGACCTGGATCCGCGAGCGGTCGTCGCCGAGGCTGTCGAACCGGATGTCGCCCGCGTTCTCCCTGCCCTCGGTGGACCGCCACGCGATGTGGCTGTCGGGCTCCTGGTGTGTGATCTCCGCCGTCCACTCCTCCCGCCGGCCGCCGATGTCGGCGACCCAGCGCAGGTGGGTGTCGTCGAGCTGCGTGACCGACTCGACGCTCTCCATGAACTGCGGGAACTCCTCGAACTGCGTCCACTGGTTGTAGGCGGTCGAGACCGGAACCTCGACTTCGATCGACTTCTTGACTTCACCCATGGGCTCTCCTCTCGTTAGCGGAACTTCTTCAGCGCGCTCGCGGCGATGCCGGCCACGGCGCCTTTGATTGCCGGGTTGCTCATCAGGTCTTTGAGCATGTCCGGGTTCTGTTTGCGGGCCCGGTTGGTCGCCTTCGCGAGCTCGTCCGGATCGTCCGTCTCACCGGCGTCGAGTTGGCGCGCGGCCTCGCGCCGCTCTTCAGGGTCGAGCCGTTCGAACGACTCACGGGCCGATGCCTCGTACTCGTTGTCGTCGAGCTGTGAGGCGACCTCGTCGTGGCATTGCCGAGCCTCGTCGTCGGAGATGCCCTCCCAGGGCTTGCCCTGGTCGTAGCGCTGCGTGAAGTCGTCGAGCTTCTCTTTCGTGGCTGCGTCCTGCAGCATGTCGGTCAGACCCATCTCTTGCTCCTCTAGTGGGGGATCGAATTGCGTTCGTACCCGCTTCACGCTGTGCTAACACCGACCCGATACGTTCTCGTGTGATGCGTCGCATGACATTCGTCGCGGTGCTTGCTGCCTGTGTGGTGGCGGCGCCGGCGAGCGCGTCCAACTGGCTCCAGATCGGGTTTGTCGACACAACCGAGGCGATCGGGAACACGCCTCGCTTCTCCCAGACGCTCCAGACGCTGCGTCCGCAGATCGTCCGCGTGACGCTGTCCTGGGGCGGCGTGCTCGGCGTCGCCCGCGAGCGGCCGGACAACGGGACGAATCCCGAGGACAAGGCGTACGAGTGGGATCGCTACGACGCCGCCGTGATCGCATCCTCGCAGCGCGGCGTCAGCATCGCCTTCACGATCTTCGGCACGCCCTGGTGGGCGAACGGCGGTGAGCCGCAGAACAAGGCGCCGCAGAACATGAAGCGGCTCCGCGAGTTCGCGTACGCGGCCGCGTTCCGCTACAGCGGCCGGTACCGGCGGCCGGACGGCGTCGTCCTCCCCCGCGTCTCGCTCTGGACAGCCTGGAACGAGCCCAACCTGCCGCTCGGGCTGAAGCCGCAGTGGCGGAAGATCCAGGGGCGCTGGGTGATCCAGTCCGCGCGCGACTACGCACGGATCTGCAACGCGATCTACGAGGGCGTCCACCTCACGCTGCTCCGCGGCCAGAAAGTCGCGTGCGGCGTCACGGCGGCGCGCGGGAACAACGCGCCGGCCACGAAGCGGCCGTCCACCTCGCCGATCGGCTTCCTCCGCGCCGCGCACGCAGCGGGCATGCGGAACTTCGACGCCTACGCGCACCACCCGTACGCGGGCGACCCGAAATACCGGCCCACCGCCAAGCCGCGCAACCCGCGGGCGATCACCTTCGCCAACATCGGCAAGCTGATCGACGAGGTCACGATCCTCTACGGCGAGAAGCCGATCTGGATCACCGAGTACGCGTACGAGACGAGCCCGCCGGACAAGATCTTCGGCGTCACCTGGGACCGGCAGGCGACCTACATGCACGAGGCGTACACGATCGCGAGGCGGAACCCGCGGATCGACATGCTGCTGTGGTTCCTCGTGCGGGACGAAGGACGGACGACCGGCTGGCAGTCGGGGCTGGTCTCCGCGGCCGGTCTACGGAAGCCGGCGTTCTTCAAGTTCCAGCGGCTCGCGGAGGGCGTGCGGCGCCATCAGCTCTCGATCCTGAAGCGGAAGCCGCAGCTCGTCCGGAACACCTTCATCCGCGAGCTCCTCGATGACTCGAAGGCGAGGGTCACGATGCGCGACTGGATCGCGCTCGCGCCTCACCTTCCCGGCTCCTAGTCGCTCACCTCGGCGGGTCCTAGTCGACCACCTGCTGGGCCATGCCGCCGTCCAGCAGGAAGCTCGCGCCCGTTGCGTACTCCGCTTCGGGCGAGACGAGCCAGGAGACGAGCGACGCGACCTCTTCCGGCCTGCCGGCCCGCTGCAGCGGGATCTCGGCCCGGAGCCGCTCGGAGTCGAACTCGTTTCGCTCGACCTTGATCGCGCCCGGCGCGACCGAGACGACGCGGATCGACGGCGCCAGCTCGATCGAGAGGGACCGCGTCAGCATCCCGAGCGCCGCCTTCGCCGGCGCGTAGAGCGCGAAGCCCGGACGCGGAACGTGCTCGTGGACGCTCGTGATGTTCACGATCACGCCGCCGCGGTCGCCCATCACGCGTGCCGCCGCCTGCGACGCGAGGAAGGCGGCACGGACGTCGACGGAGAAGACGGCGTCGAAGTCGTCCGCCGTCAGCTCGAGTGCCGGCTTCGAGACCGTGATCCCGGCGTTGTTGACGAGGACGTCCAGCCGGCCGAGCCGCTCGGCAACCTCGTCGACGAGCCGCGCCGGCACGGCGGGATCGGACAGGTCGCCTGCCGCCCAGTGCACCGGCCCGCGCGCAGCCAGCTCCTCGTAGACCTCCCGTTCCTCGTCTCCCTGCTTGTGAGTCGCGAATCCGAGCGCGAAGCCGTCCGCCGCGAGCCGCTCCGCGATCGCCCGGCCGATCCCGCTGCCGGCGCCGGTGACGAGCGCGACCCGTTCTACGACATCTCCCTCCGGTGGCTCGACGCGAGGGCCGCGATCTCACCTGTATCGAGTGCGCTGGCAGGAATCTCGACGGCGCGCACTTTCGTTGCAGCACGGAGCGTCGAGCTCCGCATTCCGCCCTCGATCGACGCCCGCTCGCCGACGATCGCGCCCGGGCCGACCTCGGCCACGATGTCGCCGTCCACTTCCACGTCAAGCATCCCGTCGAGGATCAGGAACAGGCTCGTCCCCGGCTGGTCCTGCTCGACGAGCGTCTTGCCCTCGTCCAGCTCGTGCCGGGGCAAGGCCTGGGCGTCGGCCATGACGATCCGTGAGAGCTCGCGCTCGAGCTCCGACTCCACGGCCGCGACGAGCGTCGGCGAGTCGTCTCCGCCCCACGGCGTGTTCGGGCCGTACGACTCGCGCCACCACCGCTCGAAGTCGATCTCGCCGCTCTTCTCGACGAGGGCGCCGCTGTCGTCGTAGATCCAGTGCCGCGGGAAGGGCGAGGCGCCGACCAGCTGGTGCTTGGAGGTCCCGTCGGCGTAGATGATCAGCTGGAGCGTCGTCCAGGCCGAGGCGGACGCGATCTGGAAGTACGGCTTGCCGCTGACCCTGCGCGGCGCCGGAAGCCCCATCCGGCCGCCGGCGCTCTGCACGAACCTGACCCAGTCGGGGCCTACCTCGGGCTCGGCCTGGATCAGCGGATACCCGACGCCGGGGAACGAGAGCGTCTTCGGGCCGACCTTCACGTGCGTCGTCCCGATGACCGCGCCGCCGGAGTAGCCCGAGTCGACGATCTTGCCGTCGTCGACCTCGATCCACGCGCGCAGCTCGTTCGCCTCGCGAAAGCCGTCGCGGTCGCGGAGCGCCTCCAGCTGGCCATGCCCCAGCCGCTCTGGCGGCGGGTCGTCGTAGGACGTCATCCCCAGCTCGAACGGAAGCTTCGGCATCCCCTCGATCGCCTCCGACGGGATCCATGTCACTGCTGTGACGGCCTTCTCGACTTTCATCCCCACCCTCCTCATCAGCGTGTTCAGACAATCCTTACCGACTCCTGGGATTGACCTCAAACCGGTCGGGTATCCCTCACACACCATCGGATACCGATGCAAGTGAAGGGGGTTACAAGCAGATGAAGAAGCTTCAGCTCCTTGGGGCTGCCGCGGCGGCGTCCGCGCTGACCGCACTGGCCGCCCTTGCCGGGCTCGCCGACGCCCAGGCGAACATCGCCCCGGCCAACACGACGCCTCCCTCCATCTCGGGAACGCCGAGGGACGGGGAGACGCTGACCGCGAGCGAGGGTGTGTGGACGGGCGACGACCCGATCATGTACACGTACCAGTGGCAGCGGTGCGACGGGAACGGCCTCAACTGCGCCAATCTCGCCGGCGCCACGGGCCGGACGTACGCCGTCCAGACGTCGGACGTGAACAACCGGCTCCGTGTCGCGGTGACCGCGAGCAACACGACGGGCTCGACGACTGCGAACTCGCAGCCGACCGCCGTCGTGACGCCGCCTGAAGGCGCGACGCGCCTGTCTGACGGCCGCTACTCGATTCCGGCGTCGAGCATGCGGCTCCCGCACCGCCTCATCATCTCGGGCGTTGAGTTCGTGCCCCGCGTCATCCGCTCGCGGGCTCCCTACACGGGCCGCTTCCGCGTGACGGACACGCGCGGCTACATCGTCCGTGACGCGATCGTGCTCGTCACCGGCGTCCCGCTCGGGTGGATCCAGGCTCCGCAGGAAGTGCGGACGAACGTCGACGGCCTGGCGACCATCCAGATCCAGCCGACCACGCGCCTCCGCCTCGTGCGCGGCGGCTCGATGGTCAAGTTCATCCGGGCCCGGAGGGAAGGCGACACGCTTCTCGCCGGCGTCTCCACGCGGCGGCTCGTCCGCGTGCGGACGGCGCAGCCCTCCTAGCGCAACGCCTGCCGCGCGGCGGCGGCGGGGGCTACTCGCTCTCGTCGTCGTCGCCGCGGCGGCTGCGCCAGAACCAGAGCGCTCCGCCCACGGCGGCGAGCGCTCCGACGATCGCACCCTTCCCGGGACGGCGGTTGCCGGGCTTCACCGACTGCTTCGCCTTGTGCTTCGCGGCGGTCTTGCCGACCTGCCACGTCGCCCAGCCGAGGACGGCATTTCTCCTGTTGATGATGCTCATCGGTCCGAGACTAGCGGCCCGGCGGTGGCCGTGGAGGTCCGGTCAGCAGGCGGACCGGCACCGGCGCAAACGCGAAGGCGCAAAGAGCGGCTCGGCAGTGAAGGTGCAGCCGTTCGGATCGGACGCAGTCCGTGCAGGACCGAAGGTGTACGCCCAGGAGCTCGTGCTCGGACGGCGGCAGCTCTCCGTCAAGCCGGCGGGAGACGGCGCGCTCGGCCTGGTCACAGGTCAGAGATCTCCCGCGCTGCCCGGATCGCAGCCGCCGGTACAGCCACGCGCAGGCTCGCTCCCGTTCCCGCGCCAGCAGGAAACTCATGCCCAGGTAGATGCCGCCAGACCCCGTTTCTTGCGATTCCCCCGAAGACGACTTACGACGGGCACTCCTGCGCTGCCGGGGCTATCAGCCTCCTGTCACCGGAAATGGTGGCGGCGGTGGCGGCGGCGGCAGCGGGGGTGGTGGCGGCAGCGGCGGCGGCGGCGGTAGCGGCGGCGGCGGTGGCAGCGGCGGGACGGGCGGTGGCGGCGGGAGCTCGACCGGCGGTGGCGGTAGCGGTGGCGGAGGAGGCAGCGGCGGCAGCGGCGGTTTCGGGACCTCCTTGACGACCGTCTTCGCCGTCTCCACGACGTCGCGGACGGGCTCCGGCGCGTTCGCGGACGGAGACGTGGCCGACGCCGGTTGACCTGCCGACGCCTGTTGACCGGCCGACGCCGGTTGACCCGCGCCCTGGCCCGGCCCGTCTATGGGCGGCTGTGACGTCGAGGCGCCTGCGCCACCGCGTGCCAGCGCCTTGGCGACGGCGTTCCGGACGGCGGAGGGATCGGCGGGACCGAACGAGGCGATGGCGTCGAGGTCGGCCTGCCTCGAGTCGCGCGCGGTTCCGCCGGCCGCGGTCGAGACGTAGACCTTCGGGTAGGTGCGCGGGACCTTCTTGAGCTTCGGAAGCTCCGTCCGGTTCGGCTCGCTCGCCGCGACCGCCTCGACCGCCTCGTGGCCGACGCCGCCCGCGATCACGCCTGCCGCAACCATCGCGGCGGCCTTCGCTGCAATGCCGGAGCCGGCGATCACTCCACCGACGGTCGTTCCGGCGCCACCGCCGAAGAAGCTCAGCAGCGACGGCGGGAGCTGGACGACGCCGAGCCGCTTCAGTGCCGCGCGCTGACCCCGCTGCTTGCGCTCGAGCGAGGCGCACTCGCTGCACTCACGCAGATGGGCGCGGAGGGCTCGCTGTTCGCCGGCCGAGAGCGTCGCATCGAGGCGCTTGGAGAGCGTGGCCTCGGCCTCGCCGCACGTGAGGCCTCCCTCCAGCTGCTCGCGCAGCGCACGCCGCGCGCGGAAGATCAGGGTCTCCACCGCCGACACCGAGACGTCGAGGATCTCGCCGATCTCGCTGTAGGAGCGGCCCTCGAGCTCGCGCATGACGAGCGCCGAGCGCTGGTTGAAGTTGAGCTGGCCGAGCGCGTGACGGATCTCGTCAGCGGTCGGAACCGCCTCGTCGACAGGCGGCGCGGCGACACGCTCGTCCCAGACGACCTCCTTGGGCCGCCGGGCAAGCGTCCGGAAGCGCTGCCGGCATTCGTTGTGGGCGATCTTCAGCAGCCAGTTGCGAGGAAGCTCGGGCCGCTGCCCCCGCTGGAAGGCTCGGTAGGCGCTCAGGAAGGTCGCCTGAGTGGCGTCCTCCGCATCGGCCGGGTTCCGCAGGACGGCAAGCACGTACCGGTAGACGTCGTGGACGTGGCGCTTGTAGAGGCGCTCGAACGCACGGTCGGTCTTCGGCCGGGTGAGGAGTGCGGCGTCGCTCACGGTTCCTGTCTCATAGATGCCTCACGCACTCATTCCTTGCGGTGCTGTTTCCCGCTGTAGGCGGAAACGAACCTCGAGGCCACACGGGAACGTGTCTCGGCTCGAAGCGTGAGCAGGCTGGGGGCGCTTCAGAGCGGCAATTCCGCCTCTTGTGGCTGGGGCAGACGGCCTCCGCGATCGGGCGTGCGGCGTGAACCTACGCTGGCGTCTTTGCCCGTTTCCGGTTCGGCAGGTGAATCGCCCGTCCCAGCGCCACCAGGCCCGCTTCCTTGATCCCCTCCGAGAGGGTCGGGTGGGCGGTCATGCCGTCCGCGACCGTCTCGACCGTCGCCTCGGCGTCGATCGCGACGACGCCCGCCTCGATCAGGTCGGTGACGTGCGGGCCGACCATCACGACCCCGAGCAGCTCGCCGTACCGGCTCTCGTGGATCGACTTCACCCAGCCGGTCGTCTCGTTCTGCATGACGGCCCGCGCGTTGGCGACCCAGGGGAACACGCCGGTCTCGACGTCGTCGCCGTACTGCTCCCGGGCCTCCTGCTCGGTGAGGCCGACGGCGGCGACCTCCGGGTCCGTATAGATGGGACGCGGGACCGCGCGGTTGTCGACGACGGCCTCGTGGCCCATCGCGTTCTCGGCGGCGACCTCGCCCTCGCGGAAGGCGGTGTGTGCGAGCTGCCAGTAGCCGGCGCAGTCGCCGACGGCGTAGATGTGGTCGACGGTGGTGCGGCGGTGCTCGTCGGCGGCGATCCCCTTGCGGCGGTCGAGCTCGACGCCGATCTCCTCGAGGCCGAGGTTCTCGACCTGCGGCGCGCGGCCGACGGAGACGAGCATGAGGTCGGCCTCGACGGTCTCGCCCTCGCCGAAGTGGACGGTGAGACCGGAGCCGGAGTCCTCGACCTTCGTGCACTGCTTCTCGAGGTGGAGCGTGATGTTGCGCTTGCCGAACTGCTTCGCGAGCTCCTTGGCGGCGTCGGCGTCCTCCTGCGGGATGAGGCTCGGGAGCATCTCGATGATGGTGACCTCGGAGCCGAAGCGGGCGAAGATCGACGCGAACTCGCAGCCGATGATCCCGCCGCCGAGGACGACGAGGCGCTTCGGGAGCTCCTGTTGCGCGAGGAGTCCGGTCGAGTCGACGCAGCGCTCGCGAGTCGAGACCCTCGATCGGCGGGAGGATGGGGAAGCTGCCGGTCGCGACGATGGCGCTGCGGAAGGTGACGTCCTCCCCACCCTCGACGGCGATCGTGTTCGCGTCCGTGAACCGGCCGGCGCCCTTGACCCACTCGACGCCGTTCGCCTTGAAGAGCTGGGCGATGCCGCCGGTCATCTGCTTGACGACGCCGTCCTTCCACTCGTTCGCGGTCGAGAAGTCGAGCTCCGGCTCGCCGACCTGGACGCCGAGCTTGCCGAAGGTCTCCTCGGCCTCCTTGATCGCGAAGGCGGTCTGCACCCAGGCCTTGGTCGGGATGCAGCCGACGCGGAGGCAGGTGCCGCCGAGCTCGGGCTCCTTCTCGATGCAGACGGCCTTGGCGCCGAGCTGCGCGGCGCGGATCGCGGCCGTGTAGCCGCCCGGGCCGCCTCCCAGGACGGCAACGTCACATTCCATCGGTCTCTCGCTCCTCGGTCGGGTTCGCGCTCGATCCTACTGGCGGCCGCGGGGCCGGCGTTGTTCCCGGCCGGCCGTGTCATCTCCGAGGTGGCCACGACGCGCCCCGCGGCCCGGGAGAGGGCACCCACTACCAGCGTTCCATGCGTGGGGTCAGACCCCGCCGCGGGACAGAACCGACTTTGCGCCGACTCTGCAACACCGCGGCGGGCGGCTGCGCGCGAACCAGCCACGGTCACGACCCTTCCGGCAGGCTTCCGGTGGACGAAACGTCACTGTCACGCCTGAGGGTCTGACCCCAAGCCGTGCTCTACGGGTAGCTGAAGAGCGTCTCGCCGTTCGTGCAGGAGTCGAACCCGTCGCCGCCGGCCGGGAGATCGAATCCGATCCCACCGTCGAGCGAGTCGTCCTCGTCCATGCCGTAGAGCTGGTTAACCCGCCGGGAGATCGAGCCGCATCGTCGACGAGCCGTCGGTCTGCTCGAACTGCTCGAAACCCTGCTTCTCGAAGACGTGCATCGCGGGGCTGTCGTCCGCGACGGAGAGGCTCAGCGAGCCGTAGCCCTGCTCCTTCGCTGCGTCGATCAGCGCGTCGAGCAATTCGGAGCCGATGCCCCTGCCGCGGCGGCTCGGAACGACGGCGATCGAGACCTCGGGCGTCTGCTCGTCCACGAAGCCGAAGCCGGGCTCGTCGCGCGTGAAGAGCCGGAACCAGGCGGCGCCTACCGGGAAGCCCTCCTCCAGCGCGATCACCGCCGTGTCCCCGCTCCGCCCCCAGCCGGACACGTACTGCCAGAGCGACGCGTCCTCGACCGTTCCGCCCGAGCGCCAGTAGAAGGCGTGGCGCAGCATGTCCTTCAGGAACCGGACGTCCTGCCGGTTTCCGCGGCGGATCAGCGGCGGAGCTCCTGGACGAGCTGCAGGCGGTTCCCGTCCGGGTCGTACACGTCCAGCAGCCGCACCTCCTCGTGCAGCTCGAGCACGGTGCCGACCTCGATGTCGTCCTTCCGGAGGCGCTCGGCCTCGGCCTTGACGTCCGTGACGTCGATCGTGGCGACTCCGCCGTCCTCTGGCTCACCCTCCGCGAGCGCGATCTGCATCGCGCCGCGCTCGAGCTTCGCCCAGCGGCCGGGATCGTCGTAGTAGGTCTCCTCGAAGCCGAGCTTCGTCGAGTACCACCGGCGCGCAGCGTCGAGGTCGCGGACGCGGTACCAGACGCGCATGACTCGAAACTCTAGAGCGCCAGGCCCGGTTCTTCGAGCATGGAGCGAACCGTGCGGAGGAAATCGGCGGCGTCTGCGCCGTCGACGGCGCGGTGGTCGCAGGTCAGCGTCAGGCTCATCAGCGGTCGCGCGGTGAGCTCGCCGTCGCGCACCACGGGCTTCTCCTCGACGGCACCGACCGCGAGGATCGCGACCTGCGGCGGATTCAGGACGGCGACGAACTGGTCGACGCCGAACATCCCGAGGTTGGAGATCGTGAACGTGCCGCCGTCGAGATCGGCCTGTTGCAGCTTCCCGCCCCGCGCACGCTCGACGAGGTCGACACGGGCGGCGGCGATCTCCTGGATCGACAGCCGGTCCGCCCCGCGGATCACCGGAACGACGAGCCCGCGGTCGGTCGCCACCGCCATTCCGACGTGGGCCGACGGGTGGATCCGCACCTCCTCGCCGGCGAACTCCGCGTTCAGACGCCGGTGCCGCATGAGCGCGGAGGCGGCGATCTTCGTGAGGACGTCGGAGATCGTCGGCTTCGGGCCGTCCTTGGCGAGCTCGACCAGCTGTTTCCGCAGCTCGAGCGCCCTCGCCATGTCGGCGGACATCGAGATCTGGAAGACGGGCGCCTGCCACGCCTCCGTGAGGCGGCGCGCGATCGTCTTGCGAATCGAGGTCAGCGGAACGACCTCGACCTCGCCTGAGGGCGGCGCTGCCGCCGGCGCCGCCTCCGGGGCGGGCGCCTCGGCCGGCGCCATCTCTGCCCGCTCGACGTCCTCGGCGACGATTCGCCCCTCCGGCCCGGTGCCGCGGAGCTGTGCGAGCTCGATTCCGCGCTCGCGGGCAATCCTCCGGGCGAGCGGCGACGCCTTGACGCGCCCGTCCCGCTCGGGCTCCTGGACCTCGGTGACCTGTTCGGAGGCGCTCGCGTGAGGCGGATGCCGCGGCGCCTTCCTCGCGCTCCTCGTCCCGCTCAGGCGCGCGCGAGCCCTCCTCCTGCGGTGTCTCGTCGACCTCGGTGTCCTCCGGGTCCTGTTCTGCCTGCGGAACGTCCTCGCCCTCCTCGCCGATCACGGCCACCGTCTGCCCGACCGGAACCTCGCCCTCCTGGACGGCGATCTTCAGCAGGACGCCGGCGGCCTCGGCCTCGACCTCCTGCGTCACCTTCTCCGTGTCGAGCTCGTAGAGCGGCTCGCCCTTCTCGACCCGGTCACCCTCCTGCTTCAGCCAGCGAACGACAGTCCCCGACTCCATGCCCTGGCCGAGGCGCGGGAGCTTGACCTCAGTCGCCATCGCGTTGCACCGTGCGCTGGATCGCCTCCACGACGTCCTTGGCGTGGGGCACGACGAACTCTTCCATGACGGGCGCGAACGGGATCGGCGTGAACTTCGCGCCCACGCGCTCGATCGGCGCGTCGAGCCAGTCGAATGCCTGGTGCTGCACGATCGCGGCGACCTCGGCTCCGAAGCCCATCTTCGTGACGGCCTCGTGCGCGACGACGCAGCGGTTGGTCTTCTTGACGGACTCGACGATCGTCTCCTCGTCGAGCGGCTGGAGCGTCCGCGGGTCGACGACCTCGACGGAGACTCCCTGCTCCTCGAGCTGATTTGCCGCGTCCAGCGACTCGTGGACGAGCCGCCCGGTCGCGACGACGGTGACGTCCTCGCCCTCCCGCAGGACCCGCGCTTGCCCGATCGGGATCGGCTCGAGCTCCTCGGGCATCTCCTCTTTCAGGCCGTACAGCGTCCTGTGCTCGAAGAAGATCACGGGGTTGTCCTCGTAGATCGCGCTGTAGAGAAGCCCGCGCACGTCGGTCGGCGTGGACGCAAAGACGACCTTGAGGCCGGGGATGTGGACGAACCACGACTCGAGCTGCTGCGCGTGCTGGGCTCCGGGCGACCAGCCTGCTCCGCCCTGCGTCCGGACGGTCAGCGGCACCTTCAGCTGCCCGCCGGACATGTAGCGGTGCTTGGCCGCCTGGTTGACGATCTGCTCGGCCGAGAGCGTCAGGAAGTCCTCGTACATGATCTCGACGACCGGGCGCATCCCCTGCATCGCGGCTCCGATCCCGGTCCCGACGATGCCGATCTCGGAGATCGGGGTGTTGCGGACGCGCTCCGGGCCGAACTCGTCCAGCAGGCCCTGCGTGACGCCCATCGACCCGCCCATCTCGGCGATGTCCTCGCCCATGATGAAGACGTCGTCGTCCTTGCGCATCGCGGTCGCGAGCGCATCGCGGACTGCTTCGCGGTAGGAGAGCTCAGGCATAGATGTTCTTCAGCGCGTCTTCGGGCTTGGGGTCGGTGCCGCGACTTCGCGAACTCGACGCTCGCCTCGACCAGCTCGGTGACCTCGCTGTCCAGCTCCTCGAACTCCTCGTCCGAGAGCTCCAGCTCGGTGCGCAGCTTGTCGATCGGGTCCTCCGTCTCGCGGAGACGCTGCAGGTCCTCCTTCGGGCGGTAGACCTGCGGGTCGCCGATGTAGTGGCCGGAGAGGCGGTACGTCTGGGCGACGAGGAACACCGGACCGCGGCCGGACCGCGCATGCTCGACCGCCTTCGCGGCGGCCTCGTGGACCTTGCCGACGTCCTGCCCGTCGACCTCCATCGACTCCATCCCGTACGCCTCGGCGCGCTTGGTCATGTCCTCGATCGGCATGTGCTGCTTGGCAGGCGTCGACTCGGCCCAGTGGTTGTGCTCGCAGACGAACACGGCCGGGACATTCCAGAGCTGCGCAAGGTTGAGCGACTCGTGGAAGGTGCCGATGTTCGTCGCCCCGTCGCCGAAGAACGCGACCGCGACGCGCGGCTCGTCACGGAACTTGAACGCGAGTGCGGCGCCGACGATCGCGGGCAGCCCACCGCCGACGACGGCGTTCGCTCCGAGATTCCCGCGCTCGACGTCGTAGAGGTGCATCGATCCGCCGTAGCCGTGCGAGCAGCCCTCGAGCTTCCCGTACAGCTCCGCCATCAGCTCGTTCGGGTGCGTGCCCTTCGCGAGGGTGTGCCCGTGCGCGCGGTGAGTGGAGGCGATGACGTCGCCTTCCTCGAGCGCTCGACAGACGCCGACAGCGACTGCTTCCTGGCCGATCGCCACATGGAGGAATCCCGGCAGCTCGCCTGCTCGGAAGCGCTCTTCGACCTTTTCCTCGAAGCGCCGGATGAGCAGCATCTCGCGGAAGAACTCGCGCAGCAGCTCGGGCGAGACCGCCCCCTTCCTCTCCACCTTGGCCACGGGCGCCAGTGTAGTAGCGGGCACTAAGATCGGCGCGTGTCCCTCGTCGAGGAGTACCGGGAGCTCGAGTCGCGTCTGCCCGCGGACTGGGCGGACGCCCGATTCGTCCTGAACGTCAAGGACCAGAGTCACGCCGACCGAGTTGCGTCGATGCTCACGGCCTTCCAGCCTGGACGGGTCGGAAGTCAGGTTCGCTTCACGGTCCCGCGCCGCGGCGGGCGGCGCGAGCAGGCTCGGCGGATGCTCGAGCGGCTCGACCGCGAGGGCATCGGAGGCAACCTCGAGCTCGTCACCGCCTCGGAGGCGCCGCCGGAGCGCGAAGAGGTTCGAGCCGATTGGGCCCCGGCCGCAGAGCAGTGGGATGCAGCCGCCGCGACGCTGCCGGAGGACTGGACGGACGTCTACGCGCAGGTCGAGCTCGCGTCGAGCGACTTTCTCGACCGCGGGGCGCTGCTGATGGCGCCGCTCAACCCGGCCCGGTACGGCGCGACCGCCGGCTTTCGCTTCCGCGTCGGCCGCTACGGCTACGGCGCCGCGCCGGGGATGGCCAGGCGCTGCCTGGAGCGCCTCGACTCGGAGGGGATCGGCGCTCGCGTGGAGATCCTCCACGCCCTTGCCGACACGAAGCCCGTGATGACCCAGGGCCCGGTCTGGTACCTCGACGGCGGGCCCGTCTGATGTCCGGCGACCCGGTGTCCTGGCTCATGATCGAGCCGGGCTGGACCGTCGTCGCGAAGGACGGAACCGAGGCCGGCAAGGTCGAGGAGATCGTCGGCGACACGGGCAAGGACATCTTCAACGGGCTCTCGATCTCGACCGGCCTGCTGGCCAGGCCCAAGTACGTCCCGTCGGAGCGGGTGCGGGCGATCACCGAGGGCCGTGTCGAGCTCGACCTGCCGACGGAGGACGTGGAGGCGCTGGGCGACCACGATCCCCAGCCCCCCTCCGAGCAGTTCCGCTCGGACTAGTCGAAGTCACAGACTCGGCACGGACCCGCGCGCCACGCGTGCGCCGAAGCTCGTTACGATCGCCGCGGGGAGGAGGCTGGGTGCGCCTACCCTAGGAGACCTGGGCGCCGGCGCGCTCGAGCCGGCGTAGGCGCAGCATCGCGAGGATCCCGAGCAGCGGGCCGGGCACGAGGAACGCGAAGGCCCAGCGCCAGCCGACCTCGTCCTCGAGGAACGGCAGCAGCCAGATCGTCGGCACAGTGAGCGCGAAGCCGACCGCCATCTGCAGCCCGAGCGCCGTCCCGACGTACGCCTGCTCGGCGAGCTCGGTGACCAGCGTCGAGAACTGCGCCGAGTCGCCGACGACCGCGAACCCCCAGACGAGGCCCAGCGCGAGCACGACCCCCGACGGCGCGTCCGCCACCAACCCGATCGCCAGCGCACACGCGGCCGACACCGCCATCATCGCCGCCGTCGTCTCCGGTCTCCCCCACCGGTCTCCGAGCACTCCGCCGACCCAGCAGCCTGCTGCGCCGACGCCGATCACCGCGAAGGTCGCGTACGCCGCCTCCCGCCCGTCCGCCGCCACCGCCGCGAAGAAAACGAGGAACCACGCCCACATCGCGTACAGCTCCCACATATGTCCGAAGTAGCCCAGCGACGCCAGGCGGACGCCGCGGTTGCGCAGCACGAGCCCGGCCTGCCGCGGATCGAACCGGGCGGACGGGAACGAGTACGGCCCCTCGGGCACGCCGAGGAACACCACCAAGCCGCCGAGTGCGGTCAGCGCAGAGGTGACCAACACGACGACCTGCCAGTCGAGCCCGCCGATCCCGTTCACGAGATGCGGAACGGCCGAACCGAGCGTGAGAGCGCCGACGACGATCCCCAGCGCAGTCCCACGCCCGCGACGGAACCACGTCGATGCCAGCTTGAGCGCCGGCGGATAGACACCCGCCAGGAAGAATCCTGTCGCGACCCGGGCGGCGATCCCGACCTCCGGCCCGTCCGCCGCCACGAGCACGAGGTTCGCCGCCGCCGCGCCGAGAGAGCCCACCAAGATCACCAGCCGTGGCGCAAAGACGTCCGCAACGCTGAGCGCGCTGCCCACGAGCGCGCCCGCGACGAACCCGACCTGAACCGCGATCGTCAGCCACGCCGCCGCGGTATTGCCGAGATCCCACTCCGCGCGGAGCTGCGGCACGACCGCCGTCGCCGAGAACCATGTCGTCATCGAGAGCACGAGCGCCGCCGCCAGCAGCGCCAGCGCCCTCAGAGCGGCTCGGTCCACACGAGCGCCGTTCCGTCCAGGACGACGGTCCCCTCCTGGTTCACGATCGTCGTCCGGAGCCGCGTGAGCGGCTTGTCCTCCCTGACCTCGACCACCTCGACCTCTGCGGTGATCTCGTCGCCGGGCCGCACCGGCGCCTTGAAGCTCCAGTCGACGTGAAGGAAGACGCTGCCGGGCCCTGGCAGATCCTCCGCTACGACCGCGTTCAGCAACCCCGAGGTGACGCCGCCCTGGACGATCAGCCCGCCGAAGCGGGACCGGGACGCCGCCTCCTCGTCGTAGTGCAGCGGATTCCGGTCGCCCGTCAGCTCGGTGAAGAGCTCGATGTCCCGCTCGGCTCACCCGCCTCGTGCGGCGGGCGACCTCTCCAACCTCAGCCAATGACGTCTCCAAGCTCGCGGGCGAGCGCCGAGGCGCCTGTTTGATCCTCCGCAATCACGAGGCAGGTGTCGTCGCCCGCAAGCGTGCCGACGATCAACGGGTGCTCGATCCGGTCGAGGGCACGCGCGATCGCCGGTGCCGAGCCCAGCTCGGAGTGGACGACGACGATGTTCTGGGCCGCCACCGCGCGGAGCCCGAACGTCGACAGCACCGCCGCGAGCGCCTCGCGCGGGTCCGTGCGCCGCCCGTCCTGCGGCAGCACGTACCGCGGCCGGCCGAGCTGGTCGCGCGTCTTCTCGAGGCCGAGCTCCCGAATGTCGCGTGACACCGTCGCCTGCGTCGCACGGCATCCTGCGGCAGACAGCGCCGCAAGGAGGTCGTGCTGCGTTCCGACCCGCCGCCGCGAAACGAGGCTCGCGATCAGCCGCTGGCGCTCCGCCTTCCCGAACGGACGGGCGTCCGGCTGCATACGGCGAGCATAGTTATCGAACCGAGCGGAGGTTTCCGGTTGCCCGGGCGCGGTAAGTTTCCCCGACGATGCTGCGCAAGCTGACCTGGACCCTGATCTACAGTGCCTTCGGTGCGCTGGCCGCGCTCGCGGCCAGGTACGCCGCCTCCCGCGTCTATCGGATCGTCACCGGCGAAGAACCGCCGACGAGGAAACGATGAGCAAGGCGGATCAGGTCATCGACAAAGCGGCCGACCGACTGCGGGAGTTCGCCGACCGCGCCGCCACCGAGGGAGGCGTCGCTGCGAAGCTGGCCGAGCCGCTTGCCGAGGACGCCGCGTTCATCCGCAAGCTGAAGCCGAGCCTGATCATCGCCCGCGCGAAGGGACAGGCTCCGACCAACCAGCCTCCAGGCACCGGCACACCCGCCGCACCGACCTCGCCGCAGCTCGGTTCCCGGCCGAAGCCGAAGCGGAAAGGCAACGGCCCGAACCCGCTTCTCATCGTCGGCGCCGCGTTCGTCGCAGGAATCGTCATCGCCAAGGTCATCGACTGGAGAGGCCATGCACACCCGCGCGACTGACACCGAGAACCAGACTCTCGGGGGGGCCGCGAAGGAGGTCGCCGAGCACGCGAGCACGATCGCGCGGCTCGAGGTCGAGCTCGCGACGCTCGAGGTCAAGAAGAAGATCGCGGCGCTCGGCCTCGGTCTGGCGCTGCTCGCCGGTGCCGTCGCAATCGGTCTCTACGGAATCGGCTTCCTGTTCGCCACGATCACCGCCGGCCTCGCGACGTTCCTGCCCGTCTGGCTGTCCCTCCTCATCGTCACTCTCGTCCTGCTCGCGACAGCCGGGCTGCTCGCGTTCCTCGGACTCAGGAACGTCGACCGCGGGACGCCGCCACTGCCGCAGCAGGCAATCGACGAGGCGAAGCTCACGACCCAGGCCCTGAAGAGCAATGGCCGCGGCTGACTCGCGCACACCCGAGCAGGTTCGAAGCGAGCTCGAGGCCGAGCGCGAGCGACTCGCCAACGCAGTGGACACGCTCCGCGCCGAGGTCAAGGAGGCAACAGACATCGGATCGAAGGTTCGGGCGCACCTGCCCGTGGTCGTCGCAGGCGCCGCCGGAGCCGGGTTCTTCCTGGCCGGAGGGATCGGCGCGACGATGAGGTTGTTCGCACGCAAAGGTCGCGAGGGGAAGGAAAAGGCCCGCTTCGGCCGCTTCTCCTTTGTCGACCGCGACTGACACCACCCTTCCGCCAAGCCCGCGCAAGCTCGCGTTCGGCGACTGGAGGCAGGCGTTCAAGCGCGCGGTCAAGGAGTTCGTCACAGACGACTGCATGGGCCTCGCCCAGCAAGTCGCGTTCGGCGCGCTGCTCGCCTTCTTCCCGGCGCTGATCCTCCTGATCGGCCTCCTGGGCCTCTTCGGCGAGGACACCTACGACGCGATCGGGGACTTGATCGGACGCGTCGCGCCGACCCAGGTCAACGACGCGATCGAGATCGCGAAGGAGAGCTCGGCGCAGAACAAGAACGCTTCCGCCGTCGCGTTCCTTGTTGGCGCCGCGGTCGCGATCTGGGCGGCAAGCGGCGCGATGGGCACCGTGATGAAGGCCGTCAACCGCGCGTACGACCGGGTCGAGACGCGGCCGTTCTGGAAGCGCCGGCTGCTTGCCATCGTCCTCGTCGTCGTCACCGGGCTCGTCCTCGCCGGCATGTTCGTCTTCATCGTCTTTGGAGGCCCACTCGGCGAGGCGATCGCGGACAAGGCGGGACTGGGCGGAGCATTCACCGTGCTCTGGAACGTCCTCCGCTGGCCGCTCGCATTCGCCGTTCTGCTCTTCTTCTTCGCGCTCGTCTACCACGCGGCGCCGAACGTCGACCAGCGGGACTGGAAGTGGGTCACGCCCGGGTCGGTCGTCGGCGCGATCGCGTGGCTCACGCTGTCCGGCCTCTTCGCGCTGTACACGTCGTTTGCGGGCACGTACGACAAGACGTACGGCTCGCTCGCCGGTGCGATCGTCCTGCTGCTGTGGTTGTACTACTCCGCGATGGCGCTCCTCTTCGGTGCGGAGCTGAACGCGGAGCTCGATCGCCAGGCCGACATTCGGGCCGCCGGTGGGGAGAACGCAGGCCTGGTGAAGCCGGCCCGGCGATCGACGTAGGGCGGAAGCCGCCGGGCGTACCGGCAAAGCCGGCACGCCCTCGGCGCACGGTTAGGTGGCCCTGAAGCTCCCCTTCATTCGCTTGGCGTGGGGGTCGCAGACGAAGCGGTAGGTTCGTCCCTTCCTGAAGCTCACCGTCCAGGTCGCCGTGCCTCGGAAGCGCACGGTCGTGCGTTTGTTCACGCCCGGCCCGGACAGATGGAAGTTGTGCATGGCCGACCGGTCGCGCACGACGATCCGATAGCGGCCTGCCTTCAACCGCGTCACCCGGGCTCCACGGCTCGTGCGGAGCGAGATCGTCGCTCCCGGGCCGACGGTCGCCGTCAGTGTCGGTGGTCTCGTCGGGGGCGGCGGAGGTGGCGTCGGCGGCCCGCCTCCGGTCGTGAACGTGCCGCGCATGACGGTGTTGTGAGGATCGCAGACGAACGTGTAGCGCGCGCGATCCTGGAGCGTGACCGTCCACGTCTGTGTCTCGACGGTCTCGACGTCGGTGCGCTGGTCGACCCCGGGACCGCTCAGGTGGAAGTTGTGGTTGATGGACTGGTCGCGGACTTCGATGGTGTAGGAGCCCGCCGGAAGATCGGTCACCGCCGCGCCGGCTTCCGTCCGGAGCGTGATCGTGCCGGGATCGGCAACCGTCCCGATCAGCTTGGTCTGGGCAAGTGCAACGGTGGGTGAAGCGAGCGCTGCCAAAGCCGTTCCGGCGGCGAGTACGAAGAGTCGAATTCGGTGCGTCATGTCCCCTCCTACGTTCCTCGTGCGCCTGACGGTTTTAGACTCGCACCATGCGTTTGCGCAAGAACGCGAAGGTGGAGCTCATCAAGGGCGTCCCGCTCTTCTCCGAACTGGGCCACAAAGAGCTCGACGAGGTCGCTGCGATCGCCGACGAGATCGATCTCCCGGGAGGCAAGGAGCTGACCGTCGAGGGCCATCCGGGCCGTGAGTTCATGGTCATCGTCGAAGGCGAGGCGACGGTGCGGCGCGGGGACCAGGAGATCAATCGGCTCGGCGCCGGCGACTTCTTCGGCGAGATCGCCCTCCTCGAGGACCGGCCGCGGACGGCGACGGTGACCGCGGTCGGGCCGATCCGCGCGCTCGTGATCACCGACCGGAGCTTCCGGACGTTGCTCGAGCACTCTCCGCAGATCGAGGAGAAGGTCCAGAGCGCCCGAACCGCACGGCTCTCACCCGACGACACCGTT
>CAWCVG010000003.1:0-31884 GCA_963798935.1 uncultured Actinomycetes bacterium
GCCGGCGGACCGGTCGTCGAGCTTGGGGTCGGTACCGGCCGGATCGCAGTGCCGACCGCGGTCGCAGGGGTCTCGGTGATCGGCGTCGATTCGTCGGACGGGATGCTGGAGGTCTGTCGCCGCCGCGCGGAGGAGGCCGGCGTGGCGGAGCTGCTCGACCTTCGCCGAGGCGACCTCTCCGATCCGCCGGTGAGCGAGCGCATCTCACTCGTGACCTGTCCGTTCCGGTCGTTTCTCCACCTGCACGACGAACCGGCGCGGCTCCGGGCGCTCCGGGCGGCTCGGGAGCTCCTGGTGCCCGGAGGTCGGTTGATCTTCGACATCTTCGCCCCGCGGCGCGACGACATCGAGGAGACGCACGGACGCTGGATCGAGCGCGAGCCCGGCATCTTCGAGCGCGCTGACTGGAACGAGCAGGACCGGACGCTGACGCTGTCCGTTCGCGGTGAGAGCGGGGAATCGACGATGCGGCTCGCCTGGATCAGCGCCGACGAGTGGTACGAGGCGCTCACGAGCGCCGGCTTCGACGTCGAGCGCGTCTACGGCTGGTTCGAACCGGCCGTTCCGCGGAGCACGAGGACATGGTCTTCGTCGCGCGGCGCTGGGACTAGGGCGAGCAGCTCCACCGTCACCGGCGGCGACTTCGCCGCTCTGCACGACTCGTGCGAGCATGCCGCGCCTGCCGTCCAGCTCCTGCTGAAGACCCGGACGGATCTCGTCCATCCGTGAGCACGGGTCGCAGACCATCGTGATCTCGAACTCGGCCGCCCCGATCCGGACCCGCTGCCCGACCGGCCAGGTGTGGACGTCGTCGCCCTCGATCGTGAAGTTCTCGCGGATGCGGCCGTACTCGACACCGACGGCATCCAGGTGCTCGGTCGACGCGAACAGGACCTGCCGCTTGGTTCCGGCTCGGGCATGCGCGCAGCCCTCGAGACCATGCTCCTCGACCGCCTGAACGCGGTCGCGTGCATCCATCCGGCCGCTGTCCTTGGCCGGCGACGTCCACAAACCGGCAACGCGCGCCATCACTGAGAGCCTAGCTGTGGCGTCGGCGCCACTCGTAGAGCGCGAGAGCGCCGGCGACGCCGACGTTGAGCGACTCCGCGCCGGGCTCGAGCGGAATCGTTGCACTTTCGTCACAGTCGGCCACGACGTCGTCCGGGAGGCCTTCCCGCTCGGCGCCGAGCACGAAGGTCGTCTCTCTGTCGAAAACCAGCTCGTGGAGCGGCTTACCCCCGTGCGCGACGAGCGCCACGCGCCGGCCCGGAGCCTCGTCGAACGCCCCGGTCGGTACTCGGAAGACCGACCCGGACGACGCACGAAGCGCCTTCGGTCCGGTCGGATCCGCGCATCCCGGGGAGAGCGCGAGGAATGCGGGGCCGAGTCCGTCCGCCGCCCGCAGTAGCGTGCCGATGTTGCCGGGATCGGCAACTTTCCAGAGCGCGAGACCGACAGGAGGTGGAGTGCGTGCATCCAGACGAGGAAGATCTTCACGGCGAAAGACGCCGATCACCCTTGGCGGGTGGCCCAGCGTCGAGACTTCGGCGAGGAGGCGCGACTCGACGAGCTCCCCGCCGGGCAGTCCCTCCACCGGCCGCTCGGCGTCAACCAGGAGATGAACAGGCTCGATCCCGGCCGCGAGCGCCGCCTGGACGAGATCTTCGCCCTCACAACTGAACAGTCCCGTGCGGTCGCGCTGCGCCCGGGACGCCAGTCGGCGTACGAGCCGGAGCCGTGGGTTCGACGGCGAGGTGATCACTCGGGCGCACCGAGCCACTCGAGCCACTGCCCGTGGAAGCCTGCGTGGGCCAGCAAGAGGTCCTCGCCGTCGGGAAGGAGGCGCGCCCAGATCCCCCAGTAGCCGTGCTCGTCCTCGCTTGGCCGGGCGGTCCAGAGGTAGGCGAGCGGAAACTGGCGGCCGGCGTCTTCGAGCGCGGCGACGATCCGGTCGTGGCCCTCCTTGCCGAGATAGCCGATGATCGCCGTCGCGAAGACGACCGTCAGGGCGCCGAGCTGCCTAGCCGCGAGCAGCGCCGGCAGGTGCTCCACGACGTCGCCGCGCTCGAGGTCGGGCGGCTCCGAGCGCAGCGTCTCGACGGCATGGTCGAGCCGCTCGAGCCTGGCGGTTTGATCCGCCCAGACGAAGGACTTCAGCAGGAGCGTGTCGTCGGGTCGGGTCAGGTCGATCGGTGAGATGTCGATGCCCCGCCGGTGCCGCACCCATGGCTGCCGGCGGAGCAGGTCGCGGGGGACTGGGCTGCGCTCCTCGCCGGACAAGGTGAGCGCTGAGTCTTCGGGCCCCCATGTCCCCTGGGCGTACCGGTAGCGGTACCGGTCCCAGAGGAGGTTCAGGCCGGCGCTCGAGCCGAGCTCGAGCAGATCGATCCTCTCGACGTCCGCCAGCCGCGTGATCTCGAGGAAGCTCGGAAGCAGCACCCAACTGCGCTGGACCTCGTTCGTCTGGACGCGTCGCTCGCGGAGGAAGCGCCGAAGCCAGTCCCGCCGCTCCTCGAGCACCGCGACCGGGTCAGCCCAGGGATCGAGCCCTTCGCTGAGCGCGAGATAGTGCAGGCCGCCGAGGAGCTGGAGCGGACGGTCCCAGCGGCTGTCCTCGACGATCTCGCGCACCGCGGGCTCGGCAGCGAGACGGCGGCACATCCCGGCGTAGAGCGGCGAGCCGCTGCGCTCGCACTGCTCCGCCTGGTGGAGAAAAGCCTGCTCGAGCCCGGCGGTCAGCTCTTTTCGAGCGCGGCCTTCGCCTGCTCGGCGATCTTCCCGAACGCCTCGGGGTCGACCACTGCGATCTCGGCGAGAACCTTGCGGTCGAGCTCGATCCCCGCCTGCCGGCAGCCCGCGATGAACTGGTTGTACGAGAGCCCGTGGCCCCGCGCGGCGGCGTTGATCCGGATGATCCAGAGGCGCCGCATGTCGCGCTTGCGCGCCTTCCGATCCCGGTAGGCGTACTTGAGCGAGTGCTCGACCTGCTCCTTGGCCGCGCGGTAGGTCGAGTGCTTGATCCCGACGTAGCCCTTGGCCTGCTCCAGCACCTTGCGGCGCTTCTTGCGCCCTGCGACGGAGCGCTTCACGCGGGCCACCTAGTGACCGCCCTTCTTGCCGCCGAGCAGCCGGATGACCTCGCGATAGTCGCTGCCCGAGAGCGCCGTGGGCCGGCGGAAACTACGCTTGCGCTTCGCGGACTTCTTCTCGAGCAGGTGGGCCTGTGGGCCCTTCCGGCGCAGGATCTTCCCCGCTCCGGTCACCTTGAACCGCTTCTTCGCTGCTCTGGATGTCTTCTGCTTTGGCATCTTTGGAAACTCCTGCGTTCTTCGTCGGCCCGAGCACCATGACCATGTTCCGCCCGTCGAGGAGCGGCGGCGACTCCACCAGTCCGATCTCCTTGACGTCCTCCGCCAGCCGCGTCAGCAGGTCACGGCCCCGCTCCGGATGGGTGGTCTCCCGCCCGCGGAACATGATCGTGACCTTGACCTTGGCGCGCTGGTTGAGAAACCGGACGACATGGCCCTTCTTGGTCTCGTAGTCCTGGACGGCGATCTTCGGCCTGAGCTTGATCTCCTTGACGTGAACCTGGGACTGGTGCTTGCGGGCTTGCTTGGCTTTCTGCTCTTCCTGGTACCGGTACTTCCCGTAGTCCATGACCCGGACGACCGGAGGCTGGGCCTGCGGCGCCACCTCGACGAGGTCGAGGTTCTTCCCGTAGGCGTAGTCGAGGGCCTCGTTCGTGTCCTTGATCCCGACCTGGGCGCCGTCCTCGTCGATCAGCCGAACCTGGGGGACGCGGATCCGCTCGTTGATCCTCGTCTGCGGTTCGGGCGGTGGCTGCTCCGGTCTGGCGAACCGCCGTGGCCTCAAAGGCTCTTCACCAAGCTCTTCTGCTCCTCCCTCTCAACGACAAAACCGCTGCACGCAGCGGCTTCGCTTCCATCCTCGCCTCGCTTGAACCTCCCGCTTCGCGTCTCCGCGCCGCTGAAGGTGAGGGAAAGTAGCTGCGCCCCTGCTTGCAGGCTCACAGACTAGCAGCCAGTTCTTTCGCCAAATCGTCGAGACTTCGTGTCGATTGCTCGCCGCCCCGCTCTCGCACCGCGAGCGAATCATCCGACTCGCGGTCGCCGTAGACGATCGTGTACGGGATCTTCTCGACCTCGGCGTTCCGGATCCGCTTGCCGACGGTCTCGTCCGAGTCGTCGACCTCGACACGGAACTGCGACAGCTTCTCCGCCAGCGCCCGGGCCGCCTCCCGGTGATCCTCGCCCACCGGGATGATCCGGATCTGGACCGGGGCGAGCCAGAGCGGGAACGCGCCGCCGAAGTGCTCGATGACGATCCCGAGGAAGCGTTCGAACGAGCCGTAGAGCGCCCGGTGGACGACGTAGAGGTCGTGCTCGGCGTTGTCTGAGCCCACGTACTTGAGCCCGAAGCGCGACGGCATCTGCGAGTCGAGCTGGATCGTCCCCATCTGCCACTTGCGGCCGAGCGCGTCGTCCATGAAGAGGTCGATCTTGGGCCCGTAGAACGCGCCTTCGCCCTCGGAGACCGTGTACGGGATCTCGTTCAGCTTCAGCGCCTCCTCGAGGGCTGCCTCCGTCATGTCCCACTGCTCGTCGCTGCCGATCTTGTTCTCCGGGCGGGTCGCGAGCTCCGCCGACGCCGACATCCCGAACAGTTCGTAGAGGGTGCGCGCGTAGTCGACGACGCCGGCGATCTCGTCCTGGATCTGCTCCTCGGTGCAGAAGATGTGGGCGTCGTCCTGCGTGACATGCCGAACCCGAAGGAGCCCGTGGAGCGTGCCCGTGATCTCGTTGCGATGGAGCGGCGCCGGCTCGGCGTACCGAAGCGGCAGCTCGCGATACGACCGCAGCCGGCTGCCGAAGAGGAGCATGTGCCCGGGGCAGTTCATCGCCTTCATCGCCCAGCGGTGGCCGTCCACCTCGAGCTTGAACATCAGGTCCTCGTACTTGGGGAAGTGGCCCGAAGTGAGGAAGGTCTCCTCGTTGTAGATCAGGGGTGTCTTGACCTCGAGATATCCCCGTTTCGCGTTCTCGCGCTGCCGGATCTTCTCGAGCTCCTGCCACAGGACCATCCCCTTCGGGTGCCAGAGCGGCGAGCCGGGCGAGTGCTCGTCGAAGTGGACGAGATCGAGCTGGACTCCGAGCCGCCTGTGGTCTCGCTGCCGCGCCTGCTCCAGCCGCTCCAGGTACGCCTGGAGGTCCTCCGCCGAATAGAACGCGGTCCCGTAGATCCGCGTCAGCTGCGTGTTCTTCTCGTCGCCGCGCCAGTAGGCGCCCGCGAGGCCGGTCAGCTTGAGCGCCTTGATCGGCTTCGAGTCCTGGAGGTGCGGCCCGCGGCAGAGGTCCGTGAAGTCGCCTTGCGTGTAGAGCGAGATGTCGCCCTCGGCGGTGTCCACGAGCTCGGCCTTGTACGGCTCGCCCTCCTCCTCGAACCGCTTGCGCGCCTCATCGCGGGAGATCTCCTCCCGCGCCCACGAGCGGCCTTCGGAGAGCTCTCGCCTGATCTCCTCCTCGATCCGCTCGAGCGCGTCCTCTCCGATCGGCTCCGGGAACTCGAAGTCGTAGTAGAAGCCGTTCTCGATCGGGGGCCCGATCGCGATCTTGACCCCGGGGTAGAGCCGCCGGACCGCCTCGGCGAGCAGGTGCGCCGCCGAGTGGCGCAACACTGCCAGGGCGTCAGGATCGGACGTATCCCGGGTGGTCAGGATCTGGATCGGCTGCCCGTCCTCGAGCGGCGCTCGCAGGTCCTGAACGCGCCCGTTCGAGCGGACCAGCACCGCCTGCTCGGCGAGTTTCGGCCCGATCGCAGCGGCAGCATCTAGCCCCGTCGCGCCCTCGGGAAGTTCAAGCTCGGACGAATCGGGAAGGACCACGCGCATGGAAGAAACGCTACCGGAGCACCCCAGAGAGGACGACCGAAACGACGAGGCCGAAGGCACTCCGGTCCCGGACCCCGAAGAGGAGACCGGAACCGCGGAGGACGTGCCTCAGGCCGACTGAAGAAAGGAGTTTCATGGGACAGGAACATCAGATCCGCGACTTGATGACGCAAAAACCCTGCGCGATCGACGCCGAGAAGCCCGTCGCCTACGCGGCGAAGATGATGCGCGACGAGGATGTCGGCCTGGCGCCGATCGTCCAGGGCGACCGGCTCGTCGGCACTCTCACCGACCGTGACATCGCGATCCGGGTCGTCGCCGAAGGACGCGACCCCGAGTCGACGAAGGTCCGGGACGTCGCGTCGACCGACCTGGTCACGATCGACCCGGCCCAGAGCCTCGACGAGGCGCTTCGGCTGATGGCACAGCACCAGGTCCGGCGCCTCCCGGTCGTCGAGGAGGACGGCCGCCTCGTGGGCGTGCTCGCCCAGGCGGATGTCGCCCGGCACGGCGAGGACAGCGAGACCGGGCAGGTCGTCGAGCAGATCTCGAAGTAAGGCTCGAGAACCGCGGCGGGCCCCGCCCCCGGGCGGGGTTCGCCGTGCATCTGGCTTCTCCCACGCCTAGCTCGCCGTAAGGAATCGACCGCTGAGGGCGCTATTCCCGATGCGGCTTGGGACGTTCAGACGCAATTGCGGCACGCATCAAGTGGGGGAGCGCAACCCTCGTCCCGCTGGCTGCGCTGATCGGCGTCGTCGGGTCCTCCGCGTCCGCCGCGCGGCCTCTGGACGAGTTCCACGTCTACAAGCCGGTCGCCGACACGTATGTGACCGCAGCTCGCGCCCGCGCCAACTTCGGAACCTCCCGGCAGCTGCGGGCGGACGCCGCGCCCGAGACGGCGGCCTTCGTCCGCTTCCGGCTGCGCCCGACGGGCGCGCCGATCTCGAGCGTCACGCTGCTCCTGCGCCCCCGGAGCCCGGCCGGGAGCTTTGCCGTCCGGCGGGTTGGGGACAACGGGTGGCGCGAACGGCGCCTGACCTACACGACCGCGCCGATTCCATCCCTCCGGTACGCCTCCTCGCGACCCGTGAGACGGGGAGAGTGGAGCGCGGTGGACGTCACATCGTTCATCGATCCGAGCGGCGGTGAAGAGGTCAGCTTCGCGATCACGACGCGCGGCCGGCGGGCGATCTCGTTCGGGAGCCGCGAGTCGCGATCCGGCCCGCGCCTCGTCGTCAGGACCGGCGGGAGCGGAGAGCTGAGCGGCCACGTCCTCGAGGCGCTCCTCCGACACTAAGAACTCGTTCCAAAATGAGTGCTGTGCCGCCAGGCCGCGCTGGGCGGCGCCAGGCGTCGTCCTCAACCGCGCCCATATCGACTTGATATGGACGCGGTCGCGTCCGGGCCTGGCATCCACCCATCGCACCCTGGCGACGAGCCACATTCTGAAACGAGTTCTAAGAGCTCGTTCTAGAATCGGCCCGTGCGACCCAGGCCGGCGAGACTCGACCGGCTTCCGCCGCAGTACTTCACGCAGCTCCTGGCGAGCGTCGCCCGAGCGGCGGCCGCCGACGGCCCGCCGCTGATCGACCTCGGCCGCGGGAACCCCGAGGTCGGGCCGCCGCCGCACGTGATCGAGCGCTTGGCGGAGGTCGCGGCTGAGGATCGCGCCCACGGCTACCCGCCGTTCCGCGGGCTCCCGCCACTGCGGGAGGCGATCGCCGAGCGGTACCGGACGCTGTACGGCGTCGATCTCGACCCAGACAGGGAAGTCGCGGTCGTGCCAGGGACGAAGACCGCGCTCGTGGAGCTGGCGGTCGTCCTCGCCGAGCGGGAGAGCGCGGTCCTGCTCCCCGACCCCGGCTACCCCGACTACCCGTCCGGGCTGGCGCTCGCGGCGGCGAAGCTCGTGCCGCTCCGGCTCGATCCGGCAGCGGGCTGGGCGCCGGCGTGGGACGAGGCTCCTCGCGAGGACGTCGCGGCCGTGTACCTCAACTACCCGTCGAACCCGTGCGCCGCCGCCGCGCCGCCAGGCGTCTTCGAAGCCGCCGTTTCCTTCGCGCGAGACACGGGAGCCGCCGTCGTGCACGACTTCGCGTACGGCGACCTGGTCTTCGACGGGCGCCAGCCGGACAGCTTTCTCGCAACAGCCGGTGCGAAGGAGGTCGGCGTCGAGATGTTCTCGATGTCCAAGACCTACGGCATGGCCGGGTGGCGGCTCGGATTCGTCCTCGGCAACGCCGAGATCGTGGAGCGGGTCAACCTCCTCCAGGATCACGCCCGAGCCGGGATCTTCACTGCAGTGCAAGAAGCGGGGATCGCCGCGCTCACCGGCTCCCAGGACTCCGTGGACGAACGCGTCGCCCGGTACGAAGCGCGCCGGGACCGCGTCGTCGACGCGCTGAGGGACACGCGCTTGCGGCCGCCCGTCTCCGAGGGGAGCTTCTACGTCTGGCTCGAGCTCCCCGAGGAGGTCACGGTGGAGCGGCTGCTGACCGAGGCGCGCGTGGCTCTTGCACCGGGCGAGGGGTTCGGCGCGAGCGGAGCCGGGTGGGCCCGGCTCTCGCTCGCGGTGTCGGACGAGCAGCTCGAGCGTGGGCTCGAGCGGCTCGTCCCTGCGCTTTCGTAGGAGGGTCTGGCGAAATACCGGCTGTGTCGCCAGGCCGCTATTCCGCCAAACCCTCCTAGACGGTCACCACGCCGCGGCAGACCGCGCCGCCGCCGGCGGACCGCGCCGTCGCGACGATGCGGTCCCTGCCCAGGGCGTTGCGGATCCGGCGGTTGATCGAGAAGGAGCCGCTCGGCGGCCGCGTGATGCGGGCGCCGCGGAAGACGACGACGCCGTTCCGTCTGATGACGACGTTCCAGCGGCGGCCGACGACGTTCTGGTCGACCTCGAACTCGGTCTCCACGCGACCGTCGTCGTGCTTGGCCTTGAGCTTCCAGTCCGCACCGAGGCCGGAGCACGAGCCTGTCCGCAGCACTCCGGGATTATTCTTCGCCGGAGCGACGGCGGGCAGTGCCACGGTGATCGCCAGAAGCGCTGTGATGATGGTGAGCTTGCGCATTTCCACCCCCTTGTCTGTCTGGGGCTGACGCTAGCTCCCTCCGTTGAAAGCGCGGGCTACGGCTCGGTTAAAGGTTGTCCAAGCTCGTCTATCGGTAGCGATAGACGATGCGGCCGCGGTCGAGGTCGTACGGCGACAGTTCGACCTTCACGCGGTCGCCGAGGAAGAGGCGGATCCGGTACCGCTTCATCTTTCCGGCCGAGTAGCCGAGCGTCTCGTGACCGTTGTCGAGGCGGATTCTGAACATGCTGTTGCGAAGCGCCTCGATCACCTCGCCCTCCATCTCGACCTTCTCTTCCTTGCCCAATCCTCGTCCTTTCGGGTGGAGAGGTCGTGACCGCCGCACGGCCACGACCCGCTCGAAACCTGCGCTAGGCGCTGATGAGGGCGACGTTCGTCGCCTCGGGGCCCTTCTGGCCCTCGCGCTCCTCGAACTCGACGCGCGCGCCTTCGGTGAGGCTCTTGAAGCCGTCACCGGCGATGTTGCTGAAGTGGACGAAGAGATCCTTCGAGCCCTCGTCCGGGGTGATGAAGCCGTACCCCTTGCTGTCGTTGAACCACTTCACGGTTCCGCTGGCCATAAAAACACCTCCCTTGAAAACTGCACGAACAAGCAGGAAGGCGCCTCGCGCGAACCGGACTCGCTCTAGATTTACGCTTCGAGCCTAGCAAGCCTCGGCCCTGGAATCCCTTGCTCCGATCGTGCCTGAGCGCTTTCGGCGCTGTTCCGCGACACATGCGTTCCAGGTCTACAGCCGGGCGCATCGGCGGAAGCCGGGAACGGCGCAACGTTTGCCGACTCGAGCGCTGTCACGATGTCACCCTCATGGGCGGAAGGAGCTCGAGTTGTCCCGAGCCTGGTGCTCCTCTTCGCGGCGGGAGGGCTCATCAGCTCCGTTCCCGAAGCAAGAGCCCACGGGACGATTACTCCCGCGGAAGCCCCGACGGGAACAACGCAGCGATTCGAGATCCAGGTTCCCAACACCTCCGTGAACGTCCCGATTACCGGGTTTCGGCTCACCGCACCGGCGGGCGTCGATGCTCGCGTCGTCGACGCCGAGGACTGGTCGACGACGATGGAGGGCTCGACGCTCGTATGGCGAGATGGATCGGTCGCTGCGGGGGAAACCGGCGTCTTCGCGTTCGAGGCCGATCTGCCCGACGAAGGGACGACGATCACCTTCCAGGGCGAGGAGGTGTACCCGAGCGTGCCGCGAAGCGGTCTCTTCCCGCTACAGGTGAGCCTCGTTTCCTCCGGTTCGCCGACATCTGGAGACGAAGAACGCTCGCTGGCGCCGCTCATCGCTGCCGGCGTCCTCGCAATCACCACGCTGGCCGCGATCGCCGCGACGGGGTTCCTTCGTCGGCGCGACCGCCAACGGGCGGATCGCGAGCTAGGGGCCTAGGACGACTCCGGCTTGACCGGGAACAGGAACGCATGGCGGTCCCACCGTGCTATCTCGCAGCCGTTTGTGCGCGTGAACCTCGCGTCGACGGTCTCGCCGCGATACAGACCTTCCACCTCGGCGACGGCCGGGCCGCCGTAAATCTCGGTGCAGACGGCGTGGGCAGGAGTGGGCGCAAAGGGATCCGCCAGGTCGAAGAGTTGCTCGCAAGCTTTCTCGGGCGCTGGATGCGTTCCACCTGCCAGATCGCAGTGGAGCCTCCATTCCCGAAGCGCTCCTCGGTCATTGCCATGCGGCCACGCCTTGATATGGAGGACCGTTTGGATCCCAGGCGTCTGGCCGCCCTCCCAGCCGCCGCAGCCGGCCAGGACGAACGCCACAGCCACCAGGCTCGCGGCGTGCTTCCAGGCGGTCGTCAGTCCTCCGCCGCCTCGGCCATCGACCGCGGTGCGGGCACGTTCTCGAAGCGGACGTTGCCCGCGGGAACCATCCAGGTCATCACCTCGACCGCGAGGCGGCCCGCCCGCACCGCCGGGTCCTCGTTGTTGAGCCGGCGCGCCGTCTCGGGGTCGCACGTCATGATCGAGATGCCGCGCAGGCGCTCGTCGTCCTGGTCGACGAGCGGCCCTCCGCCGACGAGGTAGCCACGGTCGCGCAGATCGGCTCGGTAGGCGAGATGCTGATCCTGGAGCTCGGCCGCCTCCTCGTCCGTGAGCTCCGGTGCATCGGGCCTACGAACGAGCAGCACGAGTGTGTGCCGGTCGAACTGCATGCGGCGAATTAGACCAGGCTCGTGGAGCGCGACCGCTTGCTCGGCCCCGCACTAGCGCAGCTTCTTCCGGGCACGCCCGAGTGCCTGGCCGCCCGCGAGCACCGGCGCGAACAGGTCGCCATGCTGTTCGACCCGCTCGAGGGCCTCGCGCATCCCGAACCGGCGCGGCGTCACGTCCTCCGTTAGCTCGTCCCAGCGCAGCGGCGTCGAGACCGGCGCGCCCGGCTTCGGCCGCACCGAGTAGACCGAGGCGATCGTCTTCCCCCGCGCGTTCTGACGGTGGTCGACGAGCACGCCTTCGCGCTTGCGCTTCAGCCACTCGGTCGTGACCAGCCCTGGGTGCCGCTCCTCGAGCCCGCGCGCCACGCGCTCCGCGAACTCGTAGGTCTGCTCGAAGGTCGCTCGGCGCGCAATCGGAACGAGCACGTGAATCCCGTCGGCGCCGCTCGTCTTGACGTAGGACTCGAGCTCGAGCCGCTCGAGCTCCTCGTGGATCAGGTGAGCGACGCGGATCGCGAGCGCGAAGCCGTCGTCGGGCGGGTCGAGGTCGAAGAGCACGAAGTCCGGGCGGTGCGGCTTGTCGACGCGCGAGTACCAGGCGTTCATGTCGATGCAGTTCATCTGCGCCATCCAGAGCACCGCCTCCGGCGAGTTGACGAGCGGGAAGTCGACCAGCCGCGACTCGCCCTCGCGCGGGTAGGTGCGGAAGGTGCGCGTCGGGATCCAGGAAGGCATCCCCTTCGGCGCCTGCTTCTGGAAGTACGCCTCCCCACCCACTCCGTAAGGCGAACGCTTCATCGTGAACGGCCGGTTGCGCAGGTGCGGGACGAGCACCGGCGCGATCGCGCGGTAGTACTCGAACAGGTCCTGCTTCGTGATCCCTTCGTCGGGGAACAGGACGCGTTCCGGGCTCGTGAGGCGGACCGATCGCGGCGCCACGCAGCGGGTTGTACCTGTCGCAGAACAGTCGCGCGCCCTTGTAGTCCCACGCCGATTCTGTGAGGCTGGAAGAGGACACGGGCGATGGGAGACGCCGTGAGGCGTACGCACCAGGACGACCCGGACGGACCGACGCCGAACGCACCGCCAGTGGGCGAATCGGCAGCCGGTCGAACGATCCCCCGTATTGGCGCGCGAGGCCGACGCATCCTCGGCACCATCGCTCTGGCCGCGCTCGTGCTCGGCGCGGCGTACGTCGTGAGCAAGCCGGGCTCCGGAACGCCGACTGCCAACGGCGCAGCCGCGGACTCGAGCTTCGCGGAGATCGAGAGCTTCGTGCAGGACGAGATGGCGGCCCAGCGGATTCCTGGCCTCGCCCTGGGCATCGTCGAGGGCGATCGCATCGCCTACGTTCGCGGCTTCGGGCGGGCGGACGACTCTGGCATTGAGGTCACTCCGGAGACGCCATTCATCATCGGCTCGGTGAGCAAGTCGTTCACCGCGCTCGCCGTCATGCAGCTCGTCGAGGCGAACAGAATCAACCTCGACGCCCCTGTGCAGCGCTACGTGCCCTGGTTCCGCGTCGCGGACGAACGAGCCTCGGCAGAGATCACCGTGCGCCACCTGCTCAACCACACGAGCGGGCTCTCCACCAAGACCGGCCGATCGTTCCAGGGAGATGGCGACACGAGCGCCACTGCGTTGGAGCAGGCGGTTCGCAAGCTGGACAGCGCGGCACTCACCGCACCGGTGGGCTCGAAGTACCAGTACAGCACCATCAACTACTCGGTTCTGGGGCTCATCGTGCAGACGGTGTCGGGGCAGTCCTACGAGAACTACGTCGAGAAGCGGATCCTCGATCCGCTCCAGATGAAGAACTCGTACACGTCCGAGGCCGCCGCGCAGCCGCACGGCCTTGCGACCGGCCATAACTACTGGTTCGGGCGGCCGAGGGCAGCCGACCTGCCGTACAACCGCGGCCTCGTCCCGGCGGGCTACCTGATCGCCAGCGCCGAGGACATGACGCACTACATGATCTCTCAGCTCAACTCCGGTCGATACGACGGCACGGCGGTCCTCTCATCCGCCGGCATCGAGGAGCTCCATCGTCCTGCCGTCCTGACGCCGGAGGAGGACACTTCGTACGGGATGGGCTGGTTCGTCGGCCCTCGCAACGACATCCCGGCGATCCACCATCAGGGCGAGACGTTCAACTTCCACTCAAACGTCGTGCTGACTCCTCAGAGCAAGAGGGGAGTCATCGTCCTGATGAACGCCGAGGATTCCCTCGATCTCTTCGTGAGCGGTCGCATGGGGACGCTCGCCGACGGCGTGACAAGCCTGCTCGAGGGGCGCGAGCCTCCGTCTCCGCCGTCGAACATGCCGATCTTCGTCGTCTACGTCTTCCTGTTTGCGCTGCTCGTGCTGCAAGCCCGCGGCATTGCCAAGGCGGCCGTCGCGCTGCACCGCGGAGACATTCGACCCCGCCGGCTCGGGCCGTGGTGGCGCGTCGGCCTCACCCTGTTCGTGAGTTTCCTCTGGGCGGCGTTCGTCCTCATCCTCGTCCCGAAGCAGCTGGGCCTCCCCCTGTCCGTCCTCGCGACTGGATTCCCCGACCTCGTCTACCTGCTCCTTGCCAGCGCGCTCGTGGCACTCGGGTGGGCCGTGGTCAAGGCTGTCTGGACGTTCACCGCCCTACGCGGCGAGGAGCCGGCAGTGGTACCGGTGGTGCCCTAAGCCAAGCGCCGACCGCTTGGCCGGAGGCGTCGCACCGCTGCCCTCAGGCAGTCTTACGCCACGCGTGCGACGAACAGGAGGCAGCCGCGATGACAAACCACAGGATCGGCAGCCGCGAGGAATGGCAGGCGGCTCGCGAGGCGCTGTTGGAGCGCGAGAAGGAACACACGCGGATGGGCGACGAGCTCGCGCGCCAGCGCCGCGAGCTGCCCTGGGTCCCGGTCGAAAAGGAGTACAGGTTCGAGACTGATCAGGGCACGCGCACACTGCCGGAGCTCTTCGAAGGACACTCGCAGCTCCTCGTCTACCACTTCATGTTCGGCCCGAGCTACGAGGCGGGTTGCCCGACGTGCTCGTCGATGGCCGACACCGTCGACGGCGCCCTCCCTCACCTGCACGCGCGCGACGTCACGATGACGTATGTCTCGCAGGCGCCGCCCGAGAAGCTGCAGGCGTACAAGCGTCGGATGGGCTGGAACATGCCGTGGGTCTCGGCGGCGGGCAGCGACTTCAACTTCGACCTTGGCTACTCACGCACCGAGGAGCAGACGCGCGAGGCGTTCGCGCCGATGCTCGCGGCGGGTGCGCCGCCGATCGTCGAGCACAACGCCACTTCGAGCGGCACCGACGTCACCGGCTACCTCACCGAGGGCCAGGGCTTGAGCGTCTTCGTCCTGGACGACGGCACCGTGTACCAGACCTATGCAACTGGCGCCCGCGGCGTCGAGTTCCTGATGGGGTATTACGGGATCCTCGACCGGACGCCGAAGGGGCGGGACGAAGGCGACGCCTTTCAGCTCTGGATCCGACGACACGACGAGTACGACCAGGACTGACCGCGCTCCCGCGGGAAGCGGCGGCTGCGCGCGCGGGGCTACCGTCGAGGCGTGCGGATACCGCTGGATCGCCTCCCGAGCCCCCCGACGCTCCTGCGCCTCAAGCTGGCAGCTTTCGTCCCTCGCGTTCGGCGCACAGGCGTTCACATTCAAGGCTTCAGGAGGAGCTCACCCGGGGGTTGATGCGGCAGGACGTTCCCTCCGAGAGACGACGCGGGCAAACGGAGTTCTGGTTTGCGCACCAGCATTGACAAGCGTCTTGGCGCTCGTTCCGAAGCTCCTGGCCGTTTCCTGTGGGGTTCTTCGCTGCCATGTGATGCCTCCTTCGCGTCGGGGATCGTCTGGCCGCTGACGGTACGAGAAGGCCGCGTGCATGTCGTTCGCGGGCGCGACAGCTGGAGTGTCTCGTTCGCGACAGAGGACGGTCTGCGCATGACCGATAGAACGGTTCCGGTCGTCCCGTCGATGACATGATCGCGTGCGACAAGGAGGAGAGGATGAGCACCACCACGGAGGTCTTTGCGGACGTCGATCGCATGGACGCGAAGGCATTCGCCTCGCATCTGGCGGAAGACTGTCTGCTTCGCTTCGGCAACGCCGACGAGGTCGTTGGCCGGGGAGCGATCGAAGAGGCGATCGCCGGTTTCTTCACGACGATCAATGGAATCAGCCATCACATCGTCGACGAATGGGACGTCGACAACACGACGATCACTCAACTCGAGGCCACCTACACGCGAAAGGACGATCGCCAGGTCACGCTTCCGGCCGTCGCCGTGTGGCGCCGCGGCGGTGAGCTGATCGACGACTACCGGATCTACGTCGATCTCGCGCCGGTCTACGGGTAGGCACACCCGAACCATGCGGCGTATTTCAAGGCGCGAGATCGCAGTCTGTGCGTGCGGCCTTCTTCTCACTGGATGCGGTGGTGAGGCGAGCAGCGCCGACACCTCGACGAGCGGCTCGTCCAGTCGTCCTGCGCCCGAGGAGGATCTCGACCGCGTCGTCAGCATCGACGGCAAGCGCGGCCTCTACGTGAGGTGCACCGGCAGCGGTTCGCCGACCGTCGTGATGGAGGGAGGCGACGGAGACACGAGCAATTCGTACGCGTTTGCGGAGCCCCGCATCTCCGAGGTCGCGCGGACCTGCGTCTATGACCGCGCGAACCTGGGCCGGAGCGACCGCGCCGCCGGTCCGCGCGGGCTGTCAGATCTTGTCGGCGACCTCGAGGCGCTTCTCCAAGCCGCCAGGATCCCTGGCCCGTACGTTCTCGTCGGCACCTCGGGCGGTGGCTACATCACCGCCGGCTATGCGTACGAACACCCCGACGAGGTCGCCGGCATGGTTTTCGTCGATGTCGGCGCCCCATTCCGGAATCCGCCCCGGGTGATCGTCGAGGAGACCGACCCGAACCACCCTTCGAACATCGAACGCCGTGACTACCTTCAGGTGGAGAAGGACGCCTGGGCGGCTCGCAAGAGAATCGACGACATCCCGGTCACGATCATCAGCAACGAGTACTCGACCGCGGAGATAAATGCCTCACCGTTCCCCGGGGAGGCGAGAGGGATGCGGCGCAACGTCTCGGACCAGAAGGGCTGGCTGGTTCTCAGCCCGCGCGCGAAGCAGCTGGTGGTTCATACCGGTCACGCGGTCGAGGAGGAAGACCCGCAGCTCGTGATCGACGCGATCCTCGAGGTCGCAAAGGCTGCCCGGTAGGCAAGGCCGATCCCCGCGCTGCTCGCCTACCTTGAGAATGCGGGCTCCTGCATGGTCTCCGGGAAACCGCGCTTGAACGAGCCAAGGAGAGAACCGTGCCAGAAGATCTTTTTCGACCGTCGCTGGAGGGAGCACACCACTACGCCTACGTCGTCGAGAACATCGCGGCGACCGTCGAGCGGTTGGCGGAGCAGCTCGGAGCCGGGCCGTTCTTCCTCGTCGAAAACGTCCCGCTCGAAAACATCACCTCGAGGGGTGAGCCGGCGGAGTTCGTCCATCACTCGGCGTTCGGCTACTGCGGCGGCGGCCCGATCGAGCTGATGGAGATAGTCCGCCTCGTTCCGGAGCGGATCGAGGGCCGCTTCTCAGGGGCCCGACCGGGGGTTCATCACGTCGCCTGGGCGGTACCGGCGGCATCAGTAGAGGACCTTCGGCGTGAGCTCGAGGACCGCGGGCTACCGGAGTACCTCAGCGCCCAGCTCGGCGAACTCGACATCACCTTCCACGACGCGTCCGCCTCGTTGGGCCACGACGTCGAGATCCACGTCGACAGCCAGGGACTGCGCGACTTTTTCCAGATGGTGCGTGAGGGCGCCGAGGACTGGGACGGGTCGGAACCGCTTCGTCCCGCCGCCAGCTGACTCACGCCGCCGCCAACCAGGCGGCGTCGCTCCGCTTTTACGGCCTCCTCGGTTCGAGGTCCCGGATCCCGGCGAGGACCACGTAGGCCGGCTCGCATGCCGGCGGCGACGATCCGGACCGTGCTTGGGAGCGCAGAGGCCACGGTGCGTGGCTCGCTGCAACTCGCTCGGGCCGCGTTCGCGGGAGCCCTCACCGGGATCACGGGCATCACCATCGCGATCGTCATGATCGCTGCCGCTGCGACTGAGGGTGCCGACGCGGATCCCGTGGTTAGTAGAGCGGTGACCTCAGCGGCGGCGGGGCCATACTTCGTCGCCGCGATGGGCTTTGCCGTGATGCTCGCGGCCGGGGACTGCTGACACTGCGTAGCGGAGTCTTCGCCGGCTGGACAGGCATCGTGGCGATGCTCGGCGCACTGTCGTTCGTCATCACGTTCCTCGCGCTCATCCAGGGCACGAGCGAAGACAGCGTGTTTGGCTACGGCTTTCTTCCTGGCATCCTGGCGCTCGCGATCTGGTCAGTCGCTACGAGCATCGCTACCTACCGCGCGGTGGCGTCAACTGCCCGCTGATTCGTCGCGATCGGGTCGAGCAGCGCAGCAAGAAACGCCGCCGGCAACCGCAGGAACCGACTCAGTGCTCCCTGTCGCTCTTCACGCGTGCCGTCGGCTACGTGGAGCGCACGCTCTTCTTCGCCGAGAGCGGGCGGCCGAGCTGCTTCTCCCACCAGTCGGACTCGCTCCATTCCTTCTTGCCGGGCCCGACTTCGACCTCCGCGACGCGCTCCTCGCGCTGCTCCAGCTCGCTCTCCTCGGCAGAGAGAGCGGTTCGCCGCGTTCCCAGCGTCGCGACTTCCTCGTCGGCGCCCGAACGCTTTTCCCCGAGCCGCTCGTGATCAGCGGCGACCCGGTCCGTCCTCGCCTTCAGGTCGGCCGCGCCGAGGCCTTCCTCACGCGTCCTGACGACGGCTCTGGCCCTGATCAACTCGCGCTCGCGCTCGGCAACCGACCGGTGTCGGTCCGCCAGCTCGCTCTCCTGCTGCTGTAGCCCAGCCTCCCGGGTCGCGAGGACCGCCTCGCGCGCCTCGATCTGCGCCGTCGCCTCCGCGGCGCTCCCCTCCGCGTCGGCCAGCGACGATTCGAGGTTGCGCTCGCGCTGGGCCAGGGCCGCCTCCTGCTCGGCGAGCTCCGTGGCCGCCTCGCGGCGCTCGCGCTCCGCCGCCGTCAACTCGCGGAGCTTCACCGAGATCTGCCGTTCGCGCTCGGCGGTTCTCGTCTCGGCCGCGGCCAGCTCCGCCTTCAGGTCGGCCAGCCGCTTCTGCTCGGCCTCGAGGGCGGAATCGGCTGCAACCGGGCGTGGACCATCCGGCTCGACCGACCGACGGCTGTCGTGCCACAAGGCGAGAAAGAACGCAGTGCCTCCCACCAGCGCGACTACGAGTACGTCAATCGGCATCATCCCCTCCCTATCCGCCCCGCACCAACGCTAGTGCAGCCGGAACCCCCTGAACACCCCCCGCTCGATCAGTGTCGCGGCTGATCAGCGCCAGGGTGAGACGCGGGGACGCCCGCGCTGGATCACCCCTCCCTCGTGTCGCCGGGCTTCCACCTGGCAGCTAGCTGCAGCCACAACGGGTGATTTTGCAGCCACAGGCGCCGCGACCGTCGCCGGACAAGAGAAAACCCGCCGTTTCCAGCGGGTTTCTTCTGTGGGCGGTACTGGGCTCGAACCAGTGACCCCAGCTTGTCGAGTGAGCCGGTCAGTTCGCCGCTGTTCGCCGTCACTCGCCGGATCGCTCTAACTAGCGCCATCGGCGGCTGGCGGTGGCCGCAGGTTTGCCGCCGTTTGCCGCCGTTCCTGCCGGGAGGACCGGATGTCCGCAAGGGCTTTCCTTTGCTTTCAATCCGGCCAGTCTTAAGCGGGACTGCTCGAACCGGCGCAAGAGAAAAGGCGCTGTTTCCAGCGCCTCTCTAGGTGGGCGGTACTGGGCTCGAACCAGTGACCCCCAGCTTGTCGAGCTGGTGCTCTCCCAACTGAGCTAACCGCCCTTGCGGCCGCCATCCTAGCCTCAGTATCCGTAACCGTCGCTCTCGGTCGTGGTCGGCTCGGTGCCCGTTCCGCCGCCTCCGCCACCTCCGCTGCCATCGTCGCTGCCGCACCCTCCGAGCGCGAGGGCAAGGCCGGCAGCGAGGACCGCCAGCAGTCCGAGGAGCTTCCGTGCCATCACATCGGGTCTACCGCAGCGGGCGCGATTCGGATTCAGCGTCGCGCGACTACAACGCCGCCGAGGAGAGCGCGCCGCCCAGGAACGCGAGCGCCACCGGCGTCTCGCCGAGATGGCCCAGCCCAGCAGTACCGCGATCGGCGGCGCGAGGTACGTTGTCGCCCCATCCGCCCGGCGGTCGTCTCGACAACGCGTACGCCCAGGTCATGAACCCGATCGCGGTCGGAAAGATGCCGAGGTAGACCATCCACGCGATCGAGCTGGCCTTGCCCTTCGAGCCGTCCACGAGCTTCGGCGCGAGAAGGCAGAAGAGGATAAGCCCCACGGCGCAGGCGATCCACGTCACGTGCAGGCCAGGGGCGCGCGCCATGCCCGGTTTCTGGCGGATGCACCCGCCGGCATAGAAGGCTGCCGCGGCAAGACAGAGCACAGCGCCCCGACCCGCGACATTCCCCTTTCCGTGGTGGTGAGACCGATCACGATCGCGCCGACAAACGCGATCGCACAGCCAATGACGAGCATCCGGGGGTAACCTTGGCCCAGGAAGGTACCCGGCAAGAAGCGCGATCAGGATCGGCCCGACGGCGACGAGCATGGCCGCCGTCCCGGGATTGATCCGCCGTTCGCCCTCGTTCAGCGCGAGGTTGTAGAGACCGAACGAGAGCACGCCGCACACGGCGATAAGCGGGAGCTCGCGCGTCCGGCAGCCGGTCGCGCTGGATGAGAACGAAGACGCCTAGCAGCAGGCTCCCGACCGCGAGCCGCCCAAGGCTCAAGGCACCTGGCGAGAGATCCTCACCCGCCGCCCGGATCCCGACGAAGGCCGAGGCCCGAGGACCACGGTGACGAGCGCCGCGACCAGGGCCACATGAAGCTTAACGCGCGCGGGGCGCGTTTTCGTCAGGTCAGCTCAGAAGATCTCCGGGCACCACGGATACCGATCGGCCCGGAAGAGCGTGTCCGCCCGGTCGAGCGCTCCATCCACTAGCTCTTCCACCTGGCCGGCCCGCGCAGCTGACCGAAGTCGAAGCCGCCAAGGTAGACGGGGCCCAGCGCCTGGACCGGCAGTGACAGCTCGGCGTCCGCGTCCGTTCGCTCCGCACCGTCGGGACCGACGCGGTAGCGACCGGCGTTCCTCGCGAAGAGGTCGTCGCGCACCTCGATCACCACCGGCTCGCCGGCCTTGTACAGCGGGCCGCGAGCGCCGCTTGGACGTCCACCAACCGCACCCAGAGGCCCTCGCGCAATTCGAAGCGCAGCATCCGCGGCTCACGCAGCAGGAGGAAGAGCTCGTGGTCCCGCGGGAGCAGGCTTGCCTTCACGCGGGCCATCCAGTCGATGTCGAGCAGGTAGCGCCAGATCCCGCGGGTCGCCTCCGGCGAGACGCCGACCGCCTCGATCACGTTCGTAAACCCGGCCGCGATCCCGCGGTCGGCCGAGAAGTTGAGCCGATACAGCGCGTACGCCGCGGGCCTGCCGTCGAGCTCGAGCAGCGCGCGGACCTGCTCGCTGCCGCCCTCGCGGGCGCGACCCATTCCGGGTCGGCGAGCCGCCGGGCCGTCCACCACTCCTTCGTCCGCACGAACACGCCCGGGTGCTGCGCCGCCGCCTCGCGCTGGATCTCCGAGAAGGGCTCGACGGCTTCGTCCGGCTCGACGAGCCGCACCTCGCCCGTGGGTTCGAACCGGTCGGCGTACGCGATGTGGTCCCCCGGGAGGTCGATGCTGCCGGAGAAGACGTGATGCCGCAGCCGACCTGCCGTAGAGGTGTCCTCCGACGCCCAGAGGTACGCCATCGGTTGACCGCGCTCGCGCACGTCCCTGAGCTGTGCTCGCATCAGGTCGCCGAAGATGCCCCGGCGTGGCGCGTCGGCATTACGCCCACCAGCGTCACCCCGGCCGCCCGGATCAGGCCGCCCGGAATTCTGGTCTCGAAAGGGAAAGACGCCGCCGCTGCCCACGACGCGGCCGTCTTCCCACGCACCGTGGATTCGGTCCGGCGGACGGAGCGGCCCGAAACGCGCCGCGAACTCTTCGGTGGGGGTGCCGCCCTAGAGCGCGGCCACCTCGGCCGCATCATCTAAGGGAACTCGTCCGCGGTCGCGGTGCGGATCTCGAGGGCGTCATCCTGATCCTCTCCAGCGGCGCGAAGCTCAACAGCATGCAGCCTCCGGTCCGTGTCCTCTCCCGCGAAGCGGACGCCTACGACGCCGCCGGGCTCGACCGCGGTAACGATCCCCTCACCGAGGGTGCCGTGGCGAACCGTGTCGCCCGTCGAGAGGTCAGGACTGTCTCCCCGCGGCTGGATCCGCGCGACCGGCGCACCGTAGCCCGACCAGGAGGACGGGCGAAGCCGCTCACGGTGGATCTCCTCCTGCGGCAGCTCGTCGAGGAAGCGGGACGGGAGGTTGGAACGCACGCGACCCGTAGAGCGACCGGCCGGCGGCATGGGTGAGCGTCAGGCGCTCGCGTGCACGCGTCATCCCCACGTAGGGTGTAGCGCTGCTCCTCCTCCGAGCGAGTTCTCCAGAAGGGAGCGGGAGTGCGGTAAGATCCCCTCTCTCCATCCCGATCATGAACATGGCCCTGAACCCAGGCCCTTCGCGTTGTGGAGTGTCATCAGGGTGACGAGGCTCTGCTGCTCGCGAAGGGTGTCCTGGTCGGAGAAGAGCGAGATCTCCTGGAGGAACGTCGAGAGGGTCGGGGTCTCCGCGCTCGCCTGGTACTCCTGCGCGACGCCGATGAGCTCGTGCAGGTTCTCGATCCGCCCCTGGGCCTCGATGGTCCGCTCGGCTTCGAGCGCCTCCATGTAGCCACTGCGCTCGAGTGTCCGCTCGACGAGCTCGTCCACGGGCAGTCGAGTGCACCGGCCTGGAGCGACAGGAGCAGGTTGCGCAGCCCGGTCGCCGCGCGCGCCTGGGCCGGGCCGAGGCCCGCCTCCTCCGGGAACTCGAGCGCCTCCCAGAGCGAGAACCCGTGGCCGTCGGCGTAGGTCTGGAGCCGTGCGAGTGAGGCGTCGCCGATACCGCGTCGGGCCGATTCGCGACCGCTGGAGGCTGACGGCGTCGTACGGGTTGTCGATGACCTGGAGGTATGCGACCGCGTCCTTCACCTCGGCCCGCTCGTAGAAGCGTGGGCCGCCGATCACCTGGTATGGGATCTCGCTGCGGACGAGCACGTCCTCCAGCACCCGCGACTGCGCATTCGTCCGGTAGAAGACCGCGATCTCCTCGCCGTTCACGCCCTCGTCGACGAGGCCGGCGATCTCGGACGCGACCCAACGCGCCTCGGCGTGCTCATCCTCGACCTCGAGGACTCGGACGGGCTCGCCGTCACCGAGGTCGGACCAGAGGTTCTTCGGCTTCCGCTCGGCGTTGTGGGAGATCACGTTGTTCGCGGCGCGGAGGATCGTGTTCGTCGAGCGGTAGTTCTGCTCGAGCGGGACGACGCGCGTCTCGCCGAAGTCCCGCTCGAACTCGAGGATGTTGCGGATGTCGGCGCCGCGGAAGGCGTAGATCGACTGATCCGGGTCGCCGACGACACAGACGTTCCGGTGCTTCTCGGCCAGGAGCTGGAGCAGACGGTACTGCGCGTGATTCGTGTCCTGGTACTCGTCGACGAGGATGTAACGGAAGGCCTTCTGCCAGCGCTCCTTCGCCTCGGGGAAGCGCTCGAGCACCTGGACGGTGAGCATGAGCAGGTCGTCGAAGTCAACCGCGTTCGCGGCGAAGAGCCGCCGCTGGTAGAGCTCGTACGCATCGGCGACGGTCTGGTCGTAGAACGACTCGACCCGCTTCCGGTACTCGGAGGGGTCGATCAGCAAGTTCTTGGCGGTCGAGATCTGCTCGTGGATGCCGCGAGGGACGAACCGTTTCGGGTCTCTTTCCAGCTCCTCCAGGCACTGCTTGACCAGGCGTACCTGGTCGGCCTGGTCGTAGATCGTGAAATTCGTCCGGTAGCCGAGCCTTGGCGCCTCCCGGCGGAGGATGCGGCCGCAGGCGGCGTGGAAGGTGAGGATCCAGATGCGGCGCGCGACCTCCGGGAGCAGGTCTTCCAGGCGAGTGCGCATCTCCCCCGCGGCCTTGTTCGTGAACGTGATCGCGAGGATCTCGTTCGGCTGGACGCCCACGGCTGAGATCAGGTGGGCGACGCGGTACGTGAGGACGCGGGTCTTGCCCGAGCCGGCTCCTGCGATGACCAGCAGCGGCCCCTCCGTGTGCAGCACCGCGTCGCGCTGGGCGGCGTTCAGGTCGGCGAGATAGGTGCCCGGAGAGGCGACAGCCATTGCCGCTCGATGCTAGCGGCGCGCCGACCCGGCTCCAATCGACGTGTCTGCCCCGGGGCCGGCCGCGGGCCTCCCTCCGTGCGTGACGCTAGCGGCGGTCGGCGCACCCATGGGACACGAGACTGTGGCGACTTTGGCTCGAAGGCCGGGTGGTAGCTTCAAGCGCATGGCGTGGGCTGCCTCGTCGGTGGACGAGCTCGGCAACGAGACGTTCCGCAAGGTCCGGCGAGAGCTCGGGATCACCGCATTCGGCGCGAACGTCCTAGTGATTCAGCCAGGCGTCACCGGACGCGCGCACTACCACGACGAGCAGGACGAGCTGTATTTCGTCCACGAGGGCCGGGCGATCTTCGACCTGCCGGACGACCAGGTCGAGCTCGGGCCGGGCGGAATGCTCCACGTGGAGTCGACGACGCCCCGCCGGGTGACGAACCCCGGGCCGGACGAGCTCGTGATGCTCGTCGTCGGGGCCAAGGAGGGCTACGTCGGCCGCGACGGCCAGCCCGCCGCGCCGAAAGCGTTCCTTCGCGACGTCGACGCCGACTGATGGAGTCGCTGTCGGATCTCCTCGAGCGCCGTGCCTACGAGCTGCGGCTGACACCGGACTGCGCGCTCGAGACCCTCGACGAGGCCGAGGAGTTCCTCCACGAGCGTGGACTCATGACCCGCACCGAGCAGTCGGCACTGCCGAGCCTCTACGAGGCCTGCCACGAGGATCCGTACATGCCGGCAAGCCGCGGCTTCGGGCAGTGGCCGGAGACGAAGTGGCCGTGGTTCGGGGAGCTCGCAGACAGCGAGGGTGCGTACGCCCTCAAGATCCACCGCGGGAAGCACATCCTCGTCACCGAGCGGGTCGCGGCCCTCCTCGACCCGATCCTCCGGACCGAGCTCGCGCGCATGCACTCGCAGGCGGATGACTGGGCGCAGGTGCTCGACCACCTCGAGGCCGCCGGCCCGTCAGAGGTCGAAGACCTCCGCGAGGAGCTTGGGCTCTCAGCGAAGGCGCTCAAGGCCATCACGAGCCCGCTGGAGCGGTGCGGGGTGCTCGTAAGCCGCTCGCTCGCCGTATCGGCGACGGCCGCAGGGCCGCACCCGCACACGACGGAGTTCGCCCGCTGGGACCAGGCCTACCCCGAGCCGTCGCGAGGGGGCGGGCTCGAGGACTTGACCGTCGCGGCGGTTCGAGCCGCCGTCGTGACCCCCGAGCGGCAGGTGTTGCGGTGGTTCAGCTGGAGCTGGCTGTATCCCAAGACGCTGGTCGACGACCTCGTCGCCGAAGGACGCTTGTGGCGCCCCGAGCCCGACTGGGTCAGCGCAGGGGAAACGGCTTCCGGCTGAGGGCCGGGAGCACCTGCGCGGTCACGATCGCCGGTGTGACCGCGTACCGGCGGCTGTAGCGGTAACTGCCGTCGGGGCGCCGGAGCGACGCCAGGAAGCGGAAGGCAGCGGCCGGGGGCCTGGCGCCGGCAGCTAGGTAAGCCTGGATCGCCCACGCGGTCGACTGGGAATCCGGCTCCCGCCCGGCGACTAGGCGGACGCCGCCGTCTCGGGTCGTGAGGCCGTGGATGAACACCATCCCGCGCCGGATCGGCCGGCCGCGGAGACCGCTCCAGCGGAGAGCCTGGATCGCCGCGGCGGTGTCGTTCGAGTCCGGTGCGCCGTTCGGAGCCCACGACCAGCCGCCTGAGGGCCGCTGGCGCCCGAGCAAATAGCGGACGGCCCGTTGCTCGCCTCGCGGGAGCGCGAGGACGCTCCAGATCGTCGAGTTGACGAGCGAACCGATACGACCGTCTTTCCGCCGCTGCCGCCGGAGCCGGGTCAGGAACGGCTCGGGGCTCTCCCCCAGCGCCCGGAGCGCCATGACGCGCAACGCGAGGTCCGTCGTGTCCGCGATGGGCGCGTCTCGGAGGTACACGGCCGTTCCGCGCGGCGCGCGTCCCGACGCCTTCAGGCCGAGGACGGCCCAGGCCGTGAGCGCGGGGTCGGACCGCGCGCCGGGCTCGGCGAAGCCCCCATCGGCCTGCTGGCGGGACGCGACGTAGTCCGGTGCCGCAACCGCGACGGCAAATGCCGCGGAAGCGATCGCCACGAGCTTCAGGCCCACGCGACCTCCACTCGCAGCCGGCGGCCGTACCGCTCCAGCAGCCGGCGCAACTCGGGCCCGATGATCACCGCGAAGAGGACGTTGCCGATCGCGTGGGCGGCGCTGAACCAGACGCCTCGCGCGTACACGAGCGTCAGCGCCTCCCAGGTATGCGGCCAGAAGCTGTACCAGTACCAGAGATCCATGGCGCTGCTGAACGCGAAGCCGAGCGCGAAGCAGAGCGCAGCGAACGCCCAGCGGTTCCGGATCAGCCCGGAAGCAAGGGCGCCGGCGACCCCGCAGCCTCCCCACGCCAGCATCTGCCAGGGCGTCCAGACGCCCTGCCCGAGGTAGAAGTTCGACACGAGGGCGGCCACGGCGCCGACTGCGAAGCCGACGCGAGCCCCTAGCGCGGCGCCTGCGGCGACGGCGACAACCGTCACCGGCTGGACCCCCGGGACGGCGGCGAACAGGACACGGCCGGCGGCTGCGGCGCCGCCGAGCACCGCGACGAGGGCGACCTCCTTCGCCGAGCCGGTTCCCGACTCCAGCCAGACGAAGCCGGAGAGGACGAGGGCGAGAGCGACGAGCATCAGCGAGAGCGCCGCGTCCTGCGGCGAGAGCGCCGTCCAGGCCGCGGCGGCGAACGCGACCGCGGCGCAGCCGAGGAGTGCTGTCCTAGGCATGGACGCGCTCCCGCTCCGCCGCCGTGCTGACGATCCGGTCAGCGACGTCCGCTGCGAAGACGAGGTCGTGGGTGACGACGAGCGTGGCTCGCCCCTCGGCCTGCGAGCGGAGCAGCGCTGCGAGCTCCAGCTTCCGCTCGGGATCCATTCCCCGGGTCGGCTCGTCGAGAACGAGCAGGTCGGGGTCGGTCACGAGGACGGCCGCCAGCCCGAGCCGCTCCCGCTCCCCGCTGGACAGGTCTCGGGGATGGCGGGCCTCGAATCCGGCAAGGTCGACTAGGCCGAGCGTGTCACGCGCGCGGCCGAGGTCGCCGTCGACGCCGAGGGCGACCTCCTCGTCGACTCGCTCTGCGACTACGTAGCGCCCGGGATCCTGGCTCAGGTACGCAGCGCGGCCAACACGATGAACGTCGCCGCTCGACGGCTTGAGCAGCCCCGCTGCGAGCTTGGCCAGTGTCGTCTTTCCCGAACCATTCGGGCCGAGCAGCGCGACGATCTCGCCGCGGCCGAGCCGGAGGTCCGGCACCGGCACCACGCGGTCGCCGTAGGCATGTGCTGCGCCGCGCAGGTCGAGGAGGGTCTCCTCGCCGGCGGCGCCTGCAACAACGCTCGACTCGTGGGCGAGAAAGGCCGGATGCTCGCGCGCCAGCCAGCCCAGAGCCTCGTCTCGCGGCGCGTCCAACGCCACCCGCCCGCTCTCCATGAACAGGACGCGGTCGCAGCGCTCCAGCGGAAGGGCCGGCCGCTGCTCCGAGATCATGACCGCGCAGCCGAGCGCCGTGGCCAGGTCGAGGAGCGCCTCCGCAGCATCGGGATCGAGCTGCGAGGTCGGCTCGTCGAGCAGGAGCAGTTCAGGTCGAAGAGCAAGAGACGACGCGACGCAGACTCTCTGGAGCTCGCCGGCGGAGAGCTCGTGCGTCTTCCGGCCGGCGAGATGCTCGACGCCCATGAACTCGAGCGCCTGAAGCGCGCGAGCGTGAATCTCACCGGGCGGCACGCCCAGGTTCTCCAGCCCGAACTGGAGCTCGTGCTCGACGCCGGTCATCACGACCTGGTCCTCGGGATCCTGGAAGACGCTGGCGACCGTTCCGGCCAGGTCGCTCGGCCTCGTCGTCCGCGTGTCACGGCCGGCCACCTCGACCCGGCCGGAGAACTGACCGCCGTGGAAGTGCGGCACCAGGCCTGCGAGCGAGCGAAGCAGCGTCGACTTTCCCGAGCCCGACGACCCGAGCAGGCAGACGAGCTCGCCGGGCTCCACCGCCAGCGAGACGTCCTCGAGCGCAGGACGTCCGTCGCCCGGATAGCGGTACGTCAGCCGTTCGACCCGCGCTACAGCCACAGCGCTCCAATCACGACGACCAGGACGGCAGCCACGATCGCCAGGCGGTCGAGCGTGGTCCACGGCGGGGAGGGCGCCCGCGTCCGTCCGGGCCGCCCGAACCCGCGCGCCTCCATCGACTCGGCGAGGTTGAGCGACCGCTCGAGCGATCCGGCGACGAGTGGGGAGATCAGTCGCGCGCGTCCACGGACGCCCTCGACCTCGAGACCGCGGCCGCGGAGCGCCTCGACGTAGCCGGCGGCGTCGCGCTCGAGGGTCGGGACGAGACGGGTTGCCAGCGCGACGGCGAGGACGGAGCGGCGCATCCTCCCCCCGGCAAGCAGAAGCCCGTCGAGGTCGAGGAGGAGCGCATACGCGGCGAACGCGAGCCCGACCGCGATCAGCCGGAGGCTCTGGAAGAGCGCCTCCGAGAGCTCCTCGCTGGTGACGTCCAGCTGCCCGATGACCGGAATCTCCGGCCCTTCCCAGTAGACGACCCCGCCGTAGCGGGCGACCAGCGGACTGAAGAGAAAGAGCACGAGGCCGGAGCCGAGCGTTCCGACTAGATAAGGCCAGCGACGGCCGCGCGGAGCCCTGAGACACAGCGCGAACAGCCCGGCCGCGATGATCGCGACCGAGATCGTCCGGTCCGCGAGCAGGGCGGCGGCGGCGAGGCCGGCGAGGAGCGCGGCTGCCGGGACCGCGCTCACGGAACCTCGTACCGGTAGCGGACGGTGGAAGGAACTTCGACGAGACCGCGCGCGAGCTCCTCCCCCAGCCGGAACACCACCGGGTCGCCCGGCCCTCCCTCGAGGCGCCCCTGGAGACCGGAGCCCGGAACGATGACCAGCCGGTTCGGCTCCCCACCGCCGCCGGTCCCGGCTCCGAGCAGCTCGGCGAGCCGGTCACGGACATCGGACGCTGGGCCTTCGACGACCACCGGACGCCGCTTTCCGTCCCACCCGTGCAGGAACGGCTCGGGGAAGGACCCGACGACCACCGGCTGCCGCATTTCCTTCTCCCACGAGCGGTGGTCCCACCAGAGGACGTCTCCGTCGTGGAGCTCGTAGTCGGCGGCGCTGAGATCGGCCTCGTAGCCGTTCACGAAGTAGAACCAGTCGCGCCGCCGTTCGATGTCCCCCTCGATCCCGTCGATCGACTGGACGAACCTCCCGCCGTAGCGCGTCTCGACGTCGGTCTTGCGCCGCAGCGCCTCGAGAGCGGAGATCCCCGCAGGCACGGAAGTCGACAGCACGACCTCCGAGCCGCGGTCTCGCGTGATCCAGAGCTGAGCCGAGCCTTCGCCGGCCGCCTCCTCCCCGCACCCTGCAAGCAGGCACGCAGCGGCGAGGAGGAGTGCGAGCCGACGAAGCATTTACCTCAGCGCGTTCGAGCGGACGGCACCCGCGAGCGTCGCGCGCACGGTGCCGGTGTGCTTGCCGACGCAGGCGCGGCCCGCGAGGGTTCGCACCCGCCGGCCGTCTACCTGCAGCACGGCTCCCGCCGCTGCCCTGTCGGCGCCCTGGTCGTTCTCCGACACGACGCGGAAGCAGTTGCGGCCGGTGCGGGTCAGCTGCAGGGTCGGCGGACCGCCCGTAGGCCCGAACGTGGCCCAGTACCAGAGCACGCGGTCACCGTCGTTGAGCTGGACCTGGTCGGCGCCGACCGGCGGCGAGGCGCCGTTGACCTTGAAGACCCACCCGTTCGTGCCCCCGGCCGGATGGCGGCCGATCTGGTCGACGTACGGGCCGAACGACGTGGTGGTGACGTGGTAGTAGAACTCGCCGCGCAGGCTGGCGACATCCAGCGCCTGCATGGCGTTCGCCCCGGCCTCGAACCGGGTCTCCAGCGAGCCGAAGAGCGAGAGCGTCCTGCCTTCGACCCGCACGGAGACCCTGGCCGCAAGAGCCGAGGGGACGAGCAGCGCCGCAAGCGCAACGAGCGCAGCGAGGCTGAAGAGCGTCTTACGCACGAATCCTCCTTCCGCGAGGGGTTCTGAGTGCTTCGGCGAGCGGCAGGTCTTCTGACTCGGGGCGCCCTCCCTCGCCGCCTTCCCGGCCCTCGGGCCAGTGGCACTTCGGCTTAGGAGCGTCTCCCCTCACAGCGGCGGGACCGTCCCGGACTTGCACCGGATTCCCTCTCCGCTCGCCTCTGTTGTCCCGCCTAGTATGCCCCTCCGTGCAGGCGGCCATCCGGCGTTGGGGTCCCGTCGTCGCCTGGGCGGCAGTGATCTTCGCGTTCTCGTCCATCCCGAGCCTGGGCACCGGGCTCGGGACCTGGGATCTCGTGCTGCGGAAGGTCGCGCACGCCACCGAGTTCGCGATCCTCGCGGCGCTGCTGGTCCGCGCCGTTCGCAACACGGGCTGGGCGATCGCGATCGGGATCGCCTACGCGATCTCGGACGAGCTCCACCAGTCGTTCGTCTCCGGCCGGCAGGGGTCTCCCTGGGACGTCGGCATCGATGCGGTCGGGGTCGTGGTCGGCGCGCTCCTCGCCTCGAGGCGGTGGACGTGACGATCCATCCGGTCTCGCAAGCTAGATTTCGACCGTGGACGCACCCAAGGACGTCGGCGATCGCCAGCTGGACGCGCTGCTGGAGCGACTCGACCGACTGACGGCGGAGGTGCACGGCCTCAACCGCCGCCTCGACAGCGGCGAGAACCTCGCACCCGTGGTCCGCGAGCTGGCGATGCTCAACGAGTCGCTGCAGACGCTCGCGTACGCGGCGCTGGGCCAGTCAGGCCCGCAGGTCCAGCGGCGCCGACGCGCCGGCTAGCTCGAGCGCAGCTGGTACAACCGGCCGTTGAGCGTGACGGCGTAGAGCTCGCCCGCGGCGTCCTCGCCGAAGGAGGAGAGGCCGCCGAGGTTGAACGGCTCCTGGCGAACGCTTCGCGCGCGGCCGCGAGGGAAGCTCCACACAGTCCCCGAGCAGTTGTCGCCGTAGAAGTACCGTCCCTTCGCGGCCGGGACGGCGTTCCCGCGGTAGACGAAGCCGCCGCTGACGGCGCAATGGCCGCCGCTGAGCGGGTAGACGACGACCGGGCGAACCAGCTTGCCCGGGCCGCTCAACGGCTTGTTCTCGAAGCGTGCGCGGCCCTCGTAGACGTCCCAGCCGTAGTTCTCGAGGCCGGGGCTCCGTCTGGGCGTGAAGCTGACCTCCTCCCAGCTGTTCTGGCCGACGTCGCCGATGTACAGGTCGCCGGTCGCGCGGTCGAACGAGAACCGCCAGGGGTTGCGCAGGCCGTAGCCCACGATCTGCGGCCGCGCTCCCCTACGGTCGACGTTGAGCGCGAACAGCTGCCGAAGGGCGAGCGGAGGTCTGCGCCCGGTTCTCGGGATCGCCGCCCGCTCCGGCGTCGCCCATGCCGACATAGAGGCGGCCGTCGGGCCCAACGCGTTCTGCCCGCCGTTGTGGTTCGAGTACGGGTCGTCCCAGAACATCAGCTGCCGGAGCCGGCGGCGGCCGCGATACTCGACGACCCGCGAGTCGCCACGGCGGTCGGTGTAGTTGACGTAGTACTTGCCGTTCCGGCTGTAGCGGGGATGGAAGGCGACCGAGAGCAGTCCCTGCTCGCCGCAGCACTGGACCAGCGCGCGGATGTCGAGCAGCGTGCCGGTGACCCGGCCGTTCTGGACGATCCGGATCCGTCCTTCCTGCTCGACGACGTACACGCGGCCCCGCCGGCCGCGCGGCGCGGTCACGTGCACCGGCGACTCGAACCCGGACGCGACCTGCACGAATCGGTAGCCGGCCGCTGCGGCCGGCTCGCCGGCCTCGGTCGCTCCGCCTCCGAAGCCCGCAAGCACGAGCGCGCCAAGCACCGCAAGCATCGAGAAACCCCTCATCAACCCCTAGAAGCAACACCTTACGCAGTTCTTCCTCCTTGCCCGGCTCGAGCACGGCGAGGACCTGGTCGCCCGCCTGGAGCTCCGTCCTCGGCCATCCGCGCGTGCCCGTCCCTCATGACGGTGATCAGGCGCGACCCGGCCGGGAGTCTCGATCCGCGAGACCTGCTTCCCCACCGACGGAGAGTCTGCGTCGAGCTGGACCTCGACGATCTCGAAGCCCTCCTTCCGGAGCTCGAGCAGGTGGATCAGCCCGTGCTCGGGCACCTCGTGCTCGATCATCGCGAGGATGATCGACGTCGCCGAGACGGTCGGAGAGATGCCGGTCAGCTCGAAGAGTGGCTGGTTGCGTGGGTCGTCGACGCGCGCGATCACCTTCTCGACGCCGTAGTGCTCGCGCGCCATCTGGCAGATGAC
>CAWCVG010000004.1:0-56487 GCA_963798935.1 uncultured Actinomycetes bacterium
TCGTCCGCGACGCGGCCGGTGTGATGGCTGGTTCGCGGCAAGGACGCAGGGAACGTCCATATCGGGTGAGATATGGGCGTGACTGAGGACGCGGCCGCGGGCCGGCCAGCACGCTCTGGCGACATAGCTCCTGTTGCGGGGCGACCTCTCGTAGTCAACGGCGCGACGTACGCGGCGGATGCGCCGGTCGGCCGTTCGCTCGCGCAGTGGCTGCGCGAGGACGTCGGCCTGACCGGAACGAAGATCGCCTGCAACGAGGGCCACTGCGGCGCCTGCACGGTCCAGGTCGACGGCGTCCCGGTGCTCTCGTGCATCACACTCGTCCACCGTGTCGACGGTGAGGTGACGACGATCGAGGGACTCCGCGAGCATCCGATGGTGGACGCGTTCGTCCGGGCTGACGCGCTCCAGTGCGGCTTCTGCACTCCCGGCCAGATCGTGACCGCAACCGCGCTCGTCGCAGCGAACCCGACGCCGTCGTCCGAGGATGTCCGCCATGGCATGGCGGGGAACCTCTCCGCTGCGGCGCGTATCCGAAGATCGAGGAGGCGGTGCTCACGTGGCGCGATCTGATCAAGACGGAGAAGGAGGTCGAGGGCCGCTACACCGAGCAGTGGGTCGTCGTCGACGAAGACGCGCTGGAGCAGTGGCCGGCCGGAGCGCGGGACATCGTCGGGCGTCCCGCGCCGAGGCAGGACGGGTACCAGCGGGCGCGTGGCGAGGCGCAATACACCGCTGACATCCAGCTGCCCGGCATGCTGCACGCCGCAATCCTCCGCAGCCCGTTTGCACGAGCGCGGATCCAGGAGATCGACCTGCGAATGGCGGAGAAGGCACTCGGGGTGCGCGCAGTGCTCGGCCCCGGCACAGGCCCGCTGACCGACGAGCCGCCCTACCAGGGCGCTCCCGTGGCAGCCGTCGCCGCCGACACCGACGAGCAGGCCCGCGCGGCGATGCGCCTCATCGAGGTGGAATGGGAGGAGCTCGAGCCACTGCTGGACCCGGACGAGGCCGTCCGGCGCAACGAGCTGGTCGAGGAGGCCGGCCACCACGAGCGGGGCGACATCGAGCGGGGCCTGGCCGAGGCCGACGTCGTCGTGGAGGCCGAGTACCGCACGCAGAGCGTCCTCCACAACTCGATGGAAACTCACCAGTCGGTCTGCCAGTGGGAGGGTGGCGACCACCTCACCGTCCATATCTCGACGCAGCACGTTTGGGGCGTCCGCGAGCGAGTCGCAAAGCATTTCGGCCTTCCCGCGGATCATGTGCGCGTCGTCTGCCGCTTCATGGGCGGCGGCTTCGGCTCCAAGAACGGTCCCGGGGACTACACGTTCGTCGGAGCCGAGCTGGCGCGGAGGACAGGCAGGCCCGTGAAGGCTGTGCTCACACGGCGCGAGGAGAATCTCGACGCCGGCAATCGCAATGCGACGATCCAGCGGCTCCGGATCGGGGCCCGGTCCGACGGGACACTCACCGTGCTCGACGGCGAGTTCGTCAACTCGACCGGCTGGGGCGGCTGGCTCGCTTCGACCGGCGGGCCGATGCGGATGCTCTACGCCTGTGAGAACGTGCGGACAGCCGAGTACGCGGCAAAGCTGAACACCCCGCCGATGCTCGCCTTCCGCGCGCCGGGCTTCGTGGAGGGGACGTTCGGCCTCGAGTGCCTGATGGACGAGCTCGCCGCGGAGCTCGACCTCGATCCCCTGGAGCTCCGCCGCCGCAACTACGCACAGCACGACGCGATGGACGAGCGCCCGTTCTCGTCCAAGAACCTCCTCGAGTGCTACAAGCGCGCCGAGCCGCACTGGGCGCGACGAGATGAGGTCCGCGGGAGCTCGGACGGAACCTGGAAGCGCGGCGTCGGGCTGGCAAGCCAGGTCTGGTACGGGGGCGGCGGCCCACCGTCATACGCCTGGGTCCGGGTCGGCGCCGACGCACGGGTCACGGTCGTCACCGCGATGCAGGACATCGGCACCGGCAGCGCGACCGCCATGGCGCAGATCGCCGCGGAAGAGCTCGGTCTGCCCATCGGCCACGTGGAGGTCTCCCTCGGCGACACAGCCCGAGGCCCGTACGCGACGATCTCCGCGGGTTCCTCGACGATTCCCTCGATGGGGCCGGCGGTCCGCGCCGCCGCAGCAGACGCCGCGCGGCAGCTGCTCGAGATCGCGGCGCAGCGCTACGACCGTGAGGAGCGTTCGCTGTCCCTGAAGGGGGGCCGGATCGTCTGCTTCGACGGCGGCTCTTGGCCCCTCGAGGAGATCACCTGTCTGCTCGAGGACGGCCAGATCCTCGGCCAGGGCTCGCGTGGGCCGAATCCGGCGGGCATGCGGATCCTGACCTTCGGCGTTCAGGTCGCCGAGGTCGCCGTCGACGTCGAGACCGGCGAAGTGCGTGTCGACAAGATCGCTGCCATCCACGACGTTGGCCGCGTCATCAACCCGCTGGGCGCGTCCAGCCAGGTCGAGGGCGGGATCATCCAGGGGATCGGCCACACGCTCTCCGAGGAGCGGCTGCTCGACCCCGCGACCGGGACGATCCTCACCCAGACGCTCGACGCCTACAAGCTTCCAACGATTGCAGACGTCCCAGAGATCGTGACCGAGCTCGTGGACGAGCCCGACGCGCATCTCACGAACCTCGGGGCCAAGGGGCTGGGCGAGCCGCCGATCATCCCGACCGCGGCCGCGATCGCGAACGCGATCCGCGATGCGACCGGCGCGGACGTCAGGTCGTTGCCGATCAATCGCGAAGAGATGCTCCGGGCCTTGCGGGAGGCACGCGAGCGACGCCGGGACGAGGTTGGAGCTCCTACGGCCTGATTCTCTCGAGGCGGCGAGGTCTGCGCTCGACAACGGATCGATTCCGCTCGCCGGCGGGACCGACCTCGTGCCGCTGCTCCGCGACGGGATCGTCCCTGCGGACTCGATCGTGGACATCCGCGCCGTCGTCCCACGAGGGATCGACGGGACGCGAATCGGCGCCGGGACGACTCTCGGGGAGCTCGAGGCCGACTCGCAGATCCCCCACGCTCTCCGCGAGGCCTGCCGGCTCGCGGCGTCGCCCCAGATCCGCTCGATGGGCACGATCGGCGGCAACCTCCTCCAGGCGACGCGCTGCTGGTACTGGCGGCTCAAGTACCCGTGCTGGCTCCACGGCGGCGACCGCTGCCTTGCCCGCCAGGGTATGCATCGAGAGCACGCCGTCATCGCGAACGAGCCGTGTGCCTCGGCGCACCCGTCGGATCCTGCCGCCGCCCTCCTCGCCCTTGACGCTACGCTCCTGACAGACCGACGCGAGCTGCCGCTCGCGGACCTCTACCGCCTTCCGACGGATGACGACCGCGAGATGACGACACTCGAGCCGGGCGAGGTGATCCTCGAGCTGGACGTGCCGGCGCCGGAGGCCAGCACCTACCTCAAGGCCATGGACCGACGCCTGTTTTCGTTCGCGCTCGTCGGCATCGCCACGGCGCGCCTCGCCGGCGGGACGCGGATCGCGGCCTCGGGACTGGCGCCGATCCCGTGGCTCCTCGACAGCGAGCAGGCGCTCGACACCGCGACGCCGCTTCCACAGAACGCCTACAAGGTCGAGATCGCGCGGGCGCTCGTCCGGCGCGCGCTCGACGAGGTGGCCGCGTGACGCGCACGATCCTGCTCGTCGCCTTGGTCATGCTCGCCGCAGGCTGCGGCGGGGACGACGACTCCGCGAGCCCTGTGGTCGACTCGTGCGAAGTAGAGATCCAGGATCCGTCCAACGCGCCTGACATCCAGCCGCTCGATCCCGACTCCAAGCCGCGGATCGAGTTTGTCACCTCGCACGGCGAGTTCACCGTCGAGATCGACCCGCGCAGCGCTCCCTGCAACGGCGACTCGATGGTCGACCTGGCCAGCGACGGGTTCTTCGACAACACGCGGTTCCACCGGATCGTGCCCGGCTTCATCATTCAGGGCGGCGACCCGACCGCCACGGGCAACGGCGGCTCCGGGTACACGACGATCGATGCGCCCAAGCCCGACACGGCGTATACGAAGGGCGTGGTCGCCATGGCGAAGTCGCAGTTCGAGCAGCCAGGCACCGGCGGGAGCCAGTTCTTCATCGTGACCGCGCCCAACGCGAACCTGCCGCCTGACTACGCCGTCGTGGGGAAGGTCGTCGAGGGCATGGACGTCGTCGAGAAGATCGGGAAGCTCGGCAATCCGCAGACCGAGCGGCCGACTGAGCGGATCGTGATCGAGAGCACCTCCGTTTCCGGCGCCTGACGGGCGGGCCCTAGGCCCGGCAGGGCCGGCCTCCCGTTGTCACACTTTCGGCACATTCTGGTCTTGACACGTTTCGGAGTCCGACACCGGGACCCGGCCCGGCGGGACAATCATCGGATGGTCACAGCAGTCGTCCTCGCAGCAGGTGCGGCGTCGAGATTCGGCGCCCCGAAGCAGGCACTGCTCCTGCCGGAGGTCCTGCGCCGGGTCCGGAAGAGCTCCGTGGCCGACATCCTCGTCGTGGCCGGCGCCCACCCGCTGGAGACCGACGCCCGCGTCGTCCAATGCCCGGACTGGGACCGCGGCCCCGGCGCCTCACTGCGCTGCGGCCTCGCCGCGCTGGACGGGGATGTCGAGGCGGCAGTCGTCGTCCTTGCCGACGGGCCCGATCTCTCGCCTGCCGCCGTCGACCGCGTCGTCGCCGCCTGGCGTGACGGCGCCGGGGACGTCGTCGCCGCGTCCTATGACGGCGATCGCGGGCACCCCGTCGTCCTCGCGCGCCCCGCCTGGAACCAAATCCCGGACGAGGGCGCGCGCGCGCTCGATCCTGTCCTGATTCCCTGCGACGACCTCGGGTCTCCAGGTGACGTCGATCTTGCCGATGAGATTCCTCGCAGGTTGAGAGGAGAGCCCGCAGAATGAGCGCGTTTCGCCGAGGACGCTGAGTTAGAGCGGCGTTCGCAACGCCCGGAGCTTCGCCTTCAACGCTGGCGACATCGGCTCAGCCACCGCCTGCCGGACGAAGGTCCGGAACTCGACCTCGAAGCGGTAGCGCTTCCGGCAGTACTCGCAGCCATCGAGATGCACCTCGGCCTCCCGGATCTCGACGTCGGTCAGCACCCGATCGAGGTAGGGCTGCATCATCTGCTCGCACTTGTCGCACGGGTCGAAGGCAAAGCCCGACATCACGACTCGTCCGCTGCCGACGTCGCCAGCGCGCCCTTCAGCATCCGACGCCCGCGGTGCAGTCGCGACATCACGGTCCCGATCGGAATGTCGAGGATCTGTGCGGCGTCGCTGTAGGTGAAGTCGGCGAGGTCGACAAGCAGGACGACGTCCCGGAAGTCGTGCGGGAGATCCGCCAGCGCGGTCACGGCGTCATTTTGCGACAACCGCTCGACGACGCGCCGCTCGGCAGGAGGCCCGTCCGACGACGTCTCCTCGAGCTTGTTGTAGAGGAAGTAGTCGCTCTCCTCGAGCGGCTGGAGATCCGGCGTGCGCTGCACCTTCCGCCCGCGGTCGATGTTCAGGTTGGTGAGGATCCGGAAGAGCCAGGCCCGGAGGTTGGTGCCCGGCTGGAAGGACCGCCAGCTTCGGAAGGCCCGCGCGTACGTCTCCTGGACGAGGTCCTCCGCCTCCTCGCGCGAGCCGACGAGCCGTCGCGCAACGCCGTACACCTGATCGGACAGGTCCAATGCCTCCTCTTCGAAACGCACGCGATCTCGCGCGTCCGTTGCGAGTTGCCGGGCCGAGTTCTCCGAGGCGTCACTCATCGACTCGACCGTAGCAGCCGGTGTTTCCCAGCTAGGAGAACGGAGATTCGGGGTCCGCTATTCCGGGTACAGCCCAGTTCATGAATGGATATGACCTCATCACCGTGGTCGACGACAAGCGCTGGGGAACGGTCGTCGACCAGCAGGGCGACTTCGTCATCGTCGAGCACGGATCGCTTCGGAAACACCGGTACGCCGTTCCAATGTCGTCCGTGGACGTCGACGAGGACGCCAAGGAAGTCCGGACGACGCTCTCGGGCGAGCTCATCGGCGAGTCCCCGAAGGTGGACGACGGCTTCGACCGTGAGACCGTCGCGCGCCACTACGGGCTCGGCGAGACCTCGGAGGTGGCAGGCGGCGAAACGGCGACCGAAGAGCGGGCCCAGATCCGTGAGGGCACGGCCGAATCGACCGATGCGATGCCGGACGAGTCACCGGCGCTCCTCGGCGACCGGCTCTCGGACGTCCCCGAAGACCGGCGCTAGCCCTATACCGAAGCGGGCTGCTGCTTGAAGCCGGCGCCGGCCATGGCGTCGACGATCGCGTCGCGGCTCGTCCGCTCGTCGTCCCACTCGAGCATGACCTGACCCATCAGGTTGGCGGTCGCGAACTCGAGGCCCTCGTGACCGCGGAGCGCGGCCGCCAGGCGGTTCACGCACCGCTCGCAGCGGATGCCGCTGACCTCGATCGTCTCCTTCACGACGGCCATGTGCGGCGCACGATATCGGCGCAGGCCGCGCCGGCATCGCCTTGCTCGAGCTGGAGTGCGCCCTCGGACAGGTCCCGGTCGAGCGAGGTCTCGACCGGCAGCTCGCCGAAGAGCTCGCGCACCGCCACGAGCCGCCCGTCGTGGATCAGCTCCGCGTCCGGCCCGTACCGCGCCGCGGCCCAGCGGTTCTGCTGGTAGATGCCGCGATCGGCCGGCCCCCTGACGGGCTGCTCGAGCGCCCACGCGCAGAGGTCCCGCAGCAGCGCGACGAAGCCGGCCGTCCGGTCGAGGCCGGTCGGCTGGTCGGGCATGCGGATCTCGAGCGTCCCGAACTTCGGGTGAGGCCTGACGTCCCACCAGACCTGCGTGTACTCCTTCATCAGCCCCGTTGCCACGAGTCCCTCGATCCAGCTCTCCCAGGCGGCATAGGAATCGAAGACCGGTGGCGCGCCGCTCCGCGGCAGCTGCGCGAGGATCTCCGCGCGGTTCGAGGCGAGGCCGGTCGCCCGGCCCGACATGAACGGCGAGTTCGCGGACACGGCGAGGACGAACGGCATCCAGGGCAGCAGCGTCTCGAGTGTCGCCATGCACTCCTCCGCGCCCGGCATCCCGACATGGACGTGGAGCCCGTTCACCCCCTGGCGGCGCGCCGTCACTCCCGCGTAGCCGACCATCTCCTTGTAGCGCTTCTCGTCGGTGATCGGGAGCTCCTCGGGCTCTGCGAACGGGTGCGAGCCGGCTGCCGCCATCACGAGGCCGAGCTCGCCGAGGCCCTCGGAGGTGCGGGCGCGGAGGACGCCGATCGCCTCGACCGCCTCGTCCACCGACGCGCAAATCTCCGTGTTGAGCTCGACGACGGACGCGTGGAGCTCCGTCTTCAGCGTCCCCGGCAGGTCGAGCCCGTCCGTCTCCGCCAACAGCTCTCGGATCGCGCCGACCGGCGCGAGCGACTGGCGCGTCGAGCAGCATGACCTCCTCCTCGACGCCGATCGAGAGCGGCGTGCTCTCGCCGAACCGCTGCTCGATCACTAGCGGCGTTCGGCCGCGAGCCGGATCCCGAGAGCAATCAGGACGGTCCCTAGCACGGCGTCGAACACGCGCCGCACCACGGGACGCCGCAGGACGTCGCCGACCCGCGCCACCGCGAACGCGTAGCCGCTGAGCCACACGAAGGTCATCGTGCAGAAGACGAGCCCGAGCGCGAGCAGGCCGCCGAAGGACTCGGCGCCGAACTGCGGGAGCAGGCTCGTGAAGAAGACCGCCATCTTCGGGTTCCCCAGGTTGCTGAGGATCCCCTGGCGGAACGCGACGCCGGAGGTGAGGGGACCGCCGCCATGCGTGCGCTCGACGTGCGTCCCGCGAATCGCAGCGAGGAGCGCCTGCGCGCCGAGGTAGACGAGAAAGGCGGCGCCGGCGAGCTTCAGGGCTACGAATGCGGGCTCGAAGGCGACGATCAGGGCCGCGAGCCCGACGCTGGTCGCGAACGCCCACACCGCTTGGCCCGCCGAGACGCCGAGCGCCGTGAAGACTCCCCCTCGCCGACCGCCGAGCAGCGAGTTCCGGATCGCAAGCGCCGTGTCCTGTCCGGGCGTGACGATCACGAGCGCGGAGATACCGAAGAACGCAAGGATGTCCACGCGACCGAACCTACCGCGGAGGGATGCAATGAGCGAGCAGTTCGACCTGATCGTCCTCGGCTCGGGGTCGGATGCCCGGGACGGGGCCAGCAAGGCGGACGACATGTTCGGGTCGAACACCCGATCAAGTACGTCCAGCGCGCCTCGTACACGAACACCAAACACGGGCTCTACAAGCTCGTGTGGGAGCGGGAATCGCGGCGCGTCCTCGGCCTCCACGTGGTCACGCGCAACGCAAGCGACGTCGTCCAGGGCCTGGCGCTCGCTCTGAAGATGGGCGCGACCGTCGACGACCTGGCGCACATGCACCACGCGTTCCCAACCTGGGGCGAAGGAGTTAAGGTGAGTAGCACGCGGGTAGCGGGTCCCCAGGGTCGAGCGCGTCTAGGATCGCGCGGTGCGGGAGCTACGGCCTGGTCTTTGGCATTGGGAGGCACCACACCCGGACTGGTCGGGGCCTGAGAACGAGGCGCTTCGCCAGCGCCTTGCGGCAACCGCTGAGACGCCGAGTAAGGCGGGAGTGGTTTCCTCCTACGCGATCGACAACGGCGACCAGGTGCTGCTGTTCGATCCGCTGGCCACGCCGAGAGAGATCGTCGAGCTTGTGGCCAACCGCGAGACGGCGATCGTGCTGACGTGCCCGTGGCACGAGCGCGAGACTCAGAGCCTGGCGGAGCGGCTCAGCGCCGCGGTGTTCGTGCCCCCGCCCGACGAGGGCAGCCCCGACGTGGCCTGGCTGCTAGCCGGGGACACGGTCGAGGGGCACCTGTTCTCGGCCGGCGATCGGCTGCCCGTCGGAGTCGAGGCGTTCCCCGGAAGGGAGCCGAGCGACGTCGTGCTTTGGGTCGAGAGCCGCCGTGCGGTCATCGCCGGCGACACGCTCGTCGACTTCGGCCAGGGCCTCGAGATCCCGCCCGAGTGGTTACCTGACGGCGTGACGCCCGAGCAGGTCGCCGAGGGGTTGCGCCCGTTGCTCGAGCGGCCGGTCGAGCACGTGCTCGCGACCCACGGCGGCCCGACCGACCGAGCCGCCCTCGAGCGCGCTCTCGCCTGACGCCTGGCCCGTCGATTCCGTACCAAGCCTCCCGAGTAGCGTCTCCGGACAGAACGCCCGGCCGAAGTTCTCCTCTAGTCCTGCGACACGGGCGGCTGACGGCCAAGCTTCACCTTGAAGCTGCGTCTCTCGTCGCCGCGGTACGCCTCGACGGTGATCTCGTCGCCGACCTTCTTCCCCATGATCGCCCTGCGGAGATCCTGCGCCTGCGAGACCGGCTTGCCGTCGATCTCGACGATGAAGTCCCCGCCGAGCAGGTAGCTCTGCCCGTCGATCACGACCTCGCGCGAGCCCGCCTGCATCTCCGCCGCCGCGGCACCGCTGTCCTCGTACACCCGCGCGACGAGCAGCCCGCGCTCGGCCGGAAGGTTGAAGAGCTCCGCGATCTCCTGATCGACTTCCTGCGCGCTGACCCCGATGAACGGGTGCTCGACGCGGCCTTTCTCGATCAGCTGCGCCACGGTGTTGCGGACGGTGTTGATCGGCACGGCGAAGCCGATCCCGATGTTGCCTCGCTCCCCGCTGTTCCCGGTCGCGATCGCGGTGTTGACACCGATCACGGAGCCGTTCGCCGAGATCAGCGGACCGCCGGAGTTGCCGCTGTTGATCGATGCGTCGGTCTGGATGACGTCGTCGATCGTGAACTCGTTCGGCGCCGTCAGCGGGCGGTGGAGCGCGCTGACGATTCCCGCGGTCACGCTCCGCTCGAGCCCGAGCGGGTTCCCGATCGCGACCACCGAGTCGCCCACGCGCACCTTGTCCGAGTTCCCGAGCTCCAGAGGCCGTAGAGCACGCGCGTCGACGTTCACCTTCAGCAGGGCGAGATCGGTCGACGGATCGGTGCCGATCACCCTGGCGCGGACGCTGTCGCGGTTGGAGAAGCTGACCTCGATCTGCTCGGCGCCCTCGACCACGTGGAAGTTCGTGACGATCCGCCCGGCCGTGTCGATGACGAACCCCGAGCCGAGCGCCTGCTGCCGCTGTTGCTCGGGGAAGCCGAACGGGTTCAGAAAGGGATCAGGCTCGACCTCGACCGTGCTCGTCGTCGTGATCTGGACAACACCGGGCGCGCCACGGCGGTAGATCTCGTTGACCGACAGCCGGCGATTCTGCGCGAAGTCGGCGGGCGCCACGAATTCGGGACCGGAGACCGGAACCTGCACGATCTCGGTGTCGTCGAGGAGGCCAAAGAGCTCGGCTCCCGCGAGCGCAACCCCGCCCCCCACCACTGCCGAGATGAGGAGCGGAGCCACGCTAGAGAGAACGCGGGGAGGTCTCAGCACGTCGGAATTACTACCCGGCTTTTCGTTCACCATGGTTGCGCCCGATTTAACGGGTCCTTGTGCCTCTGTTAAGCGTGCTTAGAGGCAAGAACGGTCAGGTACCGCGAGCACTCGCCGTCAACCCCCGTCGTCGCAATCCTCCGTCACAGCAGATCCCCCTCGGCCCCAGGGAGCAAACCGCGATAGACGAGGCGCGGCTGCCTACGCCGTGAGGCTGCTCCCTGGTCTAGGGACAAACGGTCTGGCCGTCATGATCCCGGTCGGCGGCGGTTTTCCTTAGGCCTGCGCGGGACGCACGCGAAGGCGCCGCGCCTGGATGCTTCGGCCCAGGAAGGCCGATGCGGCGATGGCGGCCGTGAGCACGCCGACGACGAACGCGCCCCCGGGCATCCGGGTCACCACCTGCATCCCGGCGCCGACGAGTGCCGCGCACGGGATCGTCAGCACCCACGCCACGAGGATGTTGCCCGCCACGCCCCAGCGAACGGCGGAGAGCCGGCTCGAGGCGCCGGCGCCGAGCACCGAGCCGCTGATCGTGTGGGTCGTCGAGACCGGGAAGCCGTAGTGGGCCGTCGTCCAGAGGATGCTCGCGCACGCCGTCTGCGCGGCGAATCCCTGCGGAGGCTCGAGCTTCGCGATGCGCGACCCGAGCGTCTTGATGATGCGCCAGCCGCCGGCATAGGTGCCGAGGCCCATCGCGGCAGCGGCGCTGACGATCACCCACAGCGGCGGCCGCTCGAAGTCGGGTGAGAGGTGCCCGGACGCGACGAGCGCGAGCGCGATGATCCCCATCGTCTTCTGGGCGTCGTTCGTGCCGTGCGTGAAGGCGACGAAGGCGCCGGACACCAGCTGGAGCCGCCGGAAGATCCGGTTCACGACCCCTGGCGCTCGCTTCCGGATGATCCAGAGCACGAGGATCATCAGAGCGGCGGCGACCAGCGCGCCTATCACCGGCGCCAGCAGCGACGGGATCAGCACCTTCTCGCGCAGCCCCGCCCATTGGACGACGTCGAAGCCCTCGGCTGCCACGGCAGAGCCGACCATCCCTCCGATCAGGGCATGGCTCGAGCTCGACGGAAGCCCGAGGTACCAGGTGATGAGGTTCCACGTGATCGCGCCGACGAGGCCTGCGAGGACGATCTCCAGCGTGATGATCTCCTGGTCGACGATCCCCGTCGCGATCGTCGCAGCGACCTCGAACGACACGAACGCCCCGAGGAAGTTCAGGATCGCGGCGCTGATGACTGCCGGCCGGGGCGAGAGCGCTCGGGTCGAGACCGAGGTCGCGATCGAGTTGGCCGTGTCGTGGAACCCGTTCGTGAAGTCGAAGAACAGCGCGACCGCGACGACGGCGAAGAGCAAGAGCTCCATTGCCGGCCCTAGAGGTTCTTGACGACGATGTTGCCGACGACGTCGGCCGCGGTCTCGCAGGCGTCGATTGCATCCTCGAGCGCCTCGAAGATGTCCTTCCAACGGATGACCTCGACGGGCTCCACGTGGTTTTCGAACAGGCCCGCGATCGCCCCCCGAAGAAGGCTGTCCGCCTCGTCCTCGAGCCGCTTGACCTCGACGAGGTGCTGCTCGGCGTTCCGCAGCCCGCGCAGCTCCCCGAGCGCCTTGGAGAGATGCTCGACGGCGCCGACGAGGATCCGGCACTGCTCGAGCGACTGCTCCATCGGCTTGTCGACCTTGTAGAGCGTGAGGAGGTCGGAGGCGTTCTCGATGAAATCGACGACGTCGTCGATCGCCTTCGCCAGCTCGTAGATGTCCTCTCGGTCGAACGGCGTGACGTACTGCGTGTTCAGGAGCTCGATGGTCTGCCGCGTCAGATCGTCGCCCTTGTTCTCGAGCTCCTTGACCTGCGCTTGCCGCACTTCGCGCTCGGGGAAAGAACGGAACCGCGCCTCGACCAGGCGAGCCGTCTCGAGCGCATTTTCGCCTGCAGCGGAGAAGAGGTCGTAGAACTCGGAGGTCCGAGGGACGAGCGACAGCCTCATGCGCGCGGAACCGTAACGGAGCCGGCGGCTCCCGGCGGCGTTGGCTAGGCCCGGCGGAATTTCACATCAGGCCTCTAATCTAGGAGCCCTGCGGGTGCGACGCGTCGGTGAACTCGCGGAACTCGCCCGTCACGAGGTACGCGGTCTGTTCACCGATGTCCACGGCGTGGTCGCCGATCCGCTCGAGACAGCGCGACACGATGATCATCCGGAGCCCCCACTCCCTGAGGGCCGGGTCATTGCCGAGATCGAGCACGTGTCCGACGAGGCGCCGGTTCGTGCGGTCGATCAGCTCGTCCAGGTCGACGAGGCTCTCGGCACCTACCTCGTCGCGCTCCGCGAACGAGCGCATTGCGACGCGGGTCATCTCCTCCGCCCTCGCGCCCATCTCCTCGAATGCTTCCACGAGCATCTCGTCCGGGGGCAGGTCGGCCGTCAGCTTCGTGAGCTTCGCGATCGTGACGCAGAGGTCGGCCATCCGCTCCAGGCCGAGGTTGATGTGGAGAACAGCGAGGACGAGCCGCAGGTCACCCGCGACCGGCGTCTGGCGGGCGAGCAGCTGCTCGACGCCCTGGCTGATCTCGAGGTAGCGCGTGTCCACCTCGTCGTCGAAGGCGATCACCTCGTCCGCGAGCTCGGAGTCCTGCTGCTCCAACGCGTTGATCGCCCCGCGGAGCGATCGGAGGACGAGCTCGCTCTCCTCTTGGAGGTTGGCTTCCAGGCGGTCGAGCTCCTCCTGGAAGGACATCCTCATCCCGCCAGAATAATTTGCCCCCGCGGGCTCGCTCATGTGGATGTCCTAGAACTCGTTTCAGAATGTGGCTCGTCGCCAGGGTGCGATGGGTGGATGCCAGGCCCGGACGCAGACCGCGTCCATATCAAGTCGATATGGGCGCGGTTGAGGACGACGCCTGGCGCCGCCCAGCGCGGCCTGGCGGCACAGCACTCATTTTGGAACGAGTTCTTAGCCAAAGCGGCCTGTCACGTAGTCCTCGGTTCGCTTGTCGGAGGGCTGCGTGAAGATCTTCGAGGTCGCGTCGTACTCGACGAGGATGCCGGTGCGCTGGCCCTCCTCGCCGCGCGTGACGCTGAAGAACGCAGTCATGTCCGCGACCCGGGCGGCCTGCTGCATGTTGTGGGTGACGACGACGATCGTGTACTCCTTCTTCAGCTCGTGCATGAGGTCCTCGATCCGGGTCGTCGCGATCGGATCGAGAGCCGACGCCGGCTCGTCCATGAGGATCACCTCGGGCTCGACCGCAAGACAGCGCGCGATGCAGAGCCGCTGCTGCTGCCCACCGGAGAGGCTCAGCGCACCGGCCTTGAGGCGGTCCTTGACCTCGTCCCAGAGAGCCGCCTGCTGGAGAGCCTTCTCGACGCGGTCGTCGAGCCCGTCGGTCATCCCCAGGACGCGGGGGCCGAAGGCGACGTTGTCGTAGATCGACTTGGGGAACGGGTTCGGCTTCTGGAACACCATGCCGATCCGCTTCCGGACTTCGACCGGAGTCGACGCCGGCACCGTAGAGGTCCTCGCCGTGGTAGAGGATCTGTCCCTCGACCTTCGCGGTCGGGATCAGGTCGTTCATCCGGTTGAAGCAGCGGATGAAGGTGCTCTTGCCGCAGCCTGACGGGCCGATGAAGGCCGTCACGAAGTTCTTGTAGACCTCGAGCGAGACGTCCTGGAGCGCCTTGTTGCCCGCGTACGAGACGCCGAGATCCTCGACGTCGAACACAACCTCGCGGAACTCTCGGGGAGGAAGCTCGCGGACCTGCTCGGCGAGGTTGACGCTCACGTCGGCCATTTTGACGGAGATGCGATCACCACCTTCTCTCGTATTTGTTGCGAATCCAGATCGCGAACGCGTTCAGGGTCAGGAGGATCGCGAGGAGGACGATGATCCCCGCCGCAGCCAGCGTCCTGAACTCGTCCTGCGGGCGCGCGATCCATTGGTAGATCTGCACGGGGAGCGCGGTGAAGTCGCCGAGGATCGTCGGGTTGAACGAGACGTACGTGAGCGCGCCGACCAGCAGGAGCGGCGCCGTCTCGCCGAGGCCACGGGAAAGAGCGAGGATCGAGCCGGTGGCGATCCCGGGGATCGCCGCCGGTAGCACCTGCCGCCAGACGACCTGCCACTTCGTGGAGCCGAGCGCGTAGGCGCCCTGGCGGATCGAGTCCGGGACCGCCCGGATCGCCTCGCGCGCCGCGATGATCACGGTCGGGAGCACGAGCAGGGTCAGGATCATCGCTCCGGCGAGCAGCACGCGGCCGAGACCGATCCCGCGCACGAGGAAGGCAAGCCCGAGGATCCCGTAGACGATCGAGGGGACCGCAGCGAGGTTCTGGATGTTGACCTCGAGCATGCGGTTGTACCAGCGGTCCCGGTTCGCGTACTCCTCGAGATAGATCGCGGTCCCGACGCCCAGCGGCACCGAGAAGAGGAGCAACAGGACTCCGAGGTAGATGGTGGCGAGGATCGCCGGCTTCGCCCCGGCGATCAGCGGGTCCGCCGAGGGCGGCTCGAAGAAGAGGACCGCGTCGACCCACTTGTAGCCGTCGAGGAAGACCTGGGCGAGCAGCGCCCCGAGCGTGAGCAAGCCGATGGTCAGCGAGAAGAGCAGGAATCCGAGGAAGAGCCGGCCGGTCCACAGCCCGCGTGGCGTGCCGCGGCGAATGCTCCCGGCAGTCGTGCTCATTCGTACACCTCACGAAAGCGCCGGACGAGGCGGATCGCGAACAGGTTCATCACGAACGTCATGACGAAGAGGGCCGCCCCGACGGCGAAGATCGTCTTGTACTCGATCGACCCTGTCGGGACGTCGCCCTGGCCGGTCGCAGCGATGAACGCGGTCATGGTCTGGACCGCCTGCAGCGGATTCCACGTCCAGTTCGGCTGCCCGCCCGCGGCGATCAGGACGATCATCGTCTCGCCCACGGCCCGCGAGATCGCGAGGACGAAGGAGGCGATGATCCCGGAGATGGCCGCCGGAACGACGATCCGAGTGGACACGTGGAACCTCGTGGAGCCGAGGGCGTACGCCCCGTCTCGGAGGTCGCGCGGAACCGCGGACATCGAGTCTTCCGAGACGGAGGCGACCGTCGGCAGGAGCATGATCCCCATCACGAGGCCGGCGCTGAGGGCGCTGAAGACGCCCACGCCGACTCCGGCGCTCTGAAGAAGCGGTGTCACGAAGGTCAGAGCGAAGTAGCCGTACACCACGGTCGGAATGCCGGCGAGGACCTCGAGCATGGGCTTGAGGTACTTCCGCGTCCGCGGCCGCGCGTACTCGCTCAGGTAGATCGCCGAGCCGAGCCCGAACGGGATGCAGACGAGGCAGGCACACGCCGTGACGAGCAGCGTCCCGGCGATGAGCGGGAGGACGCCGAAGGACGCCGGCTCGAAGAGCGGCGCCCAGTCCGTCCCGGTCAGGAAGTCGACGATCGAGATCTCGCGGAAGAACTCGATCGCCGGCAGGAAGAGCGCGACGACGATCCCCACCGTGGTCGCGACCGAGACGAACGCGCAGAGGGCGAGGGCGACCTTGACGACGTCCTCGCCCCAGCGCCGGCGAGTGGCGCGGAGCCGGAGTGGCTGTTGTGCTGCAGCGCGTGTCGCCACTCCGGCCCTGCGTCCCCTTTAGTAGTTCTTTCGGTTCTTGATCGCGGTGTTGTACTGACGCTGCGCCTTGCGGAGCTGCGCCTTCGTGAGCGGGACGATCTTCGCGGACCGGGAGATCGCCTTCTCGTTCACGATCATGTGGCGGATGAAGCCCGCGACGACGTCACGCTTGAAGGACTTCTTCTTCGCGTAGACGAAGAGGCCGCGGGAGAGCGGCTTGTAGGCGCGGCTCTGGACGCTCGCGACGCTCGGCGTCACGCAGCCGTTGCCGGAGTCCACCCGCAGCACCTTCAGCCGGCTCTTGTTCTCGAGGTAGTACGAGAGCCCGAAGTAGCCGAGGCCCCCGCGCTCACCGCTGACGCCGCGCACCAGCACGTTGTCGTCCTCTGAGGCCGAGTAGTCCGACCGGCTCTGACGGGCGCGACCGTTGATCTTCTCCGTGAAGAACTCGAACGTCCCCGAGTCCGTGCCGGGGCCGAAGAGCCGGAGCGGCACGTTCGGGAAGCCGGCGCGAACGTCGTTCCAGTTGTTCACGTTCGAGCCGCGGTCCCAGATCTTCTTGAGCTCCGCCGTCGTCAGGCAGTTCGCCCACGTGTTGGAGCGGTTGACGACGAGCGAGATTCCGTCGTTGGCCACGAGGAACTGGATGTAGCCGACCCCTGCATCGTGGCACCTGGCGGCCTCGGACAGCCGGATCGCGCGCGAGGCGTTGGACAGATCGATCTCGTTCTTGCAGAAGCGCTCGAAGCCCCCACCGGTGCCGGAAACCCCGACCACGACGTTGGCGCCCGGGTACTTGCGCTCGAACGATTCGGCAGCGGCCGTCGCGAATGGCGCGACCGTGCTGGAGCCGTCCGCCTGGACGGTTCCCCTGATCGCCTGCACGCCGGCGACGGCCGCCGCAACCGACGCCAGAGCGACGGCCGCAGCTGCACTACCGACGAGCACGCGCTTGCGAATTCTCATGCTGAAGTCCCCTTTCGGATTCCTGCCTGGTCGCAGGCGATTGAACCGGCGGCGCGTCACGGCATGGGTTCCTGGCAAGTGAAGGTGTGGTCGCGATCTGGTGAACGAGCGTTCACTCCTCCACCCCGACGCCGCCGCTCTCGAGCGCCGTCCTTGCCTCGTCGATCTGCTGCGCCGTCATCGGGACGAACTTGGCGCCCTTCGCGAGCTTCACCTCGTTATCGAGCAGGTAGATCAGAAACGGCTCGAGGGCCGGCTTCTCGGCGAGAGCGTCCTCGCTCAGGTAGCTGAACAGCGGGCGCGACAAAGGCTTGTACGAGCCGTCCTGGACCGTCTCGACGCTCGGCTCGACGCAGCCGTCGCCTGCGTCCACGGCGAGCGCCTTCAGGCGGTCTGCGTTCTCGGTGTAGTAGGAGAGCCCGAAGTATCCGAGCGCGCCCTTGACGCCGGAGACCCCTCGCACAGTGATGTTGTCGTCCTCGCTCGGGGTGTAGTCGCTGCGGCTCGCGCCCTCTTCGCCGACGATCGCCTCGGTGAAGTAGTCGAAGGTGCCGGAGTCGGTGCCGGCGCCGAAGAGATCGAGCTCGACGTCAGGGAACTTCGGATCGACGTCGCGCCAGCTGTCGACCTTGGAGCCGGGCTCCCAGATCTTCTTCAGCTGCTCGACGGTCAAGCACGTCGCCCAGGTGTTCTCCTTGTTCACGACGACCGAGATGCCGTCGTTCGCGACCTGGACCGGGAAGTAGGTGACCGCGTTCTCCGCGCAGAGCGCTTCCTCTTCCTCCTTGATCGGCCGGGAGGCGTTCGAGACGTCGGTCTCGCCGCGGCAGAAGCGCTCGAACCCGCCTCCGGTTCCGGAGGTCCCGACGCTGATCTTGACGCCGGGCTCGACCTTGCGAAAACGCTCGGCTGCGAGGCTCATCAGCGGCGCGACCGTGCTGGAGCCGTCCAGCGAGAGTCGGCCGGTGAGCGCTTCCTCCTCGAACGCGCCGAGCGGATCCTCGCCTTCCGCCGTCGTGTCTGCGGCGAGGGGCTCGTCGGACGGGCGCTCGCGGCCGCAGCCGGCGAGCGCGAGGGCGAGGGCGAGCAGCAGGAGACAGGCGACGGCGAGGGCGCGCACCGCTTGGGATTGTCGGACCGGGCGCGGTCGGGATGTGGTGACCGTCTGGTTTCGAAGTGGTGAACGCCCCTAGCGGGCAGGGAACGCACACGTAATGGTCAAGCCGTGGCCCGGCGCGCCTTCCGCCTCCACCGTGCCGCCACCGGCGGCGACAATGTGCTTCACGACCGCAAGGCCGAGCCCGGTTCCCCGCGAGCCGCGGACCCGGTCCGCCCGGAAGAACCGCTCGAAGAGACGAGGGAGATCCTCTTCGGAGACTCCCGCCCCGTCGTCCGAGACTGTCAGCTGCCCGGGGGCGACGGTGACGGTCAGCGTGCTTCCGGGGCCCGCGTAGCGGATCGAGTTCTGGGCGAGGTTCTCGACGACGACCCGCAGCATGCGTGGCCGCAGGGGCAGCTCCGCCGCCGGATCTCCTTGCGCCTGGACGGCGACGCCGGCGCGGTCCGCAGGCTCCCCGATCCGGGCGAGCACCTCCTCGACGACCGGAAGCGCTCGCGTCGAGCCGAGCGCGACGACCGCCCTCCCCGTCTCCAGCTCGCTGAGGAACAGGATGTCGTCGATCAGCTCGCGGATGTGCTCGACCTCCGCCCGCGACTGCTCGACGAGCGCCGCCATGTCCTGCCCCGGAAGCGACGCCGTCTCCAGCAGCGCCAGCAGGCGCGCCAGCGGCGTCCGGAGCTCGTGCGAGACCGCGGCGGTGAAGCCGGCACGAAGCTCCTCGTAGGCGGCGAGCTCGCCGGGCGGGCTGAGGTAGAGCAGCGCCTCGCTCCGCCCCTCGACCTCGTACGGCACCCTGACGGGCTCGTGCCGACCGTCGCCGAGGAGCTGGTCGGGCACCGGCCGTCCCTCCTCGATCCCCTCCAGGCCCTGCCGGGCCGCGCGGCTCGCCGCCAGGACGCGGTTCTCGGCGTCGAGGACGAGAAGCATCTCCCGGCTCTCCTCCACGAGCGCGCGGGCCCGCTCGGCGCGGAGCCGAAGCTCGTCTGTATTCTCGCCGCGGTCCTCGCGGTCTCTCGCGAAGGGCCACCTCACCGGTCACGAGTATGGCGAAGGTTCTGATCGTCGAAGACGACGCCGTCATCGCCGACGGCATGGCGCACCATCTCACCGCTGCCGGTTTCGACCCGATCCGCGTCGAGAACGGGACCGCCGGCCTCGCGCGCCTGCGCTTCGAGCGGCCGGACGTCTGCGTCGTCGACCTCATGCTCCCGGGCACCGACGGCTGGAAGCTGATCGAGAACGCCCGAAGCGAGGGGATCGGCACGCCGATCGTGGTCGTCTCGGCGCGCGGGACCGAGCACGACCGCGTGCACGCGCTCGAGATCGGCGCCGACGACTACCTCGTCAAGCCGTTCTCGATGAAGGAGCTCGTCGCCCGCGTGAAGGCGAACGCGCGGCGCGGAACGCGGGCAGAGCAGGAGCAGCGCGGCGAGGCGATCGAGCTCCAGGAGCTCCGGATCGACCCGGCCGAGGTGCAGGCGTTCGTGCACGGTGAGAGCGCCGGCCTCACGCCGACCGAGTTCAGGCTCCTCTACGCGCTCGCGCTCGAGGCCGGCCGCGTCGTGACGCGCGACGAGCTCCTCCAGCGGATCTGGGGCCGGCGGGAGACCCACCGCGACCGGACCGTCGACGTCTTCGTCCGCAAGCTCCGCGAGAAGGTCGACCGGAAGGCCCGGGACCACACGTTCATCCAGACGCGCTACGGCGTCGGCTACAAGCTCGAGCCGCAGCCGAAGTGACGCTCGGTCACAGCTTGTGTTCCATGCCACGACACGGCCCGGCGGCTACTCCCACGTCTCGAGGACCGGAAATCGCGTGCTGCCGTCGAGGCAGTCGGCGACGTAGACCGCAACGCCGAGGTCGCCCGTGAACAGCGAATAGTGGCCGGGTCCCCTGCGCTCGACCTGCTCGAGCGCGTGCACGGCGAAGCGGCGCGCTCGCTCCAGCCACTGCTCGTCGCCGGTCCGCTCGAAGGCCTTCAGGAACGCATAGCCGTTGCCCGCCGTGCCATGGCAGATCGACGAGCCCTTCTTCAGCCCGTGCGGCCCAGCCCTCCAAGTGAGCTCCGCGCCGGCGAGCAGCAGCTCCTCCGGGAGGAAGTCCCCCGCGGAGATCACGATCGCCGGGCGCGCCGTGGCACCACTGGAGTCGCGGGTCGCCGTCCCCTCCTTCGAGAGGGCCGCCGTCGCCCGGCGGCCAGTTCGCGAGCTCGCCTTCACGCACGGCGTTGCGCTCGAGGATGCGCACCGTGTCGGCCACGAGCCTCTGACGCCGGTCGGCCGAGAGCAGATCGCCGCCGCCGAGTAACGCACGGACGATGCCGACGAGACCGTGGGCGGGGCCTAAGCTGCGGCTCGTCTTCCCGAACAGCCGCTGCGTCCACAGCCCGTCCTGGTCGCGCGCCTCCCACACCGCGTCGGCCGTCGTCCTCCATGCTTGCGCCCAGCGCTCGGCGCCCGTCCAGTCGAGGAGCGCCCGTGCGGCGAGCAGCCCGCCCGGCGCGCCCCACATCACCTCATTGGCGTCGCTTTCGCGGCTCTCGAGGATCCGCTCCTCGAGCAGCGGCTCGAGCGACGCGCCGCCTCCGACCCTCCCAGCCACGACGAGGACGCCGGTCTCGCCGCTGAAGAGCGCGGCAGCGGATGCGCGGGGCAGCTCGAAATCCTCCGCCTCCGAGAGCTCCGGCGCCTCACGAGCGCGTTCGAGCGCGCGCTGCACGGCGGCCGCAAGATCGATCCCGACGTCGGCATGACCGCGGCGCCGGAGCGCGTCGAGCGCCCAGACCACCCCAGCGGCTCCACAGTAGAGACCGGTCAGCGGAGTCGGCGAGCCCCATGCGTCCCACTCCTCCGCCGGCCAGAGAGACACCGGGTCGAACCGCTCCTCGGCATCGGCGACGATCGCGCGGATCCCGCGCCGTACCCGCTCGTCGTCCCACGTTTCCTGGGTCAGCGGCTCGAACGCCTGGGGTCGAAACAGCACTCAAGGAGGCTACTTCCGGTGTCGAAGATGGGGCTGAGTGGAGAACAGGTGGAGATCTGCCTGCAGGAACCACCAATTCCCAGCAACAATTCGAGGAAATGCAGATCGCGATCGTCGCCCATCGGAGGACTCAGACCAACGTCGCGCTCGCGAGCACGCGCCCCGAGGTCGACGTGCTGCAGCCCGCCGTCGCCGTTCGCACGCTCCGAGAGGGAGACGTCGCGGTCGGCCGCCTCGACGTCGCACCCGGTCTCGACGGAATCGAGATCGGGCTCTGGGAGCTCGCGCGGCTCGAGGGTGCCGGCGTCCGCGTCCTCAACCGGCCGCGCACGCTCGTGGCGACGCACGACAAGCTCGCGACGAGCCGGGCGCTGGCCGAGGCAGGCGTTCCGCATCCGCGGACCGCGCACGTCTCCGCTCCCTCCGACACGATCCCCTTCGACCCGCCTGTGGTCGTCAAGCCGCGGTTCGGAAGCTGGGGCGTGGACGTCGAGCTGTGCGAGGACTCCGGGGCGCTTCGCCGCCACCTCGCCGAGATGGCCGACCGGCCCTGGTTCGTGAGCCACGGCGCCCTCGTCCAGGAGCTCGTTCCGCCGCTGGGCCACGACGTCAGACTCGTCGTCGCGGGCGGCGGTGTCGTCGGAGCGGTGAGACGCATCGCCCCGCCCGGCGAGTGGCGGACGAATGTCGCGCTCGGCGCAGTGCGCGAGCCCGTGGACCCCGCACCCGAGCTCTGCGACCTCGCGATCCGGGCGGCGGCGTCCGTGGAGGCCGATCTGGTCGGCGTCGACCTGCTCCCGGCGCCGGACGGAAGCTTCGTCGTGATCGAGTTGAACGGTGCGGTCGAGTTCACGGAGGCGTACTCGACACACGGCGCCGACGTCTTCAGCCAGACGATGGAAGCACTCCTCGCCGAGCCGGTCGAGGCCGTCGCCTAGCCACCGGGCGCGGTCGCCCGATCGATACGTCGCGTTCACCAGGCCGACGCCCACGCCCGCGGCGGGAGGTGGAGGATGACGATGCGCCCCGCGCCGATGTCACCGCCGGGCGCACCCTCGCGCCAACGTTGTGTGGCCCCGGGCGGTCTCGGGGCCACAGGCGTTCTCCGCTTCTTCCCTGCGCGTTCACCGCTTTTCTCCCCCGACACCCCTCGGGCGCAGCCACGCTGAGCGCATGGACAGGACACCGCTTCTCTGCGAGCTCCACGCCCACACGACGTGGAGCGACGGCAGCCTCACGCTGACCGAGCTGGTCGACCTCTACGGGTTCCACGGCTTCGACGTCCTCTGCGTCACCGACCACGTCCTCCCCACGGGCGCGCCCTACCTGACGGAGACGGCGTACGGCCGGTATCTCGCCGCAATCGAACGAGAGGCTCGGCGGGCGAGAGAGCAGTACGACCTGCTCCTCGTGCCGGGCCTCGAGCTCACGTTCCATGACGGTGACGCCGACGGCGCGGGCCACGCCCTCGCGCTGGGCGTCAGATCGTGGATCCCGCTCGACAACGGCTTCGAGCGGGCACTCCACGAAGCTCGTGCCCGGGGAGCTGCGATCGTCGCGGCCCACCCGCACGGACGCGAAGCCGACCCGAACGTGAGCCGAACGACACGGTGGTTCTGGAGAAACCGCGACCGCGTCACGGGGCTCGTCGACCGCTGGGAGCTGATCAACCGGCAACAGACCTTCGGCTGGATCGCAGAGTTCGGCCTGCCGGCGGTGGCGACCGGCGACTTCCATCGGCTCGAGCACCTCGAGACCTGGAAGACGCTGCTCCCGTGCGCGAAGGCCGAACAGGCGGTTGTCAAGTACCTGCGGTCGCCGATGACCGCCTACGTCGTCCCGTGGCACCTGCGCGACGAGCCCAGGCGCCGCCTGGCCGCCTAGCCGCGACTTCACCAGTCCGTTACCACTGCTTCACCATGCTGGCACCCCGGAGCCCCGCGCGCCGCGTCACCATCAGTGTGTGGCGAAGGTCCTGATCGTCGAAGACGATGACGTGATCGCCAAGGGCATGGCGAGTCATCTCACGCAGGCGGGTTTCGACCCAAGCTGGGTCTCCAACGGCGTCGCGGGCCTCGCGAGGCTCAGGTACGAGCAGCCGGAGGTCTGCGTCGTCGATCTCATGCTCCCGGCGCTCGACGGCTGGAAGCTGATCGAGTCGGCTCGTGCGGCGGGCATCGGCACGCCGATCGTCGTCGTGAGCGCGCGCGGCAGTGAGGACGACCGCGTGAACACGCTCGAGCTCGGCGCGGACGACTACCTCGTCAAGCCGTTCTCGATGCGGGAATTGGTCGCTCGCGTCTCAGCAGCCGCGCGGCGTGGAGTCCGGTCGCAGCCGACCGAGCGGGGCCAGGAGATCCAGGTCGAGGAGCTACGCATCGACCCGGTCAGCGTCCAGGCCTACCTCGACGGCCGCAGCGCCGGCCTCACGCCGACTGAGTTCCGCCTCCTCTACGCGCTCGCGCAGCAGAGCCCGAGAGTGGTTACGCGCGACGAGCTGCTCCAGGAGATCTGGGGTCGCCGACTCACTAGGAGAGACCGGACTGTCGACGTCTTCATCCGGAAGCTCCGCGAGAAGATCGATGCCCGAGCCTCGCGCCACGCGTTCGTCCACACGCGGTACGGCGTCGGCTACAAGCTCGATCCGCAGCTGAAGTAGTGCGAGCGGCCGAGTCGGCGGCGAAGCGAGGCGAGCGGCTGCTCAACCGAGAGCTTTCGTGGCTCGACTTCAATGCGCGCGTCCTCGAGCTCGCTGAGGATCCCGGGGTTCCGCTCCTCGAACGGGTGAAGTTCTGCTCGATCTTCTCGTCCAACCTCGACGAGTTCTTCATGGTGCGCGTCGCCGGGCTGATGGGCCAGCTCGCTGCCGGGCTGAGCGTTCGCTCTGCGGACGGCCGGACACCGCAGGAAGCCTTGGCCGAGATCCGGAAGAAGGTTGCGGAGCTGACGGTGCGCCAGTCAAAGCTCTGGCGCCGGGACTTGAGGCCGGCTCTCGCCGACGCGGGCATCCTCGTGGGGCGAGTCGAAGACCTGCGGGACAAGGAGGCCCAGCAGCTGGCCGACCAGTTCGAGCGCGCGGTCTTCCCCGTGCTGACCCCGCTCGCCGTCGGGCCGGGTCAGCCCTTCCCGTACATCTCCGGCTTGTCGCTCAGCCTCGGCGTCTTCGTGCGCGACCCCGACACCGGGGAGGAGCGCTTCGCGCGTGTGAAGGTGCCGGAGCTGCTCCCGCGCTTCCTCCCGGTCGGGACACGCGGCGTCTTCCTTCCGCTCGAGCACGTCATCTCCCATTTCCTCGGCTCGCTGTTCCCGAAGATGGAGATCGTCGAGTGCGCAGCGTTCCGTGTGACGCGCGACGCCGACTTCGCGGTCTCCGACGAGGCCGACGACCTGCTCGAGGCCGTCGAACTGCAACTCCGGCGGAGGCGGTTCGGCGACGCGGTCCGCGTCGAGGTGTCCGAGTCGATGTCGGAAGCGATGCGGGCCCGGCTGCTCTCCGGGCTCGGCGCGGACCAAGAGCAGCTCGTCACGGTCTCGGGCCTGCTCGGCCTCGCGAACGTCATGCAGCTCGCCACTCTCGACAGGCCCGACCTCAAGGACGAGCCGTGGGTGCCGGTCACCCAGGCTCGGATCGCGGAGATCGACGAGCCGGGCGAGTTCTTCGAGGAGATCAAGCGCAGCGACATCCTCGTCCACCACCCGTACGAGTCGTTCACGACGAGCTTCGAGGCGTTCGTACGCGACGCAGCCGCAGACCCCCACGTGGCCGGGCTGAAGACCACCGTCTACCGCACCAGCGACGAGACGCCGCTCGTTCCGGCGCTGATCCAGGCGTCCGAGGACGGAAAGCAGAGCGTCTGCCTCGTCGAGCTGAAGGCGCGGTTCGACGAGCACCGCAACATCGAGTGGTCGCGGGCGCTCGAGCGCTCGGGCGTCCACGTCGTCTACGGGTTCCCGCACCTGAAGATCCACGCCAAGGCGACGCTCGTCATCCGGCGCGAGGGCGACGTGCTCCGCCGTTACGCCCACGTTGGCACGGGGAACTACCACGCGATGAACGCCCGCAGCTATGAGGACTTCGGCCTCTTCACGGCGGACTCGGACATCGCCGCCGACGTCGCCGACCTCTTCAACTACCTGACCGGCTTCGGCCGGCCGCAGCGATTCCGCAAGCTGCTCGTCGCGCCGTGGACGCTCCGCTCGCGGCTGATCGACGAGATCCGGGCGGTCTCCGAGGCGGCCGCGGCCGGCAAGAGGGCCCGGATCCGCATCAAAGTCAACGCGCTCACCGACGACGCGATCATCGAGGAGCTCTACGACGCCTCGCAGGCCGGCGCGGAGATCGACCTCGTCGTCCGCAACATCTGCGCGCTCCGTGCCGGCGTCCCCGGCCTGAGCGACAGGATCCGGGTGCGGAGCGTCCTCGGCCGGTTCCTCGAGCACAGCCGCTTCTTCATCTTCGATGCCGGGAAACAGACGACGCTGCTGCTCGGCAGCCCGGACCTGATGCCCCGCAACCTCGACCATCGAGTCGAAGTGCTCGCGCCCGTCAGTGACGGCCGCGCGCAACAGCGGATCACCGCGAGCTTCGACGCTCTGTTGGCCGACAACGCGCAGGCGTGGGAGCTGGGGCCCGACGGGACCTGGGACCGGCTCCACCCCGACAAGGACGAGCGCCCGCGCACCGCGCACGATTCCCTGATGCGCAACGCCCGCGCCCGCCAGCGCCGGGCGGCGACCCGGCGAGGCCGTTGACCTCCGAACCTTCTCTCAATATGGGGCCGCATGCGAGCAGCGATCCTTGACGTCGGCTCGAACACTGTCCGGCTGCTCGTTGCGGCTCAGGGTGGCCGCGGCCTGAAGACCGTCTGCGCCAAGGGCGACCATCTCGGCCTGGCGACGGACATCGAGCGGGACGGCTGGATCTCGGCGCCCAAGCTCGCCGAGGCCCGCATGCTCGCCGCGCACTACGCCGAACTGGCCCGGGAGAACGGCGCGGCCTGGATCGAGGTCGTCGTCACTGCACCCGGCCGCCAGAGCGCGAATGCGGACGCACTCGTGGCCGCGCTCGCCGAGGGGGCCGGCGCTCCGGTCCGGATCCTGTCCGCGGAGGAGGAGGGCAGCCTCGCCTACGCAGGCGCGGTGGGCTCGCTGAGCTCGCCTCCCGAGAGCGTCGCTGTCTGCGACGTCGGCGGCGGCTCGACGCAACTCTTGGCGGGAACGCTCGACGGGCCGGCCTGGATGCGGCCGCTCGATCTCGGGTCGCTGCGCCTGACCGCTCGCTTCCTGAGCTCCGACCCGCCGCAGGCGTTCGAGCTCGATGCCGCGCGCGCTGAGGTCGAGGAGGCCTTCGCCGCCGTCACTCCCCCGCTCGTCCGCACCGTCCTCGCCACCGGAGGGAGCGCCAGGGCACTCCGGCGGCTGGCCGGCAGGAAGCTCGGCGAGAAGGAGCTCCAGCGGTGCCTTGAATGCGTCTCCTCCAAGCCGTCGGCGGCCCTGGCCCGGAAGCACGGCCTCCAGCCGGCCCGAGCTCGGACGCTCACCGCCGGGACGCTGATCCTGGCTGAGGCGCAGAAGCGCTTCGGCGTGCCGCTGAAGGTCGCGCGCGAGGGCGTGCGTGAGGGCGCGATCCTCACGCTGCTCGCCCGCGAAGAGGCCGCCGCCTAGGGCGAAAGGAGCGCGACTGGGCGAAGCTCGTCCGGGTCGAGCACCTGCGTCGCGCCCTTCCTCGTCTTGCCGAAGAGCTCCTCGATCTCGCCTCCGTGCCCGCAGAGGACGACGGGCGAGCCGGCCAGGTCTTCGAGCAGGCGGCGGACGCCGTCGGTTCCGGCGCCGTCCGCCAGGACGTCGGTCGTCTCCACCTCCAGACCGCGCTCTGCCGCCAGCGGCTCGACCGTCTGGACGCAGCGCACAAACGGACTCGAGAGGACCCGCATCACCGCGTACGGCTCGAGCGTTTGCACGAGCTCCTCGGCCTGGCGCCGGCCCTTGTCGTCGAGCGGGCGCTCGGCATCGTCGCCGTCCCACTCTTCGCGGTCGCCGGCGGAGACGTGGCGCACGACGAGCAGCGGCGGCAGGCCCAGCGACTCCAGCACGTCGAGATCACGCCCGTAGCTCAGAAGCGAGGCGGCGCGGCCTTGCGGGAGCCAACGCACCTCGTCGACCTCAGCAGTCGGCTTGAACTCACCGCCGAGCGGTGTCATCTCCCAGTAGCGGACGACTTTCGGGCCCGCGAACGCCCGATAGCGCGTGGTCGCCAGCTCGCGGCCGAGGCGGCAGCGAAGGCCGGTCTCCTCTTCCACCTCCCGGAGCGCGCAGTCCTCGTCATTCTCCCCGCGCTTCGCCTTGCCCTTTGGAAACGTCCAGTCGCCGTACTTCGGGCGGTGGACGAGCAGGACCTCTCCGCGGCGGCGAACCACACCGCCCGCAGCGCGAATCGGCGCGCTCAAAAGTCGCGCTCGCCGGCTTTCCGGAGACGCCGCCACGCCTTCGGCCACGCCTCTCGGGAGGCGTCCCGCCGGAGGCGCTGCCGCTCGACCAGCCGACCGGCGGCGAACGCGGTGCGGCCCGACCCGCGGACCTGCTCCAGCAGCTCGCGGATCCGCTCCTCGGCGACGACTCCGTCCTGGTGCTCGCCGAGGACGTCCTGCAGCTCCTTCGCCCGCTGGACGAACCGAGAGCCGAGGCCGGCCGCCTCCACGGCGTAGCGCGCCCGCTTGACGCGGATCCGGGCGTCGTGGAGCTCGTCGTCGCCCGGGTCCTTCCCCAGCCCATCCATCGTCTTCCGTAGCCGCTTGTAGTCGCAGCGCGCGGCGTCCACCAGCGTCTCGCCCGGCCGCAGCACAGGAGGGCGCTCGAGATCCCGCAGGAGCAGCCCGTAACGAGATGAGTCGAGCGCGGCGACGAGCTCGCGGCGCGCTGCGTCCCGCTCGGCGTCGAGCAGCTCGAGCACGGCGCCGAGGGGCGCACCGTCGAGCGTCTCCGACTCGCCGAGCAGGTAGTCGATCAGGACGTCGCGGTCCCGCACCTCGCCGAGAAGGGACCCGAGCCACTTGAGCTCCGCACGAAGCCGCTCGGACTCGGCCTCGTCGGAGACCAGCTTGCGCGTGGAGCGGAGCAGCGACCGCATGCGCCGGGTCGCGACGCGGAACTTGTGCAAGTCCTCGGGATCAACTCCGGTCCGAGTGCCCGCCTCGTGCGCGGTCAGCTCGTCGAGGTGGGACCGGAGCACCGACTGGAGCTCGTCCGGCTCGTCCACCCGTTCGAGGCCCGCAAGCGGCTGGAGGACGGGAGCGCGCTCGGTGTCCACCGTCTCATGGTAGAGGTCCGTTCGTGCGGAGCCGCCTCGGCATCTTCGCCCTCGCCGCGGCGGCATTCATCCCCGCGCTCCTGCTCGCGATCCTCGGGGTGGGCGAGGAAGTCGGCGGGCTCACGAACTGGCAGGCGCTCGTGCTCGGCCTCGTCCAGGGCGCCACCGAGCTGCTGCCGATCAGCTCGTCTGGGCACCTGATCCTCGTCCCCTGGGCGGCGGACTGGCACGTGCTTCAGGAGGACGACGAGTTCAACCAGACCTTCGACGTCGCGCTCCACCTCGGAACGCTCGTCGCCGTCGCCGGCTACTTCTGGCACGACATCGTCCGGCTCCTGACGGCGTGGTTTCGATCCGTTCGCGCAGTCGCGATCAGGGCGGGCGACGAGCGCCTCGCCTGGGTCATCGTCGTCGCGACCATTCCCGCGGCCGTCGTCGGCGCGCTCGGCGAGAACTTCATCGTCGACCGGCTCGGCGAGCCCTGGCAGATCGCGATTCTCCTCGCCGTCTTCGGGCTCGTGCTGCTCTGGGCCGACCGCAGCCCGTCGGTGCGAAAGATCGAGTCGGTCGAGCATCAAGGAAGGCGTCGCGATCGGCGTCGCCCAGAGCCTCGCGCTGATGCCGGGCGTCTCGCGCTCGGGGATCACGATCTCGGCCGGAAGGTTCCTCCGCCTCGACCGCGATGCCGCCGCCCGCCTCTCGTTCCTGCTGCTGGTCCCGACGACGCTCGGGGCGGTGCTCTGGAAGGGGATCACGGACGTGCTCCTCGGCGACCTGCCGGCCGGGTGGCAGGGGCCGTTCGTGGTCGGCATGCTCGCCGCCTTCGCCAGCGGCCTGCTCGCGATCGTCTTCCTCCTGAACTTCGTCCGGCGGCACACCTACACGCCGTTCGTCGTCTACCGCCTGATCGTCGCGGTCGTCGTCCTGGGTTTGATCGCGGCCGGAGTGCGGGACGCAGCCTTCTAGTCCCGGGCTCTAGTCGCGCTCCGGCTGGGGTCTGACCCCAAGCGGCCCACCGTGCGGCTCCGAGGCAGCCCGCAGAGCCGAAAGCGCCCGCCAGGCCGCTTTGGGTCTGACCCCACGCGACTTCGTAAGGACTTTGCACCAACCGGCGTCGGCGCGCCGAGCTCGGACGTACCGTCGAAGCATGCCCCGTCCGTTACGTCTCCAGGTCGCCGGCGGCCTCTACCACGTCACTACCCGCGGAAATCTCGGCCGCACCGCCTTCGAGAACGACCCCGAGCGCCAGCAGTTTCTCGACGTGCTCGGCGTCGGCGTGGAGCGCCACGGCTGGTCGTGCCGCTCGTACTGCGTCCTCTCGACCCACTATCACGCGCTCGTCCTGACACCTGAGCCGGACATCGCCGCAGGGATGCAGTACGTCAACGGGCGCTTCGGGCAATGGGTCAACTGGAGCCGGGAGCAGCGCGGCCACTTGTTCGAAGGCCGCTACAAGTCGATCTTGATCGAGTCCGACAGCCATCTCCTCGAGGTCTATCGCTACATCGCGCTCAACCCCGTCCGAGCCGGGCTCGTTCGTGATCCGGAGGACTGGGCGTGGAGCAGCCTCGGAGCGCTGCTCGGCCGCTGCGAAGCGCCGGCGTTTCTCGACGTTCAGGCAGCGCTCGGGGACTTCGCGCCGATCCCGAGTGCCGCGCGCCGGCGGCTTCGACAGTTCGTTCGGGACGGGATCGAGCTGGACATGTCGTGAACAGCCGGTTGAGTCGGGGCGACTCATGGGGTCTGACCCCAAGCGCCCCGAGGGGGCTCTCGCGGGCGGCGGGGCGGGCACATCTACTTCCATCAGATCGGGCGCGACCAGGAGGGCTTCCTGCGCTTCTGGTCGGACGAGCTCGAGCCGAAGCTCTAGGCCCCCACGGGGAACAACCTAGTTGCAGTCGCCTTGAACGAGGCGGTCGCCGCCGTTCCCGGGCGCAGCTCGAGGCGCCCAGCCGAGGCGGCGGTGATCTCGGCGACGACCGGCCCGACCTGCACCCGCACGCGGTTCCCCATCGGCACGATCGACGTAACCGTCGCAGTGAGATGGTTGAGGCGTGAATCCTCCTGCATCGTCGGTCCGAGCGACACGTCCCACGGATAGACCGCGACGTTTACTCGGCCGACCGCTTCGTCGGCACTCCAGGCCGTGAACCCGCTGTCGAGTGCGACCTCAGTGAGGCCATCCCGAGCCCCGATCGCCCGACCCGCAAGGAGCAGCGCGCCGGTGAAGGTCGCGACAAACGGATCGGCAGGCGCCGCGACGAGCTCCGTGGGGCTGCCGAGCTGGAGAATGCACCCGTCGCTGATGACGCCGACCTGGTCAGCGAGCGTCGCAGCGTCCTCGAAATCGTGGGTGACGAGAAGCGTCGGAAGCGCCAGCGAGTGGAGCAGCTCTCGCAGCTCGGCGCGGACACCGGCTCTCGTGTGCGCGTCGAGCGCGGAGAGCGGCTCGTCCAACAGCAGCACGGCCGGATCTCGGGCGAGCGCACGGGCGAGAGCGACTCGCTGGCGTTCGCCGCCCGAAAGCTCGCTGACCCGGGCACGGCCGAGGTGGCCGATCCTGAAGCGCTCCAGGAGGTCACCGACGCCCGGGCGGCCCCGGGCGCCGAACCGAACGTTGCCCTGAACGTCGAGGTGGGGGAACAGCGCGTACTCCTGGAAGAGGTAGCCGACCCGCCGCTGTTCCGGTGGGACGTCGCGCCCGCGGTCGGTGTCGAGGAGCACGGTGTCGTCGACGGTCACCAGTCCCGACTGTGGACGCAACAGGCCGGCGACGACGCGGAGAGTCGTCGTCTTCCCTGCCCCGGAAGGACCGACCAGGGCGAGGGTCTCGCCCCGGGCGACGCTCAGGTCGGCTGACGCGACGAAGGTGCGAAGAGGGTGAGTGAACCTGACGCGGAGTGCCATCTGGTCATGAGCTTGACGGAGAGGAGGACGACCGCACTGACGACGATGAGCAGCGCGCTGATCGCAAGCGCGACGTTGAAGTCGACGTCGAACTGCTCGTAGATCGCGAGCGAGAGGGTCTGCGTCACGCCCTGCAGCGAGCCGGCGAACATGATCGTCGCTCCGAACTCGCCGAGGCCCCGCGCGAAGGCGAGCGCAGCCCCCGCCCCGAGCCCTCCCCTGGCGAGTGGGAGCATGACGCGTAGGAAGACTCGGCCGGGGCCGGCGCCGAGGGTGCGCGCGGCCGCCGGGAGTGTCGGGTCGACCCCCTCGAAGGCTGCGACCGCTGTCCGGAGGTAGAACGGGCTCGCGACGAAGGTCACCGCGAGAACCACTGCAACCTTCGTGAACGCGATGTCGATCCCGAGCGCCTCGACCGAGCCGCCGAGTAATCCTGCCCGGCCGAAAGCGACGAGCAGGCCGATGCCGGCGACCGCCGGCGGGAGCACGAGCGGCAGCTCGACCAGCGTGACCACGACGTCTCGAAGCGCACCCCGCCTGCCGGCGATCCAGTACGCGGCCGGTGTCCCGAAAACGAGGATGAGCGCCATGGCGATCGCGTTGGTCTCGGCCGTGACCCGGATCGCGTCACGCGCCGCGGTGCTTCCGAGCGCCGACCAGAGATCGGCCAGGGGCACCTGGAAGAAGACGGCGACGATCGGCAGCAGCAGGAAGAGCAGCGCGACGCCCGTCGCGACGACGAGGAGCGCCCGGAAGAGGAGGCCTACCGCGATGCCTTCGGGATCGGGAGGAAGCCGAAGCTCTTCAGCGCCCGCTGCCCCCGAGGCGAGAGGATCTTCCTGATCCACGCCCGAGCGGCAGCCTTGTTGGACGACCTGGACACGACGGCGATCTCGTACCGGATGCGGGGCTGCGCCCACGCCGGGATGCGGATGACCGTCACCCGGGAGGCAACCGGCCGGGCGTCGGTCGAATAGACGAAGCCGGCATCGGCCTGCCCGAGCGCGACCTTGCCGGTGACCGCCTTGACGTCGGACTCCTGGCTGACGACCTTCGACAGCACCGAGCTCAGGCCCATCTTGCGTAGCACTGTTCGGGTGTAGCCGCCGACCGGCACAGCGGCACCGGCGATCACGAGCTTCACCGGCTTCCGCCTGAGGTCGTAGACCGAACGGATTCCTGCGGGATTCGATCTCGGCACGATCAGTACCAGCCGGTTGGAGGTGAACGTCACAGGCTTCTCGACCAGTCGCTGACTGGAAGAGCCGCTGGGTATTGAGCGGGGCCGCCGAGGCGAAGATGTCCGCAGGCGCCCCGTTCCGGATCTGCGTCTCGAGCGCGTTCGAGCCCGCGAAGCTGTAACGCTGCGCCCGGTCGAAGGCGCTGAAGACCTCCGTCAGGGACGCCGCCGCGTAGATCGTCAGCCGGCTCCCCTGCGTCGGCGCGGCCGCCGCCGACGAGACGGAGACTGCGGCGATCACAACGATGGCGGCGGCAGCTGCGCGAGTTCTCATTCGGCCCTCCTAGCCCAGGTACGCCTCGATGGCGGCGCTGGCGGTCTCGACGTCAGTCGCCTTGGGGAACGAGCGAGCGCCCACGTGCCCGTCGAGCGCGGCGAGCGCGCCGATCTGCTGGCCCGTGCTTGCGCTGAGGCTCGCGAACAGGATCCGGTAGTCGAGGACGGACGCCGACGCGGCGGCCGACTGGTACGAGCCGAGCAGCGCTCGGAGCACGACCAGCCCGGTCCTCACGGTGGCGGGCGCGGTGGAGAACGTGCGCCTCGGCCAGGCGAACTCGAAGTCCTGCTCGAGCGGAGGCGTGTCGCCGGCACCCACGAGCAGCGCGCTCAGCGCTCTCGCGTGCTTCGTGGCGGCGAGCCGCCCCTGTCGCAAGACTCCGGCCCCTTGGCCGCGGAACTCACTCCCCGCCAACGCCCTCGAATAGAAGTCCTTCAGCAGAAGCTCGCCGGAGACGCCGAAGTTCGCGAAGGCAAGATCGTCTTCGGTCGCCGCGCCGGCCGAGCCCACCCACGGGCCGCCCAGGACGGCCGCCGAGGCGCCGGCGGAGCTCAGGAGAAAGCGCCTGCGATTCACCTGGGCGCGACCGTAACACACGGTAGATACTTTTTGACTACCGACCGGCGGACCTGCGTACGATGGAGCGGATGAGTCGTCGACGACGGACCGAGCCGTCGCTCCCGGAGTGGGCGGCGCTCGGCCTGCTCTGCGAGGAGCCGGCCCACGGGTGGGCGATCGCTCACGAGCTGAGCCCGTCCGGCTCGATCGGACGCGTCTACTCGTGCACGCGCCCCCTCGCTTACCGGGCGCTCGCCCAGCTGCGTGAGGCGGGTCTCGCCGAGGTCAAGGAGACAACTCCGAGCGTGACCGGCCCGGCCCGGACGACCCTCCGTCCCACCAGACGCGGCCGCGCCGCTTTCCGGCGCTGGCGCGGCAGCGCCGTCCTGCACGTTCGCGACCTGCGCTCGGAGCTCATGCTGAAGCTGCTCTTCCACGACCGCGCCGGCCTCGCCCCCGGAGCCTTGCTCGAGCAGCAGGTGAGCGCACTCGCCGCGATCGAGCGTTCGCTCGAGGAGCAGTTCGCCTCGTCGTCCGGGTTCGAGCGGACGTTGGCCCTCTGGCGGCTCTCGTCGTGCCGCGGCGCGCTCTCATTCGCCGAGGGGCTGCTCGACAGCAGGACGACCGAGCCGGTCGTGTACAAGCCCATCGGGTACGTCGCGTCTCCCCATCTCGAGATCGACGGCATGCCGCTGCAGGCGATGGCCGACGCAACGGGCTCGTCCACGATCGAGCTGACCGAGGAGCACCTCGGCTGCCTGGCCGATCTCGAGGGATTCAGTCATGTCTGGGTCCTCGCGCACCTCCACGAGAGCCTCGGATGGGGCCCCACAGTGCAGGCGTTCCTCGACGAGGTTCGTCACGGCACGTTCGCCACACGCTCGCCGCACCGCCCCAACCCGATCGGCCTCTCCCTCGCACGGATCGTCTCCGTCGAGCCGTCGGCCGTGGTGGTCGAAGGCCTCGACCTGCTGAACGGCTCCCCCGTGCTCGACCTCAAGCCGTTCGTGCCGCTCTTCGACACCCCAACCGGCGACGTTCGCTCCGGCTGGTTCGAAGGTCGCGCGGAGCGCGTCTTCGCACGAACGTCCGACCGGCGGTTCGCGCTCCGCAGCGATCGAGCCTCGTAGCGCCGGTCGGTAGGGTCGCAGCAATGGACGACCGGACGCCCTCCTGGGGCATCGACCCGGTCCCGGAGCGCTTCCGCACCCTCGGGCTCCTCGACCAGCTGACGCTGTGGGGGAACCTCGGCGTCTCGCTGCTCGTCCTCGTCATCGGCGCGCTGCTGGTGCCGGCCCTCACGCTCCGGGACGCGCTCCTGGCGATCCTCGTCGGCGGGCTGATCGGCAACGCGATGGTCGGCGCCGCCGGCCTGATCGGAGCGGACGCGCGAGTCCCGTCCATGGTCCTCCTCCGCGCGCCGCTCGGCCGCCGCGGCTCCTACGTCCCGACCGCACTGAACGCGCTCCAGTGCCTCGGCTGGGCGACCTTCGAGCTGATCATCATCGCCGCCGCCGCGAGCGCGCTCTCCGACGAGCTCTTCGGCGTCCGGGCCGAAGGCGGCCTGGACGATCTTCTTCGGGATCCTCGCCGCCGTCTTCGCACTGATCGGGCCGGTCGGGTTCGTTCGCCGCATACTCCGCCGGTTCGGCGTGTGGATCGTGCTCGCTTCGCTCGTCTACCTGACCTGGTGGGCCCTGTCCGAAGCCGACCTGCGCGCCCTCTGGAACGCGCCGGCCGAGGGCGGCTCCTCGTTCTGGCTCGGCGTCGACCTCGTGATCGCGATCACCGTCTCCTGGGTGCCCGCTCGTCGTCCGACTACACGCGCTTCTCGCGCGACCGGCGCTCGGCGTTCTGGGGCTCCGGGGGCGGCTATTTCCTCGGCGGGACCTGGATGCTGGCGCTCGGCGTCTTCATCGTCCTCGACCGCGGGATCAGCGACCCCGTCGAGATACCGCCCGCCGTCGCAGCCGCCGGGCTCGCGGCCGCGCTCGCCCTGCTCGCGGTCACGCTGGACGAGACGGACGAGGCCTTCGCGAACGTCTACTCGGCCGCCGTGTCGCTCCAGAACGTGTTCTTGCAGCGTGGAGCAGCGCGTGCTCATCGTGCGATTGTGGCGATGCTCGCCACGGCCGGCGCGCTTCTCGATCGAGCTCCGGAACTACGAGTCGTTCCTGCTCCTCCTCGGCTCCTGCTTCGTGCCGCTGTTCGGCGTCCTGCTCGCCGACTGGCTCCGCTCGGGCGCCCGCTACACGCGCATGCAGATCTTCGACGCGCCGGCCTGGCGGGCGGAGATGCTCCTGGCCTGGATCGTCGGCTTCGCGCTGTACCACTGGCTGCACGAACCGCCGCTCGGACCGTCGTGGTGGGTGGACATCGTCGAGGAGACCGGGCAGCCGAACCTCGGCATCGGCGCCTCCCTCCCGAGCTTCGCCGCCTCCTTCGCGCTGGCTCTGGGCCTAAGCTCCCTCGGTTCGAGGTTGCCGCAACCTGTTTCCAAGTGGTAAGGATCGACCCAGGGAAGCATTGGCCGAAGTCACTTTCTCAGACGTAGCGAAGATCTTCCCCGACGGTACGCGGGCCGTCTCGGACCTCACGCTCGATGCCAAGGACGGCGAGTTCATGGTTCTCGTCGGCCCCTCAGGCTGCGGAAAGACGACCGCGCTCCGCATGGTCGCCGGCCTCGAGGAGATCTCCGCAGGCGAGATAAAGATCGGCGACAGGGTCGTGAACGAGATCGCGCCGCGCGACCGTGACATCGCAATGGTGTTCCAGAGCTACGCGCTCTACCCGCACCTGAGCGTCTACGACAACATCGCCTTCAGCCTCCGCCTCCGGAAGGAGAAGAAGTCGGAGATCGACAAGCGCGTGAAGGAAGCGGCGCGGATCCTCGACCTCGAGGCGCTCCTCGACCGCAAGCCGCGCGCGCTCTCCGGCGGCCAGCGGCAGCGTGTCGCGATGGGCCGCGCGATCGTCCGGCAGCCGGCCGCGTTCCTGATGGACGAGCCGCTCTCGAACCTCGACGCCAAGCTCCGCGTCCAGATGCGCGCCGAGATCTCCAAGCTGCAGCGTGAGATCGGGGTCACGACGATCTATGTCACTCACGACCAGGTCGAGGCGATGACGATGGGTGACCGGGTCGCAGTCATGCGGAAGGGCGAGCTCCAGCAGGTCGCTCCGCCGCAGGAGCTCTACGACCGGCCGCTCAACCTCTTCGTCGGCGGCTTCATCGGCTCGCCGGCGATGAACCTCGTCGAGGGGAGGCTCGAGGAGCACGACGGCGGGCTCGTCGCGGCGCTCGGCGACGCGCGGCTCAAGCTCGACGACGAGAACCTCGAGGCCCGCCCGGCGCTGAAGAGCTTCGAGGGAAAGCCGCTGGTGGTCGGGATCCGGCCCGAGCACCTCGAGGATGCGTCCATCGAGCACGAAGACTCCTCCGACCGACGCCTGACGGGCCATGTCGAGCTGCGGGAGGCGCTCGGCTCCGAGCTGATGGTGCACTTCGCGATCGACGCTCCCCCCGCGATGACCGAGGAGGTCAAGGAGCTCGCCGAGGACGCCGGCACGACGGCCGAGGACCTTGGGGGCGGCGACAAGCACCGCGCGGTCATCGTCGGACGCTTCGGCGCGGACTCCGAGGTGCGCGAGGGGCAAGATGCCGAGATCGCGGTCGACACCCGGGCACTGCACTTCTTCGATCCAGACACCGGACTGGCCATCTACGACGACAGCAACGGCACGAAAGGAGCTTCGGCATGAAGAGACGGTGGTTCATTCCTGCCGCCGTCCTCGCCGCCATGGCGCTCGCTCTGGGCGCGTGCGGAGGGGACGACGACGGAGGGACGGAGGCAGGAGACGGATCGATCACCGTCTTCTCGCTCTGGGGTGGGTCCGAGCAGGAGGCCTTCCAGAAAGTCCTCGACCAGTTCACCGAAGACACAGGGATCGAGACCAAGTACGAGTCGGCCCGCGACTTCCTGCCCGTGATCCGGACGCGGCTCGCGGCCGGCAATCCGCCGGACGTCGCGATCATCCCGCGGCCCGGCGTCGTGGCCGAGCTCGCTCGGGACGACTCGCTGATTCCACTCGAGGACATGGGCCTCGACCCGGACACGATCAACGAGAACTACAGCGACACCTGGACGAGCCTCGCCACGGTGGACGACGCGCTGTACGGCGTGGTCGCCAAGGCGAACTCGAAGAGCACCATCTGGTACAAGCCGAACTCGTTCGAGGAAGAGGGCTTCGAGATCCCACCGACCTGGGACGCGCTGCTCGACATCACGCAGCAGTACGACGGTAAGGGGAAGACGCCGTGGGCGGTCGGCGCGCAGGGACGCGACAACTCGTGGACACTCACCGACTGGTTCGAGAACATCTACGCCCGCACGGCCGGCCCTGACAACTACACGAAGCTGTTCAACGGCGATCTGCCGTTCAACGACCAGACGGTCAAGGACGCGGTGACAGAGATGGTGAAGATCGTCAACGACAAGTACGTCGCGGGCGGAATCGACACCGCGCTCGGCATCAGCTTCGTCGACGGCATCGGCCGCGTGTTCAGCAAGAACCCGGTCGCCGAGATGTACATGGAGGGTGGCTTCGTCGGCGGGATCGCGCTCGGCGACGTCAACCCGGACCTCAAGGTCGGCGAGGACATCGACTTCTTCCCGTGGCCGACGATCAGCGAGGAGCACGGGAGCCCGCTCGTCGGAGGCGGTGACGTTGCGTCCGCGTTCGTGAACAACGAGGACAACAAGAAGCTGATCGAGTTCCTGGCCACGCCCGAGGCAGGGCGGATCTGGGTCTCGACCGGCGCGATCGCCTCGCCGAACAAGGGCGTCGCGGAGGACGCGTACCCGAACGACCTCGTCGCGAAGGAGGCCGAGCAGCTGAAGAACGCCGAGTCCTTCCTCTTCGACGGCTCCGACCTGCTGCCCGGCACGCTCGGTCAGGACTTCGGGACGCTGCTCCAGAACGTCATCAAGACCCCGGGGAACGTGGACTCGCTCCTCGACGACTACCAGGCGGAGGCGGAGAGCGCCTTCGCAGCCAGGTAACGCGTAGTGGTGCCCCTCCAGGCGATACACGCCTGCGTCTGGCCCGCGATCACGCGGCGCCAGAGCGCACCCTCCTCCTCGCCAAGGCTGCCTAGCCTTGACTCGTCGGAGTGCGCGCTCTGGCTTGGTGCTCGCGACCCAGACGCGGGGCAGCATCACCTGCAGGGACACCCATGAGCAGCACCGCCGTCCCCGGACCAGTCGGAAGACCCCGGGGACGGCGGCTGCAGTCGCTCTTCAAGCGCCCGGGCGTCCAGGCGTTTTTCTTCATCGGCCCGGCGGTGCTGCTGCTGGCCGTCCTGCTCGTCTACCCGATGATCAGGACGAGCATCTACAGCTTCGCGAACCTCAACTCCCGGCTCGAGGTCACCCGCTGGATCGGCTTCGACAACTACACGCGGCTGTTCACGAAGGACAAGAGCTTCCTGAACCTCGAGGAGTTCCCGCCGAGCGGCGCGCTCGCGAACAACGTCAAGTGGATGATCCTCTACACCTCGCTCTCGCTTCTGCTCGGGCTCCTGATCGCAGTGCTGGCCGCCCGCGTGCGGTACGAGTCGCTGATGAAGGCGATCGTCTTCGTCCCGATGGCGATCGCGGCCACCGCCGTGGCGATCATCTGGAAGTTCGTCTACGAGCCCGATCCGGGTCTCGGCTCGCTGAATGCCTTCATCGGAGCCTTCGGCGCCGACCCGATTGCCTGGTACGGCCGGGCGGACACGGTCAACTATGCGCTCATCTTCGCCTACGTCTGGGCCTCGACCGGCTTCGCGATGGTCGTGCTGTCGGCGGCACTCAAGGGGATCAATGAGGAGGTGATCGAGGCGGCGCGGACGGACGGCGCGAACGAGTGGGACATCTTCCGGCGCATCCAGCTGCCGCTGCTCTCGCTGCCGATCGCGGTCGTGACCGTCTGGCTCCTCGTGAACGTCATCAAGGTGTTCGACCTGATCTACGTCATGACCGGAGGTGGGCCCGGCGGGGCCAGCGAGGTGATCGCGGTCACGATGGTCGACGAGTTCGGCAACGGCGAGGGCGGCTACTCGGCCGCGATCGCGGTCGTGATGCTGCTCCTGATCATCCCGATCATGGCGTTCAACATCCGCCGATTCCGCAGCGAGCGGGTGACCGGCTAATTGGCTGCGGCGGACGTCACGGTCGCACGCCCGCGCGCGACGCCGAGCGCGCGGATCCTCGGCTTCATCACCCGCACGCCGGTGCACCTCGGACTGATCGTGATCGCGATCATCTGGCTCGTCCCGACAGTCGGGCTGGCCGTGACCTCCTTCCGCCCTCGCGGGGAGATCCAGTCCTCCAGCTGGTGGAGCTCCGTCACCGAGCTCGACTTCACGCTCGAGAACTACAGCGAGGTCCTGAACCGGGCCAACATGGACTCGGCCTTCATCAACAGCCTGATCATCACGATCCCGGCGACGCTGCTGCCGCTCGCGGTCGCGGCGCTCGCCGCCTACGGCTTCTCGTGGATCTCCTTCCCGTTCCGCGACACGATCTTCCTGGCCGTCGTCGCGCTGATGATCGTTCCGGTGCAGATGGCGCTCGTGCCGCTGCTGACCCTCTTCCGTGAGCTGGGGATTGCCAACGGCTTCGGTGGAATCTGGCTCGCCCACACGGCGTTCGGCCTCCCGCTGGGGATCTTCCTGCTGCGGAACTTCTTCATCACCCTGCCACGCGACCTGATCGAAGCCGCCAGGGTCGACGGAGCCTCGAACCTGCGGATCTTCCTCAAGGTCGTGATCCCGCTCTCGGTGCCGGCACTCGCGGCGTTCGGGATCTTCCAGTTCCTCTGGGTCTGGAACGACCTCCTGATGGCGTTCATCTTCATCCAGAACGGCGAGCTGCTCCCGATGACGGTCCGCATCAACCAGATGCAGTCGACCTACGGCGGGGAGTGGCACCTGCTCAGCGCCGGCGCCTTCCTGCTGATGATCGTCCCGCTGATCGTCTTCTTCGCCTTGCAGCGGTACTTCGTCCAAGGATTGCTCGCCGGCTCGGTCAAATAGCCGCGCCCGTTCATCTCGTCCCGCACACCCACTGGGACCGGGAGTGGTACCTCCCGTTCCAGCGGTTCCGGCTGAAGCTGGTCCGGCTCGTGGACGGGCTGCTCGACCTGATGGAGGCGGACGAGCGCTACCGGTTCACGCTGGACGGCCAGCTGGCGACGCTCGACGACTACCTCGAGGTCCGGCCGGAGGCGGCGGAGCGGGTCCGGCGCCTCGTAGACGAGGGACGGCTGGCGATCGGCCCGTGGCAGGTGCTGATGGACGAGTTTCTCGTCTCGGGCGAGACGATCGTCAGGAACCTCGAGTACGGGCAGCGGCGCGGGGCCGAGTTCGGCGGCGCCATGACGGTCGGCTACCTGCCGGACATGTTCGGCCACGTCGCGCAGATGCCGCAGATCCTGCGGCAGGCCGGCATCGACGTCGCCGTCGTCTGGCGCGGAGTCCCGGCCGCGATCGACTCGCATTCGTTCGAGTGGGAGTCTCCGGACGGCTCCAGCGTTCGCGCCGAGTACTTGCCCTACGGGTACAGCAACGGCGCCTATCTCCTGGACGTGCCCGGCCAGCTCGGCCGCGGGCTCGAGGCCGTCCGCGAGTCGCACCGCGAGTTCTTCGGAGACGAGCCGATCCTGGCCATGTTCGGCACGGACCACATGGAGCCCGTGCCCAGGCTGACCGACCTGCTCGAGGAGAGCGGCGCGGCGGCGCAGGTCTCGACGCTCGCCGACTATCTCGCCGCCGTCGACGGCCGACCACACCAGCAGCGCTGGCGGGGCGAGCTGCGCTCGAGCGCGCGGGCGAACATGCTGATGGGGACGCTCTCGGCCCGCCTCGACCTGAAGGCCGCGATGGCGCGAGCCGAGCGAGCCTTGACCCGGTACGCCGAGCCCTTCCAGGCGCTGTACGGAACCGCCTGGCCGGACCGTCTGCTCGACCTCGCGTGGAGACGGGTGATCGAGAACTCCGCGCACGACTCGATCTGCGGCTGCTCCGTGGACGAGGTCTCCACGCAGGTGCTCGTCCGCTGCTACGAGGCGGAGCAGATCGCCATGGGTCTCGCCGAGGACACGGCGCGCGAGGCTGCCGCCGCGGCGCCGATGGGATCAGTCGTCGCCTTCAACCCCTCGCCGACGGCGCGCTGGGACAACGTCGAGCTCAGCCTCGCCGTCCCCGCCCGGTGGAAGGACATCGCGCTCGAGCTTCCGGACGGGACACGCGTCGCGGCACAGCGGATCACCCGGAACGAGCCGCTGCTCTACGAGGAGCGCGTGCCGAGCTCGGGTGTGTCCGAATGGCTCCGCCGGCGGCTCCACGGTCGTGAGCTCTTCGCTCGGCGGCTGAACCGGATGATCATCGAGGGCCGGACGGTCACGTTCGAGGTCGACGAGGAGGACGACCCGATCTGGCTCGACCTCGACGAGCTGAAGAACGAGCTCGAGGTGGCGACGAGCGGCGAGGACGGTGAGTGGGACGTCCGGATCGTCGCCAGCCGCCGTTCCGACGTCGTCGCCAGGGTGCCCGCGCCGGCCCTCGGCTGGACGGCGCTGCAGCCCGTCGAGGGCACCGGCTCCGTCGAGGACGCGGTTCAGGTGAGCCCGGACAGGCTCGACAACGGCCTGCTCTCAATACGCCGTCGGCGCCGACGGGACACTCTCGCTCGGCGACGTCGAGGGTGTCGGCCGCCTCGTCGACGGCGGCGACCAAGGCGACAGCTACAACTACGCGCCGCCTGCCGAAGACCACGTCGTCGAGGCCCCCGACGAGGTTCGAGTCTCGGTCGTTGCCGAGGGCCCGGTGCGCGGAGCGCTGAGCATCGTCCGGTCGTACCGCTGGTCGCCCGCGCAGGTGCCGGTGGACGTCGAGACGACCGTCGAGCTACGAGCCGGCGAGCCGTTCTGCCGTGTCCGCGTCTCCTTCGAGAACCCGATCGGCGACCATCGCCTTCGGTTTCACGTCCCGCTCCCGCGGGAGGCTCGGTTCTCCGCCGCCGAGGGCCAGTTCGCCGTCGTCGAGCGTGGCGCTCGAGGCCGAGGAGGGATTCGGCGAGGTCGCCCTGCCGACGTTCCCCGCCTACGGCTTCGTCGACGCCGGCGGCATGGCGGCGCTGCTCGAGCACCCGATGGAGTACGAGCTGGTGCGACGGCGGCCGCGAGCTGGCGTTGACGATCCTCCGCTCGACCGGCCTCATCAGCCGCAGCGCCCATGCCTACCGCGAGAGCCCGGCAGGCCCGGAGATCGCGATCCCGGACGCCCAGTGCCGCGGCCCCTGGAGCATCGGCTTCGCGCTCTACCCGCACGACGGGGTCTGGCACCAAGCCGGCGTGCTCGCCCAGCTCGAGCGCTATCTGCATCCATTTCTGGTGGCACCGGGCGCCGCCCTCGACGGTCCCACCCAGGGGTCTGGCCCCGAGCTGCGCGGCGAAGGCGTCGTCCTCTCCTCCCTGCGGCTCCGCGGCCGCCGGCTGGAGGCGCGAGTCGCGTGCGAGCATCCGGAGCCGGTGCAGGCCCAGCTCGGCGGGTCCGCGATCGATCTTCGGCCGTGGGAGATCCGAACCGTCGAGCTGGCGCGCTAGAGCCGGAACTCGCCGCGGGCGACGGTCACTGCTGACCCGCCGACCATGACCTTGTCTACCTGCTCCCCCGAGCCCTCGACGCGAGCGAAGAGCGTGGACGGACGCCCGATCTCAGCTCCCTGCGAGATCTCGATCTCGTCGCCGAACTCGATGCGTCGGTGCCGCACGAGGTGGAGAGCCAGCGGGCCGGCGGCCGAGCCGGTCGCAGGATCCTCCGCGACACCGCTGCCCGGCGCGAACATCCTCGTCTTCCACGTCGTACCGGATCCCCCGAAGATGCTGGCGCCCATCCCGTCGAGAAGGTCTCCCAGCGTCGCGAAGTCCGGCTGCACGCGCGCGACCTCGTCCTGGGATCCGAGCGCGACGTACACGAAGCGCATCCCGTTGTCATAGACCTCGACCGGGAGCTCGGAGCCATCGACGCGGAGGGCGGCGAGCAGCGCGGCCTCGTCGGGAAACGCCTCGACGTCGGGCACCAGCTGCTCCATCCAGCCGAATATGATCCGCGCGCCTTCCCGCTCGAGCCGAACAGGGATCACGCCGGCCTTCGTCTCCAACCGAATCTCGCCCAGCTGGAGCGGAGCAGCGAGCACGAACGCCGAGCCGAGCGTCGGGTGGCCGGCAAAGCGCAGCTCGGTCGCCGGCGTGAAGATCCGGATCCGCGCGTGGCCGCCCTGCTCGGGCGGAAGCACGAACACCGTTTCGGAGAAGTTCATCTCGCGCGCGAGCGGCTGCAGCAGCTCCTCGGGTAGCTCGCGCGCGTCGGTGAAGACCGCGAGCTGGTTGCCCTCGAGAGGGCGGTCCGTGAAGACATCGATGACGACGTAGCGGAAGGCGGCCACGGCATGAGTCTCGCAGGGAACCTCACCGGCCGCGCCGGTGTAGGAACCGATATGAGGCTCCTGACGAGCGCGGCCGTGCTGAGCTGTGCCTGCGCGGCCGTGCTCTCTGGGGTGGTGGCGGGCGCTCCCTCCGCCAAGCCTCGGCTGGTGGCGAACCGCCCGGTCGAGACCGGTGCCCGCTGGATCGGTGTCGTCGCCGCCTCCCGCCGGCCCGCCGTGACGGCCCGCCTCGGGCCGCCGCACGCAGGCGGTCACGGTCCGTCGGCTCCGCCCCGGCCGCTTCCAGCTCCGTGCGATCTTCCGGCAGGCGGGGCGCTGGACGCTCTGGGACGGCCGGCAGCAGTTCGGCACGGTGCTCGTCCGCCAGGCGCCGCTCCGGCTCACGAACGCGATGGACGTCGTGGTCGAGCCGAGCGGATCGCTGCTCGTCGCCGACTTCTCCAACCGCGTCTTCCGGCTCTCCGGTGACCGGCTGACGCTCGTCGCGGGCAACGGCCGCCCCGGCCGGTCCGGTGACAGCGGCCCGGCGACGCAGGCCGCGATCGGGTTCCCGGTCGAGGTTGCCGTCGATCCGCGCGGCGGCTTCGGCATCGTCCACGACGAGCGGTGGGTCAGGCACGTCGCTCCGGGCGGGACGATCGGCACGGTGGCGGTGTTCCAGCAGCCGACGGCGCTCGCCTACGATACGGCGGGCAATCTCTGCGTCTCCGAGCTCCTCGGAGGAGTCGTCCGCCGTGACGCCGCCACCGGAGCGAGCACGAACTACGCCGGCTTCAACCGGCCCCACGGCCTGGCGGTCGCGCCCGACGGCACGGTCTACGTCGCGGACACGTTCAACAACCGCGTCCAGCGGATCTCCCCGAGCGGCGCGGTCAGCACGCTCGCCGACGGCATCAGCCAGCCGAACGACGTCGCGCTGGGCCCGGACGGGAACGTCTACTCCACCGAGTGGGGGAACAGCCGGATCGTGCGCATCACGCCGGCCGGCGTCGTGACGAGGATCGCCGACTCCCCAAGGCCCAACTCGGTCGCCGTGGGCGCCGACGGAACGGTCTACGTCACGGAGGAGCGACGCGGCGCGGTCAGGCGAATCACGGTGGCGAGCCTCGCGGCCTTCAAGCCTGGGCGCTAGGGCTGGGTGGGAGCTCGCCGGCCTCGATCTTCGCCGCTGTCCGCTCGCACCACTCGCCCATCCACTCGAGCAGCTCGATCCCGTAGGTCAGCGCGACGTACGGATACAGCTGGTCGTCCTCGAAGAACCCGGTCCTGGCCTCAGGTTCGAGCTCACGGAAGATCCCCAGCGAGAGCTCGCACCACGCCTGCTTGGCGCGGAGGTTGGCAATCACGTCCTCCTTCCCGAGGAGGTCGCCGAAGAAGAGCTTGAGGGTTCCCTCGTCGCGGATCTCGAACAGGAAGGAGCTGTCGTCCCGCAGCCACCCGCGGAGCGCCGCCTCGCCCGCTTGGGTGAGCGAGTAGGACGTCCGGCGCCGCCCGCCCTTCGGATCGTCGGTCGCCTCGACGAGCCCGCGTTCCTCGAGGCGGTGGAGCTCCGGGTAGATCTGGCCGTAGCTCGCACCCCAGAAGAACCGCGTGGAAAGATCGATCACGCGTTTGATGTCGTAGCCGGTTCGCGCTCCGAGGGCGAGCATTCCGAGGATGACGCGGGCGGTCGGTGTGAGGCTTGACATATCTTCCCGATACATAGTAACGTCTCTGCCAGATAGATGCATGCAATCGAAGTCCACGAGCTGAGGAAGTCCTACGACGGGGTCGAGGCCGTGCGCGGGATCAGCTTCACGATCGGCGCCGGCGAGGTCTTCGGCCTGCTCGGCCCGAACGGCGCCGGCAAGACGACCACCGTCGAGGTCCTCGCCGGGTACCGGCGGCCGGACGGCGGCGCAGTCAGCGTGCTGGGCGTCGACCCGAGGCGTGCCGGTCGCCGACTGGCGCGAGCGGATCGGCGTCGTTCCGCAGTCCGGCGACCTCTTCCCCAACCTGACCGCGCTCGAGCACCTCGAGCTCTTCGCCGGCTACTACGCCGAGGCGCGCCCGCCGCGCGACGTCCTCGCGCTCGTCGGCCTCGAGCACAAGGCGGGCTCGAAGACGAGGACGCTCTCGGGCGGCCAGCGCCGCCGGCTCGACCTCGGGATCGCGCTCGTCGGGGATCCGGAGCTTCTCTTCCTCGACGAGCCGACGACGGGCTTCGACCCGGGCGCACGGCGCGCGGCGTGGGAGACGATCCGGTCGCTGCGGTCTCTCGGCAAGACGATTCTGCTCACGACGCACTACATCGAAGAGGCGCAGCGGCTGGCCGACCGCGTGGCCGTCCTCCGCCAGGGCGAGATCGTCGCGGCCGGGACTCCGGCGGAGCTGACCGCCGCGGCTTCGGCGAGCCGGATCAGCTACCGGCGGAACGGCCGCGAGATCGTCCTCGAGACCGAGGAGCCGACGCGGGTCCTCCACGACCTGACGGCGGAGGCGCTTCGGGAGGGCTTCGACCTCGAGGCGCTCGAGGTGCACCGCGCGACGCTGGAAGACGTCTACCTGTCGCTCACCGAGGAGCCCGCCGAGTGAAGCTCCTGACGCACCAGCTCCGGGCCGAGCAACGACTGTTCTGGCGCAGCCGCGAGCTGGCGTTCTTCACGTTCCTCCTCCCCATCATCTTCTTCCTGATCCTCGGCTCAGCGTACGGTGAAGAGGACATCGACGGGGCCGACGGCTACCTCTACCTGGTGGCCGGGATGATCGGGTACGGCGGGGCGGCGACCGCCTTCGCCGGCCTGGCGATCCTGCTCGTCCTCCGCCGCGAGGCGGGACTGCTCAAGCGTGTCCGCGCCACACCGCTTCCTCCGCGGACGTACTTCGCGGCCGTGCTCGGGTCGATCGTCTTCGTGTTCTTCCTCGAGGCCGCCACCCTGCTCGTACTCGCCCGAGTGGCCTTCGACGTAGCGATCCCGGAGAACCTGCTCTCCCTCGTCCTCGCCGTCGCGCTGGGCGCCTTGGCGTTCGCGGCACTCGGCGTTGCGCTCACGGCCGTAGTCCGGAGCGCCGAAGGGTCGTCCGCCGTCGTGAACGCGATCTGGCTGCCGGTGACATTCATCTCTGGCGCGTTCTTCTCCGCCGAGGCCTTCCCGGCCGTGCTGCGGGCGATCGCGGAGGCGCTTCCGCTCGTCCATCTGATCCGTCTCGTCCGCGACGTCATGATCTTCGACGACCAGATCTGGGACCATCCGGAGGCAGTGGCAGTCATCGCAGCCTGGGGTGTCGCCGGCGCCGTCGTCGCGTTTCGCGGGTTCCGCTGGGAGCCGCGCGAGCGTTAGGCGCTTACGACTTACGGGTAGCAAAGGGTGGATGGCTGCCAATCCCACACTGGCGTTCGCCGTGCACGAGCACGAGCCGCCTGCCCTCGAGGTTCGGGTCAATTTCGGCGTGTTCGCGGGGCGAGAGGCGACGCGCGCGGAGATCGACGACCTCGCATCGACGCTGCTCGATCAGGTCGGCGCGGTCTCGATCGTCGCCGAGGAGCGCCACGAGATCGACGACAAGTCGGAGGCCTCGATCCACCAGGTCCGGATCGAGATCGACTCGGCGTCGCTCCCCGAGGACCGCGATGCGCTGCAAGAGCTGAGCGTGCGCATGGTGGTCGCGGCCGAGCAGTGGGCCGAGGCCTGCATCGCCGACCGGCGCACCGAAATCAGCGAGCTGTAGCCGCTACTGCTGCTTCGAGCCGGTCGAGCGCCCGCTCGGCTTGACGCGTCGCCGCGGGGCCAAGCGCTTGGCTGTTCAGCCCGCTGAAGATCCCCGCGGCATCGATCTCCGCCTCCCACCGCATCGCCGTCCCGGTCCCGTCGGGCTCCAGATCGAACGAGCTGTCGAGCGAGATACGGCCGCCGAGGCTCTTGCCCCAGGCCATCAACCTGGCGTGCTCTGGCTCGCGGAGGTCTTCCAGCCGGACGGAGAAGCGCAGCCTGAAGGCGCCCGGAAACGGCGCCTTCGCGATCACCGTCCACTCGCCCTCCTCGACGTCGACTCGCTCGACTGCGGAAAACGCCGCGGCCATCTCGTCCGGATCGGTCAGCGTCCGGTAAACAGCACCAGGCGGCGCGTCGAAGCGCCGCTCTCCGTGGATCCGCACGGCGACAACCTAGTGCGCAGCCCGACGTAAGCGGTCCCGGAACCGCCGGTTAGCGGCGAACCGTGCGGCTCGCCGGCCGGCTGCGGTTCCCGGCCCGGTCGACCGCGACGACCCGAAGCCGATGGCGTCCGCGTCCGACCCGGACAGCGAGCGTGTCCTCCGTGGCGATCGCAAGGTTCGCGACCGTCCGGACCGTGGGAACCCGGCCGGCCGGCCGGCCGTCGACGAAGACCTCGTGTGCAGCGAGCCCGCTCCCCCGCTCCTCGCCGCGTCGCCACGAGACGAACAGGCGGCCGCGCCGAATCCGGGCCCCCACGATCCGCGGCCGCGCGGGACGCGTCCGGTCGGTCCAGCGGAAGGAGAGCTCGGCGGACTCCGCGCCCGCCGACACGACACGGACCGCGAAAGCGCCGCGCACGGAGAACGTCTCGCCGGACTGAACCGACGGACGTCCACGGCCGACCGGGTCGTAGAGCAGGAAGTTCCGGCCCGGGTAGCGGCTCGGCTCACCGAGACCGTTCGACCCGGCGTGAACCGCGACCCCGGGCGCTGCGTCGTTCGAGTCGTACGCCCAGAGCGGGGCCGGTGGGCGGTACTCGAACCAGTACTCGTCGCCGGCCGTCAGCACGCGCATGGCCTGAAGGCCCGAGGCCGGGCGGTCGATCGCCCCGAGGGTCAGGCGCGGCGCCGGCTCGCCGATCCGCTCCAGCCAGCCGAACGCGTGCTTCTCCCACGCGCCGAAGTCGCTCTGGCCGTGCCCCATCACGCTGAAGGGGTTCATGTACGGCTGCGCGTGGCAGCGCGGGTCGCAGATCCACGCGGAGCCCTCTTCGGAGACGCCGTAGGTGTGCCCGAGCTCGTGGACGATCACCTGCCGGTCGTTCCGTCCGTTCAGCCAGATGCCCGGCGGGAAGTACGCGCCGCTCCAGAAGCAGGCGTCGAGTTGCGGCATCGCGATTCCGAGCGTCGTGTAGCGGGAGAGGTCGTAGCCGGCCGCCTGCGCCGCCGACTGGGCAGCGGCCGCGATGGCGGCGGTGTCGCAGCCGGGCCGGGAGGCGAGCGCGTGGAGCCAGGGAGTGACCTCGCCGGAGATCCAGGTCTTGCCGAACGAGACGCTTCGCATGTACGCGGCCGCCTCGTCGAGCTCGGCGCGGATCGTGGCCGGCGCGTACGGCTCCGGCCCCCAGGTGGTCAGCATCATCAGGACGCGCTGCTCACCGACCGTTGCCGCCGAGCCTCCGGCGGGCACGCCCAGCAGGACGAGAACAGCGAGCGCAATGGACCGGCGCACCGCCCCTCTTACACCGGAGCGGTGCGCACAGTTCCGTCGCTAGAAGGAAGACGTCTCGCCCGGCGGGCCGCGCGGGCCGCGTCGGCCGAAGCGATGCTCGTGGCGGGATTCGAACCGACCGTTGACCATGTCGGTCACGTGCTCCTTCATGCGCGCGAGGAGCCGGTCGGCCTGAGCCTGCGTGAGCTGCCCGTCCTTGACTTCCTGCTCGATCCGCGCACGCTTCTCCGCCACGAGCGCGTTGACCAGTCCGTCGACGGACTTGTTGCGATCACTGGCGACCTGCGCCAGCGTCTTGCCGTTCTGGAGCTGCGTGCGAAGCGCCGCCTCGGTCATCCCGAGGAACTTGGCCGCTTCCTCGAGGCCGCGGTGGCCTCGGCCGAAGTGGCCCGGGCCGCCTCCGCGGAAGCCAGGCCCCATGAAGGGCACGGACTCCCGGTCGATCGCGGCCTTCATGCGATTCGCTTCCGCCTGCGTCAGGCGTCCGTCCTCGACCGCCTGGTCGATCCGGTTCTTCATGGCGGTCTTGAACGCGTCCGTGAGGCGCTGCGGAGTGACTCCGAGCTGGCCCGCGACGTCGTTGAGCACCGCGCGGCTCTCTTGCTCCGGCGACCGCAGCTTCGTCGCCGCAACGGCGGCGCCGGCCCCGGAGACGGCCAGCACGACCACCCCTCCGGCTGCGATTTTCTGGATGCGTGTCATGAGCCCATCGAAACAGCCGTCCCTAAGAGTGGCGTGAACGTCGCCTAAGAATTCGGGCGGCCGTTCAGCCGGAAGCGCATCAGCGTCCCGCCGCCGTCCGCGCTCTCCGCGGTCACGGTCCCGCCGTGCGCCTCGGCCACCTGGCGAACGATCGCGAGCCCGAGGCCGGAGCCCGGCATCCCGCGGGCGGAGGTGGAGCGGTAGAAGCGGTCGAAGACGTACGGCCGGTCCGCGTCGTCGATTCCCGGCCCGTGATCCCGCACCGTGACCTCGCCTTCACGCACGACGACCTCCACCTCGCCGCCGGCGGGGCTCCACTTGGCCGCGTTGTCGAGAAGGTTCCCGATCGCCCGCTCGAGGCTCGAGGGCACACCGTGCACCAGCGATTCCCGGAAGTCGGTCTTGAACTCGACGCCCGGCCTGTTCCGCCGCGTGCGCTCCACCGCCTCCGCGGCGAGGACGTCGAGACGGACGTCCTTCGCCTCCCTGGGCTCCCGGTCGCCGTGCGAGAGCTCCATCAGCTCGGCGATCAGCGTCGTCATCTCGTCCAGCTGCTCCACGACGTCGCGCATCAGGGGCTCGCGCTCGGCGGCCGGAAGCCGTCGCTTGCCGGCGAGCACCTCGATGTTCGTGCGCAGGCTCGTGAGCGGGGTGCGGAGCTCGTGCGACGCGTCAGCGACGAGCTGGCGCTGCGCCCGGGCGGACGCCTCCAGCGCGGCCAGCATCGTGTTGAAGCGAGACGCGAGGCGGCTTAGCTCGTCCTCGCCGGCCACGTCGATCCGCTCGGAGAGATCTCCGGTCTGCGTGACGTTTTCCGCCGCCTCGGTGAGGCGCCGCACAGGCGCCAGCGCAGCGCGGGCAACGACGAGGCCGAGCCCTCCGGCGAGCCCGACTCCAGCCAGCGCGATCAGGATCAAGAAGGTGCGCAGGCGGTCGAGCGTGTTGTCGACCTCGGTCAGCGGGCGGGCAACCTGGATCGCGTAGCGCTCGCCGAACGGAATCGCGTACGGGAAGGTGATCATGCGGACGTGGGTGCCTTCCACCCTCGCGTCGCTGAGGAATGCGTCCTGTTCCTCGCGCGCCACTTCCAGGACGCGGTCGCTGACCGGGAGCGGAACATCCGCATCGCGGGGACGATGTGTCGAGCCGTCTGGCTCGACAAGCTGTGGGTACCCCTCGGCACCGCCCAGGCCGGGCCCCGGACCGAACAAGAACCGCGCGACGCGGTCGGGTGGCTCGCGCGAGATCTCCTCGGCTCTTTCGCGGAGCGCCGCGTCCACCTCGGCGCGAAGCTCGCTCTTCACGACGGCGAAGACGACGACCGAGGCGAGGATGACCGCCAGGGCGACGGCCGCCGCTGCAGCCAGCGCGAGGCGGGTGCGGAAGCTCACGCCTCGCGCAGCGCGTACCCGACGCCGCGCACCGTCTGGATCAGGCGCGGCCTGCTGTTCGCCTCGGTCTTGCGCCGCAGGTAGCCGATGTAGACGTCGAGGGAGTTCGACGCGAAGCCGAAGTCGTAGCCCCAGACACGCTCGAAGATCACCGAGCGCGTGAGCACCTGGCGGGGGTTCCTGAGGAAGAGCTCGAGCAGGTTGAACTCGGTTCGGGTGAGCTCGATCGCCTCGCCGCCCCGGCGGACCTCGCGGGTGTTCGGGTCGAGCTCGAGGTCGGCGAAGCGGAGGATCTCCTCCGCGCCCGGCGACACTCTGCGCAGAAGCGCCCGGAGGCGCGCGAGCAGCTCCTCGAGCGCGAACGGCTTCGGGAGGTAGTCGTCCGCTCCGGCGTCGAGGCCGGCGACGCGGCTCTCCACCTCGGCGCGGGCGGTCAGCATCAGCACGGGCACGCCGTTTCCCTTTCCGCGGATCCGGCGGCAAACCTCCAGGCCGTCCACGCCCGGCATCAGCACGTCCAGGATCACGGCGTCGGGCTGGCCGTTGGACTCGAGTCTGTGCAGCGCGTCGGCCCCGTCGACGGCGAGCTCGACGTCGTAGCCCTCGAGCTCGAGTGCGCGCCGCAAGGAGTCACGCACAGCGCGTTCGTCGTCGACGACCAGCACTTTCATGGCGCAAAGTGTGCCGCGAGAAGGTAAGCGGTCCCTAAGAAGCACCCGCCGCGACGAGTGCTGGGAGACGATCAGCGGCGGGACATCGTGTGGGGCCGAGCACGCCCCGCTCCGGCGGAACCGCGCTCGATCTCCAAGTACCGTTGTGCTGTCAGGCGTGAGACGCCGCCGGCAACGAGCCGTTCGACCAGCACGGCGACGTGCTGGAACTTCAGGTCGTGCTCCGAGATCACGATGCTTGCAAGGCGGTCGGTCTTCGAACCCGCAATTCTGCCGGCCATAAGTCAGAACCTCCAAACGCGTAGCGAACGCATAAGGAGAGGCGATGAGGCCCGGCCGAACCCGTCCTGGTCGTCACACCGTAGCAGCGAAGCCGAAAAACGCATGCGGCCTGGCCATAGAGATCTGCGTGCTCAGTTCCAGTTGAGGCCGCGGAGCTGGTCGAGGTTGATGTTCCCTCCGCTGAGGACGCAGACGACGGTGGAGCCCGGGTCGGCCTTGACGAGCCCGTTCAGCACGGCGGCTACTGATGCGGCAGCGGCTCCCTCGACGACCACCTTCGTGCGGGCGAGCGTCCAGAGCAGCGCCTCGAAGATCTTCTCGTCCGGGAGGGTGACGATCTCGTCGACGTTGCGGCGGACGATCTCGAGCGTCCGCTCACCGACGCGCTTGACCGTGAGCCCGTCGATCCTGCAGTCGACCTGGTCCAGTTCCACACGGTGGCCCGCCTCGACGCTTCGCTTCATCGCCGGTGCTCCCGACGACTCGACCCCGATGATCCGGATCTTCGGATTGAGTGATTTGAGCACAGTCGAGACGCCCGAGATCAGTCCGCCGCCGCCGATCGGGACGACGACCGTGTCGACCGTCGGAAGGTCGTCGTAGATCTCGAGCCCGAGCGTCCCCTGGCCCGTGATCAGATCGAGGTCGTCGAACGGATGGATGTAGGTCAGGCCCTGCTCCTCGACCAGTTCGAGCGCCTTCTCGTTCGCCTCGTCCCAGATCGACCCGTGGAGCACGACCTCGGCGCCGTACGCGCGCGTCGCTTCGATCTTCGACGGCGTCGCGTTCTCCGCCATCACGACCACGGCTCGGACTCCGTGAAGCGCAGCTGCGAGCGCGACGCCCTGGGCGTGGTTCCCGGCCGATGAGCAGATGACCCCGGCCCGCTTCTCCGCGTCGTCCATGTGGGCAAGCTTGTTCAGCGGGCCCCGGATCTTGTAGGAGCCGGTTCGCTGGAACGACTCCGCCTTGAGCACGGCGTTGAATCCGCTCGCCTCGCTGAGCGACCGCGAGCTCATCAACGGCGTGTGATGCGCGTGCTCCTTGACGTGCTCGTGGGCCCGGCGGAAAGCGTCGATCGAGATGTCGGTGGCGATCATCGAGTCCTCCTTCTGGCGTGCCGGCTCACACGAATCGTCTCAGACCTGCGTCCTCACCCATTACGCCATGGTCATCGGAGCCCGACGGTCCTTCCCTGCTCGTCGATGTCGATGCCGCGGGCTGCCGGCCGGGCGCTGAGGCCGGGCATCGTCAGCAGGTCGCCGCACAGCACGACGAGCCAGCCCGCTCCCGTGTAGGGACGAATCTCGCGCACCGGGAGCGTGAACCCTTCGGGCGCGTTGAGCAGCGTCGGATCGTGCGAGAGCGAGAGCGGCGTCTTCGCCATGCAGATCGGCAGGTCGTCGAGCCCTTCTGCCTCGCACGCCGCGATCGTCCGCTCGGCGTCCTCGCTCAGCTCGACGTCCCCTGCCCCGTAGACCCGTGTCGCGAGTTTCTCGATCTTGGTGCGGATCGGGTCGAGCAGGTCGTAGGCGAAGCGGAGCTCGGACGGCCGGGCGGCTGCGTCCGCGACGGCCACGGCGAGGGCGACGGCGCCCGGGCCTCCGTCCGAGTAGGCAGAGGTGGCCTCGGCCGCGAACGCGCCGCGTTCCAACGCCAGGTCGCGCACGAACGCGACGTCCGCGTCCGAGTCGTCGGGGAATCGGTTCACGGCGACGACCGGGTCGATCCCGAAGCCGCGGACGATCCCGATGTGCCGCTCGAGGTTCGCGGCGCCTGCGGTGAGGTCGCCGGCGCCGTGGTGCCTGAGGGCGCGCAGCGTCGCGACGAGGACGACAACGCTCGGTGTCAGGCCGGCGTGGCGGCAGACGAGGTCTACGTGTTTCTCGAAGCCCATGTCCGCACCAAACCCGCCTTCGGTCACGACGAAGTTGGCAGTCCGCAGGGCCAGCATGTCGGCGACGAGGGAGTTGTTCCCGTGGGCGATGTTGGCGAAGGGCCCGGCATGGACGATCGCGGGGACGCCCTCGAGCGTCTGGATGAGGTTCGGCTTCAGCGCGTCGCGCAGCAGGACGGTCATCGCGCCCGCGGCGCCGAGGTCCTCGGCCGTCACGGCCGTGCCGTCGCCGGTCCGAGCGACCGTGATCCGGCCCAGGCGCCCCCGGAGGTCGGCGAGGTCGCGCGCCATCGCGAGGATTCCCATCGTCTCCGAGGCGGCCGAGATGTCGAAGCCGGTCTCGCGATCGCCGCCTCCGCCTGCCGGCCCGAGACCCGTGACGATGTGCCGTAGCGCGCGGTCGTTGACGTCCAGGCACCGGTGCCACGTGATCGTCTCGGGGTCGACGCCGAGCTCGTTTCCGTGGAACAGGTGGGCGTCGAGCATGGCCGCGAGCAAGTTCGTCGCCGCGCCGACCGCGTGGATGTCGCCGGTGAAGTGAAGGTTGAGCGCCTCCATCGGGACGACCTGCGAGCGGCCGCCGCCGGCGCCGCCGCCCTTGATCCCGAAAACCGGGCCCACCGAGGGTTCGCGGAGGCAGACGGCGACGTCGTGCCCGCTGAGCGCGAGCCCGTCGGCGAGGCCGATCGAGGTCGTCGTCTTCCCTTCGCCCAGCGGCGTCGGCGTGATTGCCGTCACCGCGACGAGCCGGCCGGGCGCGACGTCGCGACGGCGCTCGATCGCCGAGAGCGGGATCTTCGCCTTGTCCCAGCCGTGGGGCTCGTACTCGTCCTCGTCCAGGCCGAGATCCGCCGCCACCTCGCCGATCGGCCTCGGCTCCGTCGCCCGCGCGATCTCTAGGTCCGTCAGCGGCTCGAGGGTCGACGCCACGGGCCGAGTGTCGCAGACCGCCGGGCGCCGCCATCGGGCGAAGCCCCGGTCGGCGGTCCGTACTTCCCCGCAGCCAGGGCCCGACGATGGCTGCTGGGATCGATCAGCTCACGGGTCGCTCAGGCCTGCGTGTCTCGGCCGGTGACACCCCAGGTGTCGGCGAGCAGGTAGCCCTCCGGAAAGGGATCGTCGGGATCGACGTAGAGCTGTGTGACGCCCGTGATCCAGGCGCTGCCGCGGATCGCCGGAACGATCGCCGCGCGCCCGCCGACGCGTCGTCTCCTCGACGATCCGGCCGTCGAAGGTCGAGCCGATCACCGAGGCGTGCGTCATCGCGTCGCCAACCGACATCAGCCCGCGGGCGTGGAGCGCGGCCATGCGCGCGGAGAGCCCGGTTCCCGTCGCCGAGCGGTCCAGGCGACCGGGGGCGACCACGACGGCGTTCCTCGTCACTTGTCCGATGCCCTTCCAGGGCTCGGCGATCTGGACGATGCTGACCCCCGCGATCTCCGGGTTCTCCGGGTGCGCGCACGGGAGCTGTTCGCGCGCGGCGACTCGGATTCCCTCGCCGACGATCGAGAGATCGCGCGCCTCGTCCGGCTCGATCGCGAAGCCGAGCGCCTGGGCGTCGGCGATCGCGTACCACATGCCGCCGAAGGCGACGTCGACCGTGAGCGTCCCGTGTCCCTCGACCTCGAGCGGGGCGTCGAGGCGGTCGGCGAAGCAAGGGACGTTCGTGAGCTCGACGCTCTCGCACCGACCGTCTCGACAGGCGGCGCGCACCTCCACGACACCGCCGGGCGCCTCGAGCCTCACGATCGTCTCGGGCTCGTGCATCTCGATCATCCCGGTCTCGAGGAGGACGGTCGTCGTGCAGATCGTGTTGGAGCCCGACATCGCCGGGTACTCGGTCGGCTCCATGATGATGAAGCCGGCGTCGCAGTCCGGGCGTGTGGGCGGCACGATCAGGTTCGCGTGAAAGGCGACGCTGCCGCGAGGTTCCCGCAGCAGCATCCGACGGAGCGAGTCGCCCTCGTCCCTGAGAGCCTGCATCTGCTCGAACACCGTTGCGCCTTTGGGCGGGAGAACTCCTCCGACGACGACGTTTCCCACCTCGCCGCCGGCGTGGCAACCGACGACGGTGATCATTCGCCTGGAGCGCATCGACTCCGAGCGTAGCCCGGTTTGGGCGAATCCCGGCGCTACTCTTGCGGCGCGCCCCCGTAGCTCAGTGGATAGAGCAGTGGTTTCCTAAACCGCGTGCGCAAGTTCGATTCTTGCCGGGGGCAT
>CAWCVG010000005.1:0-22181 GCA_963798935.1 uncultured Actinomycetes bacterium
CGCCTACCCGGCGCAGCGCTCGCGAACCGCAAGCGTCACTCGATCGCTTCGAGGATCTCCCACTGGTCGGGAACGCCCTTCAGGCGTGTGTGCGCCGCGGTCGACGAAGGTGAGGCCCGAGCCCGTGACGAGGTCCCTCACCGTCCGTGACACGAGCACTTCGCCCGCTCCGGCGAGCCCGTTCACACGAGCGGCGATATGGACGCCGATGCCGGCGATCCCTCCACTGCGTCGCTCCACCTCGCCCGTGTGGAGACCGGCACGCATGTCCAGGCCGAGCGTTCGCAGGCGGTCCCGGAGCGCAAACGCGCAGCGAACGGCGCGCGCCGGGCCGTCGAAGGTTGCGAGCAGCCCGTCACCCGCGAAGTCGGAGATCGTTCCGCCGAAGCGCGCGACCTCCGTTGCCGCCAGCTCATCGTGCCTCTCGAGCAGCTCTCGCCACCGCGCGTCGCCTAGCTCGACCGCCCGTGGGGTGGAGTCGACGATGTCCGTGAACAGCACGGTGGCGAGGACCCGGTCGGTGGCGTGCGCCGGGCGGGATCCCGTGAGGAACTCCTCCACCTCGTCGATGAGGACGTCGATGTCGCCGACTCCCAGCCCGTAGTCGGCGCCAGGCACGACGACGAACTTCGCGCCCTCGATGTGCTCCGCGACATACCGTCCCTGGTCGACGGTGACGATCGGGTTGTCCCGGCGGTGGACGACGAGCGTGGGCACCCTGATCGATGGAAGGACGTCCCGAACGTCGAGCTCGAAGAGCATGCGCATGACGGCCGCAGCCGTTGCCGGGCTTGCGGAGAGGCGAAGGAAGCGTCCCCAGGCCTCGATTGCAGCGGAATCGCCGGCGAGGCTCGGATTGATCGCAGCGATGATGTCGCCGCGACCCCACGTCTGCTCGACCATCGAGACGAGGCCTTCCTGCACTTCCGGCGGCGCGCCGATCTCGTATCCCGGCGCCGCCGAGACGCGTGCGGTCGCGTTCATCAGGACGAGAGCGCTCGTACGCTCGGGATACGTCGCGGCGAAGAGCTCCGCCATCGGCGAGGCCTCGCCGGCGCCGGCGATCGCGGCCCGCTCGAGGCCGACGGCGTCCATCACCGCGGACACGTCGTCCATCCAGTCCTCGAGCGGGGGTAGCTCCCTGGACCTGATCGGATCGGACAGGCCGATCCCGTACTTGTCGAACGAGATCAGCCTGCTGAACGAGGCGAGGCGGCTCAGGTAGTGCGCATAGCCCGGCAGGTCCCACCGTGCCTCGACATGGCTGAACCAGGTGGAGACGAGCACGATGTCGAGCGGGTTGCCCTCGCCGACGATCTGGTACGCGATGTGCGCGTCGCCCTTCTTCGCGTACTGCGTCTGTGGCACCACTCCCCAGACGATAGGCGCCGCCGCTCAGCTCGCGTCAGGCCGGCCGCGTCGAGCATCGTGGCGTGTTCGCCAGCCTGATGACTCTGATGCTATGATGTGAGCATCATGCGCACCACGATCACGCTCGACGAGGACGTCGCAGCTCTGATCGAAAGCGAGCGCGCACGAACGGGCGAGTCTTTTCGCGACGCCGTTAACCGGCTGCTCCGGCGCGGCACGCGCCCGCTCCCGCCGTCCGAAGCGCCGCAGTTGCCGGCCTTGCCCGGCCGGCCGATCCTCGACGTGTCGGACGTCTCGACGCTGCTCGCGACGCTCGACGACGAGCGCCGTGCGGAACGCGGCCTCGCGTGACGCTCGTCGACACCAACCTCCTCATCTACGCGACCTTCACCGACGCGCCCGAGCACGATCGGGCTCGTGTATGGCTCGAGGAGTCGGCTCACTGGCCGCCGAGGGGACCGTGGCCCTGTGCTGGCCTGTGATCTACGGGTTCCTCCGCCTGATCACCAGCCCGCGGGTGTTCGGGCCCCATGCGGTCACCGTCCGGGACGGGTGGGCAACGGCGGCGGCCTACCTGGAGCAGCCGGCGGCCCGGCTCGTCGCAGCCGGCGCTGGACATGCGGCGATCGCTGCGGAGCTCGCACGTACGCCCGGCCTTCGAAGCGAAGACGTTCCCGACGTCGAGATCGCGGCCCTCGCGATCGAGCACGGACTCGTACTCGCCTCGCACGATCACGGCTTCCGGCGCTTCTCCGGCCTGCGGGTGATCGATCCGCTGATGACAGAGCCCTAAGTCACGCCGATGCGCGCAGGCGACGCTTGCCCAGGATCTCCCGGGCGGCGTTGAGTCCCGGCGTCCCCATCACGCCGCCGCCGGGATGGGCCGCGGAGCCGCACAGGTAGAGGCCGGCGACCGGCGTCCGGTAGCGCGCGTAGCCGGGCACCGGTCGGAAGGCGAAGAGCTGGCTGGGCGTCATCGCGCCCTGGAAGATGTTGCCGCCGGTGAGGTTGAAGACGCGCTCGAGGTCGGGCGGCGCCAGCACCTGCCGGTCGAGGACCGAGCGCTTGAAGTTCGGTGCGTACTCGTCCAGCAGGTCGAAGCAGCGGTCGGCGAACGCGTCGCGCTGGTCGTCCCAGGACCCGTCGCGGAGCTCGTACGGCGCGTACTGGACGAACATCGACATCAGGTGCCGGCCCGGCGGCGCGACGGTCGGGTCGACGGCCGACGGGATCGTGCACTCGAGCACGGGCTCCGCCGAGGGTCGGCCGTACTTGGCGTCGTCGTAGGCGCGCTCGATGTAGTCCTGGTCGGGACAGAGGTGGATCGTGCCGCGGTGCTGGGGGCCTGGCGTCGGTGCCCGGCAGCGCCCGGAAGTCCGGCAGCTCCGCCAGGGCGACGTTGATCTTCAGCGAGGCGCTCGCGTAGCTGATCCGCTCGACGTCGGCAACGAACGCCTCCGGAAGTGTGCTCCGGTCGAGCAGCCGCAGGAACGTCACGTTGGCGTCGGCGTTGCTCGCCACGACCGGGGCGTGGTACTCGTCGCCGCCGGCGAGCGCCACGCCGACGGCCCGGCCGTCGCGCACCAGGATGCGCTCCACCTCGGCCTCGCAGCGAATGTCGGCGCCGAGGTCGCGGGCGGCTGCCGCCAGCGCCTGCGTCAGCCCGCCCATGCCGCCGCGCACGTAGGCCCAGACACCTCGCGCGCCGCCGCTCTCGCCCATCACGTGGTGGAACAGCACGTACGCGGTCCCCGGCATCGAGGGGGCTGCCATCGCCCCGATGACCGCGTCGGTCGCCAGCGTCGCCTTCAGCTCCTCCGACTCGAACCAGCGGTCGAGGATCGGCCGCGCGGCGCCGGTGAGGATCTCCACCGCCTCGCCTGCCGCGTCTCCCAGCCGCCGGTACGAGCGTCCGAGCGAGAGCAGCGTCCGGAGGTCGCGGAGGCGCGGCTTCGACAGATCGGGCGGCGCCATCGTCAGCGTGGGCTCGACCACCGCCGCGACACGCTCGAGCATCGCCTCGTACTGCGGATAGCGCTCGGCGTCGCGCGCGCTGAACTTGGCGATCTCCCGGCGCGTGAGCTCGGCGTCGGGGCCCATCATCAGGGAGCGCCCGTCGGGAAACGGCGTGAACGACGCGGGGTCGCGGGGGAGGACCTCGTAGCCGTAGGAGGCCAGCCTCAGGTCGCGGATGATCGCCGTGTGGAAGAGGCTGTTGACGTACGCGGCGGTGGAGACCTTGTAGCCGGGAAACGTCTCCTCGGTGACGCAGGCGCCGCCGACGACGTGGCGCCGCTCGAGCACGAGCACACGCCGGCCGGCTCGCGCCAGGTAGCAGGCCGTGACCAGCCCGTTGTGCCCGGCGCCGATGACGATCGCGTCGAAGCTCGAGGCGCCCGGCACTAGCGAACGGCCGTCGACTTGTGCAGGACCCAGCCGAGGCCTGCGCCGGGGTGGCCCGCGAGGCTGCGCAGGTCCTCCAGCCCTGCGCGCAACTCCTCTTCTTCGGCGCCGGGCTGCTGGGCGAGCGCGCTCTCGATCACGTCGGCCGCGTAGCTCGCCTGGCCGGAGAGATCCCCGTCCTGCCACCAGAATGTCCGCTCGCCTTCGTCGATCTCACGGAAGCCGGCCTCGCGGAGCCAGCCTGGCAGCCGTGTGCCGGCGTCGCTCCAGCCCGAGGCAGCCATGCCCTCGACCATCGAGCGGAACAGCGCCTCGAGTGCGTCCGTGGACGGCTCGGCGCGGACGGTCGAGTAGTCGACTTCGATCGCGGTGATCGCGCCGCCCGGGGCGAGCACGCGTCGGGCCTCGCGCAGGACGGCAGGCGGATCAGCGACGTGCTCGAGGAACCACATCATCCAGACATGGTCGAACGACTCGTCCTCGAACGGGAGCGCGAGCGCATCGGCCTGGAGCAAGGTGGCCTCGATTCCGGCCCGCTCGAGGTGCCCGCGGGCGTAGTCGAGCTGCTTCGGCTCGATGTCGACGCCGGTCAGGCTGACGCCGGGGAACTCCTGGCCCAGTACCGCCAGCACGGCGCCCACGCCGCACCCGACCTCGAGCAAGCGCGTCCCGGGCTCGAGCTGCGTGCCGTCGCGGATCAGCCTGTGGCGCCAGTGCTCCGCCTGCTCAACGAGCCGCTCCTGCTCGGGCGTCCCGTAGCCGTGCACGTAACCGGTCATGGTCCGCATGATTGTTGACGTGACGAGCGTCACGCGTGAGGGTGGTTGCGCTTGCGGAGCGGTTCGCTACCGGCTGACGTCGGATCCGCTCTTCACGCATTGCTGTCACTGCCTGAACTGCCAGCGGCAGACCGGGAGCGCCTTCGTCATCAACCTGCTGATCGAGGCCGACCGTGTGGAGCTGCTCGCGGGAGTCCCGCAACCGGTGGACGTGCCCCGCGACGACGGCAGCAAGCAGCGGATCTATCGCTGTCCGACCTGTCAGGTTGCGGTCTACAGCGACTACGGCCGTCCCGACGTGCTGTTCGTTCGCGGTGGAACGCTCGATCAGCCGTGGACGGTCACGCCGGACGTCCACATCTTCACCAAGTCCAAGCTGAGCTGGGTGACGCTCCCGGAGTCGGTGCCGGCCTTCGAGGTCTACTACGACAGGAAGGTCCTGTGGCCGGCCGCCAGCCTCGAGCGGTTCGACGAAATCTTGGCGGCAGCGGACTCCTAGAAGACCCGAGCGTCACGCAGCTCTGCGAAGCGGGCCGCCCGTGAGATGTGACGTGATCAGCGCGGCGTCGAGTGGCAGCACGGCGAGCTCGGGCGGTGGACGGCGAACGAAGCCGTCGACGAGCAGCAGGTCCTCGGCCTGTTCGGGCGTGAGCGTGTTTTCGGCACGCACGCGCGCGGCTCGGCAGAGGGCCAGTCCTGCCTCGACCTCGAGCCTCGCGCCTCCTCCCGGGGGCAGCGAGCGAACGGCGCAGACCTCGCCGCCGCTCACGAAGAACGCCTTTCGCCAGCTCGGCTCGCCCGCTGGGGCGACGAGACAGAGCTCCATCCTGCGCAGCCGGTCGAGCCGGCGGAGGCGATCGAGGACCTGCTCGAGCGCCTCGATGCGATCGCGCAGCCGGGCCGCCTCCTCGTAGCGAAGGCACTCGGCGAGGTGGGCGAGGCGCTCTCGGAGGCGCGGTAGCGGCCCGTCTCCGAGGAGATCTTCGAGCTCCGCGGGCGTTCCCAGCGCGAGCGCACGCGCGGCAAGCGACGCTCGTCGTCGGCTCGCGATCGGGCCGAGCGGGGTAGCGGTCTTGCTCACGACGAAGTCCTCGCCGCGGCGCTTGAGGTAGACGCCGTGCTCCTTCCGGCGGCTGCGGGAATTGGCCGGCGGCTGGAGCTCGCGGATCAGCCTGACTTCCTCGAGTGCGGCCTCGAGCTCCGAGCCCAGGACGCGCCACTCGATGCGGTGGAGCGCCAGCAGCGCCGCCTCGACCGAGGGCCGCTGGCCCTCGCTCCGGAAGTAGGAGCGAAGGCGGGCGCGCAGGTCGCGGGCGCGACCGACGTAGAGCACCTGCTCGTGGCGGTCTCGAAAGAGGTAGACGCCGGGACGGGTGGGCGCGCCGCGGGCGAGAGACCGCTTGTCGTAGACCCGGCGCTTGCGAGGCGCCGCGAGAGCGCGGAGCTCGGAGAGCCGCCTCGCGCCGAGCTCCTGCGCGAGCCCGATCAGGTGCACCAGCACCTGGGCGGTCGCCTCGGCATCGGGCAGTGCTCGATGGCAGGGCCTGGTCGGGACGCCGAAGAAGTCGGCGAGCGAGGCGAGCCCGACGCGGCGCCGGCGGCCCTCGAGCAGCCGACGGGCGAGCGCTGCCGTGCAGAGCGGCGGCTCCGACAGGCGCCGGCCGTGAGCGAAGAGCAGCTGCCGCTCGAGGAAGCGCTGGTCGAAGCGGGCGTTGTGGGCGACGAGCAGGTCGTCGGTCGCGAAGGAGAGGAAGCGACGGAGAACGGTCGAGACGGACGGGGCGTGCCTCAGCTCCTGTTCGCGCAAGCCGGTGAGCCGGGCCACCTGTTCCGGGAGCTTCACCCCCGGATTCACCAGCGACTGAAAGGTCTCGACCGGCTCGAGCGCCCGGACGCGAACGGCCCCGATCTCGCAGATGCGGTCGCGCGCGGCCGAGAGCCCGGTCGTCTCGAGGTCGAAGACGACGAACTCGGCTTCTTCCAGCAGTGGATCGACTCGCGTTCCGGCGAGGGAGACGGTGGCGCCCGCGGCGACGAGTCGGCTGTCGCCCGCGGTCACCTCGGCCAGCAGCGAGCAGGCGAGCCCCTCGGAGATCGCGGATGTCGCGAACAGCGTGCGGGCCGCCTCGACTGCCGACAGCGGGCCGCGCTCCTCCAGCGTGTCTACGAGCCGGTCGAGGGCATCGAGCGCGAGCTGCACCCCGAGATCAAAGCGAACATATGTTCGCTTGGCAAGCTCAGCCCGTCGTCTCGAGCGCGGCTTTGGCCGCCGCCACCTGCTCTCGCTTGGCCTTCGTCAGCTCCTGGACGAAGATCTGGATCGTGGCCGCGAGCGGCACGGCCGTAAGTGCGCCGAGGACGCCGAGGAGCGCGCCGAACAGCGTCACGGCGACGATGATGAAGAACCCCGAGAGCCTGACGGCCTTCCCCTGGACCTTGGGCGTGACGATGTTGTTCTCGACTTGCTGGTAGACGAGGACGACGACGAGCATGATGATCGCGGCGGTCAGGCCCTCCTCGGCCCAGATCGTCGGGACGAGGATGAAGCCCGCGATCGTCGCGCCGATGTTCGGGATCATGTCCAGCAGGCCCGCGATCACGCCCAGGGCGATCGCGTAGCTCGATCCGAGCAGCCACGCCGTTGTCCCTTGCGTCACCCCGGCGATCACCGAGATCACCACGACGCCGATCGCCCAGCGGGACACGAGTTCGGTGACCCCCTCCCAGACGGCGAGCCAGCGCTGGTCCTCGCCGGGCATGAGCATGCTCGCGAGCGCACGCTTGAGGTTGGCGATGTCGCTGAGCAGGAAGAGGCAGATGAAGAGGATCGTGAAGGCCGCCAGGAAGATGCTGAAGAAGTCGCCGGCGATGCCGAGCATGGCCTCGATCGTGTCGGGAACGGACGTGGAGACGGTCTCGGCGCCCGGACTGGACGTTCTCCGCGGCGCCGCTGTCCCCCAGGAACTCGAGCTCGTCGGACTCGCGCAGGCTCTGAACGGTCGCCGGCAGGTCCTGGAGGTAGTCCCGCACGGATCCGACGAGCGGAACGATGAGCAGGAGGGCGAGGGCGGTGATAGCAACGGCGGTTCCGAGCACGGTCACGGTCGCAGCGAGCCCCCGCGACATGTTCGTCTTCGCCATCACGAACCGCACCGGGTACTCGAAGACCAGCGCCAGGAAGATGCCGACGAAGACGATCAGGAACGTGTCACCGATCGCCCAGAAGGCGGCCAGGACCGCGATCGCCGCCGCAACGAGAAGGATCGTGCGGACGGGCAGGATCAACTCGACTCGCCGGTTGTCGCCGACCACTGCGTCGAAAGCCTACGGAGCGCGTCGGCCGGTTCAGCCGGTGCGCGGCGCGAACGGGTGCAGCTCGTCGGCGCCGGGCTGCACGATCCCGTAGTGGGACTCCGGCACCGCGTTCCAGGCGCCGGGCAGGTCTCCGAGCGGCTCGGACACGATCGCCCTGGTCTCGTCCGACAGCGCCGCGATCTCCTCGATCTCCGGGTAGAGCGCCTGCAGCGCGTCCATACGCGTGCTGAAGTACAGCGAGCGGGAGTCGCCCTCGCTCGAGTAGCGGAACGCCCAGATCGAGCGCCCGTCGGTGGTGGCGATCGTCATCTGGATCGGGTGCTCGACCCCGTGCTTGTGGCCGGTCTCCTCGACGAGGCCCACCATCCGCTCCACCGCCGCGACCGGGTCGTCCTCCAGGCCGAAGGTGAGCGCGAGGTAGAACATCGTCTCGGAGTCGGTCGTGCCCTCGATGGACGGGAACAGCGACTCGTCCACCGCGAGCACGAGGTCGCGCTTCACGCGGGGGAACTCGCGGATCATCCCGTTGTGCATCCAGAGCCAGCGGCCGTACCGGAACGGGTGCGCGTTGGTCTCCTGGATCGCCGTCCCGGTGGAGGCGCGGATGTGGGAGAAGAACAGCGGCGACGAGATACCGGCTGCGATCTCGCGCAGGTTCCGGTCGTTCCAGGCCGGGTGGGTGCTGCGGTAGAGCCGCGGCGTCTCTTCGTCCTCGTACCAGCCGACGCCGAACCCGTCACCGTTCGTCGTCGTCGCGCCGAGCTGGGCGTGCAGGCTCTGGTCGATCAGCGAGCGGTCCCGTTTGATCAGCAGCTCCTCCAGCCGGATCGGTGTTCCCGAATAAGCGAGCCAACGGCACATCTCAATCTCCTCTCTAAGCGAATGGCGGTCTGGCGATCCTGCCTGAGAGAGTCCGGACGCGACTGGAGAAGAACCTCAACAGGTCGAACGTCTCCGTCTACGAGAGACTGTTAGCGGCATGCCGACCGAATCGCCCCTCGAGCCGACCGACCACGGCCTCGTGCCCAAGGAGCACGGCTGGTTTGTCGTCAACGCCCGCGACGCGCCATGGCGGTCCGCGCCCGGTCGCGGCGCCGTCTGCGTCTTCGAGGGCGAGCAGCATTTCCCGCAGATCGGCATCAACCTGAGGATCCTCGGGCCGGGTGAGCCGATGTCGATGTACCACTGGGAAGCGGACCAGGAGGACTTCCTCGTTCTCGCCGGCGAGGCGCTGCTGATCGTCGAAGGCGAGGAGCGCGCCCTCCGCCCGTGGGACTTCGTCCACTGCCCAGCCGAGACCAACCACACGATCGTGGGCGCCGGAGACGGAGACTGCGTCGTCCTCGCCGTCGGGGCGCGCGCCCGTTCGTCCGGGCCGGACTGGGGCGGCTACCCCGTCGACGAGACCGCCCTCCGCCACGGCGCGGGCGTCGAGGAGGAGACCACGGACGCCGGTCAGGCGTACGCGCGGGTTGCAGGCCGCGCGAGCCCACCCGGTACCGCGAGGGCTGGCTTCCGGGCGGCTCGGTCAGCTGAGCTTGGAGGGAAGCTCGAACAACGGGAACAGCTCCGGGTAGCCGGCGAAGCCCGTGATGCCGGCGATGCGGTCGCCGTCGAGCGCGAAGACCATGATCCCGTAGGCGCGGAACGGCTCGCCTGGCCGCTCCTGGACGAAGGCCGCGAGCGCCGGCTGGCCGTTGGCGCGCGTCGGCCGCAGCTGGATCAGCTCGAGCCGGCCTTCCATCGGGACGGTCGCGAAGAAGCCGCCGATCTCCGCGGGCCGACGACGTGCATCGGCTCGGGCGGCATCGTCAGCAGGGCGTCGTCGGCGAGCAGCCCGGTCAGGCGCTCGATGTCGACGGCCTCCCACGCCTCCACGAACCGCCGCATCACCGCCTTCTCGGCTCGCTCGAACTGCTCGTCTCCGGCGAAGAGCGTGGCCGAGCCGGAGATCGGGATGTAGACCTCCTCCTGTTCCGGGTCGAACGCGGCGGCGTCGTGGTTGTGGTTCGGGTAGTCCTCCCAGTGCGGCGGGAGGGTCAGCACCTGCATGCCCCACGAGGACACGCCTAGCTCCGCCCGCGCCCGGCGGGCCACCCCGCCGTGAATCGGATCCATCTCGTCGATCGCCGCGACCGTCACGTCGCCTGTCGCAACCTTGGCCATGAGGCCTCCTTTCGTCGAGAGTAGAACCCGCGGCGAGCCGCCAACTCATCGGATCGGTCACTCGACCGAGGGATGGGGGCCTCCGGGCCGCGAGCTCGCGCCGAGTGCCTAGGATGCCCCTCGTGGCTGCCCCTGCCACGCGAGATCTCGAGCTCCAGCTCGAACAGCATCGCGCCGAGCTGACGGCGTACTGCTACCGCATGCTCGCGTCCCCGTTCGAGGCCGAGGACGCGGTGCAGGAGACGATGCTCCGCGCCTGGCGCGGGCTCGACCGCTTCGAGGGGCGGGCCGCTCTCCGCTCGTGGCTCTACCGGATCGCGACGAACGTCTGCCTGGACATGCTCAGCAGCCGCGAGCGCCGTGCGCGTCCGATGGATCTCGGGCCGTCGCGCGAGCCGATCGAGGCGAACCTGAGCACCCTGCCCGAGGTCACCTGGATCGAGCCGATCCCTGACGTCCGTGTTGCGGCCGGGGGCGACCCTGCCGCCCTGACCGAGGCGCGCGAGACGATTCGCCTCGCCTTCGTCGCGGCGCTCCAGCACCTGCCGCCGAAGCAGCGCGCGGTCCTCATCCTCTGCGAGGTGCTCCGCTGGAAGGCAAGCGAGGTGGCCGAGCTGCTCGAAACGAGCGTCGCGTCGGTGAACAGCGCGCTCCAGCGCGCCAGGGCGACGCTCGAGGCAAGCGACGTGAGCCTGGCCGAGGAGTCGGGCTCGCTCGAGGCGGCGGACGCCGACCTGCTCGCCCGCTACGTCCGGGCGTTCGAGGAGTACGACATGGAGGCGCTGACCTCATTGATCCGGGAGGACGCGATCCAGTCGATGCCGCCGTACGAGCTGTGGCTGAGCGGGCGGGAGGACATGCTCTCGTTCTGGGTCGGGCCGGGAGCGACCTGCCGCGGTTCGCGCATGATCCCGGCGGGCTCGGCGAACGGCTCTCCCGCCTACGGGCAGTATCGGCCGAGCGCGGACGGCGGCTACGAGCCGTGGGCGCTCCAGGTGGTCGAGATCGAAGACGGACGGATCGTCGAGCTGACGTTCTTCCTCGACACAGGCGCGATCTTCCCGCTGTTCGGGCTGCCGCCCCGGCTCGACTCCTAGCCTGGTTCCGGTCCAACCACCACCGACCGGATGGGTCGTCCAGCAAGGACAGCCTCCACCGGCAGGTGCTCTGTGCACTCTCGCTGAGACCGAAGCCCGAACGGCCGCGCGGCCCGATCTTGGCGCAGGTTCGTCACGAACTCCATGGCCCGGCGAGCCGGGCCCGAGGGACAGTCCCTCGGACCCGGCCCGCGGCTACGCCGGCTCGCACCGCGCTCATGTCCATCCAGACCAGCTCCCAGTGGTGCCCGTCGGGGTCGTTGAAGCTGCGGCTGTACATGCCCTCCATCTCGACGGGGTCGAGAGCGGGAGAGCCGCCGAGCTCGATCGCACGGTCGGCAAGCTCGTCGACCTGCTCCCGAGTGTCCGCCGAGAGCGCCAGGATCGCCTCCGTCTGCTTGCCCGGATCGGCGAGCTCCTTCGACGTGAAGTCCTTGAACCGGTCCTCGACGAGCAGCATCACGAACGCCTCGTCGCTGAGGATCATGCAGGTGGCCGTCTCGTCCGTGAAGCGCGGGTCGAACGAGAAGCCGAGCTCCGTGAAGAAGCGGACCGAGCGGTCCAGATCCTTCACGGCCAGATTGACGAAGAGCTTGCGAGAGCCGTTTGCGGCCATGGTCTCCTCCTTTTCTCGGTCGGGCAGGACATCCGTCAGGCCCATGAACTCGACGAGCTCCAGGAGCTCGCGGGACGCGTGGCGAAGCCGCACCTGGCACCCGTGCCTCCGCGCACCGAGCTGGAGCCGGCACAGCGCGTCGACCGTCACCGCGTTCGGCTCCACGGCGTGGACGTCGCAGAGCACGACGGCTCCAGGAGCAATGCCCAAGAGCGCGCAGACACGGTCGCAGAGGCCGGGAAGGTCGGCACGGGTGATCGGGCCTCGAATGGCGAGGCCGACGGTCTTTGGCGCGACAGCGCCCATTGGAGCTAAGACCGGTGGCCACGGCGAAACTCATCGCGGGATGACCGATGAGTTCCTCGACGTTGTCCCGTCTAAGCCTGTGAAGACGATGACAGCGCCGAAAGGAACCCTCCTATGACCTCGCTGGACATGCGACGCCGGTGGCTCGCCCTCTACGTCCTCTGTCTCGGGGACCTGATGATCGTCCTGGACGGCACGATCGTGAACGTTGCCCTGCCGTCGATCCGCGACGACCTCGGCTTCTCGCAGACCTCGCTCGCCTGGGTCGTGAACGCGTACCTGCTGACGTTCGGCGGCTTCCTGCTGCTCGGCGGGCGGCTGGGCGACCTCTTCGGGCACCGGCGGATGTTCCTGTCCGGCATCGCGCTCTTCACCGCAGCCTCGCTTGCCTGCGGCGTCGCCTCGTCGCAGGGCTTCCTGATCGCGGCCCGCGCGGTTCAGGGGCTCGGCGGCGCAGTCGTCTCTGCTGTCGCGCTCTCGCTCCTGATGATGCTCTTCACCGAGCAGGCCGACCGCGCGAAGGCGATGGGCGTGTTCGGCTTCGTCCTCTCGGGCGGCGGCGTCATCGGCGTCCTCGCCGGAGGGATCCTCACCGACCTTCTGAGCTGGAACTGGATCTTCCTCGTCAATCTTCCCGTCGGCGTTGCGGTCTTCCTGCTGACGCTGCGGCTCCTGCCGGCCGACGGCGAGGCGATGGCGACCGGGCGGGTCGACTTCGCGGGCGCCATCACCGTCACCGGCTCGCTGATGCTCGCGGTCTACGCGCTCGTCAACGGCAACGAGGCGGGCTGGGGCTCGGGGCAGACGCTCGGCCTGCTCGGCGCGGCCGCTGCGCTCATGGCTGTCTTCTTGATCATCGAGTCGCGAATCGCGAACCCGCTGATGCCGCTCGGCATCTTCCGGAACCGCAGCGTCTCCACCGCGAACATCTTGGGCGCCCTGATGGCGGCGGGCCTGTTCGGCTACTTCTTCATGTCCGCTCTGTACATGCAGCTCGTGCTCGACTACAGCCCGATGGAGGTCGGTCTCGCCTACCTCCCCGGGACTGTTCTCTGGGGCGCGTCGTCGCTGCTGCTCTCGGACCGGCTCGTCATGCGTTTCGGGATCAAGCCGCCCCTGATCACGGGGCTCGGGCTGATGACGCTCGGCCTGCTGCTGTTCGCGCGCGTGCCGGTCGACGGCAGCTGGCTCGTCGACATCCTCCCGGCCACGCTGGCGGCGAGCCTCGGCGCAGGCATCGCGTTCAACCCGATCCTGCTGTCCGCGATGAGCGGCGTCGGCCAGGAGCAGGCCGGACTGGCCTCAGGGGTCGTCAACACGGCGTTCATGATGGGCGGCGCCGTCGGGCTCGCAGCGCTCGCGGCCATCGCCGCCGCGCAGACGGAGAGCCTGGCCGACTCCGGCGAAGGTGCGCTGGCCGCTCTGAACGGCGGGTACCAGCTCGCGTTCCTGGTCTCGGCGATCTTCCTCGTAGCCTCCGCGGTCGTCGCCGCGACGCTCCCGCGCAGCGAGCCGATCGGTGCTCACGGCGAGGAGCCGAGCGGCGTGCCCGCCGCGGCCGAAGCCGAGTAGCTGTCTGGAGAGGCCCTGCGCAGGCGGGGCCTCTCTTTGGTGCTTGACATATCGACCAACATCGTTACGATGGATTTCGATATGAGGACGCTCGACGTGATCGACTGCTGCCGGCCGCTCGGCGCTCCGGCGCTCGACGAGGACGAGGCTCGCGCCACGGCTGACGTCTTCAAGGCGCTCGCCGATCCGGCTCGGGTGAAGATCGTGAACATGCTCGCGCGCGCGGAGGGACCGGTCTGTGCATGCGAGTTCATCCCGGGCCTCGGTCTCGCGCAGGCGACTGTCAGCCATCACCTGAAGAAGCTCACCGACGCCGGGCTGCTCGACCGTGAGCAGCGTGGCAAGTGGGCGTACTTCAGCCTCAACCCGCAGGCGGTCTCGAATCTCGAGAGCCTGGTTCGAATCCCGGAGGTGGTCGGATGAGCACGACGGCGGACGACCTGCGCGAGCAGGTTCGCGAGCGCTACGCCCGTGCCGCGCTGTCGGTCGATCGTGGCGGCTGCGGCTGCAACGACGACGGCGGCTGCTGCGGCAACGCAGGCTGCGACGGGGAGGACGGCGCCTTCGGCGAGAGGCTCTACTCGATCCAGCAGCGCGCCGAGCTTCCCGACGCGGCTGCGCTCGCCTCGCTCGGCTGCGGCAACCCGACCGCGGTCGCCGAGCTCCGCGAAGGCGAGGTGGTCCTCGACCTCGGGTCCGGCGGCGGCATCGACGTGATCCTCTCGGCGAAGCGGGTGGGGCCGAACGGCACCGCCTACGGGGTCGACATGACGGACGAGATGCTGAACCTGGCGCGGCGGAACGCGGCAGAGGCGGGTGTGAGCAACGTGCGCTTCCTCAAGGGCGTGATCGAGGACGTGCCGCTTCCGGACGGGTCCGTGGACGTCGTGATCTCCAACTGCGTCGTCAACCTCTCGACCGACAAGGCGGCGGTGCTGACCGAGATGGCGCGCGTGCTGAGGCCGGGCGGCCGCATCGGGATCTCGGACGTCGTGGCGGAGGACCGCCTCGCACCCGAGGAGCGTGCCGAGCGTGGTAGCTACGTCGGCTGCATCGCGGGCGCGCTGTCCAGAGGCGAGTACGTTGCGGGCCTCGAGGCCGCGGGCTTCGAGGACGTTCGCGTCGAGTTCACGCACCGCGTGGCCGACGGCATGCACGGCGCGATCGTGAAGGCCGTCAGGGCCGCCTAGTCCAGGCGCACTCGAGGGTCTGACTACGATCAGGGGGCGGGACGACGTCCCGCCAGACGCATGGACCAGGCCTCCTCGGGAACCCTCGACGCCCCGCGCCGCTGGACCGGCGTCGTCCGCCTGCCCGAGGAGGACCCGGGCGTGCCCGACACGCGTTCGCCGGCGCGGCTGCTGCTCTGGGTCGGGCGCCACCAGATCCCGACACTCCTCGCAGGCGTCTTCTTCGGCGTCGTCTGGATGGTCGCCCAGGCGCTGATGCCCTTCGCGATCGGGCAGGCGATCGAGGCCGGGATCGTGAACGGGAACAACCGCGCGCTCGGGGCGTGGGCGCTGGGGCTCCTGGCCCTCGGGGCCGTCCAGGCGGGGGCCGGGATCATGCGTCACCGCTACGCGGTCTTCAACTGGCTCCAGGCGTCCTTCCGGATGGCGCAGGTCGTCTCGCACCACTCCGCGCGCTCTGGCCCGGCCGTGCGAGGCCGTCTTTCGACGGGCGAGGTGGTCGCGACGGTCTCCAATGACGCAATGCGCGCAGGCGGCGCCTTCGACATCACGGCGCGGCTTTCGGGCGCACTCGTCGCCTACGTCGTCGTCGCGTTCATCCTGCTCTCGTCGTCCGTCGTGCTCGGGCTCGTCGTCCTGCTCGGAGTGCCGGTGCTCGTGCTCCTGCTCGGGACCGTGATCAAGCCGCTCCAGGCACGGCAGCGGCATCAGCGAGATGAGGTCGGCAAGCTGACTGCGCTCGGCGCCGACACCGCTGCCGGGCTGCGGGTGCTCCGCGGGATCGGCGGCGAGCAGGCGTTCTACGACCGGTACCGCGACCGCTCGCAGGAGGTCCGGCTCGCCGGCGTCCGCGTCGCGCTTCCTCAGTCCACGCTCGACGCTGCTCAGGTCTTCGTCCCGGGCGTCTTCGTCGTGCTCGTCACCTGGCTCGGCGCCCGATACGCCGTGTCAGGGCAGATCGACGTCGGCGAGCTCGTCGCGTTCTACGGCTACGCGGCGTTCCTGGTCCTCCCGCTGAGGACCGCCGCGGAGGCGGTGGACAAGATCACGCGCGCGTACGTCGGCGCTCGACAGATGTTGCAGGTGCTGACGGTGGAGCCGCACGTATCCGACCCCGAGTCGCCGGCGGACGAGCCGCCGGCCGGCGTCCCGCTCCTGGACGAGCGCTCAGGGCTCGTCGTGGAGCCGGGGCTCGTGACGTGCATCGTCTCCTCCTGGCCGCAGGAGTCGACGGCGATCGCGGACCGGCTCGGCCGGTTCGGGAGCGGGGAAGGCGTACTCCTCGGCGAGACGCCTCTCGAGGAGCTGCGCATCAACGCCGTCCGTCGCCGGATCGTCGTCAGCGAGGCGGACCCGGTCCTCTTCGCGGGGACCCTGCGCTCCGAGCTCGACCCCTGGGGCGGAGCGGACGACGAGGAGATCCTCCAGGCGATCTCGATCGCGAACGCCGAAGACGTCCTCGACGCGCTGCCCGAGGGCCTCGACGCCGACATCGACGAGCGGGGCCGGTCGTTCTCCGGCGGTCAGCGCCAGCGCCTCGTCCTCGCCCGTGCGCTCCTCGCCGACCCCGAGGTGCTCGTCCTCGTGGAGCCGACAAGCGCCGTCGACGCCCACACGGAGGTGAGGATCGCGCGCCGGCTTCGGGACGCGCGGGCCGGACGGACCACCGTGATCGTCACGACGAGCCCGCTGGTGCTCGACCAGGCCGACAAGGTCGTCCTCATCCGAGGCGGCCGAGTGGTCGCGGAGGGCACGCACCGCGAGCTGCTCACCGATCGCCCCGACTACCGCGAGACGGTCACGCGCGGGGAGGACCTATGAGCGAGCTGCTCCCGATCGCCGACGGCCCAGAGCTCCGGGCCCAGGCGCGGATGCTGGCGCGCAACCATCGGCCGGCGCTGCTCGGAATGGTCGGCCTCCACGCAGCTGCGGCGACCGCGGGTCTCGCCGGGCCGGCGCTGCTCGGTCGTCTGGTGCAGTCCGTGGAGGACGGGACGACGACCGCGTACGTCGACAAGCTCTTGTTGCTGCTCGCCGCGTTCCTTCTCGCCCAGACGGTGCTGACCTGGCTTGCGCGCCGAGCCTCGTTCGTCCTGGCCGAGGAGATCTTCGCCGAGCTCCGGGAGGACTTCATGCGCCGCGTGCTCGGCCTGCCGCTGTCGACGGTCGAGCGCGCCGGGACCGGCGACCTCATCTCACGGACGACCGCCGACGTCGATTCGCTGGCCCGGACGATCCGCTTCGCCGTTCCCGAGACGCTGATCGCGGCGGTCACCACGGTGCTCACCGTCGCCGCCGCCTTCTGGGTCAACCCGGTCGCGGCGCTTCCGTGCGTCGTCGGTGTCCCTGCGCTGTGGATCGGCACGCGCTGGTACCTGAAGCGCGCACCGGACGCCTATCTCTGGGAGCGGGCGACCTACGCGACCCTCGCCGGCCGAGTGGGGGAGACGGTCGAGGGCGGGCGGACGATCGACGCGCTCGGCCTGCGCGAGGAGCGCGTGGACCGAATCGACGCCGATCTCAAGGACGCGTACCGGGCGGAGCGGCGCACGTTGCGGCTCCGCACGATCTGGTTTCCGACGGCGGAGTTTTCCTACGTGCTGCCGGTCGCTGCCGCGCTCGCCTGGGGCGGATGGCTCGTTTCGAACGGGAATGCCACCATCGGCGAGGTCACCGCGATCTCGCTCTACGTCGTGCAGCTCGCCGACCCGGTCGACCGGCTGATCTCGTGGCTCGACGAGATCCAGGTCGGCGCGACGTCGTTCGCTCGTCTTGTCGGGATCGCGCGCGTCCCGCCGGACCGGACGGCGACCGACGACGAGCCGCAGGGCGACGACCTCACCGCGCGCGACGTGCGCTACGCCTACATCGCCGAGCGGGACGTCCTGCACGGGATCGACCTCGACCTCGCGCCGGGCGAGCGCGTCGCCGTCGTCGGGCCGTCCGGCGCCGGCAAGTCGACGCTCGGCCGGCTCCTGGCGGGCATCCATCCGCCGCGCGTCGGACGGGTCGAGATCGGCGGCGTCCGGCTCGTCGACCTCCCGCTCGACACCCTGCGCAAGGAGGTCGCGCTCGTGACGCAGGAGCAGCACGTCTTCGTCGGCACGGTCGCGGAGAACCTGAGGCTCGCCCGGCCCGGCGCCTCGGACGACCAGCTGCGCCAGGCGCTCGACGCGGTCGACGCGCTCGCGTGGGCGGAGGCGCTGCCCGACGGGCTCGAGACCGTCGTCGGCGCGGGCGGTCTCCCGCTCACTCCTGCCCAGGCGCAGCAGGTCGCGCTCGCCAGGCTCGTCCTCGCGGATCCGCACACCCTCGTGCTGGACGAGGCGACCTCGCTCCTCGACCCGCGCGCCGCGCGCCACCTCGAGCGCTCGCTCGGCTCGGTGCTCGAGGGCCGGACCGTCGTCGCCATCGCGCACCGGCTCCACACGGCGCACGACGCCGACCGCGTCGCCGTCGTCGAAGAGGGGCTGCTCGCCGAGGTCGGTACGCACGACGAGCTCGTCGAGCGCGAGGGCTCCTACGCGTCCCTCTGGGACTCGTGGCACGGCGACCGGTGACACTGCGATCCTCGCTGTTGACTGACTAGTCAATCCGTTTAGGCCCTGCGCGAGCAGGCAATTCCCAGGGATCGCCTTGTCACGACCCCGTTGGGAGGAAACCGACCTATGAAGTTGCGACTGTTGCTCGGGCTCGTCGCCGCGCTCGCCTCGCTCGCCGCCGGCCCCGCCGGCGCAGAGCTGCCCGCCGGTGAGCCGACCGTCGGGATCGACCGGCTCGCCGCCGGCCACTCCTCGCTCACCGTCGTGCGCGGCATCGCCACGTTCGACACGGCGCCGAACGCGCTCGACATTGCGGCGCTCCAGTCACATGGGCTCACCGTCCAGCCCATGAAGCATCTGCCGCTCGCGCTTGTCCGCGGCACCGTCGGCTCGATGGAGAGCGCCGTGGCGCTCGGAGCGGCGAACGACATCTATCCCGACGATCCGATCGAGCTCTTCGACCAGTCGTCCGCGGACGCCATGGGCTCGGCGATGCCGCGTGCGAACGGCTTCACCGGCAAGGCGACGACGGTCGCCGTCGTGGACTCGGGCTGCGACGCGAGCCACCCGGACCTCGCCGACCACGTCACGCACAACCTCAAGCTCTACAGCACGGAGTACGTGAACGTGCCGCCGGACTCGAGCAACACGCTCGTCGTCCCCGTCGAGGTCGGGCCGTACCAGAACACCGACATCGGCTCGGGCCACGGCACGCACGTGGCCGGGATCATCGCCGCGGACGGCCACACCGCCGGGAACCACATCGGCGTCGCGCCGGACGCGAACCTCGTCTGCTACTCGGTCGGCGAAGTCCTGTTCACGACCGCGGTGGTCACCGCCTACGACCATCTCCTCGACCAGCCGCAGCTCTGGGGCGTCAAGGTGATCAACAACTCGTGGGGGAACTCGTTCCAGCAGTTCGACCCGCGCGCGCCCGTCAACGTCGCCACGAGGGCGATGGCCGACCTCGGCGTGAACGTCGTCTTCGCGGCCGGGAACAGCGGCGCCTCGAACGCCGAGATGTCGCTCAACCCGTTCTCCCAGGCGCCCGTGGGTCACCTCGGTGGCCGCGGAGAGCATCGAGCACGTCCGCGCGAGCTTCTCGTCGAACGGCCTGCGCTACGACAACTCGCAGGGCGTGACGATCGGCGCCGGCGGACACACCGTCTTCACCGGGAACCGGATCGGGATCTACCACCCGGACGTCACGGCTCCCGGCGACGACATCTCCTCGACCTGCGACACCGCCGGCACGGTGATCGGGCCCTGCCCGCCGCCGGCCTACGGGAACGCCACGGCGTCTGGAACGAGCATGGCCGCACCCCATGCGGCAGGAGCCGCGGCCGTGCTGCTCCAGGCGAACCCGTCGCTGACGACGAGCCAGCTGCGGAACGCGCTGCAGGGCACGGCGGCACCCGTGGCCGATGCGGCCGGGACGCAGCTCGGCTTCTGGCAGATCGGCTACGGCCGCATCGACCTCGCGGCCGCGGTCGACCTCGTCAGCGGGTCGGGCGTCGCGAAGCGGATCAACCAGGCGCAGGGCGCCGCCGACCAGCGCGTCCTCGGCTCGACCGGCTACACGGTCCCGAAGTCCGACTTCTGGACGTGGGATGCGCCGCGGGCCTCGGTCGCGGGCACCGACTCGCGCACCTTCACGACGGGCGTCTCGCCGAGCACGACGCACCTGAAGGTCTCCCTCTCGCACCCGTCGCTGGCCGTCGCCGGCGCGAACGGGATGATCTACACCGTCACCGTGCTCGACGGAACCGGCCAGGAGCTCGGCACGACGACCGAGTCGGCCTCCGGCGCCGGCACGGCGAGCCTCCTGATCGACCTGAGGGCCGCGGCGGCCCATCCGGGCACCTACACGTTCCAGGTCAGCGGCCAGCGAGCCGTGTCCGACCCGGACACGCTCGACAGCGAGTCCCTGCTCGGCCGCGTGGTCGTGCTCCAGGTCGGCCAGGCGAGGGCCTAGGCTCCCTCCCCAAAGGGTGCGTTCGAGGCCCCGGGAACGGGGCCTCGAGCGTTCTTAGTCGACGTTGCAGTCCTCGCCGACAGCGTTCTCCGCGCCCGGCAGCCGCCCGAGCAGGTCGGCGAGCTGCTTGAGCTCGTCGGCGCCGAAGCGCTCCTCGAACAGCGCCCGAACCTCGGCGAAGTGCGACTCGGAGGCCTCTTCGAGCTTGTCCCGCCCCGCCTCCGTGATCACGGCGTAGACGACCCGGCGGTCGCTCGAGCAGGCAGCCCGGTCGACGTAGCCGGCCGCCTCGAGCCCGTCGAGCAGGCGGGTGACCCCGGACGCTGTCAGGAGCAGCTCCTCGGAGAGGTCCACGCGGCGCATGCGCCCTCGTCCGAGCGCGCGAGCCGCATCAGCGCCTCGTAGTCGTTGATCGTCAGGCCGTGCTGGGCGAGCAGGCTGCCGCTCATCGCTCGGGTCGTCGCCGCGTGCGCCTGGAGCAGGCGCACCCAGGCATCCAGGCTCACCGACCGTTGTGTGCTCAACACTTGACGACTCAATCTTTCCTCGCTACTATTGATTGCGGACTCAACTATAGCGTACTCAAGGAGGTACTGCAATGAGCACCACCATTGAAATTCGCCGCGCGCTGACGGGTACCTGGCAGCTCGACCCGGTTCACTCGTCGGTTGGCTTCGAGGTTCCCTACCTCGTCGGCACGTTCAAGGGTCAGTTCCGCGAGGTCCGGGCCCAGCTCGCCGTGGACGACTCGGAGGCGACCCTCGAGGGCGGGGCCAAGGTCGACAGCGTCGACGTCAAGGACGAGAACCTTGCTGCGCACCTGCAGTCGCCTGACTTCTTCGACGCCGAGCGGCATCCAGAGCTTCGCTTCACCGCGAACGACATCGATCTCGACAGCGAGACCGTGCTTGCCCGCGGCGAGCTGACGATCAAGGGCATCACGAAGCCGGTCGAGGTGACCGGAACGCTGACCGCCCCGATCGTCGACGCCTACGGCAACGAGCGAATCGGCCTCGAGCTCTCTACCACGGTCGACCGTCACGACTTCGGCGTCAGCTGGAACATCCCGCTTCCGACGGGGCAGCCGGCGGTCGGCGACGAGGTCAAGATCGTCACCGAGCTCTACTTCGTGAGGGCCGCCTAGCTCCGATGAAGGTCCTCGGTCTCTCCGGCAGCCTGCGCGACGCGTCGTACAACACGACGCTGCTTCGTGCCGCAGCGGACTTGCTGCCGCACGATGTGGAGTTCGAGCTGTGGGACGGGCTCAAGGCGATCCCGCCCTACGACGAGGACGACGACGTCGAGCCGGCGCCGGCACCGGTCGCTGCGCTTCGCGCCGCGATCGCCGGCGCCGACGCCGTCCTCATCGCGACGCCGGAGTACAACGCGTCGATTCCCGGCGTCTTGAAGAACGCGTTGGACTGGGTCTCGCGCCCGCTCCGGTCGAACCCCCTGCGGAACAAGCCCGCAGCGGTCATCGGGGCGAGCACCGGCGCATTCGGCGCGGTCTGGGCGCAGGCCGAGCTGCGGAAGGTGCTCGGCACGATCGGGGCCCGCGTCCTCGAGGGTGACGTCGCGGTCGGGCACGCGCCAATCCGGTTCGATGAGGAGGGACGGCTGACCGACGAGCAGCTGCTCGAGCAGCTCCGGGAGGTCGTCTCAGCCCTCGTCCAGGAGCTTTCCCCTGTGGAGACCGCACTCAAGGCCACCGCCTGATGCGAATCGAGTCGTCCGTCACCGCGATCACCTGGCTCCCGTTCGGCGTGCTCGACGCGATGCCGAACCTTCCGCTCGGAATCGCCGTTGCGCACTTCGACGAGCCGCCTCCCGATCCGCTTCGCGACGTCGA
>CAWCVG010000006.1:0-57154 GCA_963798935.1 uncultured Actinomycetes bacterium
TTTTCCAGGTCGCCCTCGCCCAGCTCTCGCCTGGTCACCTCGATCTGCTCCGCCATCATCTCGTCGTAGACCGGGCGCTCGACTGCTCGGAAGATCCCGATCGGCGTCGGGCCTACCGGTGTGTGCGCCAACCGCGACAGCGCGAACGCCAGCGACGGGTCTTCCGCGCTCTCGTCGTGCCGGAGCAGCGCGTCCTCGCCGACCGACTCGACGTCCACGATCTCTACTCCGCCGCCGGGCCTCGACACGACTCCCCGCTCGAGCGTCTCGCCCTCCCCGCCGAAGCGGATCGGCTGCCCGTGCTCGAGCTGGATCCGGTTCGACTTCTCCACCCGCACCGCGTCGAACGCGCCGTCGTTGTAGACGTTGCAGTTCTGGTAGATCTCGACGAAGACCGATCCCTTGTGCTCGGCCGCCCTGCGCAGCACGCTCGGTCAGGTGCGCCTTGTCCGTGTCGACCGACCGCGCGACGAACGTCGCCTCGGCGCCCAGCGCCAGCGACACAGGGTTGAACGGGTAGTCGAGCGACCCGAACGGCGTCGTCTTGTTGTGCGTGCCGAGCGGCGAGGTCGGCGAGTACTGCCCCTTCGTCAGGCCGTAGATCTGGTTGTTGAAGAGGAGGATCTTGACATTGACGTTCCGGCGCAGCGCGTGGATCAGATGGTTTCCGCCGATCGACAGCGCGTCGCCGTCGCCGGTCACGACCCACACCGACAGGTCGGGCCGCGACGACGACAGGCCGGTCGCGATCGCCGGCGCCCGCCCGTGGATCGAGTGCATCCCGTAGGTCTGCATGTAGTACGGGAAGCGCGCAGCGCACCCGATCCCCGACACGAAGACGATCCGCTCGCGCGGCAGCCCGAGCTCGGGCATGAACTGCTGCATCGCGGCGAGGATCGCGTAGTCGCCGCAGCCCGGGCACCAGCGGACCTCCTGGTCGGACTTGAAGTCCTTCGCCGTCAGCTGGACGAGCGGTCCGTCTCTTCCGCCGTTCGAGTCGCTCACCGTTCCGGGATCGCCCCACACATGATCGGCTCCATCGTCTTGTCGTCCTCGACCACGAGGATGTATTCGCCGGTCGCCACATCGTCGATCGGCACGAAGATCTGACCCTGGCCGAGATCCGCCGCCGTGAAGCCGACGTCGTGAACGATCTCTGCCCCGGGCGCTTCGCAGGTGCCGCTGCGAACGTAGATCGGATCGAGGTCCGACGAGCCCTGGATCTCGATCGTCACGTCGGTCGACGCGGCGCCGGGAAACATCTCCGCGGTGCCCGACTTGCCCGAGCCGTTCTGCTCGTCGAGCGTCACCTTCACGGTGTCGCTCGCGCCGCCGCCTCCGCCGCTGCCGCCGCCGCCGTCGCCGCCACCGCCGCAGGCCGAGGCGAGGCCGACGAGCATCAGTCCGAGAACGAGTCGCAGTTTCACAGCATCCCCTCCATGGCTTCGGCCAGCTCCGAGGACCGGAACGGGAGGCCGCGCACCCGGTTGTAGCCAACCGCGTCGACGAGGAACTCGGCCCGCACCAGTTTGAGGAGCTGTCCCAGATTCATCTCCGGAACGAGAATCTTCTCGTATCTGCGCAGTACCTCGCCCGTATTGCGCGGAAACGGGTTCAGATAGCTCAGGTGCGCGTGCGCGACCTTGCCGCCGTTGCCGCGCACCCGGCGCACGCCGGCGGCCACCGGCCCGTACGTCCCGCCCCAGCTGAGGACGAGCAAGTTCTCGCCGCCCTCCTCGTCCACGGTGAGCTCGGGGATGTCGGCCGCGATGCCGGCGACCTTGCGCGCCCGGATGCGAACCATGTGGTCGTGGTTGTCGGGGTCGTACGAGACGTTGCCCGTCCCGTCCGCCTTCTCCAGCCCGCCGATCCGGTGCTCGAGGCCGGGCGTGCCGGGAATCGCCCACGGCCGGGCGAGGGTCTCGGCGTCACGCAGGTACGGCAGGAAGCCGCCCTCGTGGTTGGGCGCGTCGGCGAAGTCGACCGGGATGTCGGGGTACGTCTCGAGGTCGGGGATCAGCCATGGCTCCGACCCGTTCGCGAGGTAGGCGTCCGAGAGGAGGAAGACGGGCGTCCGGTACTTGAGCGCGATCCGCGCCGCCTCGATCGCGGCGTCGAAGCAGCCGCCCGGCGTCGAGGCGGCGATCACCGGCACCGGCGACTCGGCGTTCCGGCCCCACATCGCAAGCAGGAGGTCGGCCTGCTCGGGCTTCGTCGGCATCCCCGTGGACGGGCCGGCGCGCTGGACGTCGATGATCACGAGCGGCAGCTCGAGCGTGACGGCGAGGCCGATCGTCTCCATCTTCAGGACGACGCCGGGGCCGCTCGACGTGCAGACGCCGAGCGCGCCGCCGAAGCTCGCGCCGAGCGCGGCGCCGACAGCGGAGATCTCGTCCTCCGCCTGGAAGGTCCGGACGCCGAAGTCCTTGCGGCGCGAGAGGTCCTCGAGGATCTCCGACGCCGGCGTGATCGGGTAGGCGCCGAGGAAGAGCGGAAGGCCGCTCTTCACCGAGGCGGCGATCAGGCCGAGGGTCAGCGCCTGGTTGCCGCGGATGTTCCGGTAGGTGCCGGGCGGGAGGTCGGCCGGGGCGACCTCGTAGGTGACGCGGAAGTCCTCGCTCGTCTCGCCGTAGGCCCAGCCGGCCTTGAACGCCTTCGTGTTCGCCTCGGCGATCTCGGGCTTCGCCTTGAACTTCCTGGCGATGAAGTCGAGCGTCCCGCTCTTCGGCCGGTGGTAGAGCCAGGACATCAGCCCGAGCGCGAACATGTTCTTCGAGCGCTCGGCCTCGCGCTTCGTGACCTTCACTTCCTTCAGGGCCTCGAGCGTCAGCGAGGTGAGCGGCACCTCGTGGACGTGGTAGTCGCCCAGCGTGCCGTCGTCGAGCGGGTTCGCGGAGTACCCGGCCTTCTCGAGGTTCCGGTCGGTGAACGAGTCGCGGTTGACGATCAGCGTGCCGCCCTTCGGGAGGTCGCGGATGTTCGTGCGCAACGCGGCCGGGTTCATCGCGACGAGGACGTTCGGCTCGTCGCCCGGCGTGAGGATGTCGTGGTCGGAGAAGTGGATCTGGAAGCCGGAGACGCCGGGCAGCGAGCCGGCCGGCGCGCGGATCTCGGCGGGGAAGTCCGGCAGCGTGGAGAGGTCGTTGCCGAGCACCGCCGTCTCGCTCGTGAAGCGGGCCCCGGTCAGCTGCATCCCGTCGCCGGAGTCGCCTGCAAAGCGGATGACGACGCGGTCTAGCTGTTCGACGGGCTTGGCCATTGCGGCCCTACGAGGTATAGCAGCGTCTCGCAGCGGGCAGCACGGGCGCCTCCGCGAGGGAGGCGCCCGATGTGCCTTCCCGCTACTTCGTCAATGCGTCGAAGCGCGGGTCTTCGCGGATGGAGTCCAGATCCTCGTCGGTGCGGATCAGCTCCTTGATGCGGTCGTTGAGCTCGACCGCCCGCTGCAGGTGCTCGATCGCCTCGTCGGCCTGTCCGGCGCGGGCCTCGAAGCAGGCGGCGTTGAAGTGCGCCACGGGGTCGTCCGGCCGCTTCTCGACGACGACCAGCTGCTTGGCGGCGCGGTCTCGTAGTCGCCCTCGTTGTCGGCCGCGAAGGCCTCCGCCGCCTCCTCGGCGGCGGCTCGTACGCCTTGCCCGGCGTGCCGCCGACGCGAGGATCGTCGTGCCGTCGTCCTTCGCGGTCGCCTTCCTCTTCGCGGTCGGCTGCACGAGGACGAGCGAGCCGGCCGGTGCCTCCACGGCGTCGCCGTCGATCTCGAAGGTGGCCGCGCCGTTCAGGACGATGTAGAGCTCCTCCTGCCTGCTTCGCCGAGCAGCGATCTCGTCGTGCTCGCGGATGACGTCGACCTCGCTCGGCGCCCGGTACGCGTTGGTACCGAACGACGTAATGCCGAAGCGACGGCGGACGTCGAAGCGCTGCCGTCCGTCGTCCGTTGCGCCGGGCGCGAGTAGCGGCGCGGGCTCGAGCTCGTCGAGCTTCGCGACGACGTAGGCCTTTTCGGTTGCAGTTGCCATCGGCTCCTCCTATTCGGTCAGCGCCTGGAAGCGCGGATCGTCCCGAAGCGAGTCTAGGTCCCCGTCGGTGCGGATGTGCTCCTTGATCCGATCATCGTCCTCGATCGCCCGCTGCGAGATGCGAGATCGCGTCGTCGGTGCGGCCGAGCCTCGCCTCCATGCAGGCGACGTTGAAGAAAACCAGCGCCTCGGGGCGTTCCTCGAGGACCGGCTGGAGCGCCGCGAGGGCGCCCTCGAAGTCCTGCGCCCGGTAGGGGTCCCACATGTCGTTCATCGCCTCGCCCACCGAGAGGCGATACGACTCGCCCGGCGTCCCGCCGATCGCGAGGATCGTCGTGCCCTCCTCCTTGGCGATCGCGCTCCGCTGCGCCGCAGGGTCGCGGACGAAGACCATCGTTCCAGCGGTCGCGTAGATGGGATCACCGTCCACGTTGAACGTGGCCTTACCGGACAGCACCAGGTAGAGCTCCTCCTGACCGGTCGCGCCGATCCCGTTCTCGCTGTGCTCGCCGACTACGTGCCCGTCGCCCACCGCCCGGCTGGCGCGCACCCCGAATCCTTGGATGCCGAAGTGGCGGCGGATGTTGAGAGGGACACGACCGTCGTGCTCGGGGCCGGGCTCGATGTCCTCGAGCGCGACGACGTCGTACGCCTTCGCAATTGCCGTGGCCATGCACGTGCTCCCTTCCGGGACCGCGCGAGCTGCGCCACGTGCTCGGTCACGAGCAACGCCCTGGTCTCTGCGTCCATCGGCTGCATCGCGGTCTCCCTTCTTGTCGATATTCTCGACTTCGAACTACTTGAGCTGGAGAGTGTACGCCAGGGGTAGTTTGACGTCAAGGGAAATTTGGAACACAATCCGAACATGGCGAAGACAGCAGCCCAGACCGATCGCGTCGATCAGATGCTCGAGTCCTGGGCGTCGAAGCTTCCGCCGCATCGACCTGGATATCGAGGGAGCAGTCCAGCGGATCCAGTGGATCGGGAAGCTCATCCACCGACAGATGGAGGAGACGCTCGCCGAGCACGAGCTCAGCCACGGCGAGTGGGGCATTCTGCGGCAGCTGGCAATGGAGGACCCGCCTCACCGGAGCTCGCCCGGCAAGCTGGCGAAGCGGGACGGCCTCTCGAGCGGCGCGATGACGAACCGGCTCGACCAACTCGAGAAGGCAGGGCTCGTCAAGCGACTCCCCGACCTGGATGATCGCCGTGCCCTCCACGTCGAGCTGACCGACAAGGGTCACAAGCTCTGGGCCGATTCGCTGAGCGCCCAGGCGGAGAAGGAGGCGAAGCTCGCCGCTGCGCTCGACGAGCGCGAGCTGGCGCAGCTGAACAAGCTGCTCCGAAAGGTTCTCTCGGGTTTCGAGGAGGGCTAGTCTCAGCCGGTGGCGACGCTGCCGGCAGAAACGCGAATGGGGCCCGTCGAGCTGACGGTCTCGGACCTCGAGCGCTCGCTCGACTACTACCGGCGGGCGATCGGGCTCGGGGTGCGCGAGCAGGACGACGGGCGAGCCTCGCTCGGCGGAGACTCGGAGCTGCTCGTGCTCGACGAGGTGCCGGGCGCCCAGCCGGCGCCGCGCAACACGGGCCTCTTCCACTTCGCGCTGCTCGTGCCCGAGCGCCGAGATCTTGCCGCCTGGCTCGCTCACGCGATCCGGGAGCAGGTGACGATGACCGGCGTCTCCGACCACTTCGTCAGCGAGGCGCTCTACCTCCGCGACCCAGACGGGCACGGCATCGAGATCTACGCCGACCGCCCTCGCGAGATCTGGGAAGGGCAGGTCGCGCGGATGACCACAGAGCCGCTCGACCTCGAAAACCTCCTCGGCGAGCTCGACGATCCCGAGCAGGAGCCGTTCGAGTCGCTGCCGGGCGGGACCGTCATGGGTCACGTCCATCTCCAGGTCGCCGACATTGGGGAGACGTTGAGCTTCTACCGCGACGTCCTGGGGTTCGACGAGATGGCGACGCTCGGCTCGCAGGCGACGTTCCTCTCCGCAGGCGGCTACCACCACCACGTCGGCGCGAACACCTGGGCGAGCGCCGGCGCGCCGCCGCCGCCCGAGGAGCCGCCGCGCTGAGGCGAGCGACGATCGTCCTGCCGAGTGGCCAGCCGCGAAGAGGCCCTCGGCCGGGTCGCCGAAACCGGCCAGGATCCGGAGGAGAACCGGAAGGGAACGTCGTGCGGGACCCGTCCGGGAACAGCCTGCTGCTCGCGTAGGGTCACCAGCCGCCCACGTCGAGCGCCTCGCGCGCGGCCCGATCGAACGGCGTCAGCGGGAAGGGAACGAGATCGAGGATGCGCCTGTCCTCGGCGACCGTGGGATTACGCAGACCCTCGACGAGCGGCCTCGCGACCGAGGCGCCGACCGGGGTCACGAGATGCAGCCAGAGCGAAGAGAGGAAGGGCGTCAGGACGGGGACCTCGATGATTGCCCGCCGCTTGCCGCGCATGTCGGCCACGCGCTCGATCATCTGGCGGTAGGTCATGACCTCGGGACCGCCGAGGTCGTAGGTCTCGCCAATCGTCTCCTCTCTCCCGGCGACAGCGGCGAGATACCGCACGGTGTCGGCGAGCGCGATCGGCTGCGTCGGGGTCGAGACCCAGCGTGGGGCGACCATCACCGGGAGGCGATCGACCAGGGCGACGATGGTCTCGAACGCTGCGCTGCCCTTGCCGACGACGACCGCCGCCCGCAGCGTCGTCAGCGGCACGGCGCCGGATGCGAGTGTGCGTCCGGTCTCGAGCCTGCTCCGGAGGTGCGGTGAGAGCTCCTCACCCTCTTCCCCGAGCCCGCCGAGGTAGACGATTTGGCGGGCGCCGGCGTTCTCAGCCTCGGCAGCCGTCGTCCTCGCCCCGGCCACGTCTCGCTCCTCGAAGTCTGCAGATCCGAGCGAATGAACGAGGTAGTAGACGACGTCCGCCCCATCGAGCGTCCGCCGGACCGCGGGCGCATCGGTCACGTCGGCGACTACCCAGGTGATGCCCTTCTGCGGCGGCGCGGGCTCCGGGAGACTGCGACGACCTCCTGCTCGGCCGCGAGGGCAGGGAGCAGTGCGCGTCCGATGAAGCCGGTTGCGCCGAAGACGACCACTCTCACGGCGGGTCACCGCCGATGAGCCTTCCGAAAGTACCTCCGGCTCAGGGCGAGGTGGAACCGGCGCTGGACGAGCACGTAGAACGGCCCTCGACGCGGATGGAAGCCGTCGATCGTCGACCGCAGCTCCACCGCTCGCCGACGATCTGCTCGAACGCGATGCTCCCGCCGCCACGCCGGACGAGCAGCCCGCCGCGGATCGGGTGCCTCGCGCGCGCTGACACCGGCGAGGACGCAGTTTCGACCGGTCCGAGCGCGATCAGGACCGTCCGGAAACGCAGGAGGCGCAGGTCGATCCGCCGGCGTGCTCTCGCACCGAAATCAACCTGCGAGCGGAGCGCTGCAGCTCGCCCAATAGCGAGAGGCGAGCTCCCTGGCACCGCGGTCCGAGCAGTCGACGACGGGACGGTCGAGAGTGACACGCTGCTCGGAGTCCACGGTTCCATCGATGCCGATCCGCTGGGTCGAAGCCCAACCGGTCAGTTCGATCTTCTCATGGGCCGGACTGTACGGACCGGTGATGCGAGCCGACCACTGTCGCCCGTAATGTTCGGCGTGGTCGAGGCGACCCTCCGCCCCCGCGGACCGTTCTCGCTGCGCGATTCCGCAGTGTGGGCGAGCGACGCCACCCGACGCTTCGACGGACGCATCCTGGTCGCGCTCTTCACGGTCGAGGACGGGCTCGCGCGCGCCTGCGCATGGCAGACCTCGGACGGCCGGATCGAGCTTCGGTCGCACTCGGAGGAGGCGCTCGAGCAACTCGTCGACATGCTTCCGCTCGAAGCGGATCACTCGGAGTTCCTCGAGCGGTTCGCCGACGACCCGATGCTCTGCCGGACGCTGAAGGCGCTCCCGGGCAAGCGACCGATTCGCGTCGGGTCAGTGACCCAGTCTCTCGGTCCGCGCCGTCTGCGGACAGCTGATCACGTCCTCCGAGGCGCGGAAGATCGAGCGACGGCTGATCCGCTGGGCCTGCGAGACCGACGGCAAGCTTTGCGCACCGCCGATGCCGGAGACCTTCGCGGGTCGCGCCCCCGTCGAGCTCCAGCGGTTCGGACTGACGGCGCGGAAGGCCTCGACGATCGTCCGCCTCTGCCGGACCGTCGAGCTGGAGCGGCTACGCGGGCTCGATCCGCGAAAGGTCGCGCAGCGTCTGGAGCGGGAGCGCGGGCTCGGGCCGTGGTCGGCGGGGGTGATCGGGATCCAAGGGCTCGGGAGCTACGAGCTCGGCCTGGTCGGCGATCTCGGGTTGCTCAAGCTCTGTACCGCGATCCTCGGCCGGGAGGCAGAGCCGTCCGACACCGCAGAGCTGCTTGCGCCGTACGGCGAGTGGCAAGGGCTCGCCAGCGCGTACCTCCTGGCCGGGCTCGGCCGCGGCATCCTTCCCGTGCGCTATGAGCGCGGGATCCCTGCCGCAGCCTGATCAGCCGGCCTCATAGACTGGCCCCATGGCCGATCCCCGGCGAATCGCGATCCTCGGCGCCGGGAAGATCGGCGAGGCACTCCTCACGGGGCTGCTCAGCACCGACTGGCGGAGGCCGGAGGAGATCGTCGCGACCGTGCGCCGGGAGGAGCGGGCGCGGGAGCTCGCGGAGCGGCACGGGATCCAGGTCACGACCTCGAACACCGAGGCCGTCGCGGGGGCCGGAGTCGTGGTCATTGCGGTCAAGCCGCAGGACTTCGACCTACTGCTCGGCGAGATCGGCGGGATCCTGTCGCCGGACCAGACGGTGCTCTCGATCGCCGCCGCCGTCCCGACCTCGGCGATCGAGGAGCGGGTGGCGCCCGGCGTGCCGGTGCTTCGGGCCATGCCGAACACACCGGCGACGGTGCACGAGGGCGTCGCGGGGCTCTGCGCCGGCGCGCATGCCGGCGACGAGCACCTTGCTCTGGCCGAGGACGTGCTCCTCCACGTCGGCCGCGTGGTGCGCGTGCCCGAGCGGTACATGGACGCGGTCACGGCCGTCTCGGGCTCCGGCCCTGCGTACTTCGCGCTGCTGGCGGAGTCGATGATCGAGGCCGGCATCCTCCTCGGGCTCTCCCGGGAGGACACGACCGAGCTGGTCGTGCAGACGATGTTCGGGACGGCGAAGCTCCTCCGCGACGAGAAGATGCACCCCGTCGAGCTGCGAGAGATGGTCACCTCGCCGGGCGGGACGACGATCCGGGCGATCAGGGAGCTCGAGCAGGCCGGCGTGCGGGCGGCGTTCCTGAACGCGATCCAGGCGGCGATGGAGCGCGGACGAGAGCTCGCGGCCGGCGAGGAGTAGTGCCTCTTCAGGTAATGCTGCCCCGTCTCTGGGTCGCGAGCACCAAGCCAGAGCGCGCACTCCGACGAGCCAAGGCTAGTCAGCCTTGGGGAGGAGGAGGGTCGGCTCTGGCGCAGCGTGATCGCGGGCCAGAGGCAGGCGTGTATTGCCTGAAGAGGCACTGAGTTGGATATCGAGCTGCGTGTCGCGGCGAGCGCGGCAGAGGCGGCGCGCGAAGCGGCCGAGCTGCTCGCGGCGCAGGCACGACTCGGCGGGCACATCGCGCTTTCCGGCGGTTCGACGCCTCGGCCGGCGTACGAGGCAGCGGCCAGGCTCCAGCCCGACTGGAGCCGGGTCGAGGTCTGGTGGGCGGACGAGCGCTGCGTGCCGCCGGACGACGAGCGCTCGAACTACCGGCTCGTCCGCGAGAGCCTCCTCGACCGGCTCGACCGCAAGCCGGCGGCCGAGCACCGCGTTCGCGGCGAGCTCTCGCCGGAGGAGGCGGCGGACGCGTACGACATCGAGCTTCGCGGCGTGGTATTCGATCTCGCTTTCCTCGGGATTGGTCCGGACGGGCATACCGCGTCGCTCTTTCCGAACGATCCCGCGCTGGACGAGCTCAGGCGACGGGCGTTAGCCGTGGCGCGGCCGGACGTCCACCGCGTGACGGCCACGATCCCGCAGCTGAACGCCTCCGACACGGTCGTCTTCCTGGTTTCCGGGGAGGACAAGGCCGATGCGGCCGAGCGGTCGTTCGCCGCGGCGCCCGACCCCGCGACCCCTGCGAGCCTCGCTCGCTCGGCCTCCGGAACGACCATCGCGTTGCTCGACCGCGCGGCCGCAGCTCGTCTGCCTAACTAGACAACACCCGGCCAAGTCGTATATATAGAGATCGCATATGGCGACTCCCGAAACCAAGGCGATTCCCGAAGTGCTGACCATCAACCGTCCAGACCAGCTCAAGGCCCTAGGCCACCCGCTGAGGCTGCGCGTCCTCGAGGCGCTCGGGGAGACGGACGAGGCGCTCTCGAACCGGGAGCTCGCACAGCGTCTGGGCGTCGACCCGGGCCATCTCCACTTCCACGTGCGGATGCTGCTCCGCGCGGAGTTGATCCAGCAGGTGCCGAGCGACAAGGGGCGCGAGAAGCCCTACCGCGCTGCGGCGAGGACGCTGAAGGTGGCGCCGGAGCTCGTGTCGGCGGGCGCGTCGAACCTCCACACGGCGGTGATGGACGACCTCCAGAAGGCGCAGGCCGAGCACGGAGCCGAGGGCCGGTTCCGCTTCGTCCGCGTGACGGTGCGGGTCGACCCGGAGAAGGCGCTCGAGGTGCTGTCGGAGCTCGTGCCTCGCTTCGAGGAAGTCGAGGACGAGAACGCCGAGCAACTCGTTATCACCGCCGTCATGCACCCCCACGACTGACGCCCGGCCCTAGGGCAAGAGGTCGGAGGTGAGGTCAGCCGCCATGTCCCGGCGCGCTGCCAGCGCCTGGAGGACGATCACGGTGTCCGCGACGGGCATGTCCTCGAGGTACTCGTCGCGCTGCTCGAACGACTCGAGGACGCTCTCGACCGCGTACGTGTAGCCGAGGACGTCCTCGGCTGCGAGCGTGGCAAGCGCATCGGCGACGTCGTGCGGGAAGTCGTCGCGGTTCCTGAGTGAGTCCGCGACCGGGCGCGCCTTCTCGTCCTGCCCGAGGGTGAGGAGCGCGAGCACGCCGGCGTAGCGTCCGATCGGTGACTCCGTCTCCGCGGCGCCTTCACCGAGCGCCCAGCGGCTCTCCTCCTCGGCGCCGGGCCAGTCGCCGCCGAGGATTCGTGACTTGATCGCGCCGATCGGCCTCCCCCAGCTCCCCGGCGGCGCGAGCTCGTAGCTCTCGCGGTAGCGGCCTGCCGCGCGGTCGAACCACTCGGCCGCCTCGTCCTGGCGGCCGGCCATCAGCAGCGCGAGCCCCGCGCCGCCCGCAGCGTTTCCCATCCGCGTCAGCTGGCGCTGCCGCTCGTCCGGATCCTCCGGCAGGCGCTGCTCGCCGTCGCGATACCGCTGCTTCTCCCGCTCCAGGTGTGCGCTCCAGGCCTCTGCCACGGGGCTATTGTCACCGCGTGGCGCGCGAGCTACGCGAGGTTGTGTACGTCGACGGTCTGCGGACCGCGTTCGGCCGTGCAGGCCCGAAGGGGTTCTTCTGGAAGACGCGTGCCGACGACATGGCGGTGAAGGTCGTTCGCGAGCTGCTGCGTCGGAACCCGTCGTTGCCGCCCGAGCGGATCGGCGATGTGATCCTCGCCGCGACCGCGCAGGTGGGCGACCAGGGGCTGACGATGGGGCGGGACGTGGCGCTCCTTGCCGGGATCCCCCATACGGTTCCCGGCTTCGCGCTCGACCGGATGTGCGCCGGCGCGCTGACGGCGGTGACCTCCGGCGCGGGCGAGATCGCGATGGGCGCGGCGGACGTCGTCGTCGCGGGCGGCGTCGAGCACATGGGACACCACCCGATGGGCGCGGAGGTGGACTTCAACCCGCGCTTCGTCGCCGAGCGGCTCGTCGACGACTCGGCGGTGACGATGGGCGCGACGGCGGAGAACCTCCACGACCGCTTCCCGCAGCTGACGAAGGACGCCGCGGATCGGTTCGCCGTCGAGTCGCAGCGGCGGGCGACGGCGGCGTGGTCGAACGGGATCATGCGCGAGACCGTCGTCCCGATGTCCGTGTTCACCGACGACGGCTGGACGATGGCCGACCGAGACCAGTTCCTGCGGCCGGACACGTCGCTCGAGGGCCTGGCCGAGCTGCCGACGCCGTTCCGCGTCGGGCGGCCGCGTGACCGCCGGGAACTCGGCCGGGCTGACGGACGGCGCGACGGCGGCGCTGCTCGCCTCGGAGGAGGCGGCGGCCGAGCTGGGCCTCGAGCCGAGGATGCGGCTCGTCGGGTTCGCCTTCGCCGGCGTCGAGCCCGAGCTGATGGGGATCGGTCCCATTCCGGCAACTCAGCGCGTCCTGCAGCAAGCGGGCATCTCGATCGACGACGTCGGGCTCTTCGAGGTGAACGAGCCGTTCGCGGTGCAGGTCCTGAGCTGGTGCGACGGGATGGGCGTGGCGCCCGACGACCCGCGGCTGAACCCGTACGGCGGCGCAATAGCGTGCGGCCACCCGCTCGCGGCGACGGGCGTCCGGCTGATCGCGCAGCTGGCTTACGGGCTGAAGGAGCGGCCCGACGTGCAGTACGGGCTCACGGCGCTCTGCGTGGGAATGGGTATGGGCGCGGCGCTGCTCTGGGAACGGGCTTGAGCCGGCCGACCGAGTTCAAGCTCTCCCGGATCGAGACCGAGGCCGGGCCAGTGGCGCTGGTCACGATGGACAACGGCGAGGACTGGCAGAAGCCGAACGTGTTCGGCCCCGAGGCCTTGCAGTCGCTGGCCGCCCGGCTCCTGGAGCTGGAAGGCGGCGAGTGGGCCGGGATGGTGCTTACCGGGAAGCCCTTCGTCTTCTGCGCCGGGGCCGACATCGACCGGTTCCACGGTGTCTCCGCCGAGGAGGCGCGCGAGGGGAGCCGCGCGGGCCACGAGCTGTTCGGGCGCATCCGCGCGCTTCCGTATCCGACACTGGCCGCGATCAACGGCGCCTGTCTCGGCGGCGGTGTCGAGATCGCGCTGCACTGCGACTACCGGACGATCGCGAGCTCCGTTCGCCACTTCGCCTGCCCGGAGGTCTTCCTCGGGCTGTTCCCGGCGTGGGGCGGCACCCAGCTGGTTCCGAGGATCGCCGGAGTGGACGCGGCGATCCGGTTCATCGTCAGCAATCCCCTGCGCCAAAACCGGATGCTCACCGGCCCTGAGGCTCATTCTGTGGGCCTCGTCGACGACGTCCTCGAACCGGCGGAGTTCCTTGACGACTCCGTCGCACTCTTGGTGCAAAGAACAGGTCCCGAAGCGCCACGTCCGAGGGACAGTCCCTCGCCCGCCGACGGAGACATGTTCGCCAAGGCCAGGCGCCAGCTGGACGACTCGCTCCACGGTGCGGCGCCGGCTCCGTACGTTGCCCTCGACCTGATCGAGGGCGCATCCGAGTGGACGATCGAAGAGGGGCTACGCGGCCGAGGAGGAGGCGATCGCCGAGCTCCTGCCTGGCCGCCAGGCGCAGGCGTCGCTCTACGCCTTCGACCTCGTCGAGCGCCGCGCCAAGAAGGACGTCGGCAAGCCGGACGCCGAGGCGCGTCCGATCCGCAAGGTCGGCATCGTCGGCGCCGGGCTGATGGCGAGCCAGCTCGCAACGCTGTTCCTCCGGCGCCTCGAAGTCCCGATCGCGATCAGAGACCTCGACCAGGAGATCGTCGACCGCGCCGTCGCCTCCATCCATGCCGAGCTCGAGAGCCAGGTCCAGAAGGGCAGGTATGACGAGGGCAAGGCCCGCTTCCTCGGGTCCCTCGTCGAGGGCGGAACGACGTACGACCACTTCGCCGACTGCGACCTCGTCCTCGAGGCTGTTTTCGAGGAGATGTCGGTGAAGCAGCAGGTCTTCGCCGAGCTGGAGGCCGTGGTCTCGCCCGAGACGATCCTCGCCACGAACACCTCCGCGCTGTCCGTGGCCGAGATGGCGGCCAACCTCGAGCACCCCGAGCGCGTCGTCGGGCTCCATTTCTTCAACCCCGTCGCGGTCCTTCCGCTCGTCGAGATCATCCGCACGCCCGAGACGGACGACACGTCGCTCGCGACGGCCTGGGAGACCGCGAAGAAGCTCCGGAAGCGACCCGTGCTCGCCAAGGACGCGCCGGCCTTCGTCGTCAACCGCGTCCTGACCCGGATGACCACCGTCCTCATGGAGGCGCTCGAGCAGGGCAACACGGTCGAGGAGACGGACGAGGCGATCCTGCGGCTCGGGATGCCGATGGCGCCGTCCGTCCTGCTCCAGATGGTCGGACCGCGCGTCGCGAACCACGTCCTGCACACGCTCAACGAGGCCTACCCAGACCGGTTCCCGCTGTTCCAGACCCTGGCCAACTACGCCGACGGCAAGGACGAGATCGCGGTGCAGGGCGACAACAGGCGCAGCGTCGAGGAGATCCAGCAGGCCGCACTCGAGGCGATCGCGGACGAGATCCAGCACATGCTCGACGAGGGCGTCGTGGGAAGCGTCGAGGACATCGACACGGCGCTGCTGCTCGGCGCAGGCTGGCCATTCTTCCTCGGCGGAATCTCGCGGTACCTGGACCACAAGGGGCTCATACGGGCACCCGCTCCTGCCTGAACACGGTTTACAGACCCGGAACTCCGCTACACTCAGACAGGCGCATCGCATCGCACGCGGACTGGGCGAGCGCAACTTTTCCTTGGAGGCTTGCGGCACCGACAGTGCCGCGCATGGTGCAAGAGGCCGTCGAGCAACCCACCATTTCAAACGAGGCGACGCACGCTCTCGTCGAGGACGCCCGCCGAGCGGAGAGCTGGGCGGGTGAGCCGTTCCTCCACGCGGACGAGGATCCGGAGACGGTCCTCGCCCCGGGCACGGCCCGGCGACGCGCGCTCGACGATGCCCTTGCGGCGATGGAGGCCGAGCTCGGCACGCCTTCTCCGGACTGGAGGGTCCGCTACGCCCTGATGCTCGGTCTCGAGCGGGTGCTGAGCGAGCGGCCCCCGCGGCTGAAGTCCGGCACGGAGCTCCGCCGCCACCAGATCGACGCGCTCGCCGGCATGCTCACCGAGCTGATCGCCGCGAACCAGAAAGCTGCGAACGGAACGGGAACGGCAACGGCCAGCCCAAGCTCGAGGAGCTGGACGAGCTCGAGGACGAGGAGGACGACTTCGAGGCCGACGGCGAGGTCGAGCTTCCGCCGGCACCCGAAGAGGATCCCGGAGCCGAGCGGCGGTACCGCTTCCGCCACCCGACAGCCTCGGGGAAGACGATCGCAGCCGCCGGGTTCGTCGAGGCGGCACGCACCGAAGGCGTGCTGATCCTCACCCACCGGCGCCTGCTCGTGTCCCAGTTCAACCGCGAGCTCACGGCCGAGGGCTACGGCGACCGCCTCAAGCCTGCGGTCGACAAGGGCAAGAAGGCGCCGCGGCCGGATTTGATCACCGTCCAGACCTACGCCTGGTTCGCGCGCCACGTGAACGACCTCGAGAAGAGCGCGTACCAGCTCGTCATCTGCGACGAGGCGCACACGGCGCTCGGCGAGAAGACCAGCGCGGCGATCCGCAGCTACACGGAGCCGGTCTACATCGGGATGACGGCGACCGAGCAGCTGATCGCGAAACAGGTCTCGGACGTCTTCCCCGCCTCCGTCGACGATCTGCCGCTTCAGGATGCGGCGCGACGCGGCCTGATCGCCCCGCTCCGCTGCCTGCGCGTCCCGCCCGCCGCGGCCATCAACTCGGTCCCGATCGTCGGCGGCGACTTCGAGGAGCGCGCCCTGGCCGAGGTCCTCGACCACCAGGCCCTGAACCAGGCTGCAGCAAGCCTTTACCGCGACCGGTTCGACTCAACGCCGGGCATCGTCTACGCGGCCGGCGTCGAGCACGCCTACAACCTGGCGCGCGAGTTCCGCGCCGCCGGGCTGAAGGCCGAGGCCGTCAGCGGCCGCACTCCGCCGGTGAAGCTCGCCGAGGTCCTCGCCGGATACGAGCGAGGCGAGATCGACATCCTCATCAACGCGATGCTGCTGGCCGAGGGCTGGAACTCGCCGCGGGCGACGGTCTGCATGCACCTCGCGCCGACTGCGAGCCGCCGCGTCTACCAGCAGCGGATCGGCCGGATCATGCGGATGCACCCTCGGAAGGAGGCCGGCGTCGTCGTCGACTTCACCCCGAAGGGCGCCACGCACAACGAGCGGGTGGTCTCGCTGCACAGTCTGCTCGACGCGGACTTCTACCGCGAGGGTGCCCGCGTCACGCCGGCGCCGCGTAGACGGCCGCAGCGCCGCGCCCGCCGCAAGCTCTCGCCGGCGCCGTGGCTCGTCCCTGTGACGCCGGACGTCAAGCGCCGCCTCGGAGTGATCGGGCGGGAGTGGCAGCGGGTCGACCCGCGCTACCTGGACGAGGACGAGCAGCGCTTCTGGGCGCAGATCGCCGGCCGCCAGGTTCGGTTCGAGGAGCGCGTGGACTTCGTGAAGAAGCTGACGGACGGCCACGCCAGCCGCGGCTGCCTCGAGCAGTTCCTGTTCACGTGCGCGGCGGAGAATCCCAACCGGCGGCTCCGGATGACCGCACTCGCCGACCGGGTCTCCATGGTCGTCGACCGCGCGAGCTTCGACGATCTCGTCACGCTCGTGACCCAGGCGCCGACGTGGGAGAAGGATCGCGCGCAGGGCGTCCGGATCCTGCTCCGGGGGCTCGCCGACGGGAAAGCCGACGCGCCGGAGCAGATCCTCTGGCGCTGGACGTGGCGGCTTGCCCGGGCGACGAGGAAGATCCAGGACCGGCGCGCGAGCGCCGAGTATCCCGAGGCGAAGCGACTGCTCGGCGCGCTCGCGAACTCCCGCGGCCACCGCCACGAGGAGAACGCCGCGAAGCTCGTCAACACCGCCCGTGACGTGCCGATCGAGGTCGGCGCAGCGCTCCTCGCCTCGGCAGACGGCTACACACCACGGGCGACCCGTCTGATCGAGTCCGCGCGAGAGAGCCTCGGAACCGTCGAGGCGGTCGCCGCCGCGCTCGCGGAGAACCTCCCGCAGCCGAAGCTCCAGGGCCGCTCTCGACGCCGCCGGCGCCGCAAGAAGAAGGGCGCGAAGTCCCAGCAGCAGCACGCAGAACCAGAACGGCGGCCAGCCGGCGAGAAGCCGGCCGAAGAGGCCGCGCCGGCCGCCGAGGCGTCCTAGCTTTTCAATCGCCGCTGAAGCGGGCTTTGCCCGCTTCGCTCACCAGCAATCGAGCATCGCCACCCGAATCGGGCCATACAAGCGCGCCGCGCGCCGCAAAGCGGCGCCCGGCTTCCGGGAGGTCGCTGAAAGTCGTAAGACTTTCGGCGAAACGGGCTACTGCTCCGTCGCCGCCGGCGGCTCGCCGTTCTTGCGATCCCGCTCGCGCAGGAAGCGCGTGAGCTCGGCGGCCAGCGCCTCGCCCGACGGGATGTCCTCCTCGTCGAACTCGTCCGCGCGCCGCTCGAGGTCTTCCACGTACGCCTGCGTGTCCGAGTCCGCGGCGACCGCCCGGGTCACCTGCTCCGCGTAGCCCTCCGACGCCTCGCGCAGCTCCTCGACGTCGATCTCGACGCCGAGGATGTCGCCGAGCCGCTCGCAGAGCGCCAGCGCGGCGCGGGGGCTCGGCGTCAGGGAGACGTAGTGCGGGACTGCGGCCCAGAGGCTCGCGGAGGGCAGCCCACGCTGCTTGCACGCATCGTGGAGGATGCCGACGATCCCGGTCGGGCCCTCGTACCGGGACGCCTGGAGCCCGAGGCGCTCGACGAGCTCCTCGTCGCTCGCGCTCCCCGTCACCGGGCTCGGGCGGGTGTGCGGGATGTCGGCCAGTAAAGACCCGAGGGTGACGACGAGCTCGACGCCGAGCTCCTCGGCGAAGTCGGTGACCAGCTCGGTGAAAGCGCGCCAGCGAAGGTTGGGCTCGATCCCGAGGAGCAGGACGAGGTCGCGATCGAGCCCGTCGACGCGGGCTCGGTAGAAGACCGTCTCCGGCCAGTCGATCTGGCGGGTCAGGCCGTCGACGAGCTTGACGTGCGGCCGCGTGGCCTGGAAGTCGAAGAACGTCTCCGGATCCACGTCGGCGATCTGCTCGGCGTCCCACAGCTTGGCGAGGTAGCCCGCAGCGAGCGACGCGCCCTGTCCGCCGTCGTTCCAGCCGCGAAATGCGGCGATCAGAATCGGCCGGTCGAGGACCGGGCTGTCGGAAATTCGAAGCTCCTCAGCCATCGGTCCACCTTACCCCTGCTGCGGCTCCAGCCAACGCGGGGGCTGCCACAGCAGCGCGGCAAGCGCGACGGTCAGCGCCCAGACGGCGGCGGCGAGCGCGACATGGACGGCGACAACTCCCCAAGGCAGCTCCAGCCGCCACTGGAGCTCGCCGATCGCCATCTGCGCAAGCACCACGACGAGCAGCAGGAGCGAGAACTTGAACAGGCGCGGAGCGAGCGACCGGCGGGCGACGATGTAGCCGAGCACGAAGAGGAAGATGCAGCCGAAGACCGCCGTGATCCGGACATGGACGTAGAGCGCGTCCGGCAGGTTCCAGAGGCGGTGGATCACGTCCGGGTCGCCGGAGTGCGGGCCCGCGCTCGTCACGAGCGTCCCGGTGACGACGAGGCCGAGGCAGGCGACGGTGAGGACGAGGGCGCCGATACGCAGCTCGCGGGGGAACTCGAGCGAGGCAGCACCGCGCTCGGCGCGGATCGCCTCGACGAGCACGACGAGCGCGCCTCCGAGCGCGAGCAGGGCGACGAGGAAGTGCACCATCACGATTTCGGGCGGCAGGTCGTACCGGATCGTCGCGAGACCGAGCGGCGCCTCGGACACCGTCAGCACCGCGACGCCGACCGCCGTCCAGAACGCCCACCGGGGCAGGATCCGGGCGGCCCAGGCGGTCACGATCGACAGCGTGATCGGAAAGATCCCGAAGACGCGGTTCCCGAACTCGATGAAGGCGTGGGCGTCGTCCTCCGGGAAGAACGCGCCCTCCTCGCATCCCGGCCACCCCTCGCAGCCGAGACCCGAACCCGTGAGGCGGACGAGCGAGCCGGTGATGACGATGACGTAGAGCGAGAGCACGGTGGCCGCCGCCAGCCACCGGACGCGCCTGGGCGTCATCGCGACTCCGCGCGGCCGAGGAAGTCGGCGAGGACCTTCCGGAACCGCTCCGGTTCCTCCACGAACGCCATGTGGGAGCTCTCCTCGAAGAGGACGCGCTCAGCACCCGGGATCCCCCGTTGCGCGGCTTCGGCCAACTCGGGCGTGCACTCGTCGTACCGCCCGGAGGTGACGAGCGTCGGCACGCCGATCTCCCCGAGCCGGTCTCTGACGTCCCAGTCGTGGAGCCTCCCGTCGGCGTTCCACTCGCTCATCCCCCAGAGGGCTCGATAGACCGGCGTGCCCTTCTCCGCCTTGCCGCGCTCGACGAAGTCGGGCGGCGGGTGGACGAGCAGAACGTGGCGGCGCCAGAACTCGTCCTCCGCCGCCTTGTACTCGGGGTGCTCGAGCGTCCCGGCGGCCTCGTGCTCCGCGATCGCACGCCGGTGGTGCTCGGGAAGCTCGTCGCGCAGGCGCGCAGCCTCAGCCATCCACGTCTGGGCCGACGTCGGCGGCGAGTTCAACGTCAGGCTGACGACCCCCGGCGGACGGGTGAGCATGTACTCGATCGCAAGCATCGAGCCCCATGAGGTTCCGAGCAGGTGGATCCGGTCGAGACGGAGCGCGTCCCGAACCGTCCTCACCTCGTCCACGAACAGGTCGACCGTCCAGAGGTCGGGGTCGTCGGGCCGGTCGGAGCTGCCGCAGCCGAGCTGGTCGTAGACCACGACTCGACGCCCCTCCTCCGCGAGCTCCTCCAGCGGCTTGAAGTAGTGGTGCGTGGAGCCGGGCCCGCCGTGCAGGCAGACGAGCGGGATCCCGTCCTCCGGCCCGACGTCTCGGTACCACGTCCCGAACCCGCGAAAGGGGATGCGGCCCTCGACGGCTCTCACGGGCGGAGCGGCTCCAGGATCGCCGGGTAGCCGTCGGCGCCTTCGAACGGAGTCGGCCGGGAGCCGAGGAAGAGCGGCCGGTCTGCGGCGTTCAGGAGGACCGGCATCAGGTCCGGGCCCCGGAGCTGGCCGAGGATGCCGGCGGCGCACGGGAGCTCCCCAAAGGTTGTGACGGAATCGGCGCGGACACCAGGGCCCGCGACGACCAGCGGCACCGGATCGCCCGAGTGGATCACGTCAGGGTAGGCGGGCGTCGCGTGGTCCCCGGTGACGCACACGATCGCGCGAGACTCTAGGGCGCGTAGCGCGGCCAGTGCGGCGTCGAGCGCCTCGATCGTCCGCTGCTTGACCGCCGGATCCTTGGTGTGGCCGGCCTCGTCCGCCGCCTTCTGATGGGAGAAGACGAACGTGTCGCCGGCGTCGAGTCGCTCGTCGATCAGCTCGATCCGCCGCGCGAGATCAGCGGTCGGATCGTCGGTCTCCGACGCCTCGAGCGGCTCCAGCCCGACGGCCCGCGCGAGCCCGTGCATGAACCGGGAGGCGGCGATGAACATCCCGGAGACGCCGTGGCGCTCGGCGAACGTCGGCGCCTCGCGCAGCCTGCCCCACCACTTGAGCGTGATCACGTTGAAGCGCTCGCCCTCGAGCCGGCCGAGGACCTCCCGCGTCCAGGCATCGGCGGCCCGCGCGGTGCGATCGGCGTCCGGCACGACGGGCTGCGGCCGCAGGACGGGATAGCGGTCGCGAAAGAACGCGTCCGAGTCCGTCACGCGGTCGTCCGCGCCGCCGGACACGCGCAGGATCGCCTCTCCCCGCCCCAGGTCCGAGAGCCTGAAGCGGAGACCGTCCACCTCGATGTCTCCGCAGCGCTCGAGCAGCGCGCGGGCCTCAACGTCGTCCTCGCCGCGCCGCGGGCGGCCTGTCAGCCAGAGCTCGCCGTCCCGCTCCTCCGCCGGGCGCAGCGCCGCGAACGCGAAGACGTCCGAGGCGTCCACGTCCTGGCCCGCGCCGAGCGCCTCCAGCACTGCCCGCCCCGGGAATTCCTCGGGTGTGTAGCCGAGCATCGACCAGTGCGCGACCTCGCTGGACGGCGCCCGCCCCGGCCCGACGGCATAGAGGACGCCGGTCGAGCCGCGCGCAGCGAGCGTGTCCAGGTTCGGGGTCGCCCCCGCCTCGTTGGCGGTGCGACCGCCGAGGCTCTCGTGCGCGCGGTCCCCTAGCCCGTCCAGCAGGACGACGACGATCGGATGCATCGCCGGAGGCTAGACGGCGACGCGCTCGAGCTCGCGGATGACCTGCGCAACGCTGGGCGGGACCAGCGACTCCCAGTCTCCGCCCGACCGCAGCGCCTCCCGCACGTCGGCGCCCGAGATCTCCTTCTCTGCGCCCTCGTCGAGCACGACGACCTCGTAGCCGGCCTCGCGCATCCGCTCGAGCTTCGTGCCGCCCCAGTCCGAGAAGAGGCGGATGTACTGCGTCACTTCGTCGGGAACGTATGCGGGCCAGAGCTCCGGCTCGTTGACCGGGAACGGGATCACGTGCAGCCGCGCCAGGTCGAGGCTCAGGTCGCCCGCTGCCGCCTTGACCATCAAGAGCCGCTCGGCGTAGCTCCACGGATTCGATTCGGGCAGGTGGCGGAGCGGGTCGCTCTCCTCGGGCCGGATCCGAGCCGGGTCGGGATTCGTGATCCCCACGAAGACCTCGTCTGAGCGCTCCACCGCCCCGCGCAAGTACTCCGTGTGGCCCAGATGAAACGGCTGGAACCGCCCGTGGATCATCCCACGGGTCATTCCACGACGACCCCGGCGCCCTCCTCGACCCGGCCCACGCGCCGGATGAACAGCTTCTTCGCCTGGAACTCGGCTTCGAGCACCGGTCCGCGCTCGGACGGCACCGACAGGAGGAGCCCGCCGGCCGTCTGCGGGTCGAACCCGAGCGCGACGAGCGTCTCCGGAGCGCCGTTCAGCTCGAGATGCGGGCCCGCGAACTCCCGGTTGCGCGGATCCCCGCTCGTCCGGACTCCCTTCCGCGCCAGGTCGAGAGCCCCGTCGATCGCCGGGAAGCGCTCCGACTCGAGCCGAATCCGGACGCCGCTCTGCTCGGCCATTTCGTGCGCATGCCCGAACAGGCCGAAGCCGGTCACGTCCGTGACGGCATTGGGCTCGAGCGGGCGCAGCACCGAGGCCGAGTCCATGTTCAGCGTCCGCATCCAGCGGACAGCCCGCTCGAGCGGCTGCGTTCCGGCCATGCCTTGCTTGAACCCGGTCATGATCAGCCCGGTCCCGAGCGGCTTCGTCAGGAAGACGGAGTCACCAGGTCGCGCGCCGTTCTTCGGCCAGATTCCGTCCGGCCGCACGGTTCCGACCACCGCGAGCCCGTACTTCGGCTCCTCGTCCCGGATCGTGTGCCCGCCGGCGAGCAGCGCCCCGGCGGCCCGCACCTGCTCGTCCGCCGCCGAGAAGATCGCGCCGAGCATCTCCGTCGGCAGCGACTCCGGGAAAGCGGCAATCGAGAGCGCGAGCAGCGGCGTGCCGCCCATCGCGAAGACGTCGTTGAGGGCATTCGTGGCCGCGATCGCTCCGTAGTCGGCCGGGTCGTCGACGACCGGCGGGAAGAAGTCGAGCGTGAAGACGATCGCCCGCTCGTCGTCGAGCCGGTAGACCGCGGCGTCGTCAGCCGGCGAGAGCCCGACCAGCAGGTCGTCCGAGTCCAGTGGGACGAACCCGCGAAGCAGCTCTTCGAGCCGGGCAGCCGAGTACTTCGCCGCGCAGCCGCCGCACGAGGCGAGATCGGTCAGGTTGACTTGAGCCGTCTCCAGTGGGTCTCCGTGAACGCTGAATGCTGCCCGGCGTCCTTGTTCCCGTCTAACGGCAGCCCAACCGCGCCTATTCCGGGCCGCGTGTTGAAAAGCGACGGCGGACCGGGGCCGCCGTCGCATCTCAGGGCAGAGGGGGAGCTGTGCTTCAGGACCCCACTCTCCTGCAAGGACAGATCTTTCCGCACGCAACGCTGACCCCGAGTTCGCCGGCTTCCGCAACGGCCGGTTCCTCGTCTTGCGCGTCCGATGTGGTGCTAGGCGACCACCCGTGTATCGAGCCCCTGTCGGGCGGCGCCACCCTCGCACTGCCAGAGCAACGGCAGCTGAAGTCGACGGCCTACAACGACACGATCCAGTTGTCGATGAAGCCTCCACCGCTGGCGGCGGCGAGGGTCGTCAGGGCGACGATGACGGAGATCTTGACCCGATGCTTCAGTGCAATCACCCCCTCCCCTTAGAACCTGAAGTCCTGGAGCGCTTCTGCTGCGCGCCTGTAGAGCTGCGCGGCCGTCCGGTCCCGCCCGCGCCGCGCCGCAAGGTCGCCCTTGGCGATCCACGCGGCCGCACGATGACTTACTGAAGAAAGCTGGTCGAAGCTGTGCTCGGCCTCGTCGAAGGCTTGCGCCGCCTCGTCGAGGCGGCCCTGCTCCATGAGCGAGCGCCCGAGGACGAGCTGCGCGTTTCCGATCTCGTCGACTGCGTCGACGCGGTCACCGAGAAGCTTGAGCGCCTGGCGCGCCTGCTCCTCAGCCGGCTCGACCTGGCCGGTGCGCAGGCTCACCTGCGCGAGCGAGGAGACTGCCGAGGCCGCATCCTTCTCGGTGCCGTACTCGAGCAGGACGCGGAACGCCTCCTTGAGCTGCTCGACGGCCTCCTCGGGCTTGCCGAGCAGGAAGCTGAGACCGCCGAGGTTGTTCAGGAGCTTGCCGACCGCGTTGCGATCCGCGATCTCCTCGAACTGTGCCTTCGCCTGCTCCGCGTAGCGCCGCGCGAGGACCCACTGCCCCTGTCGCTCGGCGACGAGCGACGCGTGGAAGTACACGCGTGCGACCGAACGGGGATCGTCGAGCGCCTCGGCGAGCTCGAGCGCCCGCTCGAGGTCCTCCCGGGCTGCTTCGTAGTCCCGCTGGCGCCGGTAGCAGCGCGAGCGTGCTCCGAAGATCTCGGCGCGGAGCCGGTCGCAGGGAAGCCCCGAGCTCTCGGCGAGCGCAAGGGCCTCGTTGAAAAGGCTGATCGCCGTCTGGATGCTCGCGAGCTCCACGCGGCAGGCGCCGAGCCGGTACAGGATCTCCGCCCGGTCGACGTCCGAGAACATCGAGTCCTCCGCCTGCGCCCGCGCGCGGGTGAGAAGCTGCATCGCCTCCTTCACCTCGCCCAGACGCATCCGGACCCAGGCTTCACCCGAGAGCGAGCGAACCTGGAGCTCGACCGCTGCGATGCCCGCGATCGTCGGGGAGACGCGCGTGAACTCCTCGAGCGCCTCTGCGTACTCGTGGTTCTCGCTGAGAGCCTCGGCCCTCGCCAAGGACGCTTCGATCCGTCCCGCGCTCGTCGGCGGCGACACCGCTGGCGAGGAAGCCGGGATCGACGCCGAGCCGCTCGGCGAGCCACTCGATCGTCTCCTGCGTCGGGCGGGTCTTCCCGCGCTCGATCTGGGAGACGTACTCCTTGGAGAAGCGGGCGCCCGCCAGGTCCGTCTGCGTGAGGCCGGCGTTCACCCGAAGCGTGCGCAGGCGCTCGCCGAGCCCTCCGTTGGGGAGGCGGCCGAGACGCTGCGGCTTGCTGTGGATCGCGCGGTTCACTTTCGAGGTCAACTCCCAGGCGGCTTGGTGCGACTACTTGACATTACGGCATCTCCTGGATCAAATCGATCCCCCGAAAGGGTCATGGCTAAGGGGGAAAACGGGTCAACCGAGCCTATCGCAAAATCACTTGACTTGGGCACTTGACTCAGCCCCGAAGCGGCCGTATAGTCCTTTCACCGAGCAACGAGGCCACAAAGAAGGCCAAGGTGTTCGGAGGCGCGCCTGATATGGCGACGGTGGTTCGGAGGAGTTGGCTGGGCCGCAGAGTCAACGGCTTCCGGGCCGTCGCCACAGAGGTGGGCTCGCCGCTAGAGATACGAACCCCCGGGGGCCGCAGCCCGGGGGTTCATCTTTTCTCGGGCGCTTTGCGCCCATCGTCTGGCTCGAAGTCTCTCGACTTCGAGCCACCTTCCGGAAGCCGGGCTCGGCTCCGCCGAGCGCGGCGCGGCTGTGTGACGGTTGGTCGTTCCTGACTCGGAACGTCAACGAGCGGGCCGGGCGGAGCCCGGCCCGCGGCGCCGCGGGAGCCAGGCCGGCACGGCTCGGCGATAGGCCTCGTACTCGTCTCCGAACTGCCTGCGCAGCGTGGGCTCTTCGTACCAGTGAACGAAGGCCGCGAACAGGAGCCACAGGCATCCTGCATAGACGACGAGCTCGACCTGCCCCAGGAGCAGCGCCTGGCCGGCGATTGCGCCGACGACGGCGAGGTACATCGGATTGCGCACGTAGCGGTAGAGCCCGCCGATCACGAGCCGTTCTGTGGGCGCGACCGGAGCAGGCGTCCCGATCCCTTCCAGGACGAAGCGGCCGAACGAATGGAGAAGGGCGCCGACGGACACGGCGGTGAGCGCTCCGCCGGCGACGCGCAGCGGGGCCCACAGCTCGTGGCCTACCTCCCAGCCGGTGAGCCACCACGGAACCAGTCCTGCGACGACGCCGGGGGCGATCAGGAGAAAGACCCCGGTGCCCACCGCGGCCCTGGCCCGGCTCATCTGGTCAGTCGTCGGAGCCCGTGAGCCAGCGGCGCCGGCTGGCGGTGATTCTCGGGATGTCCTCGTCGAGCATGCCGCCCAGGCGCTTGCTGACCGTCGCAAGAAGGCCGAGCGAGACGAAGATCCAGGCCTCCGCCTCGGGGTCGCGGTCCTGCGGGATCCCGCCGGCAGCCTGCGAGCGCTCGATCACCTCGACCACGAACTCCTGGACCTCACGCATGTGCCGCTTGAGGTGCTTCCGGATCTCGGCGTCGTCGCTTGCTTCCGTCAGGGCCTGGATCCAGAGGTTGGCGACCAGGCCATGGCGTTCCTTCGCAGCCCTCAGGTAGGCCGAGCCCATCGCGGTGACCCAAAGGGCAGGGTTGGGCTCGGCCGCAACCGCTCGCTCCCACATCTGCCGGGTGTCCTCCCAGGCGGAGTCGAGGCACGCGAGGTAGAGGTCGCGCTTGGACTGGAAGTGGCGGTAGAGGATCGGCTCGGTGACTCCGGCGCGACGCGCGATCTCGGCTGTCGTCGTGCCGCGGTAGCTGCCCTTGGAAAAGATCCCGCAGGCGCATTCGAGGACGTCGGCGCGTCGCTCCTCAGCGGTCAGCCGGGGCCCGCTCATCCGACCTCGGGAATCGGCTCGGGACGGTGCTCAGGCTCCTCGAGCTCGTGCGGCCGCACCAGCACGAAGGAGACGACGGCCCCGGCGAGCGCGATCACCGCGGCGACCAGCAGCGTCGTCGAGAAGCCGTCGATGAACCGCTCTGGCTGTCGAAAGACCTCCAGGCCCGTCAGCCCGCCGAGCTGGTGGGCCATGATCGCGCCCATCAGGGCGATTCCCATCGAGCCGCCGACCTGCCGGGAGGCGTTGAGGACCGCGGAGCCGACGCCCGACTTGTCGACCGGAAGCGCGCGCACCGCAGCAGCCGCGCTCGGCGTCATCACGAGCGCCATCCCCATCCCGCCGACGAGCAGCCCCGGGAGGAGATTCCAAAAGGTCGAGTGCTCGTCGAGGCGGGAGAAGGAGAGGAGCTGGACGGAGACGAGCAGCATCCCGGCGGTCATCAACCAACGCGAGCCGATGCGGTCGGACGCTCTTCCCGCGATCGGGGCCACCAGAATGATCAGGATCGTCAGCGGCAGGAACGCCGCCCCGGCCTCGACCGCGGAGTACCCCAGGATCCCTTGCATGTAGAGAGAGACGAAGAAGAAGACGCCGAACATCGCCAGCGCGACGAGCAGCACCGCGAGGTTCGCGCCGGCGTAGGTCCCGTTCCGGAACAGGGAGAGATCGAGCATCGGCAGCCGCTGGTGCGTCTCGAGCAGCACGAAGGCGACGAGCATCACGACGGCGACCACGAAGGTCCCGACGATCCGACCCGACGTCCACCCGTAGGTGTTCGCCTCGATCAGGCCGTAGGTGAGCGCAAACAGGCCGATCCCGGAGGTCAGGAGCCCCGGCAGGTCGAGCCGCTGCTCGGCCGACTCGTCCTTCGACTCCGGGATGAGCACGAAACTGGCGACGATCGCCACGATTCCGACCGGGACGTTGACGAAGAAGATCCAGCTCCAGTCGAGGTGGTCGGTCAACAGGCCGCCGACCAACGGGCCGATGGCGAGCGCGAGCGCCGAGACGCCGGCCCAGATCCCGATCGCCGTCCCGCGCTGGCGCGGCGGGAACGTGGCCGCAATGATCGACAGCGTGGCGGGGTTCATCAGGGCGGCGCCTGCGCCCTGAACGACCCGCGCACCGATCAGGAACTCGCCGCTCTCGGCGAGACCGCAGGCAAGCGACGAGGCGGTGAAGATCACGAGGCCGGTGACGAAGATCAGCCGGCGGCCGAGCAGGTCGGCGAGCTTGCCGCCGGTCAGCATCAGCGAGGCGAAGGTCAGCGCGTAGCCGGTGACGATCCACTCGAGCTCCGAGAGCCCAACGCCGAGGTCGCGCGCCATTGACGGAAGGGCGACGTTCACGACCGTGTTGTCCAGCATGATCATGAACAGGCCGAAGGCCACAGCGGCGAGCGTCCACCACTTACGCGCTTCCTCGGATAGGAGATGCAGAGCCATGGTCGGGAACGCTATGTTAGCGGTCACTAAGTTAGGGAGTCAATGACCGAGCGTCTCGCCACCGCCGCAGCACGCCATCCCGGACTGACCATCGCCGCCTGGATCGCCGGCGTCGTGGTCTCCCTCGTCCTCGTCGTCCTCTTTCTCGGCGATGCGCTGTCCGGTGAAGCCGAACAGCTGAACGAGCCCGAGTCGGAGCAGGCCTACGAGCTGATCGGCGAGCGGCTGCCTCCGGACCCGAACTTCACGACAGACGTCGTCCTGATCCGCTCGGAGAGCGTCGAGACGGACAATCCCGGCTTCGGCGTCCGGGCGCTGCCGCTCCGCCAGGCGCTCGAGGCGACCGACGGCGTCGCCTACGTCAATCCCGAGCCCGTGGCGCGGGCGAGAGCGGGCGCTCGTCTACGAGATCGGGCTCGAGGACGAGACGGCGGCCGAGAACGTCCAGGAGGTCCTGGAGCAGCAGGAGGACGGGAACTTCGAGCTCTTCCTGACGGGCGAATGGTCGGTCGAGCGCGACTTCCTGACGCTCTCGGAGGAGGACCTGCAGAAGGGCGAGCTCCAGTTCGGGCTGCCCGTGGCGCTCATCGTCCTCTTGCTCGTCTTCGGCGCGGTCGTCGCCGGGCTCGTCCCGTTGGCCCTCGCGATCGTCGCGATCATCACCGCGCTGGGGCTCGTGGCCCTGGTCGGCATCGCGTTCGAGCTCTCGGTCTTCACGATCAACATGCTCACCGGGATGGGGCTCGCGCTCGGAATCGACTACGCGCTGTTCGTGGTGTCGCGCTTCCGGGAGGAGCGATCGGGCGGACGCGAGAAGCTCGACGCGATCGCCGCGACCGGCGGCACGGCGAGTCGCGCGGTGCTCTTCAGCGGTTTCGCCTTCGTCATCGCGATGCTCGGGCTCCTGCTCATCCCGAACACGATCTTCCGGAGCCTCGCCGCGGGCGCGATCCTGGTCGGTATCACCTCGGTCGCCGCTGCGCTGACGCTCCTCCCCGCGGTGCTGAGCCTGCTCGGTGACCGGGTCAACGCCCTCCGGATTCCGTTCATCGGCCGGGGCGCCGAGCGTGGGACAGGCGCCGAGAGCCGCTTCTGGGGCGGGGTCGTAGGGGCGGTGATGCGGCGGCCGGTCGTGAGCCTCGTGCTGAGCGTCGGGTTGCTGGTCGCCCTGTCGCTCCCTGTCCTCAGCTACACGACGGGCGAGGCCGGAATCCGCACGCTGCCGGACCGTTTTGCGTCGAAGCAGGGGTTCAACGCGCTGGAGGAATCCTTCGGGATCGGCACAACCGACTCGGTGGAGGTCGTCGTCGACGGCGACGTCGCAAACCCCGAGACTCGCGCGGAGATCGAGCAGATCGCGGACGACATGCAGGCAAACGACGCCTTCCGCCAGGTCGACACCGAGTTCCACGACGAGGAGCGGCTCGCGGTGATCGAGGCGCTACCGGTCGGCGACAGCCGCGACGACAGGGCGCTGGATGCGGTCCGCGCCCTGCGTGAGGAGGAGATCGCCGGGGCGCAGGTCCTCGTCACCGGCGAGACGGCCGAGAGCATCGACTACTACGCCCTGACCGACCGCTGGCTTCCGATCCTGCTGGCGGTCGTTCTCACGCTGTCGTTCATCCTGCTGACCGTCGCGTTCAGGTCGATCGTCGTCGCCGCCAAGGCGATCGTGCTGAACCTGCTGTCGATCGGCGCCGCCTACGGCGTCCTGATCCTCGTCTTCCAGAAAGGGATCGGCAACGAGCTCTTCGGCTTCCAGCAGGTCGACTTCATCGAGGCGTGGGTGCCGCTGTTCCTGTTCGCGGTCCTGTTCGGGCTCTCGATGGACTACCACGTCTTCCTGTTGAGCCGGATCCGCGAGCGGTACGTGCAGACGGGCGACAACGACGCGGCCGTCGCGCACGGCATCAGCTCGACGGCTCGACTGATCACCGGCGCCGCGCTGATCATCATCGCCGTCTTCGGCGGGTTCGCGGTCGGCGATCTCGTGATGTTCCAGCAGATGGGCTTCGGCGTGGCCGTCGCCCTGCTGATCGACGCCACGATCGTCCGCTCGGTGCTGCTGCCGGCGGCGATGAAGCTGCTCGGAGACTGGAACTGGTACCTGCCGAGCTGGCTCGGGTGGCTGCCCGACTTCCACGTCGAAGGTCGCCGGTGACCGAGGTCGTCTGGCGGCCGACCGAGGAGGTGCTCGAGCAGGCGAACGTCGTCCGGCTGATGCGGCGCCACGGCATCGGCGACTACTGGGAGCTCGTGCGCCGGTCGCAGGAAGACCCGGACTGGTTCTGGGCCGCGGCCGTCGAGGACATGGGACTCGAGTTCTCGACACCGTGGGATCGCGTGCACGACCTCTCCCGCGGTCCCGAGTGGGCGACCTGGTTCGTCGGCGGGAAGGTGAACATCGCGTGGAACTGCGTCCACCGCTGGGCTCGGCGCCGGCCGGAGGCGGTCGCCGCCGTCTCGCTCGGTGAGGACGGCGAGCGGCGCGAGCTGACCTGGGCGGCCATGTCCGACCAGGTGACGAGGCTGGCCGAGGCGCTGGTCCGGCTCGGCGTCGAGAAGGGTGACCGCGTCGCGATCTTCCTGCCGATGTCGCAGGAGGTCGCGATCGCCTCGCACGCCTGCGCTCACATCGGCGCGATCCAGGTGCCGATCTTCTCCGGGTTCGCGGCGCCGGCCGTGGCGCAGCGGCTCCAGGCGTCCGAGGCCAAGGTCGCGATCACGACGCGGGTCTCGTCGCGGCGCGGGCGCGAAGTCCCGATGCTGGAGATCCTCGAGCAGGCGCGGGCGGCGTCGCCGTCCGTCGAGCACGTCGTCGTCGCGCCGTGGGACGAGCTCGTCGCGGACTCGCCCGGCGAGCTCCCGCCTGCCGAGCTGGACTCCGAGACGCCGTACCTCCTGACCTACACGTCCGGGACGACGGGCACGCCGAAGGGCGTCGTCCACGTCCAGGGAGGATTCCTCGTCTCGATCGCGCGAGAGGTCTGCTACCAGGCGGACGCCGGGCCGGACGACGTCATCCACTTCTCCACCGACATGGGCTGGATCATGGGCCCGTGGACGGTGGTCGGCGGGCACGCAATGGGCTCCACGCTCGTCTTCGCGGAAGGCGCGCCGGACTGGCCCTCGGATCGCCTGTGGCGGCTGATCGAGCAGGAGCGGGTCTCGATCCTCGGCGTCTCGCCGACGCTCGTCCGGGCGCTCATCCCCCACGGCGATCCTGAGACCGACCTCTCGTCGCTGCGCACGATCGTGACGACCGGGGAGCCCTGGAACCCCGAGCCCTACCGCTGGCTCTTCGAGGAGGTCGGCGGTAGCCGGGTACCGATCATCAACTGCTCCGGCGGGACCGAGGTCGGCGCCTGCTTCCTCTCCCCGACGCCGGCGATCCCGATCAAGGCCTGCTCGCTCGGCGGGCCGGCACTCGGGATGGCGATGGACGTCGTCGATGCGGAGGGCCGCTCGCTGGTGGGGAGCGGCGAGGTCGGTGAGCTCGTCTGCCGCAAGCCCTTCCCGGGCATGACTCGCGGGTTCTGGCGCGATCCCGACCGCTACCTCGACACGTACTGGAGCCGGTTCCCCGGCGTCTGGACGCACGGCGACTGGGCATCCGTGGACGAGGACGGCTTCTGGTTCCTCCACGGCCGGTCCGACGACACGCTCAACATCGCCGGGAAGCGGGTCGGCCCGGCGGAGCTGGAGTCGGCCGCCGTCGGGCATCCGTCCGTGCTGGAGGCGGCGGCGGTGGGGATCCCGCACGAGGTCAAGGGCGAGGTCGCCTGGATCTTCTGCATCGCCGCGCCTGGCGTCGACTGGACCGAGGCCCTCGCGGCCGAGGTCTCGGAGCTCGTCTCACGCGACCTCGGCAAGGCGTTCCGACCTGACCGCGTCGTCTTCGTGAGCGCGCTGCCGAAGACCCGCAGCGCGAAGATCATGCGCCGCGCCGTCCGCGCGAAGGCGCTCGGAGCGGACCCCGGCGACCTGTCCTCGCTCGAGAACCCCGAGGCGCTGGACGAGATCGGGCGGGCTCTCTAGCCCTCGGCGAGCACGCGCTGGAAGGCGGGGTACGAGCCGGCCTTCCCAACCGTGACCAGCGTGTCGCCTTGCTGGATCACGTCGTCGGGCAAGGCGCCCGTGACCGGCTCGGGCTCGCGGAGGATCGCGATCACCGTGATCCCAAGGTTCGCGCGGAAGCCGGCCTCGGCCAGGCTCTTGCCGATCCACCGGCTCGAGTCGGGCACGGGGATCCACTCGATCAGCAGCTCGCCGAGCGCCATCTCGAGCTCCTCCACGATCTTCGGCCTCTCGTAGGCGCCGCCGAGGACGGCGCCGAGCTGCCGCGCCTCGTCGTCGTCGAGCGTGATCACCGACCGCGGCTCGTCGTCCGAGCCGCGCCGGAAGTAGTAGAGCTCCCGCTTCCCGTCGTTGTGGAGGATCACGGTGAGGCGGCTGCCCTCCCCGGTCCGGATCGTGAACTTCGTCCCGATCCCGGGAAGACGGGTCTCCTCGAGTTGAGTGGGCAACGCGTCAGCCTCCTTCGGCCAGTGTAGGGACAGGGAATAGGCGGCGGCCCAGCACCTTCGACTCCTTCATCAGGATCACGCCGATGGTCGCCGTAATCAGGACATACAGCCCGGCGAACGCGATCAGGGTCGCCTGCTGGTCGGCCAGCAGCTCGTCATTCGCAGAGGCGACCTGCGCGAGGATGATCGTGAACTCGCCGTGGGCGATCAGCGCCACGCCGGCATTGAAGCTCTGGCGCGCCGAGAAGCCTCCGAGCCTGCCGGCGACGTGGCCCGTCGCGATCTTGCCGATCACCGCCGCCGGCACGGCGAGCGCCAGCAGCCATCCCACATCGCCGAGCGCCGAGATGTCGATCGAGAGGCCGAACACGAAGAAGAAGAGCGCGGCGAAGATGTCGCGGAAGCTGAAGAAGCGCTCCTCGATCTCCTCGCGCATCGAGGTCTCGGAGAGGACGACGCCGGCCATCAGGGCGCCGATCGCTTCGGAGAGGCCGAGCGCGTCGGCGACCGCCGCCATCCCGATCAGGAAGCCGAACACCGCCAGCAGGAAAAACTCGCGCGGCAGCCAGTCCAGAATCCGGTCGATCGGTCCCGAGAGCCATTTCGAAAGCGCAAGCGAGATCGTGATGAAGCCGAGCGCCTTCGCGACGATCGCGAGCGTGGCGCCCGCCTCACCGCCGCCTCCGGCAGCGAAGCCGAGCACGAGCGCGATCGCGATGTCCTCGGCGATCAATATCGCGAGCACGAGGTCGGTCTCGTCGTCTGCGAGGCGCCGGAAGTCGATGAGGCCCTTGACGGCGATCGCGCTCGACGAGACGTAGATCGCCGCGGCGAGGATCAGTGCCGCGAAGCTGACGCCGAACGCCGCGATGCCGACGAGCAACCCCAGTCCGGCGTTGGCGACGAGGTCGAAGAGGCCGCCGAAGACCACGTGGCGGCGGCTCCGCGACAGCCTGGACAGGGTGAACTCCAGGCCGAGGAAGAAGAGCAGGAAGATGATCCCGACCTCGGCGACGAAATCCGTCACTTCCGACGGGCTGATCAGGGTCACGACCTTGGGCTCGTTCGGCCCGAGCAGCAGGCCGGCGAGGAGGTAGGCGGGGATCGCCGAGAGCCCGAAGCGACTCGCGACGAGCCCCAGCACACCGAGCATCCCGACGGTGACGGCGAGCTCGGCGAGGGTCACGCCAGGACCCTAACGCGGCGTGGAAGACTCCCTTCGTGGCAGATCGGCTCGAAGGCGTTGCGCTCGTCACAGGCGGCGGGCGCGGAATCGGCGCAGGGATCGCGCGCGAGCTGGCCGACGCCGGCATGAAGGTCGCCGTCTCGGCGCGCACCGCCGGCCAGGTCGAGGACGTCGCCGGGGAGATCGGCGGTGTCGGCGTCGTGGCCGACGTCTCTCTGGAAGAGGACGTCGAGCGCATGGTGTCCGAAGTCGAGCGGGAGCTCGGGCCGGTCGATCTGCTGGTGGCGAACGCCGGGATCGCGCACTGGGGCGATGAGGCCTGGAAGGACGACCCGGACACTTGGTGGCATGCGTTCGAGGTCAACGTCCTCGGTGCGTTTCTCTGCTGGCGCGCGGTCGTCCCGGGGATGATCGAGCGCGGGGAAGGGCGGATCGTCAATACCGGGAGCGGCTCCGGTTACCTCCCCGGCCAGAAGACGACCGCGTACGGCGGCAGCAAGGCCGCGCTCTACCGGGCGGCGGAGGGCCTCGCCCTCCAGCTCGAGCCGCACGGGATCGCGGTGTTCACCATCAGCCCTGGCCTCGTGAAGACGGACATGACCGGGCGGTTCCCCGACGACATGCCGTGGACGCCGCCGGAGCTCGCACCGCAGCTCGTGCGTGTGCTCGCCTCGGGCCGCGCCGACAAGCTGAGCGGCCGCTACATCCACGCCGAGCACGACGACATCGAGGATCTGATCCGCCGCGCGGACGAGATCGCGGAGAACGACCTCAACGCGATCCGCCTCCAGCGCTGATGGCGCCCGTCACCGACAAGTAACACTGTGTTACTAGCGCTCCGAACCGCCTCGCCATGCGGCTTCCGGGAGCAAGTAACACAGTGTTACTAGCTCTTGGGAGCGATCCAGGTGGCCCGCGCAGAGCCGAGCACACGGGCATCTTCGCCGAAGATCGCCGTGCCGGCGTAGAGCTTCCGGCCCTCGTCTCCGAGCGGCCACGCCATCACTACGCATCGCTCTCCGGCGTGCGGCAGGTGCTCCACCTTCGCCGTCAGACGGCCGAGCACCGGCATTCCCCGCTCGCCGCCGCGGACGGCATACGCGCCCGGACAGTCGAGCGCGGCCCAGACGAACTCCGGTGCGACGTGGTCGGAACGAGGCGTCCACGTCGCTGCGACGACGTCCCGGCCCTCCACTGGTCCCGCGTAGATCCCGAGCCCGTCGTCGCGCGACCAACCGCACACGAAGCACTGGGGGAACGCGCTCTCCTTGTCGCCCTCCGGCAAAGCGGCGGCGGACGCATCGTCGAACGCGACCGGTTCCGGCAGCTCGAGCTCGAGTTCGGTGAGGGCTGCTTCGGCGACGAGCGCGCCGCCGTCACGGAGCTCCAGGTGCCGACGGTCGTCCTCCAGGTTCAACTCGAGCGGCCGCTCGAGCGGAGGCGGGACGCCTGAGCGTGACCTCGACGGGGCCGTGGAAGAGCGATGCGAGGATGCCGCAGGTGTACCCGCCGTTCGCGGATTCCGTCGGCCCGCGAAAATGCCGGTCGATGACGAGCTCCACGACGCGTAGACTATGTTTTCGACTGTGAGGCGAAAACTATGAGGCTCGCGCTCGCCCAGATCAACACCGTCGTCGGCGACCTCGACGGCAACGTCGCTCGGATCGTGGGTCGCCTCCGCGAGGCGAAGAAGGCCGGCGCCGACCTCGTCCTCTTCCCGGAGCTTGCGATCACCGGCTACCCGCCCGAGGATCTCCTCTTCCGCCCCGGCTTCCTCCGCGAGGCGCGCCGCGCCGCCGAACAGGTCGCTGCGGAGGCGACCGATGTCGCCGCGCTCGTCGGGGTTCCGTGGCTCGATCGCGACCTCTCGAACGGCTGCGCGATCTGCGCCGGAGGCGAGATCAAGGCTGTGTACCCGAAGCGGTTCCTGCCGAACTACGGCGTCTTCGACGAGGTGCGGTACTTCCAGCCGGGCCGGGAGATGTTCCTGCTTCGGGTCGGCGAGGGGCTGGTCGGCCCGACGGTCTGCGAGGACATCTGGCAGCCCGGCCCGCCCGCGACCGATCTCGCGCTCGCCGGCGCCCACGTGATCGCGAACATCTCCGCGTCGCCGTTCCACGTCGGAAAGGGCCTCGAGCGCGAGGAGATGCTGATCACCCGGGCGCGTGACAACGCCTGCTGGGTCGCGCTCGTCAACGCCGTGGGCGGGCAGGACGAACTGATCTTCGACGGGCACAGCGTCGTGATCGACGAGGAGGGCGAGGTCGTCGCGCGCGCACCGTCGTTCGAAGAGGCGCTGCTCGTCGTCGACATCGACGTCTCGACCGCGATCGCCCGCCGACTGGTCGACGCGCGGCGCCGCGCACTCGCAAGCGAGCGGGAGATCCCCGATCCGCCGGTGATCGACCTCGGCGGGCCGCGCGAGCAGCCGGGCCCGGTGAAACCGTACGTCGCCGAGCCGCTGGACGAGCTGGAGCAGATGCGGCGTGCGCTCGAGCTCGGTCTCTCGGACTATGTCGAGAAGAACGGCTTCGGCGACGTCGTCCTCGGCGTCTCTGGCGGGATCGACTCGGCACTGACCGCGGCGCTCGCCGTCGAGGCGCTCGGGCCGGAACGCGTCCACTGCGTCTCGATGCCGTCCCGGTACTCCTCCGACGACACGAGGCGCGACGCCGAGCAGCTGACAAAGAACCTCGGGACGGACTTCCTCGAGCTGCCGATCGACTCGATCTTCGAGGGATACGAGCAGGCGCTCGCGGAGGTGTTCGAGGGACAGGAGTCCGACATCACCGAGGAGAACCTCCAGGCCCGGATTCGCGGGACGCTGCTGATGGCGCTCTCGAACAAGTTCGGCTGGCTCGTCGTGGCGACCGGAAACAAGTCGGAGCTCTCCGTGGGGTACGCCACGCTCTACGGGGACATGGCCGGCGGGTTCGCCCTCCTCAAAGACGTGTTCAAGACGGACGTGTTCCGGCTGGCCCGGCACCTGAACCAGCGCACCGGGCGCGAGCTGATCCCGGAAACGACGATCGACCGTGCGCCGAGCGCCGAGCTCCGCGCGGACCAGAAGGACGAGGACTCGCTGCCGCCCTACCCGGCGCTCGACAAGGTGCTCGAGGCCTACGTCGAGGAGGACCGATCGCACGAGGAGCTGACCACGGACGGCTTCGACCAGGACGTGGTCGACCGCGCGATCGCGCTGATCGACCGGGCGGAGTACAAGCGCCGCCAGGCTCCGCCCGGGGTCAAGCTTCGCCCGAAGGCGTTCGGCCGCGACCGCCGCACGCCGATCACGAACCGCTGGCGCGGCTAGCACACAAAAACCCGATGGGGTCAGACCCCGGCGCGATTCAGTGGCAGAAGTGCGTCAATAGCGTGACGCGCAGTCCACCGATCCGCACGGCTACGACGCGGGACATGGCTGTTTTCTGGACAGTTCGTCACACAGTCGTGTCGGGGTCTGACCCCGGTTCGCTCCACGCCGCAGTGGGTACACGCACGGCATGAACAAGACACAGACACTCGAAGCGGGACTTATCGGCTGGCGCGAAGGCCTCGCGAAGAGGATCGAGAAGCCGGTCAGCAAGCGGACGCCGCTGACGGCGGATCAGATCCGCGCCATCCTCGGCGCGATCTTCCTCGTCAGCTCGGCTCTCTACCTCGGCCGCTCGGTCGCGCGGGCGATCAAGAACAGCTAGGCCCGAGCGGCGAGCTCCTCGAACCAGCGGAGCCGCTCGTGATAGGGGACGGCGGCGTTCGCCGGAGACGTCGACGGGAGGACGACGAGCTGGGTTTCGCTCAGTCGGCGCTCCTGGACGCCGAGCTCCGGCCGCTCGTTGAACGTGCCTCGGTAGGCCTCCTTGCCGACGAAGGCAATCCACGCTGGCTGAAGCCGGCGGGCGAGCTCCTCGAGGCGCTCCGCCGAGCCCTCGAAGTCGGCCCGCCGCAGGTCGCTCGATCCCGGCGTCGTGCGGTAGGCGGCGTTCGTCAGCCCGAGGCCGAGCGCCAGTAGGTCGTTCTGCTCCTCAGGCGCATACAGGCGCGGGGTGAAGCCGGCGTCGTGGAGCAGCCGCCAGAAGTCGTTCCGCGGGTTCGCGAAGTGCGCGCCCGCCGCGTCCGACCAGCGGCCCGGGTTGATCCCGCAGAAGACGACCCGGAGGCCGGGCGCGAGAACGTCCGGGACCGCGCTCTCGGCGACAGCGTCCATCTCCTGATCGTACGGGTCCGCGGCTTCGCGCTCGCGGCCGCCCGCCGTCCTCGCAGAGGCCTGTAGGGTCGGCGACCCAGACCGCTACTCGCCCCCGAAGGGAGTCGAAATGCCGAAGGTCGTCATCACCCACGCCGTCCAGGACATCGACCGCTGGCTGCAAGGCAAGTCGGAACGCGCCGCGGCCATCGAGTCGGGAACCGGCAGCAACGTGATCGACTACGTCGCGCAGGACGGCAGTAACAACATCGCTATCTGCGCCGACGTTGCCGACATCGATGCGATGACGTCGATGCTGGCGGCGCCGCCCGCTGAGGTCGTAGCGCGGATGGAAGCGCACGGCGTCGTCCAACCCCTGACGGTGTACATCGAGTCGTAGCCCCTAGGCGGCTTCGAGCTCGAGCTCCGGCTCGCGCGCGTCGAGCCGGAGCTCGAAGAGTCGCCTGATGTCTTCGCCACTGAGCGTCGCTTGATACCGGGTCGAGCGCGGCTGGATCTCGATCACCTGCACGGCCTCCTCGTGGAACCCGTAGCAGCGGGCGTAGCACTCTGCCTCGTTCAACACGCGCAATCGCACGATCTGACCGTAAATTGCGCACCGGACGATGGCACTCCGCGCGAAACATTTCGATTACTGGATCTCGCTCGACGAGCGCGGAGGCCTGTCGGCGGACGGCCATCCAGCCACCATCGAGGGTGACGTCAGCGCCGAGCATCTGCTGCTGGCGGCGCTCGCCCGATGCTCGATCTCGAGCCTCGAGCACTTCGCCCAGCAGAAGGACGTCGAGGTCAGCGCGTCCGCCTACGCGTCCGGGACGGTGACCCGGCGCGAGGAGCAGGAGCGCTACGGGTTCGTCAGCTTCGAGTGCAAGCTCGACGTCCGGCTCACCGGCGAGCTCGCGGACGACGAGCTCCGCAGCCTGCTCCAAAGCGCTGAGTGGGGCTGCTTCATCGGCGCCTCCCTTGACCCGGCGCCGAAGTACAGCTGGCGGGTCAACGGCCGCGACCTGTGAAGTGGATCCTCCTGACAGGAATTCTCGTCGCCGTCGGTGCCATCGCGTACTCCTGGTATCGGGGCGGTGAGGGCTCGTCCGCGATCGGCGAGCCGCTCGTACTGGGCGCGCGACAACACCGAGTGGTCTCAGGCGGTCGCGACGGCGCACCGCTTCTCGTCCTGCTCCACGAGCGGGGCGGCTCGCCGACCGAGCTCCTCTGGCCGGAGCTCGTCGACTCGCTCGAGACGATGGGGGCGAATGCACCCGCAGTTCTGCTCGTCGACGGCGGTGACCACAGCTACTACCACGACCGCGCCGACTTCGACTGGGGCACGCACATCCTCGAGGAGGCGATCCCGGCGGCGCGGGAGCGTCTGGGCTCCGACCCGCGGAAGGAGGCGATCGGCGGCTTCTCGATGGGCGGCTTCGGTGCTCTCGATCTTGCGCGCCAGCGCCGTTTCTGCGCCGTCGGCGCCCACTCCCCGGCTCTCTGGGAAGGCGGCGGGCAGACACCGGAGGGTGCCTTTGACGACGTCGAAGACTTCGAGCGCCACGACGTGCTCGAGCTCGCGCAGGACCGTCCCGGCCTGTTCCGCAGGGCGCAGGTGTGGCTCGACGTCGGCAGCGAAGACAGCTTCCGGGACACCACCGTCCGCCTCGGCGCGCTGGTCGACGCCCCGGCCAAGACTCCGCCCGGCGACCACTCGACCGCGTATTGGCGAGCGCACGTGGACGAGTACCTCGACTTCTACGGACGGGCGCTGAGCACGTGCGAGTAGGGCTCGACGTCGAGGCGGTCCGCGCGCGCTTTTCGGCGCTCAGCCGGCCCTGCACGTTCTTCGACGGCCCGGCCGGGACACAGGTGCCGGACGAGGTGATCGACGCGATCGCCGGCTACCTCCGGGAGTCGAACGCCAACGTCGGGGGCCAGTTCGAGACGAGCCGCCGGACCGGCGAGCTCGTGGAGTCGGCGCACGAGACCGCCGGCCGCTTCCTCGGCTGCTCCGCGGGTGAGGCGATCTTCGGGCCGAGCATGACGAACCTCAACTTCATGCTCACGCGAACCGTGGGCCGCGAGCTGAGCGAGGGTGACGAGATCGTCACGACCCGGCTCGACCACGACGCCAACGTCGCGCCGTGGCTGGAGCTCGCGCACGACCTCGGCCTCGTCGTGCGCTTCGCGGACTACGACCTCTCCGATCTCGAGGAGCAACTCTCCGACCGGACACGCGTCGTCGCTTTCCCCTGGGCGTCGAACGCGCTCGGCACCCTCGTCGATGCCGCAAAGATCTGCGAGCTCGCGCACGACGCGGGCGCGCTCGCGTGGGTCGACGCCGTGCACTACGCGCCGCACGGGCCGATCGACGTGGCCGCGATCGGCGCCGACGTCCTCCTTTGCTCGCCCTACAAGTTCTACGGGCCGCACCTCGGGCTGGCGTTCGCCCGCCGGGAGCTGCTCGACCGATGGCGGCCCTACAAGGTGCGCCCGGCGCCCGGCTACGAAACCGGGACGGCGCAGCACGAGCTGCTCGCCGGCTTCGTCGCCGCCGTCGAGTACGTCGAGTCGATCGGCTGGGATGCGATCACCGCCCACGAGCGGGAGCTCGGCGACCGGTTCCTCGCCGGGTTGCCCAGCGGCGTCACCCTCTACGGCGAGCCGACGATGGAGGGACGCGTGTCGACGTTCGCGCTCAACGTCGAGGGCCGGTCACCGACCGACGTCGCCGCCCACCTGGGCGCGCGCGGCATCTTCGTCTGGGACGGGAACTACTACGCGCTCGAGGTGATGAAGCGGCTCGGTTTGCACGACGGCGCGGTCCGCGTCGGGATCGTCCACTACAACACGGCCGACGAGGTCGACCGGCTGCTCGAAGAGCTCAGGAAGCTCGCCTGAGAGCGGGCGAGAACTCGTGGCTGCGGCGCGTGAGCGCCGAGGAGCGCGCGTAGCTCCGAGCGGCAGACTCGTCCACGGAGAGGGTCACCGGCCCGTGCGCGATCACGCCGTCCTCCGCGCGCTCCCGGATGAGGTCGGCGAAGAAGCCGTCCACCAGCCACTCGCGGCCCGGCGCGACGGAAGCCCGGACCGAGATCCGGAACAGCCTCTCCGACAGCTCGTCGACCTGCTCGATCCATGGCTTGCGGAAGAACGTCGTCGGGCCCTCGGGCAGGATCGATGCGACGGAGTCCACCATCTCGATGCCCTTCTCCTGGTCGGTGACGAAGACCTCGAGGCGCAGATCCTTCGCACCGCCCGGGAGAACCCGCACGGAGGGGATCTGCGAGTTGTGGATGTGGATCACCTCGCCGTCCAGCGTCCGCAGCCGAGTGTGCCGAAGCGACATGTCCTCGACGACGCCCTGCAGCTCGTGCATCGGGATCTGGATCGTGTCGCCGACCGAGTACCAGCGCTCGATGAACATGGCGAGCCCGGCGATGATGTCCATCAGGACTCGCTGCACCGCGAAGCCGACGAGGATCAGGACGAACGACGCACCAGCAATTGCCGTCAGGCGATCGACACCGCCGATCAGCTGGCCGACGGAAAGCACTGCCGCGGTCGCGAACGCGAGGTAGGTGATGGCGTTCCGGACCATCGAGACCTGGGTCTCGCGCCGCTTGAGACGGGTCATCTTCCCGGCCTTCGTGAGGTCGTGGTCGGCCGAGCGCCGGTCGTTCCAGACCAGCACCTTGAGCGCGACGAACGCCGCGCAGCGCGCGAGCAGCCAGGCGGCCGCGAAGAAGAGAACGATGACGAGTGGTTCGAACATGGGTCGCACAGGCAAGCTATCGACGACCCATGCAGTGGCGAGGCGTTTTCAAAGAATCCTTACGGGACTTCACCGGATCGTGAAAGTCCTCGTTCTCGGCGGGACGAAGTTTCTCGGGCGGGCGACCGTCTCGGCGGCGCTCGACCGCGGCCATGACGTCACGCTCTTCAACCGCGGCGAAACCAACCCGGAGCTCTTCCCCGAGGTCGAGAAGATCCGCGGCGACCGCACCGGGGACCTGTCGCCGCTGGAGGGCGGACGGTGGGACGCGGTTGTCGACCCGTCCGGCTACTTCCCCGACGTCGTCCGGAAGTCGGCCGAGGCGCTGAAGGATTCGGCCGGCCGCTACCTCTTCGTCTCCAGCGTCTCGGTTTACGCCGACTTCAGCGACGGCCCGAACGAGGACTCGCCGCGCGGCGAGCTCGGCGACATGCCGGCCGACGAGATGCTTCCCGAGTACGAGAACTACGGGCCGCTGAAGGCACTCTCCGAGGATGCTGTGTGGGAGGTGTTCGGGGACCGGGCGACGATCGTCCGTCCCGGGTTGATCGTCGGCCCCCACGACCCGACCGGCAGGTTCACGTACTGGCCGCACCGTGCGGCTCGCGGCGGCGACATGCTCGTTCCGGCTCCGCCCGAGCGGACCGTGCAGTTCGTCGACGCCCGCGACCTCGGCCGCTGGCTGGTCGAGCTGCTCGAGCGTGACGAAGGCGGCGCCTTCAACGCGACCCGCTCCGGCGTCCCGTGGCGGGAACTGATCGACTCGGCGCGCTCGGTGACCGGCTCGGACGCGGCGCCGGTCTGGATCCCCGACGAGTTCCTTGCCCGTCACGAGGTCGGCGAGTGGATGGAGCTCCCGCTGTGGCTCGCCGACCCCGAGTGGGTCGGGATGAACCGGGCAGACGTCTCTCGTGCAGAGGCGGCCGGCCTGTCGCACCGCTCGCTCGAGGACACGATCCGTGGCACGCTGGACGAGGCCAAGATGACCGACGATGCAGGGATGAAGCCGGAACGCGAACGCGAGCTGCTGGAGGCGTGGCGAGGATGAGGCTGCTGCTCGTCCTGCTGGCGGCGCTCGTGACGGCCGCACCCGCCGCGGCGCAGACCGCGGTGCTCGACCAGGCCGCGGAGGCGCTCGGCTCGGATCCGGTGTACGTCCACCCAGGCACCGACGCACTGACCGAGGCCGAGGCGGACGAGCTGCGCGGCGCGATCGAGGAGCGCGGCGCCGCCCCGCTCTTCGTTGCGATCCTGCCGCCGTCGGCACGCCGCGAGGCCGGTGGCTCGAGCACGGATGTCGCGCTCCAGCTCGGGCGGCGCCTCGGCCGGCAGGGCGTCTACGCCGTCGTCGTCGGCAACCAGTTCCGCGCGGTTAGCAACGACCTCGCGCGGGATCAGGCCCCGGCACTCGCGACCCGTGCGTTCGTCACCAACAACGAGGAGGGAGTCGCCGCCGTCCTGATGGACTTCGCGAGCCGGGTGGGAGACGTCCGGTCGGGGTCGGCCGAGTCGGCCGGCAACGAGAGCGGCGGCGGCTTTCCGACCTGGCTCCTGGCTGTCGGTGGGGCGATCGCCGCACTCCTCGGCTTCCGCGCCCTCCGGCGCCGGCGTCGGCGCGAGCGGGAACTCGCCGAGGTCAAGGCGGTCGCGCGCGAGGATCTCGTCGCGCTCGCCGACGACGTCGTCGGACTGGACGAGGAGGTCGAGGCCGACCCCGAAGCGAAAGCCGCCTACCTCCGCGCGATGGAGGCATACCAGCGGGCCGACGATGCGTTCGACCGGGCCCGCTCGCCCGAGGACATCGCGCGTGTCACCACGGCGCTCGTCGACTCGCGCCACCAGATGGATGCGGCCAAGGCCCTCCTCGCCGGCAAGCCCCTCCCGGAGGCCCGTCCTCCGTGCTTCTTCGACCCCCGGCATGGCACGTCGGTCGAGGACGTGACCTGGACGTCCCCGTACGGCGGCCCGATGAAGGTGCCGGCCTGCGAGGCCGACGCTCGGCGGGTGAACGCCGGCGAGGAGCCCGACGCCCGCCAGATCACGGTGAACGGCCGGCAGAGACCGATCTGGGACGCGCCCGCCTACTTCCAGCCCTGGGCGTTCGGGTTCTTCGGCCTGGCCGGTGGGATGTTCCTCGGCTCGGCGCTCGACCCGGGCAGCGCCGAAGCTGGCGGGTTCGGCGACCTTGGCGGCGGCGACTTCGGAGGCGGAGGAGACTTCGGAGGCGGCGGCGACTGGGGTGGCGGTGGCGACTTCGGCGGCGGAGGCGGCGACGGCGGCGGCGGGTTCTAAGCGGCGAGCTCGTCGCGTATGAGGTCGAGGAACCGCTCCGCCGGCGGCGTCAGCCGCACATCGCGCGCGTAGACGGCCGAGATAGTCCGCGAGAGCCGCCAGCGAGGAACGTCGAGGACGGCGAGGCGGCCGGTCTCGAGCTCGAGGTCGAGCGCCAGACGGCTGATCGCCGCGATGCCGCCGCCCTTCGCCGCCGCCCGCTTCACTGCCTCCCACGAAGCGAGGTCGAGCTGGGGCACGGCGTGCAGGCCGAGCTGCCAGCGGGCGGTCTCCACCGCTGCGCGGGTGGCCGAGCCTTCCTCACGGGAGAGCCAGGTCAGGGCTTCGAGATCCTTCGGTCGGAGGCGCCTGTCTGCGAGCGACGGCGGCCCGACGAGCACCACTTCGTCCTCGAGCAGCTGCTCGCTCTCCAGCTCGGGCGGCACCGTCATGCCGCCGATGACGGCCAGCTCGACCGCGTGCGACCGGACTCGCTCGAGCGCGCCTCCGGAGGTCGTCACCTCGAACTCGAGCTCGATGCCGGGATGTGCCTCGTGGAAGCGCGCGAGCAGCTCCGGAAGGACGTACGTGCCGGGGATCCCGGAGGCGGCGATGGACAGCTCACCGGTGTCGGTGTCCAGATCGGCCATGACCGCGCGGCTCGCGTTCGCCAGCAGCGCCTCCGCGCGCAGCACGTAGTCGGCGAGCACTTCACCCGCCGGAGTCAGCGTCGCGCCCCGCGGCTGCGGACCACGAGCGACCTGGCGACCTCGCTCTCCAGGGAGGCGAGGTGCTTCGAGACGGCGGGCTGGCTGATGTAGAGCTCGTGCGCTGCGCCCGAGATCGAGCCGCGACGGGCGATCGCCGCGAAGGCGCGGAGCTTCGCTTCGACTTGCATTACCTCAGGTTATGCAAGACGCAGGAAAGATGTATTTGAGTTCGAGGACGTTCACAACGTACTTTCGGGTTGAGCCCCAGGCGAACGGAGTCTTCGGCACGGCCCGCCGAGGGGTGCTACCGCAGGAGGTACGGCAATGCGCAGTCATAGTCGCGCGCTCACGGCATTCCTCTTTCTGCTCGTTGGGATCGTCGCCACCACCGCCGCCGCGTCTTTCGCCGGCGACGGGACGCGGAGCGACTCTCGAGCGTCGAAGGGACGATCTGGGTCGCGAACCGGGGCGTCCACACGATTCAGGGCTTCGACGCGAGGACTGGTGCCGTCGTAAGCACGATCGCGATGAGCCCCGGCTCGCAGCCGGGCGATCTCGCGTACGCAAGGGGCAAGCTCTACGTCGCCGAGGAGTTCGGGAGCCCGCCGGCGATCGCGATCGTCGATGCCCGGAACGGGCGTCGTGACGAGGCGGATCTCCATGGCACCGCTGTCGCGGCCTCATCACGTGCACACGACCCGCCGGGGCAACCTCGTGGCGTTCGGGCTGTACGGGACGGATGACGTCGCGGTGGTCGACACTCGGACGGACACGCTGCTCGGACAGTGGGACACGAACGGCGACCCGGTCGCCGAGAGCGGCCGCGCTCACGCCGGCGTGTTCTCACCAGATGGGCGGATCCTCTACGTCGCCAGCGATGCGTCGAACGAGATCGTCGCGCTCGATCCCAGGACGGGCGCGATCCTCTGGAGTCTGACCGTTCCGGGCGCGCACGAGCTCGCCGTGACGCGTAACGGCAAGATCGCGTATGTCACGCGCCGGACGGCGAACCGGGTGTGCGTCCTCGACCTGCGAGTCCACGACGCGTGCACCGACGTGCTCACGCTCGGGCTTCCCGACACGCTGCGTCTCGCGGCCGGCGACAGGCTGCTGACGATCACGCTTCGGACGATGCCGGCCCAGGCGGTGGTCGTCGATACGCGGACGTTCGACCACGAGTTCGTTCGGCTCGGCTCGCCCCTCGAGACGACCACTCTCGCCGGGCACCAGTGGACGTCACGAAACGGGCGCTATACGTTCGCGGCGTTCGAAGGTGGGACGGGGCCCGGCCTTGCCGTCATCGATCACCGAGACGGGAATCGGGTCGTACGAACGCTCGACTATCCGGGCCGACCGCACGGAGTCGACCTCGCTCGTGCTGAAGACGGCGACGATGACGACGGCGAGGACGAGGACGACTAAGGGGATGCGGTAGCGCAGCCGGCGGGAGGGCGAGCGGCCTCGCCCTCCCGGCGCCTCAGTCGTAGGCCGCGCGCGCCCGCTTCCAGCGCGGGTCGTCGGTGCGGATGTGATCCGGGTTCACGCCGCGCTTCTCGGCCAGGGCCAGCGTCAGGAGCTGGAAGCGGACGATGTCCACGACGGGATGGCGCGTGGGGACGAACTCGACGTCGCAGCCGAGCTCACGCAGGGCGGCGAGCGCATCGCGCGCACGCTCGGCGGCACGGCCCTCGCCCTCGAGCACGAAGCAGCGCACGGTCTCGTCGACGCCGGCGAGATGGCCGTGCAGGAGCTGCTCGGTGTGGTGCGCCTCCGCCGCCACGAAGGCGCCCTCGCGGAGCTTGAGCGCCGCCTCCTGCGCCGTCGGCCAGGCAGAGCCGGCGCCGGCGATCAGGAACCGCTCGTGGTCGGTGGCGAGCGCAGGCCGCTCGAGCTCCTCCTCGACGGCCTCCGGGAGCTCCGAGATGTCCTGGCCGCGGAGCGCGGCGATCGCAGCGACCGCCGAGGTATAGCTCGCCGTGTGGCACCAGCTCTTCTCGATCTCCGGCGCCGCCACGACGACGTGGTCGCACGCCGCTGCGATCGGGCTCTCCGGCGCGCCGGTCACGAGCCACTTCTCGCCTTGCCATGCGCGCACCGCCTCGAGCGTCAGCTTCGTCGTCCCCTCGTGACTGATCGCGACGAGCACGTCGGCGTCGCGCTCGGGGCGCAGCACGAGGTCGAGCGACTGCACGCCCACGCCTCCGGTCTGGGCGGCGTGGAACGAGGTTCCGCACCCGACGAAGAGGGCCTTCCCGGCCGGAAGCCGCTCGCCGGTCGGCACCTGCCGGAGCCAGTCCGGCTGCGCCCAGATGGCCGCCCTGGTGTGCTCGCCGCTCATCGAGGCGTCTATACCATGCCGCCGGTGGACGGCTTCCCGTTCGTGTACCGCGACACCGTGCGCTTCCGGGACCTCGACGGGATGGGACACGTCAACAACGCGGTGTTCCTGACCTACATGGAGTCCGCCCGTATCGCGTTCCTCTCCTCGCTCGGCGCAGGCGACAACCCGCAGCACAGCCTGATCCTCGCCCGCATGGAGGTCGATTTCCGGTCGCCGATCGCGTTCGGCGAAGAGGTCGAGGTGGGTGTCCGGACCTCGAGGTTGGGAACCAAGAGCTTCGAGCTGGAGTACGAGGTGCGCGCCGCCGGCCACGTTGCGGCGGAGGGGAAGAGCGTGCTCGTCGGCTACGACTACGAGAGAGGAGCGAGTGTGGAGATCCCGGCGGAGTGGCGTAGCTGGTTGACCGAGGAGGTACCTGTCTGATGGCCGTCTTCCAGCGAGACGTGCTGCCGAACGGCCTGCGGCTGCTCACCGCGCCGATGCCGCAGGTGCAGTCGGTCGCCTGCTTCATCATGCTCGCCGCCGGCTCCCGCTACGAGACCCCGGAGACGAGCGGGATCGCGCATTTCGCCGAGCACATGTTCTTCAAGGGCACGGAGAACCGGCCCACAGCGCAGATCATCGGGAACGAGGTCGACGGGATCGGCGCCGAGTTCAACGCCTTCACCGGCAAGGAGTACACGGGCTACTACATCAAGTGCGCGGCCGAGCACCGTGGGCGGGCGTTCGACGTCCTCGTCGACATGCTCCGCAACTCGAAGTTCGACTCCGAGGAGATCGAGCGCGAGAAGGGCGTGATCGTCGAGGAGATGAACATGTACTTCGACACGCCGCGGGACTACATCGGCGGCGTCTACCACCAGCTCCTGTACGGCGACACGCCGCTCGGCTGGGACATCATCGGCCGCAAGGAGACCGTGCGCGCCGCCACACGCGACACGTTCCTCGAGTACGTCGACCGCTGGTACACGGGCCCGAAGATGGTCGTCGGCTTCGCCGGAAACTTCGACGAGGGCATCCGGCAGGAGGTCGAGGAGATGCTCGGCGGAGTCGAGTCAGGCGACCCGGGCGGGGCTGAGCCGCTTGCCGGCTCGAACGGCAACGGGTCGGGTGTCCGGATCCACTCGAAGGAGTCGGATCAGGCGCACATCGCGATGGGCGTTCCGAGCTATCCGCTGACCCATCCGGACCGGTACGCGCTGCAGCTGCTCGGCACCGTGCTCGGGACGGGGATGTCCTCGCGGCTCTTCACCGAGGTGCGCGAGCGCCGCGGGCTCGCGTACTACGTCTTCGCGACGAACCACTCCTACACCGACACGGGGACGCTCTACTCACAGGCCGGCGTGGACATCAAGCGCATCGACGAGGCGATCGAGACGATCGCGCGTGAGCTGAAGAAGATCGCCGCCGAGCCGGTGCCCGCCGAGGAGCTCGAGAAGTCGAAGAACGTCGCCAAGGGGCGCTTCGTGCTCGCGACCGAGAGCCCGCACGGGATGATCATGTTCGGCCTCCGGCGCGAGGTGCTCGAGGGCAAGGTCGAGGAGCCGGAGGACGTGCTGGCCGGGATCGACGCCGTCACGGTCGAGGACGTCCAGCGGGTCGCCCAGGACGTGATCGGCCAGAACGGGCTGAAGCTGGCGCTGATCGGGCCGTTCGACGACGCCGAGCGCTTCGAGAAGATCCTGGCCGGCTAGGCGTCGGTCCAGCCGGGAGCGACCGACTGGGTCGTCCAAGCTGGACAGCCTCCATCGGCAGCCGCACACCATCCTGCCCGCGACGGCTCGCTGGTGCCTTGCGCGAACGCAAGTCGGCACAGCCTCGTCACGATCTCCATGTCCCCGCCCGCCGGGTCCGAGGGACAGTCCCTCGCGCCGTTCGACGGCGCCGAGCGCTTCGAGAGGATCCTCGCGGGCTGAGGACCCCGTTCCTCGGGCGTCGTCGTCTAGCTACGGCGGCGGCTTCGCGCTCGCCGCGGCGCCACGACCGGCACGAAGGCAATACCGCTGATCTGGTTCGCCTGCACCTGGAACTCGATCTCCAGTCCTGCGCAGCGGCCGCGCGGCTTCTCGCCGGCTGAAAACGCTTCACCCGGCACCTCGATCCGAATGCCGTCGTCGGTCCGCAGCGCGCCCAGGTCCTTCGCCTCGTTGAACCACAGCATGGTCCCGCGGCCGGTGGTTTCCACGCTAACCAACGCGGTAGACGATGCGGCCACGGTTCAGGTCGTACGGGGACAGCTCGATCCGCACGCGGTCGCCGAGCATGACTCGAATCCTGTACCGCTTCAGCCGCCCGGCGAGGTAGCCCAGCGTCAGGTGCCCGTTGTCGAGCCGAATGCGGAACATCCGACCCCGTAGGGCTTCGATGACCTCGCCCTCCAACTCGACTTTGTCGCTGTTCTGGCTCATAGCCCCCGTTTCCTGGAAAGACCGGCCGCGGCGCAATGCCGCGGCCGGCTGGACGAACTACGCGACCTGAGTCACGTCGGTCGCCTCGGGCCCCTTCGAGCCCTCGCGCTGCTCGTACGAGACTCGTGCGCCCTCCGGGAGCGACTTGAAGCCCTCGCCGGCGATGCTGCTGTGATGCACGAACAGGTCCTTCGAGCCTTCATCGGGAGTGATGAAGCCGTAGCCCTTGCTGTCGTTGAACCACTTGACGGTTCCGCTTGCCATAAAAAAACACCTCCTTCACCGTTCACGAACGGGTGAGGAAGGCGCCGAAACGCAAACCGAACTCGCTCTGGTCTTGGGGTCACGGTAGCAGGTGTGGGTCAGATCGCCCCCCGCGCGGGCCCGGTCAGAGCGTGGCGAGGTCGGTGAGGACTAGGTCCTAGCCATCAACGACCCGCTCGGTCGTCCAGGCTGGAAAGCCTCCGCGGGCATCCGCAGGAGTAGGCTCAGACGCGTAGCTGATGTCGAAAGACTGGAATCGAGCCTCGTTCGAGGCCAACACGCGGCCCATCCACGTCGAACGGGACATCACCTCTGCGGATCTCGTCGTACCGAGTAGTGGCAGCCTGCTCGTGCTCACCCTGGGCTGCATCGCCTGCGGCCTCGGTCTTGCGTTTCTCTTCGTCTTCTGGCCGCTCATGCTCGTCGCGTTCCTCGACGTCGGTGTCGGTCGTTGGATCGTTCCAGCCGTGCTGGTCGCCGGGCTGGTCTTCGCCGCATGGCTCCTCATCTGGGAGCTGCGCGTTCGCCGCGACGTCGCGGACGAGCTGCTCGGCAACTAGAGCCTCGCGACCGTCACCTGAGCGTCGAGACCGCCTCTTCGAAGTGCTCGACGTCCTCGGCGTCGGTCATCGCGGCGCCGGCCTCGCGAGCGAGCTGTTCGTAGCGCTCGGCCTCGTCCTCGGCGCCGCCGACCCGATGCGCGCGGGCAAGGGCCTCGTAGGCGAACGGGAGGTCGAACTCTTCCATGTTGTCCGGGTTCGCCTCGACGATGGCCCGGCAGCGTTCCGCGTGGTAGAGCGCAGGCTCGGCACGACCGAGCACCGCGTAGGCCCGCGAACACATCCACTCGCCGCGCGCCCGGTTCTTCGGTTCGCACTCGGGCGCTTTCAACCAGTGATAGGCCGAGGCGTGTGCCTGATGCAGCAGCTCGTCCTCCTCCTCGGGGGTCCGCTCCTTCTCGAGCAGCCGCCAGGCATCGTTGTAGAGGTCGACGCCGAGCTGGCGGTGGTCTAGCTCCACCAGCCCTGGACGATCTCGCCGCGGTCCTCGGCATGGCGCGGGCCGAAGGCGAGGATCTCGAGCCCTTCGTCGCCCGCCTCGAACTGGCGCATGACACCCGGAGCGACACGCAGCGCCTCCCGCGGATGCAGCACCAGGATGTCGTCGTCCAGCTTCACCCGCCCGGAGCCGGAGACGACGAAGTAGATCTCCTCCGCACCGTCATGGCGATGCCCGAACGGCTGCCGCTTGCCCGGCTTGAAGCGATGGAGGCTGAAGCCGGTCGCCTCCGCCTCGAGCGCCCCGTGCGCGAAACGCGTCTCGTGTGTCTCGCTCATGCCGAACTTCTCGGCCGCATCCTCCACGTCCAGAACGCTCATGTGCGTGTAGTCGCCCATCGCTACTCCTCCGTTCGCCCGCTCGTCCCTCGCTCGCGGATCTCCTCCACGACCGCGGGATCCGCAAGAGTCGTCGTGTCGCCGAGCGGCCGGTTCTCCGCGACGTCGCGCAGGAGGCGGCGCATGATCTTGCCGCTGCGCGTCTTCGGCAGCTCGGGCGTGAAGACGATGTTCGCCGGCTTCGCGATTGGCCCGATCTTCGTGCCGACGTGCTCGCGGAGCTCGGCCAGCCGCTCCTCGGAGCCCTCTTCCCCGCCCTTCAGCGTCACGAAGGCGACGATCGCCTGGCCGGTCTGCGAGTCCACGCGGCCGCAGACCGCAGCCTCGGCGACCGACGGGTGATCCACGAGCGCGCTCTCGATCTCGATCGTCGAGATCCGGTGGCCCGAGACGTTCATCACGTCGTCGACGCGGCCGAGGAGCCAGAAGTCGCCGTCCTCGTCGATCCGCGCGCCGTCGCCCGCGAAGTAGACCCCGGGATACCTCGACCAGTAGGTCTCGACGTAGCGGTCGTGGTCGCCGTAGATCCCGCGCAGCATCGCCGGCCACGGCTTGCGGAGCACGAGATACCCACCGCCCCCCGGCCCGACCTCCTGGCCCTGCTCGTCGAAGATGGCCGCGTCGACCCCGGGGAAGGGCTTGGTCGCCGAGCCCGGCTTGGTCGTCGTGAGGCCCGGGAGCGGCGTGATCAACGCCATGCCGGTCTCGGTCTGCCACCAGGTGTCGACGACCGGCGTCCGCTCGCCGCCGATGTGCTCGCGGTACCACATCCAGGCCTCCGGGTTGATCGGCTCGCCGACCGACCCGAGCAGTCGCAGCGACGAGAGGTCGTGCTTCCCGGCGTGCTCCGGGCCCCACTTCATGTGCGCCCGGATCGCCGTCGGCGCCGTGTAGAGGATCGTCACGCCGTAGCGCTCGACGATGCCCCACCAGCGGTCCTTGTCCGGAAAGTCCGGCGTGCCCTCGTAGATGACCGACGTCGCGCCGTTCGCCAACGGCCCGTAGACGATGTAGCTGTGGCCGGTGATCCAGCCGATGTCGGCCGCGCACCAGTAGACGTCGTCGTCGCGCTTGAGGTCGAAGATGTAGTGATGCGTCGTCGCCGTGCCGACGAGGTAGCCGGCCGTCGAGTGGGCGATCCCCTTCGGCTTCGCGGTCGTCCCCGACGTGTACATGAGGAAGAGCAGGTCCTCGGAGTCCATCGGCTCGCAGGGACATGACTCCGCGTCGTCCGGCTTGCCTTCCACGACCTCGTTCCAGAAGACGTCCCGGCCGCGCTCCATGGAGACCTCGCCCTCGGTCCGGCGCAGGACGATGCAGGTCTCGATCCCCGGCGCGTTCCCCATCGCCTCGTCGGCGATCTCCTTCAGCGGAACCTTCGAACCACGTCGCCAGGCCTCGTCCTGGGTGACGACCACCGTGCAGCCCATGTCGTTGATCCGATCGGAGAGCGAGTCGGCCGAGAACCCGCCGAAGACGACGGTGTGCGGCGCGCCGAGCCGTGTGCAGGCGAGCATCGCGATCGCCAGCTCCGGGACCATGCCCATGTAGATCGCGACCTTCGTCCCCTTGCCGACGCCGAGCTCCTTGAGCGCGTTCGCGAAACGGACGATCTCGGACTGGAGATCGGCGTAGGTCAGCTCACGACGGTCGCCGTCCGGCTCGCCCTCCCAGTGGTAGGCGACTTTTCCACCCCGGCCGGCCTCGACATGGCGGTCGACGCAGTTGAAGCAGACGTTGAGCTTCCCGCCGAGGTACCACTTCGCGTACGGCGGCTCCCACTCGAGCAACGTCGTCCAGGGCTCGAACCACGTGACGCGCTGCGCCTCGCGAGCCCAGAGCTCCTCGAAGTCCAGTTCGTAGAGCTCTTGCTGCGCGTTGGCCTGCGCCGCGAACTCGCCGTCCGGCGGGTAGCGGCGAGCCTCCTCGAACATCGTCTCGATCGTCTGCTGACGCGTGTCCGGTTGAGCCACGAAGTCCTCCTTGGACGTTGGAGCCCTCCCGCTGCGGGAGGGCTCCAACTTATCGGGTCAGCGAGCGCGGGCGGGCGCACCTGTCGGCCGGCGAGCCGGCACGTCGCCCAGGTGGATCCTCCGCTCGGCCTCGATGAACTTCGCCTGTGCGGCCGGCTCCGGCCACAGCAGCGAGACGAGGATCCCGACACCGAACGCCAGCGGCATCGAGACGAGCGCCGGGTTCGCCAGCGGGAACAGGGCGTCTTCGTGGCCGAGCACGTCGACCTGGATCGTCGGCGAGATGTAGATCAACACCAGCGCCGAGATCGCGCCCACGAGGATGCTCGAGACGGCTCCGTACGTCGTGAACCGCCTCCAGAAGATCGACATCAGGAGCGCAGGGAAGTTCGCGCTCGCCGCGATGGCGAACGCCAGCCCGACCATGAACGCGATGTTCTGGCCCTGAAGGGCGATCCCGAGCACGATCGCGAAGGCTCCCATCACGAATGTCGCGATCCGGGCGACGCGGAGCTGCTCCTTCTCGTCCGCCTCGCCGTGCCGGACGACGTTCACCCACACGTCGTGCGACAGCGCAGCCGCGCCGGACAGCGTGAGGCCGGCGACGACCGCGAGGATCGTCGCAAACGCCACTGCCGCAATGAAGCCGAAGAACAGCGTCCCGCCGACGTCCTCGGCCAGCAGCAGGGCCGCCGCATTGCCACCCTCGTCGATGTTGCTGATCGGGCCCATTCCGACCAGCGTCATGGCGCCGAAGCCGAGCACGAAGGTGAGCAGGTAGAAGAACCCGATGAAGATCGTCGCCCAGTTCACGGACGTCCGTGCCGCCTTCGCGTCGGGGACGGTGTAGAAGCGCATCAGGATGTGCGGCAGCCCGGCGGTCCCGAACATCAGGGCGAGGCCGAGCGAGATCGCATCCCAGTGGCCGGAGACGAGCGAACCTGGCTCGAGCACGGCGCCGCCGTTCTCCCTGGACGCGGTCTGGAAAAGCTCGAGCGGGTTGAAGCCGAACTTTCCGAGGACGAGGAACGCCATCCCCGTCGCCCCACCGATGAGCAGCACGGCCTTGACGATCTGGATCCAGGTCGTCGCGATCATGCCGCCGAGCAGAAGCAGGGTCAGCATCACCGCGCCGACGATCACGACCGAGAGCGCGTAGTCGATCCCGAAGATCAGGTTGATCAGCGTCCCGGCTCCGACCATCTGGGCGATCAGGTAGAAGGTCGCGACGGAGAGCGTCCCGACCGCCGCTGCAAGCCGCACTGGCGTCTGCTTCAGCCGGTAGGCGACCGCGTCGGCGAACGTGTACTTGCCGAGGTTCCGCAGCGGCTCGGCGATCAGGAAGAGCACGATCGGCCAGCCGACGAGGAACCCGATCGAGTAGATCAGGCCGTCGAAGCCCTTCAGGGCGACGAGCCCCGCAATCCCGAGGAAGCTCGCCGCGCTCATGTAGTCGCCGGCCAGCGCCAGTCCGTTCTGGAAGCCGGTGACGTTGTGACCGGCGGCGTAGAACTGCTCGGTGGTGCGGGTCCGCCGGGACGCCCACCAGGAGATCCCGAGGGCGATTCCGACGAAGACGAGGAAGCAGGCGATGGCGAGGGAGTTGGCCTCGCCGGGTACGAATTTCGCGAACAGCATCGCCTACCTCCTCAGTCGCGCGACTTCGGGCTCGTAGACGCGGTTCGCCCAGCGAACGTAGGTCCACGTCAGCGCCCACGTCGCGAGGATCACGAGCACGCCGAGGGCCATGCCCACGGACAGTCCGTCGGTGATGCGCTCGCTGAGGAACCCGGGAGCGAACGCGATGAGCAGGATGAAGCCGAAGTAGACGACGAGCATGGCGCCGGTCAGCATCAGGGCCATCCGCCACCGTTTGGCGGCGACAGCCTCGAGAGCGGCGTCGTCGGTGTCGTCTACCCGGCTGCGAGCAAGACCGGGCCGGCTCGGTTCGAGCACCGCATGGTCGGTCTCACGGACACGAGTAGCCATGTGACACCTCCAGGTGGTGAAGGAGTCATGGTCTTACCCGCGATTTCCCGAGCGAAAACGGTCCGAGCTATGGAGTCAGGTCGTACGGGTATTGGGTGAGGTTCTCGCAGCCGTCTTCCGTAACCAGCACGAGATCCTCCAGGCGCACGCCGCCCCAGCCCTCGCGGTAGAGCCCCGGCTCCAGCGTGACCACGTCGCCGGCCATGAGCTGGCTGGGGTCGCGGGACAGCGACGGCGGTTCGTGCACCTCCAGCCCGACGCCGTGGCCAAGACCGTGGAAGAACCCGTTCGCCAGCACCTCACCCGGCTGCTTCGAGAGCTGAGTCGGGTGCCCGGCCTCGTGGAAGACCTCGCAGACGCCCTGGAAGATGTCCCGGCCCTCGGCGCCCGCCTTCACCTCGGCCAGCGACTTCTGCAGGGCCTCGTAGACGAGGCGGTGGTACTCCGCCAGCTCCTCCGGAATGTCGCCGACGACGAACGTGCGGGTCATGTCGGCGTAGTAGCCGCTCTCGCGGTCGCGCGGGAAGAGGTCGATCACGATCGCCTGGCCGGGCGCGATCGGGCCGGAGCCCATGTCGTGGCCGGATGCAGCCTGGCCGCCGATGGCGACGATCATCTCGTCGGACACGAGGTTGTGCTCGTTGAAAACCTCCGTGATCCGCGCCTTGAGGCGCTCCGAAGTGAGCGGCTCGCCGTCGAGGACGACGCTGCCGTTGGAAGCCTCGGCGCTGCGGAGCAGCTCCGCCGCTGCGCCCATGGCGGCGTCCGTCCCCTTCTGGGCGCGGCGGATCCCGGCGAGCCCTGCCTCGCTCTTGACCCGGCGGCGCTCGGCGAAGAACTCGCGGTCGGGCGTCAGCTCGACGCCCTGCGCCCGCAGCCGGTCGGCGACCCCGACGGGGAACGTCGTCGGGACGACCGCCTCCTTGACGCCCAACTTCGCGACCCCGCGCTCGATCGTCTGCATCAGGACCTCGTGTCGCGGCAGGCCCTGCGCGATCAGGTCGTCGTAGTCGAACTCCTCGAGCGGGTGCGCCTTGATGCCTACGGGCTCGATGCGAGAGCTCTCGAACGAGGTCACGACGGCGTGGCGCTCGCCGTCCTTCTCCACGTACAGGAACGGGTCGGGCACGGGGACCGGCACTTCGTGCCGCATCTCGGCGTTGCCCATGGAATCGGCGTAGATCAGAACATCAGTCATGCGAGCGATCCTATATCGAAGGTCCGGGGAACTCGCATCGACCCGGTGGGGGTTCTCGGGAGCTCGCCTCGTTCACCGGCTAGCACGAGACGACCGAACGTAGACTGAGCGTTCGTGGAAGCGGCCCTCGCGCGCGCCCAGGCCCTGATCTCGAGCTATGACGGCGAGCTTCGCCGGCTGCTGCCCGACGGCGCAGAGATCTTCGACGCGCACCTGCATCTCGGGCACGACATCGACGGCTTCAGCGGCCAGTACGAGGAGCTCGAGCGGATCATGGACGCCTATGGCATCTCGCGCGCGTTCATGTTCTGCATGGACGAGCCCGACCGCGAGCCGGCGTTCCGCGCACCGAACGACAGAACGCTCCGGGACGCCGAGCGCTCGAACGGCCGGCTCGTGCCGTTCGTGCGGCTCGACATGAACTCGGGGCCGATCGAGGAGGCGACTCGCTGTCTCGACCTCGGCGCGCGCGGGATCAAGCTCCATCCCCGGGCGCAACGGTTCACCCTCAACGATGAGAGGCTGGCCCCGGTCTTCGAGCTTGCCGCCGAGCGCAGCGTGCCGATCCTGATCCACGGCGGTCGCGGCCTGCCGCCGATCGCCGACCACCTCCACCGGCTCGTCGACAGATACCCCGGCGCGCACCTGATCATCGCGCATGCAGGGATCGCTGACATGGCCGCGCTGGCCGGGCATTTCGCCGGGCGAAAGGGCGTGTTCTTCGACACCTCGGTCTGGAGCCCCGTCGACCTCCTCGACTTCTTCCACCAGGTTCCGCCCGAGCAGATCCTCTATGCGTCCGACTACCCGTACGGACGGCAGCCGCAGTCTCTGACGATCGCGCTGCGGACAGCGATCGCGGCGGGCCTGGACGAGACGCAGCTCCGGGAGATGCTTGCCGGCAACGCCAACCGGATCGCGGACGGCACGGAGCCGCTCGAGCCGTCGAAGCCGCGAGGCCGGGACGAGCTCCGGCAGTCGATGGCGCTCGCCCGCGTGCACCAGTACCTCTCGATGGCGACACCGCTCCTGTGGACGCGCCAGGCCGACACGATCGGCGTCCTCGGCCTCGCGCTGAACGCGTGCCACGAGCGGAACGGCTACCCGAAGGAGCTCGACCAGATCAAGGAGCTGCTCACCGCGGCTCAGGAGCTCTGGCGCGCACTTCCGGAGATCGACGAGGAGGGCGAGCGCGTCGCGACGAGCCGCTCGGTCTTCGCGCTCGTGCACCTCGCGGACATCATCGCGGTGACGCCGGGTGCTTGAGCTTCGGAGG
>CAWCVG010000007.1:0-186612 GCA_963798935.1 uncultured Actinomycetes bacterium
GATCGTAGCCGCCCGCCCGCACCAGACTGGCCAAGGTCTTGTGGCGCGCATCCAAGGGCGTGCCGTTGGTGATCGAGCGGTGATTCAGCGCATAGAGGCCGGTATGCAGCGAGGCCCGCGATGGGCCGCAGGGCGTGGCCTGCGCGAAGTGCCGCTCGAACAGCACACCGCCGGCGGCGAGCCGGTCGAGATTGGGCGTGCGCACGGCCGGATGGCCCAGACAGGCGAGGCAGTCGCCGCGCCATTGGTCGGCGGTGACGAACAGGACGTTCATGCCGGGCCTTTCCGGTGAGCAGGGTAGCGCCGTCGCAGCACGCTTGATCATTCCTAGTATATCAGACTATATTCCTTGCGATCGTCGCCAGTGCTGGAACCAGCCCATGCTGTTCGTCACCAATCGCCGGATCGAGGGCTCGCGCCGGTCGCAGCCCGGCCGCGGCATCGCCTTCGCCCAGGGCGACCAGGAGCCGGGGGCTTCCCTGTTCTTCTGCCAGCGCCTTGGCCCCGACCAGTATGTCGAGCTGACCGCGGTGCCGTTCTTCTCCCGCCTGCGCCGCTCGCGCCACCGGCAGCTCCTGTTCTACGTGCATGGCTTCAGCTGCCAGCCGGAGGCGCGGGTGTTCCCGGACGCGCAGCGCCTGCAGGCCCTGTGCGACGCGTGGACCCGGGGCTCGTCGAGGTGGTGGCGCTCGTCTGGCCTTGCGACGACGATTTCGGCCTCGTCCTGGACTATTGGGACGACCAGCAGTCGGCCACCGCCAGCGGCTTGGCGCTCGCGCGTATCCTGGGCAAGTTCGTCTCCTGGCGCGACCGGCTGGGCACGGAGGAGACCTGCCTCAAGCACGTCAACTTGGTGGCCCACTCGATGGGCAACCGGGTGCTCGAGGCCGCCCTGTCATCCTGGGCCTACGACTACGGCACCGACCCAGCCCTGTTCCGCAATCTGTTCATGGTGGCGGCCGACGTCGCCAACGATCTGTTCGCCCCCGGCCGCGCCGGCACGGTGCTCAGTGCTGCTGCCCGCAACGTCGTCGTCTACCACGCCGCCGACGACTTCGCCCTGCGCTCGAGCAAGGTAGCCAACCTCAAGAACCGCATCGTCAAGCGCCGCCTCGGCCACACCGGCCCGGCCGAGCTGGAGCGGGCCCCAGCCAATGTCGCGGCCATCGACTGCGACGACTTCAACAGCCGCTACGACCCGTTCGGCCACTCCTACCTCCTGGCCGACCCCGCCGGCCGGCCCGGGGCCGTGCTGCGCCACGTGGTCGACACCATGCGCACCGGCCGGGTCGCCGGCCTCGCGCCCGACCGCCGCCGGCTGGTGCTTTGCGACCGAATTCGCTGCCCCGCCCGAGCCAGCGAACAACGATCGTGCTGCAGCGAGCACGGTCGAGCCGATCGTGGCCGCGCGGAGCGCCTGACGCGATACGAAGACGGAACGGCACCGGCCACCGGGCGCTCGCTACACACCGGGCGCGGCACGGTGGTGCCACCCTAAGTTCTGGGCTAGAATACGGAGAACTGGGGGCGGAAACGCTCGTGCCGCAGCAGGATCTCGATGTCGCAGCGTGGCTGCGCGAGCTTGGGCTGGACCGTTACGCGCAGGCGTTCCGCGCGGCCGAGATCACGGCGTCGGCCCTGCCGCACCTGACCGATGCGGACTTGCGGGAGCTCGGGCTGCCCATGGGGCCGCGCCGGGTGGTGCTCGGCGCGATCCGGGAACTGGTCGCGTCATCCATTCCGCGAGCGGCGCGGGCACCGGCGGAACCGGGTGTCGCCAGGGTTCCCTGCGCGGCCGAGCGCCGCCAGCTGACCATCATGTTCGTCGACCTCGTCGGCTCGACCGCGCTCGCCGGGCGCCTCGATCCGGAGGAGATGCGCGAGGTCATCCGGCCTTTCCAGGATCTGGTCACGCGCGAGATCCGGCGCTGGGAGGGGCACGTCGCGAAACTCATGGGCGACGGCATACTGGCCTATTTCGGCTGGCCGGAAGCGCATGAGGACGAGGCCGAGCGCGCCGTGCGCGCCGCCTTGGCGGTCGCAGGCACGATCCCGGCGCTGGCCACACCGGCTGGGGAGGCCCTGGCGGTCCGGATCGGCATCGCGACCGGCCTCGTCGTCGTGGGCGACCTTGTCGGTCAGGGCGCCGCCCGCGAGGAGGCGGTGGTCGGTGAGACGCCGAACTTGGCGGCCCGCCTCTTGACGATGGCGCTGCCCGGCAAGGTGGTCGTGTCCGCCGCTACGCAGCGACTCGTCCGCGGCCTGTTCCACTTCGCGGATCTCGGCCCCCTGGCCCTCAAGGGGATCGCTGGCCCGGTCCAGGGGTTCACGGTGACCGGCGAACGCACGGTTCAGGATAGGTTCGCGGCCCACCAGGCAGGCGCCCCCCTGCCGCTCGTCGGTCGCAGCCAAGAGCTGGCGCTGATCGTGGAGCGCTGGGGGCTCGCCAGATGCGGCCGCGGACAGGCGGTGCTGCTCGTCGGCGAGCCCGGGATCGGCAAATCGCGGCTCGTGCTGGCCCTGCGTGACCGGCTGCGGGCCGAGCCGTGCGTCAGCCTCCGCTACAACTGCTCACCCTTCCACACCAACAGCGCCCTGCACCCCGTCATCGAGCAGATTGCCCGGGCAGCGGGATTTGTCGCGGCGGATCGGGCGACCGCGCGGCTCGGCAAGCTCGAGGCCCTGGCCGCCCGGGCCACCGGGACGGAGGACGGCGTCCCCTACCTCGCCGATCTTCTCGGCCTGGCGCCGAGCGGCCGCCACGCACTTCCGCCTCTGACGACGCAGGAGAGGAAGGGGCGCACGTTCAGGGCGCTGCTGGCGCAGCTCGACGGCCTGGCCAGGCAGCGGGCAGTCCTGATCGTGCTCGAGGACGCGCATTGGTGCGATCCGACCACGCTGGAGCTGTTCGAGCAGGTGGTCGAGCACGTTCGCTCCCTGCCCGTGCTTCTTCTCACGACGTTCCGCCCTGAGTTCTCAGCACCCTGGGCTGGAGCCGGGCATGCCACCCGCCTCGTCCTGAACCGTCTGGATCAGGCCGAGGCGAGGGCGATCGTCGGCGAGGTCGCCGGTGGTCACGCCCTGCCGCAGGAGCTGGTCGAGACCGTGGTCGAGCGGAGCGACGGCGTTCCCCTATTCGTCGAGGAGCTGACCCGGACGGTGCTCGAGCTTGGCCTCCTGTGCGAGGCCGACGGCCGCCGCGGGCTGGCGGCGCGGCTTCCCGCTGTCGCCGTCCCGATGACGCTCAACGATTCCCTCCTGGCCCGCCTCGACCGGCTGGGGCCAGCCAAGGAGGCCGCGCAAGTCGGGGCCGTGATCGGGCGCGAGTTCAGTCGCGCCCTGCTTGCCTCCGTCTCCGACCTCGACGAGAGTCGCCTCGCCGACGCCTTGGATCGCCTGGTCGCGGCGGAGCTGATCATTCGCCGCGGTCCCTTGGCGGGGCCCCTCTACGCCTTCAAGCATGCGCTCGTGCAGGACGTCGCCTACCAGTCGCTCCTGAGGTCGCGCCGGCAGCAGCTGCACCACAAAGTAGCCGAGGCGATCCAGGCCGGTCCTGTCGGCGAGGGTGTCGGGCCGCCCGAAGTCCTCGCCCACCACCTGACGGAGGCGGGTCATCTCTTGCGCGCGCTGGCGGCCTGGCTTGCGGCCGGCGAGCGAGCATGGCGCCGCTCCGCCTACCGAGAGGCGATCGCGCACCTGCGCCGCGGCATCGATGTCGCGCCCGGCGTGCCCGGCCAGGAGGGCAGGCGCAGCTTGATCAGGCTGCACATCCTCATGGGTGCGGCGCTCATGGCCGCGCACGGCCCACGGCCGGAGGTGATCGAGGCCTACGAGCAGGCCGCTCGGCTGGCGACCGAGGCAGGCGAAACCGAAGAGCTGCTGCAATCCCTTTGGGGTGCCTGGTTCTGCCACAATCTGCGCGCCGACATTCCTCGATCCCGCCCGCTCGTCTCCGACCTACTCCGTCGCGCGGCCGAAACGAGCGATGAGGGCCTGGCGCTGCAGGCGCACCACGCCGCGTGGACCACCGGCTGGCAGGGAGGCGAGCTGGAGCGGGCGCGGCAGCACGCCGAGGCCGGCATGCGCCTGTACGACGAGGCCCGCGATCACGAGCTGACCGCGTTCTACGGTGGACACGATGCCGGCGTCTGCTGCCGGAACACTCTCGGCATGACGCTTTGGCTATCCGGCAGCCCGGATCGGGCGGCGGCCCGCGCGGAGGAGGGTATTGCGCTCGCTCGCAGGCTGGCCCACCCGTTCACGCTGGCGATCACCCTGGCGTTCGCGTCCTGGGTGCGGCTCTTTCGCGGCGACCTCGAGGAGACCGGTCGGCTGACCCGAGAACTCTCGGAACTCTGCACGGGGCAGGGCATTCCCGTCTACCTCGCCACCAGCCGCATCACCGAAGGCGCATTGCGCGTGGCCGACGGCGAGGACGCCGCCGAGCTGATCGAAGCGAACATCCGCGTGCTCCAGGGTCTGGGGGCCAACGCGCGACGATCCTTCCAACTGGGACTGCTGGCCGAGGCGCACCTGCGCGCCGGCAGGCTGGCGGACGGCCTTGCAAGCGTCGCGGAGGCGCAGCGCTTCGTCGCCGCGGCCGGCGAGCGGTGGTTTGAGCCGGAGCTGCATCGGCTGCAGGGCGATCTCCTCCTCGCAGCCGGCAGACCTTCCGACGAGGTGCGGCGCGCGTACGAGGTGGCGCGCACCGTCGCTGGGCAACTGGGGGCGAGTTCCTTCGAGCTCCGCGCATCGATCCGTCTCGCGCGAATCTCGGCGGATGTCGGCGCGCGGCATCAGGCACGCGTCATCCTGGCCTCCGTGTATCGCAAGTTCAGTGAAGGCTTGACGACGCCGGATCTGCTCGAAGCCAAAGCGCTCCTCGGCGCAAGCTGAGCTGGCGCGGACCCGCTGCCCCGGTGCAGCCGGCCTCGGCAAGGGGAACATGGCGGCGTGACAAGCTCATTCACCATGAACATGCCCGTTCGATTTCACGGCTTGCGGATCAAGGCCTATGCCGCCATCGTTCAGCTTGTGATCGCGTCGGTGGCATCTGGCCGCTGACGCGCTCGGTCGGGAACGAATGCGAGGTCCGGGAGGCAAACGCCATGAGCGGAACAGCAAGGCTGGTCATCGCCGGGGTTTTGGCGGCTGGATCGCTTGCCGCTCCTGCCTCAGCCGCGACCATCTCGATCTCCTGCGGCGCCGTCGGTCTGGAGCTCAAGCTGTGCCAGGAAGGTGCGGACGCCTGGGCCAAGCAGACCGGCAACGAGGTCAAGGTGATCTCGACGCCGAACTCGGCGACCGAGCGCCTGGCTCTCTACCAGCAGCTACTCGCGGCCAAGTCGCCCGACATCGACGTGTTCCAGATCGACGTCATCTGGCCGGGCATCCTGGCCAACCACTTCGTCGACCTCACCGGCAAGATCCCGGCCGAAGATATCGCCAGGCACTTCAAGGCGATCGTCGAGAACAACACCGTGGGCGGCAAGCTCGTGGCTATGCCCTGGTTCACCGACGCCGGCATGCTGTTTTATCGCAAGGACCTGCTGGAGGCGGCCGGTAAGCAGCCGCCCGAGACCTGGCAGGAGCTCGCCGCGACCGCCAAGGAGCTGCAGGACCAAGCGCGCGCCGGCGGCAATGATCGAATGTGGGGCTTCGTCTACCAAGGCAAGGCCTACGAGGGCCTGACTTGTGACGCACTCGAATGGATCGACAGCTTCGGCGGCGGCCAGATCGTCGATGCCGAGGGTAAGATCACCATCAACAACCCCAAAGCCGCCGACGCGCTGACCTGGGCTGCCTCGACCGTCGGCACCATCGCGCCGGAAGGCGTGCTCAACTACAGTGAGGAGGAGGCACGCGGGGTCTTCCAGTCCGGCAACGCGATCTTCATGCGCAACTGGCCCTACGCCTGGGCGCTTGGCCAGGCTGCGGACAGCCCGGTCAAGGACAAGATCGGGGTCACCGCCCTGCCCGCCGGCGCGCAAGGCGAAAGGAACACCGGCACGCTGGGCGGCTGGCAGCTTGCGGTATCGAGCTACAGTGCCAATCCCGACGTCGCGGCCGATCTCGTCCGCTACCTGACCTCCGAGGCCGAACAGAAGCGGCGCGCAATCGAGGGCTCCTACAACCCGACGATCGAGAGCCTGTACAAAGATCAGGAGGTCCTAACCGCGGTGCCCTTCTTTGGCTCGCTCTACGAGGTGTTCGTCAACGCCGTGGCGCGCCCGTCGCGCGTCACCGGGGTCAAGTACAATCAGGTCAGCTCCGAATTCTTCAACGCAGTCCATGAGGTGCTGAACAAGCAGGCGGAGGCACCCGCCAGCCTCGCCGCGCTCGAGAAGAAGCTGGACCGGCTGTCGCGCGGCGGGCGCTGGTAGGCAGGGTCGAGGGTCGGCCTGCCGTGGCCACGATGACCGCGACCGCCCCGGTCGGGCGCAGCTCGCGCCTGACCCGGCAACGTACCCGCGCCGCCTGGCTGTTCGTGGCGCCCATGCTGCTGGTGCTGGCGGCCGTGGCCGGTTGGCCGCTGCTGCGCACCATCTGGTTCGCCTTCACCGACGCGAACCTCGCCGACCTGTCCATCGCCCAGTTCATCGGCTTCGCCAACTTCCAGTATCTCCTGACCGACCCCGACTGGTGGGTAGCCGTCCGCAACACGATGGTCTTCACCATCTGCTCGGTCACCATCGAGACCATCCTGGGCCTCGGCATTGCCCTGGCGCTGAACGCCCACTTCCAGGGCCGCGGCCTCCTGCGCGCCGCCGTCCTGATCCCGTGGGCGATCCCGACCGTGGTCTCCGCGCAGATGTGGTCGTGGATGTTCAACGACGTGTTCGGGATCATCAACGTCATCCTGCAGAGCCTGGGCTTCATCGACCAGCCGATCGCCTGGACCGCTTCCCCGAACACCGCGCTGGCCGCCGTCATCATCGTCGACGTCTGGAAGACCACGCCGTTCATGGCGCTCCTGATCCTGGCCGGCCTGCAGATGCTGCCATCGGAATGCTACGAGGCGGCCAAGGTCGACGGGGTCCACCCCTTGCGCGTGTTTTGGCAGGTGACCCTGCCGCTGCTCAAGCCGGCGCTGCTGGTCGCGATCATCTTCCGTGCACTGGATGCCCTGCGCATCTTCGACCTGATCTACGTCATGACCGGCAACAATAAGTCGACCATGTCGATGTCGGTCTATGCCCGCCAGCAGCTGGTCGACTTCCAGGACGTCGGCTTCGGCTCGGCCGCTGCCACCATGCTGTTCGTGATCATCGCCGTGATCACCGCAGTCTACCTGACCGCAGCCCGCGTCGGCCGGGAGGACTGACCGCATGGCTGCCGCGGTCGCCTACCGCCGCCCCGGCGCCGTCAAGCGCCGCGTCAAGCAGACCCTGGGCTGGATCGGCTTCTACATCCTCCTGGTCGTCATCCTGTTCTACACGGTGTTCCCGTTCTACTGGGCGATCGTCTCGTCGCTGCGCAGCGGCGCCGGGCTGTTCTCGACCGACTTGCTCCCGACCGAGCCCGCCTGGGGCAATTACGTCGCGGTCTTCCGCGAGCAGCCCTTCGGCCGCAACATCCTGAATTCCCTGTTCGTCGCCTTCTCGACCGTGATCCTCTCGCTCGGGCTCGCGGTCGCCGCGTCCTACGCACTCGGCCGCATCCAGTTCCGCGGTCGCACGCTCCTGCTGCTCACCATCCTGGGCGTCTCGATGTTCCCGCAGATCGCCGTGCTCTCGGGCATGTTCGAGCTGGTCACCTGGCTCGGCATCTACAACAACCTTCTGGCGCTGACCCTCTCCTACATGATCTTTACCCTGCCGTTCACGGTCTGGGTGCTCACCACCTTCATGCGCGACCTGCCCAAGGAGATCGAGGAGGCGGCGATCGTCGACGGCGCCAAGCCGTTCACCATCGTCACCAAGGTCTTTCTGCCGCTGATGGGCCCGGCCCTGGCGACCACCGGCCTCCTGGCCTTCATCGCCGCCTGGAACGAGTTCCTGTTCGCGCTCACCTTCACCCTGTCGACGGAGATGCGCACCGTGCCGGTGGCGATCGCACTGATCTCGGGCGCCAGCGCCCACGAGCTGCCCTGGGGCAACATCATGGCGGCCTCGGTCGTCGTGACCGTGCCGCTGATCGTGCTGGTCCTGATCTTCCAGCGGCGCATCGTCTCCGGCCTCACCGCCGGCGCCGTGAAGGGCTGACCCGAAAATGGCGCCGCGCAAACGTCAGCCCTTCACCCACCTCACCGCCCGCGCCGCGATGCGCCGCGACCTGTGGTGGAAGGGTGCGGTCATCTACCAGGTCTATCCGCGCAGCTTCCAGGACAGCGACGGCGATGGTGTCGGCGACCTGCCGGGCATCACCCGGCGGCTGGAATACATCGAGCAGCTGGGTGTCGACGCGATCTGGATCTCGCCCTTCTGCAAGAGCCCGATGAAGGATTACGGCTACGACGTCGCCGACTATTGCGCCGTCGACCCGCTGTTCGGCACGCTGGCGGATTTCGACGCCCTGCTCGCCGATGCCCACCGCCTCGGCCTCAAGGTGATGATGGACTTCGTGCCGTCCCACACCAGCGACCAGCATGCCTGGTTCCAGGAGAGCCGCCAGGGCCGCGACAACCCCAAGGCCGACTGGTACGTCTGGGCCGACCCCAAGCCCGACGGCTGCCCGCCCAGCAACTGGCTGGCGGTGTTCGGCGGCAGCGCCTGGGAGTGGGACCCGCGCCGCGGCCAGTACTATCTGCACAATTTCCTCAAGGAGCAGCCCGACCTCAACTTCCACGATCCTCAGGTGATCGAAGCACTCCTGGCCCAGGCCCGCTTCTGGCTCGAGCGCGGCGTCGACGGCTTCCGCGTCGACGCGATCGATTTCGGCGTCCACGACCCCAAGTTCCGCAACAACCCGCCGCGCCGGGTGCGCAGCGCCGGCGGCAGCGCCCCCGGCTCGCCGTTCGCGATGCAGCACCAGGAGTGGAACAAGGCCCGGCCGGAGCTGATCGAGCTGTTCCTCAAGCCCCTGCACGCGCTGACCGAGCGCTTCGAGGGCAAAGTCGTCCTGGGCGAGATCAGCGGCGACGACGCGCTCCTGCGCGCCGCCGAATACACCAATGGCGGCGGCCTCGACATCGCCTACAGCTTCGACCTGCTCAGCTGCCCCGGCACGCCCACGGGCATCCGCGGCGTCGTCGAGCGGCTGGAGAAGACCCTGGCGGACGGTTGGGGCTGCTGGTCGTTCAGCAACCACGACGTGCGCCGCGCCGTCACCCGGTGGGGCGGCGACGACCCCCCCGAGGAGTTGCGCCGGCTGGTGCCGGTGCTCCTGGGCGCGCTGCGCGGCACCGTCTGTCTCTACCAGGGCGAGGAGCTGGGCCTGGAGGAGGCGACACTATCCTTCGACCAGCTCAAGGACCCGTTCGGCATCGCCTTCTGGCCCAGCTTCGCCGGCCGCGACGGCTGCCGCACGCCCATGCCCTGGGAGGCGGCCGCGGCCGAGGCCGGGTTCACCACCGGCGCGCCCTGGCTGCCGATCCCCGAGAGCCATCGCCGCCGTGCCGTCGACCTGCAGGAGCGCGACGAGCGCTCGGTCCTCAACACCACCCGCGCCTTCCTCAACTGGCGTCGCGAGCGGCATCCCCTGCAGACCGGCGGCATCGGCTTCCTGCGCGTCAGGGGCGACGTGTTGGCCTTCGTCCGCGGCAACGAGGCCGACCGCATCCTGTGCCTGTTCAACCTCGGCGGCGAGCCACGGCAGTACCGCGCCGGCGAGCCGATCCTGGACGCCGGCTTTCCCAGCGAGGGCACCAAGATCGAGGGCCGCACCGTCCGGCTGCCGCCCTGGGGCTGGGCCTTCGCCCATCTGGAGTAGGGGAGACGCGCATGGCCGCGATCACGATGCGCCAGGTGACCAAGTCGTTCGGCCCCGTGCACGTCATCAAGGGTGTCGACCTCGAGATCGAGCCCAACGAGTTCGTGGTCTTCGTCGGCCCCTCCGGCTGCGGCAAGTCCACGCTGCTGCGCCTGATCGCGGGGCTCGAGGACATCACCTCGGGCGAGCTGATGATCGGCAACGAAGTGGTCAACGACCTGCCGCCCAGCGAGCGCGGCATCTCGATGGTGTTCCAGTCCTACGCGCTCTACCCGCACATGACCGTCAAGGCCAATATGGGCTTCGGCCTCAAGCTCGCGAAGCTCGACCCCAAGGCCGCCGAGGAACGGGTCCAGAACGCCGCGCGCATCCTGCAGATCACCCACCTGCTCGACCGCAAGCCCAAGCAGCTCTCCGGCGGCCAGCGCCAGCGCGTCGCCATCGGCCGCGCCATCGTCCGCGACCCGCGCGTCTTCCTGTTCGACGAGCCGCTCTCCAACCTGGATGCCGGCCTGCGCGTCCAGATGCGGATCGAGATCGCCAAGCTCCACCATAATCTCGACGCCACCATGATCTACGTCACCCACGACCAGGTCGAGGCCATGACCCTCGCCGACCGCATCGTCGTGCTCGACGCCGGCCACATCCGCCAGTTCGGCGCCCCGCTCGAGCTCTACCAGCACCCGCACAACAAGTTCGTCGCCGGCTTCATCGGCAGCCCGAAGATGAACTTCCTGCCATGCACCGTCGACGGCCGCGCCCTGCGGCTGCCCAACGGCGCCACGCTCGGCGTCGAGCCCAACGGCGGCCCCAAGCCCGCCGAGCTCGGCATCCGCCCCGAGCACCTCCGCCCCGACGGCACCGGCGACGCCGCGGTCGAGGGCGAGGTCATCACCATCGAGCGCCTGGGCGCCGAGAGCTACATGTACGTCGACATCGGCCAGGAGGAGCCGCTGGTGGTCAAGGCTGAGGCGGCGGCGCCGATTAAGCATGGCGAGCGGGCGAAGATCGGGATTCCGGCCGCGGCGACGTACCTGTTTGCGGCGGACGGGAGTTGCATCGAGCGCGAACCGTTTCATTGAGACGCCAGGAAATGGGGAGCAGAAATGAGTTCCTCGTATCTTCCGAGGATGGGGGCTTGCGGCGATTGTCGGGGTGAGGCGACCGTCCCCGGCAGCTGCCGGGGACGGTCGGCGGGCGGGACGCCGGATAGTCCCTGGTCGTGGCAGATCGCGGGTCAGCGTGGCGCCCGCCCGTAAGCCTCATTGAAGCCGAACAGTCGACCGGGCGGCAAGCCCGCATACGAGGACGGTGGCCAAGATGAACCTCGGGGATTTCCAGACGTTTGTCGGCATCGATGTCAGCGAAGGCCGACTTGATGTGCATCTCCGGCCGGGCGGGGCCTGCGCCGGGTTCGCGCATGACGGGCGCGGCATCGGGCGGCTGGTCGCCTGGATCGCCAGCCATGATCGGCCGCTCGTGGTCGTCGAGGCAACGGGTGGGCTGGAGCGCGGACTGGTGCGTTCGCTCGACCGCGCCGGGGTCGCCGGGGCGGTGGTCAACCCGCGCCAGGCCCGCGATTTCGCCAAGGCCTGCGGGCTTCTGGCCAAGACCGATCGCATCGACGCCGGTGTGCTGGCGCTGTTCGCCGAGCGCGTCCAGCCGCCACCGCGGGCGCCGCGGGCGGCGGTCGACGAGGCCTTGGCGGCGCTGGTGCTGCGCCGGCGCCAGCTGGTGACGATCCGCGACGGCGAGCGCAGCCGGGCGCGCCGCGTCCACGAGCCGGAACTGATCAAGTCGCTGGGCGCGCATCTCGCCTGGCTGATGGCCGAGATCGCGCGGCTCGACGCCGTGATCGCGGCCCGGCTGGCGGCCTGCGCCCCGCAGCGGCAGCGCGCCGATCTCTTGGTCTCGGCACCCGGGATCGGCCGGCTGACCGCGGTGAGCCTGCTGGCGCTCATGCCCGAGCTCGGCCACATCGACAACAAAGCTGCCGCCAGCCTCGCCGGTGTGGCACCGTTTGCTCGCGACAGCGGCGCCATGCGCGGGCGCCGGACGATCTGGGGCGGCCGCGCCGCTGTGCGCAACGCGCTCTACATGGCGACGCTGGTCGCTTCGCGCCATAACCCGGTGATCCGCACCTTCTACCAACGCCTGCTGGATACCGGCAAAGCCAAGAAGCTCGCCCTGACCGCCGGCATGCGCAAGCTGCTGGTCATCCTCAACACCATGCTCAGGAACGGCACACCATGGCAGCCAGCGCACTCAGCTTGACAAACCAAGACAGTCGCTGACCCCTTTATTTCCTTGACCCCCTTATTTCGCCGCAGAAGCTCGGCTGCTCCGCATAGCGCTTGACAATCCTAGGCAAGGACCATAGTCGGTGCTCATGAGTCGGGAGTCCTCGTCGTCTACGAGGAGGATTGTGGAGGAGTCGGGCACTGGCGCATCACCGCCGGGCGCGCGAGGCCGGGGCCCTCCCTACTATAGCCTCGGCATGCCGCCTTTCCGGCCCCCAACCTCGCGGAGGCGGGCGCGGCACGGCTCCCTCGAGCGCCCGGTCAACGCCCGCGCCTATCGGGGAACTGCGCTGCTCGTCGCCATACCGCTGCTGATCGCGGCGTTCACCATCACGCGGCTCGAGAGCCTGCCTCCGCCGACCTTCCCGGCCGCCTTCGACGAGGTCGGCGCGACGCAGTCCGCCCGCGAGCTCGCGACGCAGTTTCCGAACCGGACGCCGGGGTCACCCACCGCCTCGGACGCAGCGAACTGGGTCGCCGAGCGGCTTGCGTCCTTCGGTTTTCGCGTGCAACGAGACCGCTTCGAGGCGCAGGTTCCGGAGCAGGGCCGAGTCGGGCTCGAGAACGTGATCGCTGTCTCCGCGGGCCGCTCGCCGGACGTGCTCGTGGTCATGGCGCACCGGGACAACCTCGGCGCGACGGGGCAGGGAGCGAACGACAACGCGTCGGGCACCGGCGTCCTGCTCGAGCTTGCCCGCGGTTACGGCCTCCGCACCGCCCCGGCGCCGGGACAGGAGCGTGCGCCCGCCAGTCCGACGCACACGATCGTCCTCGTCTCGACGGACGGTGGCGCGTACGGCGGCATCGGAGCGGCGCGCTTCCTCGAGACCTCGCCGTACCGGCGACGGGTCGCGTCGGCGGTCAACCTCGTGGCGATCGGGGGAGAGGGCGGTATTCGCCTCGAGCTCGCCGCCGACCGGCCGGGCTCGCCCGACGCGACGCTCGTCGAGACGGCCGCAGCGCGGATCCTCCAGCGCGCAGGGGCAGAACCGCGGCGCACGAGCGCGGCGGGCCAGCTGATCGACCTCGCCTTCCCCTTCAGCCTCTACGAGCAGGCGCCCCTGATCGGCGCAGGAATCCCGGCGCTCAGCATCACAACCGCCGGCCCACGCCCGCCGCGGCCCGAGACGGACACGCTCGACCGGCTGAACGACCAGCGCATCGGCCAAGTGGGCCGAGCGGCGGAGGCGCTGCTCGGTTCGCTCGACGAGGGCGTCACGCTCGCCCGCGACACGTCGACCTACATCTACCTCGGAGGAAGGATCGTCCAGGGGTGGGCGGTGCAGCTCGTCCTGATCATGGCGCTCCTGCCGTTCCTGTTCGCCGCAGTCGACCTGTTCGCCCGCTGCCGGAGGCGCCGGATCCCGCTTGCGCCGGCGCTCCGGAGCTACCGGACACGACTTGCGTTCTGGCTCTGGATCGGCCTTGCGTTCGGGTTCCTCGCACTGATCGGCGCCTGGCCGCAAGTGGACCGACCCCCGCCGCCCGGCACGAGCCTGGCGGGCGACTGGCCGGTCGTGACGCTGACGATCTTCCTCGTCTTCGCGTTCGCGAGCTGGCTGGTCAGCCGCGAGCGCCTGCTCCCGCGTCGGGCGGTCTCTGTCGAGGAAGAGCTCGCGGGGCAGACGGCCGCGCTGCTCGTGCTGGCAGTCCTGGCACTCCTGACGCTGGCGACGAACGCGTTCGCGCTCATCTTCCTGCTCCCGTCGCTCCACGCCTGGCTCTGGCTGCCTCAGGTTCGGCACGCCGCCCTGTGGCTGCGGGCAGGCGTCCTCGCAGCGGGTTTCCTGGGCCCGGCGATCCTGATTGCGTCGTTCGCGTGGCGCTTCGAGCTCGGCTTCGACGCGCCGTGGTACGTGCTCGAGCTGGCGGCGATCGGCTGGGTCCCGTTGCCGGCGATCGTGATCGCTCTCGGCTGGTGCGCGGCCGCGGGCCAGCTGGCGGCCGTGGCGAGCGGACGCTACGCGCCGTACCCGGAGGCGCGCGAGCGCCCGCCCCGCGGGCCGCTCCGGCAGCTGATCGGCCGGCTTCTCGGCCTGGCGCTCGGCCGCCGGGTGGCCGAGCCTAGGCGAGCCGTAGGTAGCTGACCGGCGCGCCGGCGGGCAGCTCGCCGGCGCCGGCCGGAATCAGCACCAGCGCGTCTGCGCCGGCGGCGCGCGCGATCATGTGCGAGTCCTGGCCGGTCAGGACGTCGAGCTCGACCGCGGAGTCGACGACCGCGGTCCTGGCCCGCATCAGCTCCGTCCGGGCCGGGTTCGGACGCACGGCCCGCGCGAGGCGCCCCGGATCGAAGCGAGGGAGCGGGTCACGTGCGCCCTGAAGCGCGAGGAGCGCCGGCCGCACGAAGATCTCGAAGCCGACGAGCGACGAGACCGGGTTCCCGGGGAGGCCGAAGACGAGGGTCCCGTCGCGCACGCCGAACCACAGAGGCTTGCCGGGCTTGACGGCCACGCCCCAGAGCACCTCCTCGACCCCGAGCCCTGCCCCGACCGAACGCACGAGGTCGTGCGGGCCGACCGAGACGCCGCCGGACGTGACGAGCACGTCGGCTCGCAGGCCGACTTCGAGCGCTCCTCGGTGCGCGTCCTCGTCGTCCTCGACGGCCTCGAGCTGCTCCACCTCCGCGCCGGCCGACCGTAGCTGTGCCGCGAGCAGCGTGGTGTTCACCTCGTAGATCTGGCCAGGCCCGAGCTCCTCACCCGGGCGCCGCAGCTCCGTGCCCGTCGCGAGCACCGCGGCCCGGGGTCGCCGGGAGCACGAGACCTCGGGAATCCCGACAGCGGCGAGGGCGCCGATCTGCGCCGGGCCCAGCAGCTCGCCCGCCTCCACGACGACGTCTCCCCGGCGGAGATCCCCGCCACGGGGACGGATGTTCGTTCCGGCGGACACTGTGTCCGGGATCTCGATCGCGTTGCCTTGATCGACAACCAACTCGAGCTGGATGACGGCGTCGGCGCCCTCAGGAACCGAGCCGCCGGTTGCGATTCCCATCGCCTCGCCGGGGTCGAGCGCTCGCCGGGCCGGCTTGCCCGCCGGAATCCGCTCGCTCACAGGCAGCCGCCCGGGCGTGTCGCCTGATCGCACCGCAAAGCCGTCCATCGCCGAGCTGTCGAACGGAGGCAAGTCCACGCGGGAGGTCGCCGTCTCCGCCGGCACGCGACCAGCGGCAGCGTCGAGCGGAACAGGCTCGGCCTCCAGCGGCCGAACCCGCTCGAGGATGAGGCGCTGCGCCTCCTCGATTGACAAGAGCGCTCCCACCTCACGCATAAGCTACTGCCGTGATCTCGGTCGTCGTCCCCGTCCACGACGAGGATCGAAGCGTCGAGCTGCTCTACGACGAGCTGGCGAGCGCCCTCGACCCCCTCGGCCGGCCGTGGGAGGCCGTCTACGTCGACGACGGCTCCACCGACGGGTCCTTCGCCGCGCTCACGCGGCTGCACGACCGGGCGCCGAACGTCAGGGTCGTGCGACTCCGCCGCAACTTCGGGAAGTCTGCGGCCCTCGCCGCGGGCTTCCGTCACGCGGAGGGAGACGTCGTCGTCACGATCGACGCCGACCTCCAGGACGACCCGGCCGAGATCCCGCGCCTGCTCGCGAAGCTGGACGAGGGCTTCGACCTCGTCTCCGGGTGGAAGACGGAGCGCCGCGATCGATGGTCCCGGCGGCTGGTCTCCAAGATCTTCAACGCCGTCGTTGGTCGGGCGTCCGGCCTGAAGCTCCACGACATGAACTGCGGGCTCAAGGCCTACCGGGCGGAGGTCGTGCGCTCGCTCCGGATCTACGGCGAGCTCCACCGCTTCCTGCCGGTCCTCGCGCACGACCGCGGCTTTCGTGTCGCCGAGCTGCCCGTGAACCACCGGCCGCGCGAGCACGGCCGGTCTCGTTACGGCGTCGAGCGCTACATGCGGGGGTTCCTCGATTTCCTGACCGTGTCGTTCATGGGCCGGTACCGGCATCGGCCGCTCCACCTCTTCGGCGGACTCGGGCTCGTGTTCGCCGTGATCGGCAGTGCCGTGCTCATCTACCTCACGATCATCAAGCTCACGGGCTCGGCGATCGGCCATCGGCCCTTGCTTACCCTCGGCGTGCTCCTCGTCGTCGTCGGCTTCCAGTTCTTCTCGCTCGGGCTTCTCTCCGAGCTGATCACGAGCCATCACGAGGAGCGGACAGGCTCGGCAGACGAGCTTCACGTCGACGAGATCCTCGAGCCCGTGCGCCACGAGCCTGTCGCGCGGTAGCCCCGCGTGCGTGTCCTCTACTTCGGCACCTACGAGCGCCGCTACCCGCGCAACGCGCAGGTGATCTCAGCGCTTCGCGGCGCCGGTGTGGAGGTAGTCGAGCGCCACGAGCCGGTCTGGGAGGGACCGGAGGAGAAGTGGTCGCTCGGGCCGCGGGCCGGGGGCCGGCTTCTGCTCGCCGAGCTCCGGCTCCTTGCCCGGCCCGGACCGAAGGCCGACGTCGTCGTCGTCGGCTATCCCGGTCACCTGGACCTGACCGCGGCGCGACGGGCAGCGCGCGGGGCTCCCGTCGTCTTCAACCCGCTCGTCTCGCTCGCGGACACCTTGGTCGAAGATCGCGGCCGCTTCCGGCGGGGCTCCCTGGCCGAGCGGGCCCTTCGCGCGATCGACAGGCGCGCCCTTCGCAGCGCCGACCTCGTCGTCGCGGACACGGAGGCGCACGCCGGGTTCCTCGCAGGCATTGCCGGGCTCCAGCGGGACCGATTCGAAGTCTGCTTCGTCGGCGCGGAGGAGCGGGTGTTCCGGCCGGGCTGGAGCCCCGAGGAGCCGTTCACCGCACTCTTCGTCGGCAAGCTGATCCCGCTGCACGGCCTGGAGACGATCCTCGAGGCGGCGCGCCTCGTGCCGGAGCTGCGACTGCGAGTCGTCGGCAGCGGCCAGCTCGACGCGCTGCTCTCCGACCGGCCGGCGAATGTGGACTGGGAGCCCTGGGTCGAGTACGAGCGCCTGCCCGAGCAGCTCCACCGCGCCTCGTGCGCGCTCGGCATCTTCGGGACCTCCGGCAAAGCACAGCGTGTGATCCCCAACAAGGCGTTCCAGGCGCTCGCGTGCGGCACGCCGCTCGTCACGGCCGACACGCCCGCGGCGCGCGAGCTGCTGAAGGACGGCGAGAGCGCGCTCCTCGTCCCGCCGGGAGATCCGGAGGCGCTGGCGAACGCGCTTCGGCGGCTCGCCGACGATCCGGAGCTCGCGCGGCGGCTTGCCGCCGGCGGCCACGCCGTCTACCGAGACCGCGCCAGCGAGGAGGTTCTGGGCCGCCGCTGGCGCGAGATCCTGGAGCGCGTCGCGTGAACGAGCACGAGTGGGGCACCGCACCTGAGTTCGTCGGCCCGAGACACGAGCTGCGCGAGCGCCTGCTCCTCGACCTGTTCCTCTCCGCCTCCCCGGGGCCGGAGATCCTCGACGCCGGGGCAGGACAGGGGACGATGTCGGCTCGGCTCGAGCGTCTCGGCTACGAGGTCACGAGCACGGACGTCTCCGAATCGGCCGTCGAGGTCCTGCGCGGGAGGCTGGCAGGGCAGGTGGCGGAGGCAAGCGTCACCGACCTTCCGTTCGGCGACGAGAGCTTCGACGGAGTGGTGCTCGGAGAAGTGCTCGAGCACGTGGAGGACGATCGCGGCGCGCTGGTGGAGGTTGCGCGCGTCCTCCGTCGCGGCGGCGTCCTGGCGGCATCCGTTCCCGCGAACCCGGCGCTCCACGGGCCGAGCGACGAGTGGGCCGGCCACGTCCGCCGCTACACGCGTCCGGCGCTGATCGACGCCTGCACGAGCGCGGACCTCACCGTCAACCAGTGCCTCGGATGGGGCTTCCCGTTCTCGCGCCTCTACCATCGGCACGTCTATGAGCGGTACCTCGACCGGCACGGGCCCGCCCCGCCCGGCGGCCGGCACCGGCCCCTCGTCGGCGTCGTCGGTGCCCTCCTCCAGGTCGACCGCCTCTTCGTCGGCGTCGAGCGGGGAGCGCTGGGCTACCTCCTTCTCGCGACGCGCGCGTAGCCCGAAAGCGGTCCTCTGGGCCGCGATGGCCGTCTACGCAGCCGGCTTCAGCGCGCTGGCGGCACTCGAGCATCGTGCGTTCGAGACGGGCCGCTTCGACCTCGGCAACATGACCCAGGCGGTCTGGTCGACCGTGGAAGGACGGCCGTTGGACGTGACGGAACTGGGCGGCGACCAGATCTCCCGGCTCGGAGCTCACGTCGATCCCGCCCTCGCGTTGTTCGCGCCGCTCTGGCTCGTCTGGCCGAGCCCGACCATGCTCCTGGTCGTCCAGGCAGCCGCGATCGCGCTGGGGGCGCTGCCGATCTTCTGGCTCGGGCGCAAGCATCTGGGGTCGGAGTGGGCAGGCGTCCTCTGCGGGCTCGCGTACCTGGTGTACCCGGCCGTGCAGTGGCTCGCGTTGGACGAGTTCCACCCAGTCGCCCTCGCCTGCCCGTTGCTGGCGTACGCCTTCTGGTACCTGGACGAGGATCGCCTCTGGGCCTTCGTGCCCTTCGGGCTCCTGGCCGCGCTGACGAAGGAGGAGGTTCCGCTGATCGTCGGCGCGCTCGGCGTCTGGTACGCGATCGCCAGAGGGCGTCGTCTCGCCGGGACGGTGATCGCGGTCGCCGGCGTCGCTACGACCGCACTCTGGCTCGGGGTGGTGATGCCGCACTTCCGCGAGGGGGCGGAGCCCGCGTTCTACGGCCGCTACGACGCGGTCGGCGGCTCCCCGGCGGGGATCGTCAAGACAGCGGTGACCGATCCGCTCGCGATCGCCGAGGCGGTGACGGAAGGGCGCGACCTGCTCTACCTGGTCGAGCTCGGGCTGCCCCTCGCCGCGCTGTTCCTCCTCGCGCCGCTCGCGCTCATCGCGGCGCTGCCCGAGCTCCTCGCCAACCTGCTCTCGTCGGTCGGGAACCAGACGTCGATCCGCTTCCACTACACGGCGCCGATCACGCCGTTCCTGTTCGCGGCCGCGATCCTCGGCGCCTCACAGTTCGTGCAGCGCCGGAAGGCTGCCGCAGCGATCCTGGCCTGCTCCCTCGTGGCCGGGATCGTGATCGGGCCGCTGCGCGCGGGCGAGCTCGTGCCGGAGCCGCGGTCGGAGCACGACCGGGTCGCGGAGCAGGCGGTCGGCCTGATCCCGGCGGATGCGGCCGTGTCCAGCACGAACGGCCTCGGCGGCCACCTCTCGGAGCGCCGGCGCATCCACAGCTTCCCCGTCGTCGCCGACTCGCAGTGGGTCGCGGTCGATCTCCGGCGCGCGTCCTACCTCGACAGGCGCTCGGATGCCTCCACGACAGCCGTACCGCTCGGTGAGCTGCTTCGCTCCGGCTCGTGGTCGAAGGTCTTCGACGAGGACGGGATCATCGTCCTCAGGAGGACGCCGTAGAGCGCGACGAGCACAATGTCCCGGAGGACGACGAGCCACACGATTCCCTCCAGCGCGAACACCTCGCGGTAGTCGAAGAACCAGAACCGGCCGAGCAACAGCGCGGCTCCGAGTAGCGCAGTGGCCGCCACTCCGGCCGCGCCCCCGACGAGCGGCACGATCGGAACGAGCCAGACGAGGTACTGCGGTGAGACGAACCGGGCGAAGGCGAGAAAGCCCGCCAGCGTCGCCGCCGTCGCCACCGTGAGCCGCTCGCCGCTCGGGCGGCCACGAAGGAAAAGCAGCACGACGGCGGCGACCGCGGCCAGCTGGAGCAGCGACGTCGCCACGGCAAGCGTGTCCGGCAGGCCGCCCTCGAGGTCGCGGGTGAGCGCAGCGGTCGAGCCGCGACCGACTTCCGCCGCATACAGGCCCAGCTGGTCGGCGGCGAGCAGGGCCGCGGCGCCGAAGCTCTCGATCTGCAGCCCGCGCCCGGCCTGTGCGCGCACGCTCTCCACGAGGCCGTCCCAGCCGAGGATCGCGAACGGGCCGACCAGCACGAGGACCGTGACAGCGAAGGCGGCAAGCGGACGCACGACGTCGCGCCCGGACCGCCAGAGCCAGACCGCGACGAGTGGCACAAGCGCCACCGCGTAGAGCTTGGCCGCGAACGCCGCCCCGAGCAGGACGAGCGCCAGGGAGTCCCGACGCCACAGCAGCGCCGCCAGCGCGCAGGCGACGAGCAGCGCGGGGAAGGCGTCGTAGGTGTTCAGCGAGACGGGCCCGATCACGAGCGGCGACAGGGCGACCGCGAAGACGCCGGCGTAGAGACGCCGCGGGCTCGCTCCGAGGCGGGCCAGGATCAGCCCGACGACGACCAGCGTCGCCAGGCCGACGAGCGCCATGAAGCTCTTGAAGGCGTGGAGGTACCAGCCGTCGGGCAGCAGCGCGGGCGGCGTGAAGACGAGGAAGCCGCCCGGCGGGTACTCGACGAAGAAATCCCGATACGGGACATCCCCGTCGAGCAGCGCCTGCGCGTAGTCGCCGTACAGCCCGACGTCGCGGAACCGGCGCTCGCGGAAGAGCCCGCCCGGGGGGATCGCCGCCGCCAGGAGGTAGACCGGCGCGGCGAGCGCGGCCGCCCGCACTGCCCTGCTCAGCGGCCCTCTAGTCGTCGCCGTCTTCGTCAGGCGGTGGAGGCGGAGGCTCCGGCTCTTCCTCTTCCTCGGGCGGCGGCGCGTAGTAGTAATCGTCGTCGTCATCGTCGTCGTACGAGTCGTTCGCGTACTGACCTCGCTCGAACGGCACCCAGATCGGCTCGGACGAGGGCTCCGGGAACTCCGACTTCGGGCGTGTTCCCGATCGCCGAGCGCATGAAGAGGTTCCAGATGATCGTCGGGAAGGTGCCGCCCGCGACCTGGATCCCGTGGACGTTCTCCATCGGCACCTGGCCCTGCGGATAGCCCATCCAGACCGTCGTGCTCAGGTTCGGCGTGTAGCCGCAGAACCAGGCATCCGTGTGCTCGTCCGTCGTTCCTGTCTTCCCTGCGGCAGGGCGGCTGAAGAAGACGCCGGCGTTCGTGCCCGTGCCGCTGTCGATGTTCTCCTCGAGGATCTCGGTGACCTCGTCGGCCACCCAGTCGGCGACGACGCGCTTCTGCTGCGGCCGGCCCCAACCCGCGTCCTTGTCCTCGGTTCCGTCGGGGAGAACGACCTTGCGGATCGCCATCGGCTCCGAGTAGACGCCTCCGGCCGCCAGTGTCGCGTAGGCCGAGGCCATGTCCAGCGGCGAGATCGACGCGGAGCCGAGCCCGAGCGACGGTACGTGGACACCCTCCTTCGTCTTCAGGCTCGACCGCACGCCGAGACGGTGCGCCATCGCCGCGACTTTCTCGGGCCCGAGATCCAGGGTGAGCTGCGCGTAGACGGAGTTGTCGGAGGACAGCGTCGCCGTCGAGATCGGCACGGTGCCGAGGTAGTCGTGACTGTAGGTCGAAACCTCCCATGGCTCCCTCAACGGATCGGGCTGATAGGTGAACGGGCGCGACGTGTAGGTCGTCGAGTCGGGATCGACTCCTTCGGCGATCGCCGCCGCCAGCACGAACGTCTTGAAGGTCGAGCCGGCCTGGCGACGACCCTGTGAGGCGAGGTTGAACTGGTTGCCGCGCTTCCCCGGCGTCACCGCCGTCATTGCGCGGATCGCGCCGTTCGCCGGGTTGATGGCGACGATTGCCGCCGCGGGGTCGTCGGGATACGGCAGCGTCCGGAGGATCGCGTTCCGCGCCTGCTGCTGGAAGCGCCGGTCGACCGTCGTGTAGACGCGCAGGCCACCGGAGCGAACCGTGTTGGCGCCGTACTGCGCGACCAGGAGCGGTCTGACGTAGCTGAAGAAGTACGGCTCCCGGATCCTGGAGTAGAGCTTGCCCGGGCGAAGCCGGATCTCGCGCTCGCCTACCGCCTGCTGGTACTGCCGCTGCGTGATCTTCCCCTGGTCCAACATGGCCCTGAGCACCTGGTCGCGACGGGCGAGCGCCGTGCGCGGATTGTTGAACGGGTCGTAGGTGGACGGCGCCTGCGTGAGACCCGCGAGCAGCGCTGCCTCGCCGAGCCCGAGCTTCCACGCAGCTCTCGAGAAGTACGTCTGCGCCGCGGCGTGCACGCCGTACGCCCGGCTGCCGTAGAAGACCGTGTTGAGGTAGCTCTCGAGGATCCAATCCTTCGACTGCCGGCGATTGAGCCGGACGGCGAGACAGGCCTCGATCGCCTTCCGCTCGAAGGTGACCTCGTTGCCGACGTACAGGTTGCGGACGAGCTGCTGGGTGAGCGTCGAGCCGCCCTCGACGACCTTGCCTGCGCGGATGTCCTTCGAGAGTGCACGCGCGATGCCCTCGAGGTCGATGCCGCTGTGCTCGTAGAACCGCCGATCTTCGATCGCGATCGTCGCGAGCCGCATCCACTTGCTGATGCGATTCAGCTTCACCGGCTGACGGTTCTTCTCGGCGGGAATCGAGCCGAGCAGCGATCCGTCGGCCGCGTAGACGAACGAGTTCTGACCGATCTCCACGGGTCGCAGGCGGTCGAGGTCACACCGAGGGGCGATCGCCGCGGCGCCGGTGATCCCGGCCGCCCCGATCGCGGCGACGACCAGCACGAAGGCAGCGATGAGCAGCGCAAGCTTGCGACGGTGGCGGTTCCTCGAACGGCGGCGCTGGCGCCTCGTGCGGCGACGGTAGGTCCCGTCCTCGAACTGGCGCCCGCCGCGCGCCCGGCTCCGGCGGTACGGGCTCACGCGTAGATGCCGGCTTCGAGCAGCCGGGCGTGCGCGCGAAGGCGCAGATCGCTCTCGAGCCGGCGGGCCGCCGCCTCGTCGTCTGCCCAGACCCGCAGGGTGACGACGCCTTCCTCGTCGAGGGCGGTGACGAGGATGTCAGTCGGAGTCGTTGCTTCGCGAAGGAGGTCGATCACTACCCGGAGATCCTTGTCTCGCGGCACGGGAACGGTGACCTCGGCCAGCGTCTCCCGGCTCGCGATGGTGGAGTTCCTGATGGTATCGGCAGCCAAAAGCTCATTCGGGATCACGAGCCGTGTCCGGTCGTCCATGCGAATGTGCGTGTAGACGAGCCCGATCTCCTCGACGATCCCCTCGCCGTCGGCCACCGCGACCCGGTCGCCCAGACGAATCGGCTGCGCGAGCCCGATCATCACGCCGGCGACGAAATTCGAGAGCGTTCGCTGGGCGGCGAGGCCGATGACGATGCCGAGAATCGCGGTGGAGGCGAGCAGCCCGCCGGCAACGGCGCGCACCTGCGGGATCAGGAGCAGCGCCGTCAGGACGCCGACGAAGATGATCACGCCCATGATGCTGCGGCGGAGGACGCGGTATCGGGTCACCGCGCCCGGCGCGAGCTCGCGCTTCGCCATGCGCATGTCCACGAGCTTCGCGACGACGATCGCGGCCGTGATCACGGCGATGACGACGATCAGGCGCCCCCAGTCCACGAGCGCTAGTTCGACTACGCTAGAGCGCTTTCCGGCCCGCGAAGCCCTCGTCGGGGCCGTGCCAGAAGCCGATCTCGTCCTCGCCCAGGCGCCAGCAGAGCAGGATCTCCTCGCCCTCTCGTAGAGCGGGGAAGTCGAGCAGCCCTTCGTCGAGGTCCTTCGACCTGAGCGCCGGCCGAATGGATCCGCTCGATGCAGGCCGCGAGCGAGGTCGCCTCGTCCTCGAGCTCGTGCTCCACCTCGGCGAAGTCTCCGGGAGTCAGGTCGCCGCCGTTCGAGCCGGCCTGCTCAGTGAGCACGCCGCGCTGCTCCTGGGCCTCGCGGAATCGCCGACGGTGCTCGACCATCTGCTCCACGACCGGGCGAAGCTCGGCGACCACACGGTTCGCTTCCTCGAGGGTGAAGTAGCGTGGCGGCATCGGCCGTATTCTCGACGTCTTCCTGTGGAGCCGGGCGGCGATCTGGTCGGCCGTCATCCTCGCGTACCTGACCTTCGAGCCGGACCGGCACCCCGACATCGCTCGCTGGGACCGGCCGGAGTACACACGAGACGCCGGATTCTTCGTCGACGTCTGGGCCCGCTGGGACAGCGTCTGGTTCCTGCGGATCGCCGAGGACGGCTACGGCGCGACCGAGGAGGCGGCCGCAGCGTTCTACCCGCTCTATCCGCTGCTCGTCGGAGTGCTCGGCCGGGTGCTGCTCGGCCACTACGTCCTGGCCGGCGTCCTCGTCTCGCTTGCCGCCTGCCTCGGCGCGTTCGTGCTGCTCGACCGGCTGGCCCTGCGCCGACTCGGCGACGCCGGCGCGCGGAGGACGGTGGTCTACCTGGCGATCTTCCCGTTCGCGCTCTTCCTCGGGGCTGTCTACAGCGAGTCGCTCTTCCTCCTCATGGCCGTGGCGAGCTTCTTGCTCGCCGAGCGGGGGAGCTTCCTCGGCGCAGGGATCGCGGCCGGGCTCGCATGGCTGACGCGCCCGCTGGGTGTCGCGCTGCTTCCAGCCCTCGTCGTCCTGGCCTGGCGGTCGCGGGACAGGCGCGCGGCGCTCCTGCGGCTCTGCGCCGCACCGGCGCTGTTCGCGCTCTATCCGCTCTACCTCTGGTGGAAGCTCGACGATCCCTTCGCCTTTCTCCACGCTGAAAGGACCTGGAGCCGCGAGCTCTCCCCGGCCGGCCCGCTCGGCGGGCTCTGGGACGGCCTGCGCGCGGGCTGGGCCGGCGTCAGGCAGCTGGCGTCGGGCTCCGATTCCACCCGCTACTGGAGCGCGGTGCAGGACGCCGATCCCGACCGGGTGGCGGCGATCAACCTGGCGCAGCTGGGTTTCCTCCTGCTCTTCGCGGGCCTCACGGTCGTGGCCTGGCGGAACTTCGGCGCGCCGTACGGCCTGTTCGCGGCCGTCAGCCTTGCGATCCCGCTGAGCGTGCCGTCGGAGCGCTGGCCGCTGCTCTCGATCCAGCGCTTCGGCCTCGTCGTCTTCCCGCTGTTCATGGCACTCGCCGTGCTCGGTTCTCGCCCGCGGGTGCACACCGGAGTGGTAGTCGTGAGCGCCGTGCTGCTCGGAGTCGTCTGCGCCCAGTGGGCCCTCTGGCAGTGGGTAGCGTGATCGAGCCCGCGCCGCCTCAGGCACGGCAGCCCGAGCTCGGGCGCAAGCTCCTCGCGTGGTGGGTGCTCGTCGGCACCCTCATCCTGATCGGCTTTCTCTCTGCGGCCGCCGCGGAGGACGACGCCGATCGCTCGGATGCCGTCTACCAGTACCAGTTCGGGATCGGCGGCCTCGTCGTCTACGCGGTGCTGATCGGAATCGTGTTCCTGATCGCGCGCGGGCTGGACTGGCGGGAGGTGTTCGCGTTCAAGCGGCCGACGTCATGGAAGCGCGCGGGCGGCCTGACTGTCGGGCTTCTCGTCGCGGTGTTCGTCGTCGGAGCGATCCTCGAGGCGATCTTCCACGCCGGCGAGGAGCAGGGGCTCGACCCCGCCGGCTGGCAGCCGGATCGCGTCGGCGCGCTCATCCTCAGCTTCCTGGCAATCGCCATCGCGGCGCCGCTCGCCGAGGAGCTGACGTTCCGCGGCCTCGGCTACTACCTCCTGAGCCAGTTCGGCCACTGGGCGGCGATCGGGATCACCGGGATCACCTTCGCGCTCGCCCACGGCCTGATCGTCGGGATTCCGGTCTTCTTCGTAATCGGCGCCGGGCTCGCGTACCTGCGCTACCGAACGGACAGCCTCTACCCGCCGATCCTCGTGCACATGGCCTTCAACGGCCTGCAGCTCGTGATCGGCGTGTTGGGCTAACCGCGATAGATCCCGAGCCCTGTCGCCGGATCGAAGAAGTGCATCCGGTCGGGGGCGACACGCAGTTGCGCGCGGTCGCCTTCACGGAAGCTCGCGCCGCGACCGAGTCGTGCAACGAACACGGTGCCGCGCTCCTCGCGGACGTCCACGGCGTCGGCGCCCACGGCCGCCTTGATGTCCTCACCGTGCACTGGCGGGCCGCCGACGGCGAAGTGGACGAAGACCTCCGACCCCATGTCCTCTCTGATGTCCACGGGTGCGGAGATGTGGCCGTCCGCCTCACGGTCCGCGTAAGCGAAGTCCTCGGGGCGGATCCCGAGGACCAGCCGTTTGCCCTCGAACCCGCGAAGCGCGGGCCGCGCCTGCACCAGCTCGTCAGCCACGGCGAGCCGGTGCTCACCAAACCGCGCTTCGAGCCGACCGTTCTCCCGTACCAGGTCAGCGCCGACGAGATTCATCGCGGGCGAGCCGATGAACTCGGCGACGAAGAGGTTCACGGGCTCGTCGTAGAGCTTCTGCGGCACGTCGTACTGCTGAAGCACTCCGTCTCGCATGACGGCGACGCGATCGCCGAGCGTCAACGCTTCGGTCTGGTCATGCGTGACGTAGATCGTCGTGACGGCGAGATCGCGCTGGATCCGCGCAATCTCCGCTCGCATCTCCACACGCAGCTTCGCGTCGAGGTTCGACAGCGGCTCGTCCATCAGGAACGCCTGCGGCTCGCGGACGATCGCGCGGCCCATCGCAACGCGTTGGCGCTGGCCGCCGGAGAGCGTGCGCGGACGCTTGCCGAGAACCTCGCCGAGGCCGAGGACGCCGGCCGCCCGCTTGACCCGCCGGTCGATCTCGCCCTTGTCGATCTTCCGTAGCTTGAGCCCGAACGCCATGTTCTTGTAGGCCGACATGTGCGGGTACAGCGCGTAGTTCTGGAACACCATCGCGACGTCGCGGTTCTTCGGGGGCAGGTTGTTGACGACCCGGCCGCCGATCCGGACCTCCCCCGAGGTGACCGGCTCCAGCCCGGCCACCATGCGCAGAGCCGTGGTCTTCCCGCACCCCGACGGGCCCACGAGCACGGTGAACTCCCCGTCGGCGATCGTCAGGTCGAGCTCCTTCACGGCCTTCGTGCCGTCGGGATAGACCTTCGTCAGCTGTTCGAGTTCGATCTCAGCCATCGGCGATCACCACCGTGCGAACAGCTGGGAAAGATACTCCCGTCACGACGTTCGTTCACCCTTTACGATCGGGGCGACGTGGCGACCGTCGCGGCCGGCTCACACCGTCGGCGCTGGCAGGACATTTTCGAGGAGCGCCGCTTCCTCGGCCCGCTCCTGATCGCTCCTGCGGTCCTCTTCATCGTCCTGCTGGTCGGCACTCCGCTCGTTCTCGCCGTGTATCTCAGCCTCACGGACGCCACCGCGGGCTCGCTGACGGGCGAGTTCGTCGGCTTCCAGAACTACACGGAAGCCTGGCAGAGCGAGAACTTCCGCCGAGCACTGCGCAACACGGTGATCTTCACGCTCGTCTCGCAGGCGATCGTTCTCGTCGGTGCCGGAGTCCTGGCGCATGCGCTCGTTCGCGACTTCCCGGGCAAGTGGTTCCTGCGCTTTCTCGTGGTCCTCCCGTGGGCCACACCTGTCGCGCTGAGCACCGTCGGCTTCCTCTGGATCCTCCACCCGCTCTACAGCGTCGTGAACTGGACGCTCACCCACGACGTCGTCCCTGGAAGTCCCGCCTTCTTTCCCTACAAGGCGTTCAACTGGGCCTTCGCTCGTGACTTCTGGCCGAGTTGGATCCAGATCTCGCCGATCGAGCCGATCGACCCGCCACAGTGGCTCGGCGAGCCCAACCTCGCGATGGCGGCGATCATCTTCGCCCACGCCTGGCGGATCCTCCCCTTCGCCACGGTGATCTTCATCGCGGGCCTCGCGTCGATGCCTCCGGAGATCGACGACGCCGCCAAAGTCGACGGCGCCACCGGGCTGAAGAAGTTCTGGTACGTCACGCTCCCGCTGCAGCTCCCCATCGCGCTCGTCGCTCTGCTCTTCGGAATCGTCTTCACGGCGACCGACATGACGGTCGTCTACATCCTCACGCACGGCGGGCCGTTCAACAGCACGCACATGCTGACGACCTGGGCATTCGACACCGGGATCAACAGCGCGGCGCTCGGGCAGGGCGCCGCCATCTCGCTCTACCTGCTGCCCGCGCTCGCGCTCGTCGCGATCCTGATGCTCGGCTTCGCTCGCCGGGTGGAGGTGACCTAGTGGCGACGCGGCGCGAGAACGTGCTCCCCTGGCTGATCGTCGGGCCCTTCGCGATCGTTCTCGCCTTCCCGTTCTACTGGATGCTCATGACCGCGCTGCGCGCGGACAACGACCTCTACGACATCGAGCAGGTCCCGTTCAAGTTCAACGCCGACTCGCCGACGCTGGACAACTTCAGATTCCTCTTCGAGCAGACCGACTATCGCGAGTGGCTCCAGAACACCGCGATCATCGGCGCCGCCGTCGTCGTCATCACGCTCGTCCTGGCACTCCCCGCGGGCTATGCCCTCGCCCGGCTCTCAGGCGGCTGGGGTCAGACGATCGGCGTCGGAATCTTCCTGACGTACCTCGTGCCGCCGACCCTCCTGTTCCTGCCCCTCTCGCGGGTGATTGCCGAGCTGAATCTTCACGACCGGCTGTGGTCGCTCATCCTCGTCTACCCCTCGTTCACCGTCCCCTTCTCGATCTGGCTCCTCATGGGGTTCTTCAAGACCATCCCGCCCGAGCTCGAGGACGCGGCCCTCGTCGACGGCGCTTCCCGGCTCTCGGCGCTCGTCCGCGTGGTGTTCCCGCTCTCCCTGCCCGGGATCCTCACCGTCGTCATCTTCTCGTTCTCGCTCGTCGTCAACGAGTTCGTCTACGCGATCACGTTCATCTCGAGCACCGAACAGAAGACGCTCTCCGCCGGCGTGCCCACGGAGCTGATCCGCGGCGACGTCTTCTACTGGGGCGCCCTCATGGCCGCCACGCTGATCCCGGCCATCCCGCTCGCGCTGCTCTACAACGTCTTCCTCAACCGCTTCATCGCCGGCTTCACGGGCGGCGCATTCCGTTGAGCCAGAGAAAGGAGGACGACCGCACCGAAACCTAGGAGCCCCTCGGAGGAGAACCGAAGGAGAGGTGATCTGAGTGAAAGACCGGCGAGAGCGCGTCGACATCACGAAGGTCGACGACGAGCTCACGAGACGCGACCTGCTGCGGCGAGCCGCACTGGGAGGAATCGTCCTCGTCTACGGGGCGTCCGGTGCGAAGACGGCAGTCGCGGGCGTGCCGAGATTCCGGCACAAGGAGCTCGCCGGAACGCTCCGCATCATCCAGTGGAGCCACTTCGTGCCCGCCTACGACCGCTGGTTCGACGATGTCTACGTCAAGCGTTGGGGCCAGGCGAACGACACCGAGGTCCGTGTCGACCACGTGAACCTGGCGGAGTTGCCGTCGCGAGCCTCAGCCGAGGTAGCCGCCCAGAGCGGCCACGACCTGTTCCAGTTCCTCTCACCGCCGGCGGCGTACGAGGACCGGGTGATCGCGGTCAACGACCTCGTCCAGCAGGTCGAGAGGAAGGTCGGGAAGATCGGCCGCGTCGGCCGCAAGAGCACCTACAACCCGCGGACGAAGAAGTACTTCGGCTTCGCGGACAACTACGTCCCGGACCCCGTCCACTACCGAGCCGATCTCTGGGGCGAGGTCGGAATCCGGCCGACCACGTGGGAAAACATCCGCCGAGCTGCACCGCGGCTGAAGGCGATGGGCAACCCGATCGGGATCGGCATGTCCCAGGAGCTCGACTCGAACATGGCCCTCATCGCCCTGTTGCAGTGCTTCGGGGCGTACATCCAGAACCCCGACGCCCGGATCACGATCAAGAGCAAGGGCACCCGCGACGCACTCAACTTCATGCGTGACCTCTATCGGCGCGGCATGACGAGCGAGGTGTTCGCGTGGACGGCTGCGTCCAACAACGATGCGTTCCTCGCAGGCCGGCTGTCGATGGCGATGAACGCGATCTCGATCGCCCGGAGCGCGGAGCAGCGCAACCTGCGCTTCAACAGGGACATCCGGCTCTTGCCCATCCCCGACGGCCCGGGCCCGCGCATGGGTCTGGAGCACGTGATGGGCGTCTACGTGATCTGGAAGTTCGCGCAGAACAAGCAGGCCGCGAGGAAGTTCCTGGTCGACATGGGCACCCAGTACACCGGGCACTTCCTGAACAGCTACTTCTACAACTTCCCGGCCTTCCCCGGCTCGGTGAAGAACATCCCCGCCCGGCTACGCCGGAATACCAGCTATCCGAACGAGGTGCCGGGCCGGTACCCGATCCTCGAACGCATCTCGAAAAACTGGACAACGAACGTCGGTCACCCCGGCTACTCGAACGCGGCGATCGACGAGGTGTTCAACAAGTACATCATCCCGCAGATGTTCGCCCGGGTCGCCCGCGGCGACATGAACGCGGACGAGGCGATGCGCGCAGCGCATCGCGAGATGACGCCGATCTTCAAGAAGTGGCGGGACCGCAAGAAGATCTAGCGAGCCCCACAAGACCGGAGAGCACAGGGCCGCCCACGGGCGGCTCTGTGTTTAGGAGGGTTTGGTGGAACGGCGCTCGTTGCCAGGGTGCGATGCTCGTTCCCAGGCAAGGACGCAGGGAGCGTTCGTATCGAATGAGATACGGGCGCGACTGAGGACGCAGACCTGGGGGCGAGCAGCGCGGCCTGGCGGCACAGCCGGTGTTGCGCCAAACCCTCCCTAGTTCTCTTCTTCGCCGACCGCGAACTGGTCAGGGGAGACGTCGTCGAGGAACTTCTTGAACTCGTCGACGATCTCTTCCTCGTTCACGTCCTCCCCCTCGAACTCGATCGCCGACTCCTCGATCACTCGCTCGGCGGCGAAGATCGGCGCCTCGGAGCGAACGGCGATCGCGATCGCGTCGGACGGACGCGAGTCGATCTCGATCTCGGAGCCGTTCTGCTGCACGGTGATGCTCGCGTAGAAAGTGTTCTCTCTGAGCTCTGTGACGGTGATGCGAACGACCTCACAATCCAGCTGGTCGAGGACGTCTGCGAGCAGGTCGTGAGTCATCGGCCGCGGCGTGGAGGCGCCCTGGAGCTTCATCAGGATGGCGGCCGCCTCGGGGTGGCCGATCCAGATCGGCAGGAACCTGTTTCCGTCGGCCGTCTTCAGCAACACGATCGGCTGCTTGCCGACCAGGTCGAAGCTGACGCCGTAGATGACCATCTCGTGCATGGGCGACCTGTTTCTGATGATAGCCCTGGGCTCCTCCGTCAAACCGTGGGGGGTGCGCTACCATCGTCCGTCCCCGGGCGATTAGCTCAGTTGGTTAGAGCGCCGCTCTGATAAGGCGGAGGTCCGTGGTTCGAATCCACGATCGCCCATCACGCAGTGATGCCCGCGAAGCGGGCCGTGGAAGGGGTCTGGGGAAACCGGGAGGTGTCCCCAGCGGGCGCCGAGCCCCCGCGAAGCGGCCGTGGAAGGGGTCTGGGGAAACCGGGAGGTGTCCCCAGCGGGCGCCGCTTCAGCTTCAGTGAACGACTGTGGTCTCGCGCAAGTAGTCGGCGACAGCCATGAGGAACGCCGTGTCGCCGGCGAGCTCGGCAACCGTGCCCTTTGTGTGCTCGTCCAGCTCGTCGTCCCGCGCCAGCTCGGTGAGGAACGGCTCGAGCCGACCCTCCTGCGAAAGCGCCGCCATGCGGAGGAAGAGCGCGCGGGCGTCCTCGTCCTGCGAGATCGCCTCGAGCCACTCGATGTCCTGCTGCCAGAGTCCGAGCATCAAGGGGACAACGAACGTCCCCCTCCAGCGGTTACGGGCTGGCGCTCTCCAAGACTTCGACGAGCTCCGCCAGTTCGACCTCGTCGGCGAACGCGATCTCGAGCCGGCCGTTTCGGATCCGGACGGAGCGGCCGGTGAGGCGCTCTCCCGCCGTCCTCGCCCGATCCGCGAGGACGGGGTCGACGGGCGTGCGCGCCGCTTTTCGCGGCTTGCGGCGGGCCCCGACCAGCGGGCGGCGCGCTCCGCTTCCCGGACGGAGAGCCCGCGCCGGACAATCTCGCGGGCCAGGCGCCGTCGATCTTCGTGGTCCGGAACGGCGAGCACGGCCCGCGCATGGCCTTCGCTGAGCTCTCCCCGCTCGAGCATCGCCAGCACGTCCTCGGGCAGGTCGAGCAGGCGCATGCGATTGGAGACAGACGGCTTCGAACGCCCGACCTGGTCGGCGATCTCGCCGAGGCCCAGCTCGAACTCGTCCACGAGCAGCGCGTAGGCGCGCGCTTCCTCCACGGGGGAGAGCTGCTCGCGCGCCACGTTCTCGACAAGCCCGAGCAGCAGCGCTTCCCGGTCGCCGCTCTCACGGACGACCGCCGGAATCGTCTCGAGGCCCGCTTCCCGCGCGGCTCGCCACCGCCGCTCGCCGGCGATCAACTCGTAGCCTCCCTCGCGCCGGGAACGGACGACGACCGGCTGGACGACGCCCTGGGCGCGGATCGAGTCCGCGAGCCCGGCGGTCGTCTCGTGGTCGAACCGCCTCCGCGGCTGGCGCGGGTTTGCATGGACGAGGCCGATCGGAAGGTGGGCGAGCTCGGTCGTCGGCTGACCGCCGATGAGCACCTCGAGCCCGCGGCCAAGGCCTCTGCGTGGGCTAGGCGCGCTCGACAAGCTCCATCGCCGCCTTCCAGTAGGCGTCCGCGCCAGGGGAGGTGCGGTCGTACGCGATCACCGGCAATCCATGGCTCGGCGCCTCGGCGATTCGCACGGACCGCGGAACACGGGTCTTGAAGAGCAGCGGCCCGAAGTGGCGCTCGAGCTCCGATCCGACTTCGGCGGCGAGTTTCGTCCGGCCGTCGACCATCGTGAGGAGCAGCCCGGCGATCGTCAGCTTCGGGTTGAGCCTCGCCCGAACCGCCTCGATCGAGCCGAGGATCTGCGCGACGCCCTCGAGCGCGTAGTACTCGGCCTGCACCGGGACGAGCACCCGGTCGGCGGCAGCGAGCGCGTTCACGGTCAGCGCGCCGAGCGAGGGCGGGCAGTCGAGAAAGACGAACCGGTAGCGGTCGGTGACCCCGGCGAGCGATTCGGCGAGGAACCGCTCGCCGTCCCCCCGCTGGGCCAGCTCGGCTGCGGCGCCTGCCAGGTCGGTCCGGGCCGGGATCAGCTCCAGGTTCTCGAATCGGGTACGCGACGCCAGGTCGAGGGCCTGCGCACCGTCGAGGAGGTCGTAGCTCGACGTCCCGTTCACGCGCTCACCGAGACCGGAAGTGGCGTTCGCCTGCGGATCGAGGTCGATGAGCAGCGTCCGCTCGCCGGCCTCCGCGAGGCAGGCGGCCAGGTTCACCGCAGTCGTCGTCTTGCCGACGCCGCCCTTCTGGTTCGCAAGTGCGTAGATGGCCATGCCAACGGCCAACGCTACTCAGGCCAACGGACGTTTCCTGGCCATTCCCGGCCTGCGCGGGAAGCCGTTCGGAGTCGCCGTGACCTTCGGTATGACGACGAGACCGTCGCGATCCTCCGGTTCGCCTCCGCCGACGAGCGCGGCCACCCGCGCCACTGCCTCCCGATCGGCCGTGGGTCCCAGCCAGAGCACCGCCGCTCCTCCGGGACACACGAGGGGGAGAAGCCACTCGACGGCAACGGGCGGCGACGCCAGCGCCTTCGAGACGGCCACGCCGTAGCGATCGGGCTCCTGCTCCTCGGCCCGGCCCCAGACGACCTCGAGGTTCGGCAGCCGTTCGCGCCAGCGGTCGAGGAAGTCCGCCTTCCGCCTCTCCGCCTCGAGGAGCGTGACCTTGCGGTCCGGCAGGGCGGCAGCGAGCGGGATACCAGGTGCGCCTCCGCCGGACCCCACGTCGACAACCGGCCCATCGAACTCCTGCACGACGTCAACGCCTCGCAGGCTGTCCTCGAGCAACATCCGCCGGGCCTCGGCGGGATCGCGGATCGAGGTCAGGCCCGGGGTCCCGAGGACCGCGACGAGCCAGTCCTCAAGAACTGGGGAAGACGACGACGAAGCGATTCGGCTCGGTCCCCTCGCTGCTCGTCTCGATACCCGGGGCGTCCTTGAGCTCGATGTGGACGATCTTCCGCTCGACCGCTGTCATCGGCTCGAGCTCGACGCGATCGCCACGCCGTAGCGCGTCGTCTGCGGCCCGACGCGCCATCGCGCCGAGCGACGCCTCTCGTCGGGCTCGATAACCCGCGGCATCGACGATCGCCGGTGTTCCCGGCAGCCGGCGAGCCAGGATCGCGTTCACGAGGTACTGCACGCCGTCGATCGTCTGGCCGTGACGCCCGATCAATAGGCCGAGGTCGCGGCCGGAGCACGTGGCCACGACGGCGTCCTCCCGCTCGTGGATGTCGACACGGCACTGGACTCCCATCCCGGCTGTGATGTGCGTGACCAGCTCGCGCACGAGAGATGCGATCTCGCTCTCGTCCGCCGGCGGCTCCTCGTCGGGGACGGTCGCCGCGCCGTCGTCGTCGACAGTCGCAATCACGTGGGCCGGCGAGTAGCCGACGCCGAGCAGGCCGCGTTCACCCTCCGCGACGACCTGGAAGTGCACCGCCGACTTGTCCAGGCCGGGACTGAGCCGCTCGAGCTCACGAAGGGCCGCCCACTTCGCCTCGCCGACGGTCTCGCCCGTCGCCTCGACGCTGAGCTCCGCGGTCACCTCCTGGCGCCCCTCTTCTTCTTCTTCCGCTTGACCCGGCGGGCCTGTCCCTGAGGCTTTGGCGCCTGCGCTGCGGCCTCCGGCTCGGCAGGGGCTGCGCCGTCCTCCTGCTCGTTCTTGGGAGGCGTCCGCGACGAGCGCTTCACGGGCTCGGGGGCGGCCTTCCCTCGCAGGCCGCGCGTGACGATCCCCTGCCCGACCGTCCAGAGGTTGGTCGTCATCCAGTAGATCAGCAGCCCGACCGGGAAGACCGTGCCGCCGGGCGGATCGAGGATGAAGATCGCGAAGATGAACGGCAGGACGAGGAAGATGATGCGCTGGCCCCTGCTCTGCGTCGGCATGAACCAGGTCGACGCCACCTGGCTGGCCACATAGACCGCGAGCAGCACGTAACCCGACCAGTGCGACGTGATGTTGGCGGTGATGTCCGGAACGAACCCGAGCCACCCGAGATCGGACTCGGGGTAGAGCGGGTAGATCTCGTCATCGAAGTCGCGAAGGACGAAGTAGAGCGCGAAGAAGATCGGGATCTGCGGGATGATCGGCAGGCACGAGGAGGCCGGATTGATCTGGTTCTCCTTGTAGAACTTCATCAGCTCTTCGTTCTGCTTTCGGCGGTCGTTCTTGAAGCGCTTCTGGATCGCCTTCATCTCCGGCAGGTGCTGCTGCATCCGCTGCATCGAGTGGATCTGGCGGACGGTGAGCGGCACGAGCAGCATCCGCACGGCAATCGTCAGGGCGACGACCGACCACGCCCAGGTAAGCCCGAAGGTTGTGTGCAGCTCCTCGAGCGCCCACGTGAGGACGTCCTCGATCGGCGAGAGGATGCTGAGGAAGCCGATCATCGGAACACGCGCTGGTCCTCGGCCTTGTCCACGCCGCCGTGGCTCCACGGGTTGCAGCGGAGCAGCCGCCAGCCGGCGAGGATCGCTCCGCGCACGAGCCCGTACTGACGAAGCGCGTCGAGCGCGTACTGCGAGCAGGACGGGTGGTACTTGCAGGTCGCGGGAAACAGCGCTCCGAGCGTGTAGCGGTAGGCGTAGATACCTGCGATCCCGACGTACCTCATGCTCGTGCCTTGCCCAGGACTTCCTCGAGACGCTCGCGCATCCAGTCGGGCCCGCGGCTCTCCTCGGCCTCGCCGAGCGGCGCGCGAACCAGGAGCACGTAGTCGGTCCCCGGCGGCACCTTCTCGAGGAGCTCGCGCCAGCCTTCGCGAAGACGCCGCTTGATCCGGTTTCGCGTCACGGCGCTGCCAATCTTCTTCGGAATCGCGATCCCCAGACGGACATCGCCGTCCTCGTCGCCCTCTCGGTCGAACCGGTAGAGAACGAGATAGCGCGTCGAGACGGACCGGCCATGCCGGTAGACGGTGTCGAAGTCGCGCGAGCGTGAAAGACGGTTGCGGCGTTGCACGGCGGCGGGCTCTTGCCGCCGGCTAGGCGGAGAGACGCTTCCGCCCGCGCGCGCGCCGCCGCTTGAGGATGGCACGGCCGGCCTTGGAAGACATCCGCTGCCGGAAGCCGTGACGCCGCTTCCGTCTACGCACGTTGGGCTGGTAGGTCCGTTTCACAGTTCGAAGTGAGAAGAAGGGGTGGTGGGACGCGCCTCGATCGGGGCGCGGCGCCAGTATAGAGAGACAATCTCGTATCAGTTTTTCCACAGCCTGAACGGGCAACACTCCGGGCGAAAACGTCCTGCGAGTCGGGCGTTTTCCCCAGTGAATACAGGTCAAGATCTGCCGCTTTCCACACCTGTGGAGGATGTTGGGGACATTGAAGAACTCCCTGCAAATTGGCGAGTTTTTGGCCATCCCGAGGCTCCCGCGAAGCCTTTGAATCGCGTCCGCGGCGCTGCTATGCTCGCCACTTTCCGGCAGCGCGAGGGAGGAACGAACAGTCAGCGTGGAGCGCCAGCAGTTGCTCACTGCAGAGGATCTGTGGACCGAGGTTTCGGAGCGCCTGCGGGCAGCCCTCAACGACAAGACCTACCGCACCTGGTTCTCACAGGCGGCCGGACTCGACCTGTCGGACCAGTCGTTCGTACTCTCCGTCCCCAACGACTTCACCCGCGAGTGGATCGAGAGCCACTTCCTCGGGCTGATCAACGCAGCCGTCCGAGATGCGACGGGACACGAGCGACGCATCAAGCTCTCCGTGAGCCATGTCGAGAACGGTGGCGGGGCCGGGGCGGAGGAGAAGGCCGAAGTCGAGGACCCGCCGCGGATCGAGGGCCTGAACGAGAAGTACACGTTCGACTCGTTCGTCATCGGCTCGTCGAATCGCTTCGCCCACGCGGCCGCGCTGGCCGTGGCAGAAGCGCCGGCCCAGGCGTACAACCCGCTCTTCATCTACGGCGGCACCGGGCTCGGGAAGACGCACCTCCTCCAGGCGATCGGCCACTACATCGGCGAGCACTCGGGGGACCTGTCCGTCTGTTACGTGACGAGCGAGCGCTTCATGAACGACTTCATCAACTCACTGCGCGACAAGCGAATCGAGGGTTTCAAGCAGCGCTACCGCACGTTCGGCGTCCTGCTGATCGACGACATCCAGTTCCTCGAGCACAAAGAGCGCATTCAGGAAGAGTTCTTCCACACGTTCAACACGCTCTACGAGGCCGGCAGGCAGATCGTGATCTCGTCGGACCGCCCGCCACGCCAGATCGCGACGCTGGAGCAGCGGCTTCGCTCGCGCTTCGAGTGGGGCCTGATGACGGACATCCAGCCGCCCGACCTCGAGACCCGAATCGCGATCCTGCAGAAGAAGGTGCGCACGGACGGGATCCAGGTCGCGGACCCGCAACTCCTCACGTTCATCGCCGGCCGGGTTTCGACGAACATTCGCGAGCTCGAAGGCGCGCTCACACGAGTCGTGGCCTTCTCCTCACTGACGGGGCGCCCGATGACGGTCGACCTTGCCCAGGACGTTCTTCGCGACGTCTTCCCTCAGGGAGAGGCTGCGCAGGTCTCGATCGAGCGGATCCAGGACGAGGTCTCGGAGCGCTTCGGTCTCTCCAAGGAGGAGCTGATCGGCGACCGGCGCTCGCAGAACATCGTCTACCCGCGGCAGGTCGCGATGTACCTCTCGCGCGAGCTCACGGACTCGTCGCTTCCACGGATCGGCAGGCACTTCGGCGGCCGCGACCACACAACGGTCATCCACGCGACCTCGAAGATCGCTCGGCTGATCCGCGAGGATCGCTCTGTGTACAACCTTGTGCAAGAGCTGACCGCGCGCATCAAGCAGGCCGGGTAAAACTGTGGATGTCTTGAGCGCTTCCGCGAACCCTGTGCAAAGCGGCTGTTTGTCCCCCGTCCGCGTCCCCAGGCGGATCGCGCTCCCCGAGCGGAATCGCGGCGTCTTCCACGGGATCCACAACCCCTACAACTACTACAACCTTTTTCTTTCTAAATGCTAGAAGCAGAGACTGTGGTTACCGGCACGTCGTTGAAGCTCTCCGTTCGACGAGAGGAATTGACCCGTCAGGTCGGCGTCGTGTCACGTGCCGCCTCCACCCGAACGACGGTGCAGGTGCTCGCCGGCCTGTTACTCCGCGCCGGCGAGGGAAGGCTGGAGCTCGCCGCGACCGACATGGAGATCTCGCTGCGTTCCTCACTGGAGGCGAACGTGGAGTCAGAGGGTGCGGTCGTCGTGCCGAGCAAGCTGCTGGCCGACCTGGTGCGACTCCTCCCGGGGGACGACGTGTCGATCGAGCATCGCTCCGGAGAGGGCGTCGTGGAGATCGTCAGCGGCGCTGCGACGTACCGGCTGCACACGTACAACGCCGAGGACTTTCCGCGATTGCCGGAAGCCTCCACGGTGGAGGCGATGTCCGTGGATGCGGATGCGGTGCTCGAGACAGCAGCTCGCGTCAGTCGCGCAGCATCGCGGGACGAGTCACGGCCGGTGCTGACCGGGATCCTCGTTCGCTTCGAAGGCGAGAAGCTCGCCATGGCCGCGACAGACTCGTACCGGCTCGCCGTCAAGGAGACGTCCATGGGCTCGAGCGGCCCAGAGCTCGATGCGATCGTGCCGGCTCGGGCGCTCGGCGAGCTGACGCGGATCACCCAGGGCGGCGAGGGCCTCGAGATCGGCGTGCTCGAGAACCAGGTGATCTTCACGACCGACGGGGTGCTTCTCACGACCCGTCGCATCGAGGGTCAGTTCCCGAACTACCGGCAGCTTCTACCCGAGACGTTCGAGCACGAGTTGGCGCTCAACCGCGACGAGCTGCTCGAGGTCGTCCGCCGTGTGTCGGTGATGGCGCAGCGGAACGCGCCCATCCGTCTGCGATTTGCCGAGGGCGAGCTCACGGTGTCGGCGCAGACGCAGGACGTCGGCGAGGCGCGCGAGACGATGCCGGCGCCGTTCTCCGCGGAGCCGCTCGAGATCGGCTTCAACCCCGACTTCCTGCGGGACGGCATCGAGTCGGTCGAGGGCGACGAGGTGCGTCTGAAGCTGATCAGCTCACTCCGCCCGGCCGTGATCCAAGGCGAAGGCGACGATTTCTCGTACCTGATCATGCCGATCCGCCTCGCCGGCTAGCCGGGCTGATCGTCGAGACGCTCTCGCTCCGCGACTACCGCTCGTACTCGCGTCTCGAGCTCGAGCTCGAACGCGGGCTCGTGCTTGCAGTCGGGCCGAACGGCGCGGGCAAGACGAACCTGCTCGAGAGCCTTCATCTGGCGACACAGGGCTTCTCGCCGAGGACGCGGGCCGACGCGCAGCTGATCCGCTTCGGCGCCGATGCGTCTCGCGTGGTGGTGGCAGGTGAGCACGGCGGGTCGCGGGTCGAGGTCGAGGTGAGGCTCAAGAGCGGCGAGGCGAAGCGGGCGCGGCTGAACGGCGCCGTACTGAGGGCCGCCGAGGAGCTCCGCACGCGACTCCCGACGCTCGTCTTCACGCCGGACCGGCTGTCGATCGTGAAGGGCGGCCCCGCGGTGCGCCGCGCCTACTTCGACCGGTCGCTCGGACGGCTCTTTCCGAGCAGGTCCGCGGCCTCGACCGACTACGCGGCCGCGCTCGCGCAGCGAAACGGCGCTCTCAGGAGGGTTGCCGCGGGCTTCTCGACGACAGAGGCGCTCGAGCCCTGGACGACCCGGGTGTCGGAGCTGGGCGCCGTGCTCGTTGCCGCCCGCCGCGAGCTCGCCCGGATGCTCTCGCCGGTGTTCGAGGCCGTTGCCGGCGAGCTTCGGCTCGAGGACGCCGGGCTGAGGTACGAGGGCGAGCCCGCCACCGCCGAGGAGCTCGATGCACGGCTGGACCAGGACCTCGCGCGGGGGTTCACGGGGATCGGGCCGCACCTGCACGACGTCGCGGTAGTCGCCGGAGACCGCGATCTCCGGAGCTTCGGCTCGCAGGGCGAGCAGCGGCTCGCGGTGCTGTCGCTGCTGCTCGCGGAGGCGGATCTCCTCGCCGAGCGTGGTCCCGCCCCGCCGCTGCTGCTCCTGGACGACGTGCTTTCGGAGCTCGATCCCGAGCGCCGGGCGATTCTCGCGGCCCGGGTGCGGCGAACCGGCGGCCAGGCGCTGCTGACCGCAACTTCGGCGGCGGCGCTGCCTGACACGCCGGACCTGCTCGTCGAGGTCAGGCCCGGCTCGGCGGTTCCGGCGTGAAGCCCGAGCGCATCGGCGGGGACGTTCGGCGTGAGCTCGACCGGTTCGGCCCGGCCGGAGCGATTGCCGACGTCGTCGCCGTGTGGCCGGACGCGGTCGGCGACTCGATCTCGCGGAACGCCTGGCCGGCTCGCATCGCCCGCGACGGAACGCTCCACGTGTCGACGAGCTCCTCCACATGGGCGTTCGAGCTCGGGCTGCTCCAGGCCGACCTCCAAGAGCGGCTTGCCGAGCAGCTTGGAGACCGGGCTCCGACGCAGCTCCGGTTCGCGCCCGGAAGGCTTCCGGAGCCGCCCGCGCCCGACCCCGGCGATGTCGACCGACGGGCCCCTGAAGTCACCGAGCAGCACCTGCAAGCCGGGGAGGAAGTGGCCGCGGCGATCTCAGATGAAAACTTGCGCAAACTTGTTGCGAAAGCGGCCGCTGCAAGCCTCGCCAAGCCGTCGGATGACCGCTCTGTCTGATAGACTGCCCCTAGCCCTGAAAGCGGCATTTTGCAGGGCTTTTTCTCATGACTGAAGCAGCGTACACAGCGAAGGACATCACGGTCCTCGAAGGGCTCGAGCCGGTCCGGCTCCGACCTAGCATGTACATCGGGTCGACAGGGTCCAGAGGCCTGCATCACCTCGTTTACGAAGTGGTGGACAACTCGGTAGACGAGGCGCTCGCAGGACGCGCGGACCGTATCGAGGTCTCGCTGCACCCCGACAACTCGGTCACCGTCTCGGACAACGGGTCCGGGATCCCTGTCGACGCCATGGCCGAGACGGGCCTGCCCGCGGTCACCGTCGTACTGACGAAGTTGCATGCCGGTGGAAAGTTCGGCGGCGAGGGCTACAAGGTCTCCGGCGGGTTGCACGGCGTCGGCGTCTCCGTCGTGAACGCCCTGTCCGAGTGGCTCAAGGTCGAAGTGCGGCGCGACGGGACGATCTATCGTCAGGAGTTCTGCCGCGGCGAGCCGACGACCGACCTGGTTGTCGCCGGCAAGACGGAGGGCAAGAAGGACACAGGGACGACGATCTCGTTCCTCCCCGATCTCGAGATCTTCGACGAAGACGAGTTCGAGTGGTCGATGGACACCCTCGTTCAGCGTCTTCGCGAGACGGCGTTCCTGACCAGGGGCCTGCGGATCGTGATCACCGACGAGCGCGAGCACGAGGTGCGGCACGAGTTCCACTACGAGGGTGGGATCAGGGACTTCGTGGAGCACGTGAACAGCGCCAAGGAGCCGATCCACAAGCGGATCGTCTTCCTCGAAGGCGAGATGGAGAACGGCACCGTCGAGGTCGCGATGCAGTGGAACGGCTCCTACGTGGAGTCGGTGTTCTCGTTCGCGAACAACATCAACACGACCGAGGGCGGGGCACACCTCTCCGGCTTCAAGGCGGCTCTGACCGGCACGCTGAACAAGTACGCGCGCGACAAGGGGCTCCTGAAGGAGAAGGAGGAGAACCTCGAAGGCGAGGACGTTCGTGAGGGGCTCGCCGCCGTCATCTCCGTGAAGCTCCGTGAGCCGCAGTTCGAGGGGCAGACGAAGACGAAGCTCGGAAACCCGTGGGTTCGCGGCCTGGTCGAGCAGACCGTCAACCAGCGGCTCGCCGAGTTCCTCGAGGAGAACCCAACCGACGCAAAGCAGATCGTGACGAAGGCGGTGGCGGCGCGGAACGCACGCCAGGCCGCTCGCAAGGCGCGACAGCTGAGCCGGAAGAGCGCGCTCGAGAGCTCCTCGCTGCCGGGCAGGCTCGCCGACTGCCAGACCGGCGATCCCGAGGACGCCGAGCTGTTCCTCGTCGAGGGCAACTCCGCCGGTGGCTCCGCCGTCGAGGCGCGTAACCGCGTCAACCAGGCGATCCTCCCGCTGCGCGGCAAGGTCATCAACTCGGAGAAGAACCGGATCAACAAGGTGCTCTCCAACCTCGAGATCCAGTCGATGATCACCGCGATCGGCACCGGGATCGGGGACGAGTTCGACATGGAGAAGCTCCGGTACCACCGGGTCATCGTCATGACCGACGCCGACGTGGACGGCGCCCACATCCGGACCCTGATCCTCACGTTCCTGTTCCGGCAGATGCCCGAGCTCGTCGAGTCCGGCCACGTCTACATTGCCGCCGCCCCGCTCTACCGCGTGAAGTTCGGCAACCAGGAGATCTACGTCGAGAAGGAGTCCCAGTTCGAGGATCTCCTCGTCCGGGAGCGGATCAAGGACATGGAGGTCTCCGACCGGCGCGAATCGACTTTCAAGCTGACCGAGACCCGCTACAAGCGCTTCACGACGGCCCTCGCCGAGTTCGAGGGGTGGGCCTCGCGCCTCCGCGCCGACTACGGTGCGCCGACCGTCAACTTCCTCATCCAGCACCGCCTGATCGAGGGCGCAGACCTAGGCGTCGACCTCGAGCGCGCGCTGAAGGGGCTCGACACCGACGGTTACGAGCTGGATCTCGTGGAGCGCTCCGCGGAGTCGTTCCGTGTCAAGGTGACGGAGAAGGAGACGAGCGCTGCGAGCCACGTCACGGTCCCCGCCGAGCTTCTCGCCTCGCCGCACTACGCGAGTCTCGCCAAGTCGTACGCGCGTCTCGTCGAGCTCGCCGGCCCGCCGCCGTTCCGCATCGAGCTCGGCCGGAAATGGCGCGAGGCGGACACGTTCGAGGCGCTTCGTTCCAAGGCGATCGACCTTGCGAAGGACGGGATCGAGGTCGGCCGCTTCAAGGGTCTCGGCGAGATGGACGCCGAGGATCTCTGGGAGACGACCATGAACCCTGCCAACCGGATGCTGATCCGCGTCGAAGTCGAGGACGCCGCCGCGGCGGACCTCGCCTTCTCGATGCTGATGGGCGACCAGGTCGAGCCGCGCCGCCTGTTCATCGAGCAGAACGCAAGGGACGTCCGCTTCCTCGATGTTTGAAGCGGCCCCCGCCTCGCCATCTCGCACTCAGCGAGGCGCTGCAAACCGCCGCCTCGCGGCAGCCTCAACCGCGCCCGTAGCCTCCGGCTACGAACGCGGCCTGCGGCTTTGCGACGCGGGGTTTTCACGGTCGCTGAGCACGACCTGGCAAGGCGGTGACCGTGTCTGACTTCGAGCCGCTCGGCGCCGGCCGCATCGAGTCGCGCGACCTGGAGCAAGAGCTCCGGTCCAGCTTCCTCGACTACGCGATGAGCGTGATCGTTTCGCGCGCGCTGCCGGACGTGCGGGACGGGCTGAAGCCGGTGCACCGGCGCGTCCTCTACGGGATGCACGAAGCGGGAATGCAGCCGAACCGGCCGTTCAAGAAGTCCGCGCGCATCGTCGGCGACGTCATGGGCTCGTACCACCCGCACGGGGACACCGCGATCTACGACACGCTCGTCCGGCTCGCGCAGCCGTTCTCGATGCGCTACCCGCTTGTCGAGGGCCAGGGCAACTTCGGGAACATCGACGACTATCCGGCAGCCGCGATGCGCTACTGCCTAATTCGGGACCAGTCGGGTTAGGACACCCCATGGGACGGTCCAGCTCGAGGATCTCGTCGGCCGGACAGCACCGAGCTCCGAGCGGGAAGCCGCATTCGAGGTAGATGATCGGCTCGGTCGGCCGGTATGCGTTTCGAAGGTGTTCCACTCTGGTGACCACCCGACGCTGAAGCTTCGTACGCGGGAGGGCTTCGAGGTCACCGGGACGCACAACCATCCCGTTCTTTGTCTCGTGGACATGGTTGGCGTCCCTCTGCTGCTCTGGAAGCTCCTGGAGGAGATCAGGCCGGGCGATCGGGTTCTGGTCAATCGCACGCCGCGATCGGTCGACCGCGGCGTCAGCGACGACGAGCGAGACACCGCGCTGTTGCTCGGCGCATTCGTTGCAGAGGGCTGGGTCGGCGAAACCCGAGCCGGCTTCAACAACGTCGATCGGGACTTCTTCGGGCGAGTTCTCGGCGCGTACGACGCAGTCGTCGGTGGCTCGCGCTACGTCTACACGCGTCAGATCAAGTCGGGAAGCGCGATCACGGAGCTCGACGTGCAGCAGCTGGAGTGCCTTCTCGACAGCCCGCTCGCCGAGCTGCAGGGAAAAACAAGCTCGGCGAAGGCGATCCCCGAGATCGTTTGGCGCTCGACACCGAGCTTCAAGCGGATCTTCCTCCAGGCTCTCTTTGAGGGCGACGGGTCGTCCTCGCTGCTCCCGCGCAACACCATCCAGGTCTCCTACTCGACGTACAGCGAACAGCTCGCCAAAGACGTCCAGCTACTGCTGCTCGAGTTCGGGGTGATCTCTCGCCTGTGCCGCTACGAGAAGGGCGAGATCAAGGTCGTGATTACGAACCGGCGCGACGCTCGGCTCTTCGCTCGCCGAGTCGGTTTCTTCGGTCGCAAGCAAGCGAAGCTCGAGCGCGAGCTCGCGAAGATTCCGGAAACGAGCCGCGCGCTCTCACACGACCACGTTCCTTACCTCGCCGAGTACATCCGCTCCGGAAGTGACTCACGGTGGCTGCGGCGGCACAACATCGACCGCGTCGAGCGGCTCGAGCGGGCCGGAACTGCGATTCTCGAGCGGGTCGAGTCGGACGAGGTACGCAAGGTTGCCGAGCCCCTCGTCACTGGCGACTACTACTACGCGGAAGTAGCGGCGGTCGAGGACGCCGGCGTCCAGCCCGTGTACTCGCTCAAGGTCGAGTCGGACGACCACTCGTTCCTCACGAACGGCTTCGTCAGCCATAACACCGAGTCGCGGCTCGCCCGGATCGCGACCGAGCTGCTTCGCGACATCGACGCCGACACCGTCGACTTCCAGCCGAACTACGACGAGTCCCGCCGCGAGCCGTCCGTGCTCCCTGCGCGCTTCCCGAACCTGCTCGTCAACGGGTCCGCCGGCATCGCGGTCGGCATGGCGACGAACATCGCTCCGCACAACCTCGGCGAGGTGACCGACGCCGTCGTCGCGCTCATCGACGAGCCCGACATCGACGTCGACCGTCTGACGCGGCACATCAAGGGGCCTGACTTTCCGACCGGCGCGATCATCCTCGGCCGGGAGGGCATCCGCGAGGCCTACCGCTCCGGCCGCGGCCGGATCGTCATGCGCGCGCGGGCCCACATCGAGGAGCTGCGCGGCGGCAAGTCCGCGATCATCGTCACCGAGCTGCCCTACGGCGTGAAGAAGGGCGGCGACGCCGGCGTGATCAAGAAGATCGCCGACCTCGTCAACGACAAGGTGCTGACGGAGGTCTCGGACCTCGCCGACCACTCGGACCGGACGGGGATGCGGATCCAGATCGAGCTGAAGCGCGATGCGATCCCGCAGGTTGCGTTGAACAAGCTCTACAAGCACACGCCGCTGCAGTCGACCTTCGGCTTCAACGCGGTCGCGCTGGTCGACGGTGTCCCGCGGACGCTGTCCCTCCGGGACATGCTCCAGCACTACCTCGACTTCCAGCGTCAGGTCATCACCCGCCGCTCGAAGTTCGAGCTCCGCAAGGCCGAGGCGCGGGCGCACGTTCTTCGGGGCTACCTGGTCGCGCTCGACAACCTCGATGCGGTGATCGCGCTGATCCGCGCCTCGGCGGACCCGGACGAGGCGCGCGAGGGGCTCCAGCGCGAGTTCGAGCTGTCGGAGATCCAGGCGCAGGCGATCCTCGACCTCCGGCTCCAGCGGCTGACCGGGCTCGAGCGCAAGCGGATCGAGGACGAGTCCGCCGATCTCCAGGAGCGCATCGCCGAGCTGCGGTCGATCCTCGGCGACGAGGCCCGCGTGGACGCCCTCATCCGCGAGGAGCTGCTCGAGATCAAGTCGATCTACGCCAAGAACGACGACCGCCGGACGGAGATCGTCGCCGCCGAGGAGGAGCTCGAGCTCGAGGACCTGATCGCCGAGGAGGACATGGTCATCGCGATCACTCGCTCCGGGTACATCAAGCGGCTGCCCGTCTCGACCTATCGGGAGCAGCGCCGTGGCGGCATCGGCGTCATGGGCATGGAGCTCAAGGACGACGACTTCATCCAGCACCTGTTCGTCGCCTCGACGCACGACTACCTGCTCTTCTTCACCTCGGTCGGAAAGGTCTACCGGCTCAAGGTGCACGAGCTGCCGCTCGGCAGCAGGCAGTCAAAGGGCCGCGCGATCCCGAACTTCCTGCCGTACACGCAGAGCGAGACCACGCGCGCCGTGATCGCGACGCGGGACTTCAAGGAGGCGAAGTACCTCACGCTCGCCACGAAGAACGGCATCGTGAAGAAGAGCAAGTTCGAAGACTTCAACACGCCGCTGAAGGCGGATGGGATCATCGCGATCAACCTCCGCGACGCCGACGAGCTGGTCGGCGTCGTCCACACCGACGGCGACGACGACATCCTCATGGTCTCGTGCAAGGGTCAGGCGATCCGCTTCCACGAGAAGGAGGCGCGTCCGATGGGGCGGGCGACCGGTGGAGTTCGCGGCATGAACCTTCGCAAGGGCGACGCCGTCATCGAGATCGCCCGGGCCGAGAACGACTCCGACCTGCTGGTCGTGACCGAGAACGGCTACGGCAAGCGGACCCGGGTGGACGAGTATCCCGGTCAAGGGCCGCGGCGGGCTCGGCGTGAAGACCGTGCAGCTGACGGAGGCGAAGGGCCAGCTCGCCGGCGCGCGCGTCGTGCGCGACGGCTACCAGGTGATGCTGATCTCGACCGGCGGGACGGTGATCAAGATGCCGGTGGAGGACGTCAAGCGGCTTGGCCGCTCGACGCAGGGCGTGATCGTGATGCGGTTGCGCGAGGGTGAGCGGGTCTCTGCGCTGGCACCCGTTGTCGAGTCCGAAACGCCTGAAGAGTCCGTCGTGCTGGGCGTGCCCGAGACACCGGCCGCCGAGCCTGTTCCGGAGTAGTTTCCCGGTTCGCGAAGGTTTTTGCCTCGCATTGCGCAGCTTTCCCTAGGCAAGCACGACCTTGCGCGTTACATTGATTGGGCGATCTATTAACGAATCGAACGAGGGTGTCGTATGTCTCCAAGCACACAAGCTGACCTGCTCGAGCCCATCGACCTGGCCGAGCACCTGGGGAAGGTCGAGCTCTATCTCGGGCAGGTCTGCCAGATCGCAGGCATCTCGAAGATGCAGCTCGACTACTGGACGAACAAGGCCCAGATCCCGACGAAAGGCCGCAAGCAGCGGATCTACGACATGGACGCCGTCGAGACCGTGATGCTGATCAAGCAGGCCAAGGACAAGGGTCTCAACCTCGGAGCTGCGATCGAAGCGGCGCGCCGCTTCCGCGAGCGGCAGCAGCCCGAGGCCGCGGCTTCAGCGCGGCTAGCCTCTGAGCCGCTCGGCCGCCTGCTCCGGCGGCAAGACGTTCACGTAGATCCCAGCGCCGAGCTCGATCCCCGCGAGCGCGGTCAGCCGCGGGACGAAGTGCACGTGCTTCGGCTCGTGTGGCGTGGAGCCAGGCGTTCCACGCGAACGGGCCCTCGAGCTGTCGCAGCGCGGCGTACCAGCTCACGAACGGCGCCGAGGCGCTCGGCCAGCGTGCCGCCCAGCGACCAGGCTCTCGTACGGCGAGGCGCCCGGCGTGGTGGACGACCGCGACCGACTCGCCTTGCTTCGAGCACACGAAGCTCGTCCCGCGCGAGAAGCTCGCCCAGCCGGTCCGCGGCCTCACCTGACACGGCGGGCGGCGGCTTCTCGCAACCAGACGAGCTGCGAGTGGCTGTGCGGAAGGCTGGCGCCGGCCAGCCGGCCCTCGTTGATCAGCGCGTGGACGTAGCCGAAGCCTTCCTGGAGCGCTGCTTCGATCCGGCGGTGCCACGCTTCGGCGACGAGAGCGACCTGCGCCTCCGCGGAGGTCCGCGAAGGAGCGAACGTGCTCGGGCGTGTGGATCACGACCTCCTGGCGCTCGAACGCCGGGTAGAGGTTCGGCACCACCCGGACCTGCCAGGGCTCGCCGATCCGGAGCGTCTCGGGCGGCGTCCGGTCCTCGCGGCCGGCGTCAGAACGGGACAACGCTCGAGCTCCTCCTCGGTCGCCTCGCCCGGTGGCGGGAGCCACGCGCCGGGCCGGTTCCCGCGGCCGGCCGCGATCACGACCGTGCGACCCGTCAGCGGGTCTTCGCGGATGTCGGTCAGCTCGGGCCGCTGCCGCGGCCGGCGTCCAGGAACGGGCTTGAAGAGCTCGATCGGCAGCGGGAGGATGATGGTCGACGACCGCTCCGAGCTGATCTCGAGCATCGTCTGCAGAAAGCGCAGCTGGAGCGACATCGGGTTCTCGGCGAGCACCTGGGCTGCATCCTTCAGCCGCTCGGAGGCCTGGAACTCGCCCTCGGCGGCGATCACCTTGGCGCGCCGCTCGCGCTCGGCCTCGGCCTGGCGTGCCATCGCACGCTGCATCCCGCCCGGGATCTCGACGTCCTTGACCTCGACGATCGAGACCTTGACGCCCCAGGGAGAGGTCGCCTCGTCGATGATCCGCTGGAGGATCTCGTTGATCTTGTCCCGCTCGGACAGGAGCTCGTCGAGCATGTGCTGGCCGAGGACGCTCCGCAGGGTCGTCTGCGCGATCTGCGAGGTCGCGACCATGAAGTTCTCGACCTGCACGATCGCCTTCTCCGGGTCGATGATCCGGAAGTAGGCGACGGCGTTCACGCGGACCGGGACGTTGTCCTTCGTGATCACCTCCTGCGGCGGCACGTTGAGCGTCACCGTCCGCAGGTCGACGCGGACCATCTTGTCGATGATCGGGATCAGCAGGAAGAGGCCGGGCCCCTTCGGCGGCGACTTCAGGCGGCCGAGGCGGAAGATCACACCTCGCTCGTACTCCCGCGCGACCCGGATCGCCGCCGAGAGCAGCAGGATCAGCAGGACGGCGACAACCGCAAGGACGATCAGCGCAGCCACGCCCAGATCCTATGCGGGGGCGACGGTGAGCGTGAGCGCGTCGTCGAGGCCCTCGACGCGCACCTGCTGTCCCGGGCGGATCGCCTCGCCGGCCGTCTTGGCGCGCCAGAGCTCGCCGTGGACGAAGACGAGGCCGACGGGATCGAGCGTCTGGCGGACGACGCCGACCTGGCCGATCAGCTCCTCCTGGCCGGTGACGACCTCGGCGCGCCGCACCTGGACGAGCTTGGTGACGACGAGCGCGACCATCAGGGCCATCGCGGCGGCGACGCCGAGCGCGACCTGCAGCGAGACCTGGTAGCTCTCGCCGGCAGGGTCGAAGAGCATGAGCGAGCCGATCACGAAGGCGACGGCACCGGCGAGCGCGAGCGCGCCGTGGCTCATGACGAACATCTCGGCCACGAAGAACCCGGCGGCGAGGAGTAACAGCAGCACCCCCGCCCAGCTGACGGGAAGGATCTGCAGGCCGAAGAGGCCGATGATCAGCGAGATCGCGCCGACGGTCCCGGGGAGGATCAGGCCGGGGCTCCAGAGCTCGATCGTGATTCCGAGCACCCCGATCGACATGAGGATGACGATCAGGTTCGGGTCGATCAGCGTGTCGAGGATCTGCTTCCAGAACGACATCTCGACCTCGTCCACCTTGGCGCCGGCGGTCTCGAGCATGATCATCTTCGGCACGGTCTCCGTGCCGTCGACCTGGTTCAGGAGCGTCGGTAGGTCGGGGGCGATCACGTCGATCACGTTCATCTCGAGCGCCTCGCGTGCGCTGAGGTTTGCGCCTCGGCGGACCGCCGCATCGACCCACTTCACGTTCCGTCCATGCTCGCGGGCGAGCGCGCGCAGCGAGGCGGCCGCGTCGTTCACGACCTTGTTGCGGAGATCCTCCTGGATGTCCTCGCCGCCGACGCTGACCGGTGTCGACGAGCCGATGTTGGTCTGCGGCGCCATGGCGAGGAGATCGGCAGCTTGGCTGATCCAGACGCCCGCGGAAGCCGCCCGCGCGCCTTCCGGAGAGACGTAGACGATCACCGGCACCTTCGACGCGAGCTCGGCCTCGTAGATGTCTTTCATCGAGCTGGCCAGCCCGCCGGGCGTGTCGAGGAGGATGACGACCGCGTTGTAGTTCTCTTCGTTCGCGCGCTCGATCTGGTCGATGACGTAGTCGGCCGTGACCGGATTGACGTCGTTGTCGAACTCGACCGCCAGGACTCGAGGCTGGGAGGGCGCTGCGAAGGCGGCCGCAGGAACCAGCATCGCCACCGCCAATGCGGTCAAAACTCCCCGCAGTAAGCGGCTTTTCACGGTGTAAAGATGCTATCAAGAGCCCTTGTCAGCCCAGCACGACACTGCGACCCTGGGGTGGGGTCGTCTATGAAGGTCTTTGCCGCCGCTCTGTTCGCGCTTGCCTTTCCGGCCACGGCCTGGGGCGAAGCGACCATCGCCACGCGCGAGATTCCGCTCTCCGGTCAGCGCACGCTGGCCTCGGCTGCGGCTCCGGAGCGCTTCAACCTCGTCGGCCTTCACTGGAAGGGCTCGGGCCGCGTGGAGCTCCGCGTACGCCGCGCCGTCCGGCTGGAGCTCCTGGCGGGAGACCGAGGCCGACTCGGGAGACCTGCCCGACCGGGGGACCGACGAGTCGCGGCGGATGCGCGGCTGGCGGCTCGGCACGCCGCTGTGGACGGGCGAGGCACGGCGCCTCGAGATTCGCGTGCGACGGCCGCATCAGCCGCGTCCGCGCGCACTACGTCTGGAGCCCGGAGGAACCGATGGGGCGGTCGCTCCAGATGGTCGGCAGCCCCGCGATCATCACCCGTCAGGCCTGGGGCGCGAACGAGGCGATCCGGCGCGACAGCCCCGCGATCGCGAAGACGCTGACGACGGCCGTCGTTCATCACACCGCCGGCGGCGAGCCGTCGACGCCCGCCCAGTCGGCTGCCGTCGTGCGCGGGGTCTACCTGTACCACGTGCGTGGAAACGGCTGGGACGACGTCGGCTACAACTTTCTCGTCGACCGGTTCGGCCAGGTCTTCGAGGGCCGGTACGGCGGGATCGAGCGGAACGTGATCGGTGCGCACTCGCAGGGCTTCAACACCGGCTCCGTGGGTGTCTCGCTGATCGGGAACTACGAGCGAAAGTCCCCGACGCCGGCCGCGCGGTCGGCGATCGTGCGGCTGCTCGCCTGGCGGATGGACGTCGCCCACATCGACCCGCTGTCGAGTGCGCCGGTCGTCTCCAACGGCAATCCGAAGTACCGCAAAGGCGTGCCGCTCTTCCTTCGCGCCATCTCCGGCCATCGCGACACGGGCTTCACGACCTGCCCGGGCCGGCTCTACGGCGATCTCCGCGGGATCGCCTCGTCGGTCGCAGGGCTCGGCCTGCCCAAGCTCTACACGCCGGAGGTCGAGGGCCGCCTGGGGCAGTTCGTCAGCTTCTCCGGCAGGCTCACGACCGCCCTTCCCTGGACGGTGACGATCACGGACACGACCGGAAAGCAGGTCGCGCAGGGCTCGGGCTTCGGGACGAACGTGCGGTGGACCTGGGACGCCCGCTTCGCCACGCTGCCCGGCTACCGCTGGCGGATTGCGGCCGGGGCCGCCGTACGGCCCGCGACGGGGACCTTCGGGGTCGCTGCCCGGCCGGCGGTGATCGAGGCCGTTGCAGCCGATCCCGCCGGATTCACGCCGAACGGCGACGGAAAGACCGACACGACCGCGATCTCGTACGAGCTCGGCAGCCCGGCGACCGTCCGGATCGACCTCCAGACGGAGCAAGGCAGCCCTCTGGCGACGTTGCAGACGGCGTCGAAGGCCGCCGGCCGTCACATCTTCGCCTGGAACGGGGCGGGCTATCCCGACGGGCGCTACCGGATCGCCGTCGCGGCGCGGGCAGCCGGCCGCGAGGTGTCGGCGACGACGAACGTCGTCCTGAGCCGGACGCTCTCGGGCTTCGGGATCCTGCCCACCGCGATCTCGCCGAACGGCGACGGCCGTGCGGACTCGTTGGCCGCGTCGTTCAGCCTCGGAACCTCGGCGCTCGCGAACCTGTCAATCCGCCGAGGCACGGCCGGCGTGGTCTCGGTCTTCGACTCGCTGCTGCCGATCGGGCTGCACACGGTCACGTGGCCCGGCGGCGTGCGCGACGGCGTGTACTCGGTGGCGCTGACGGTCACCGACGCCACCGGCCCGGTCACGCAGCTCCTGCCGGTCCGTGTCGACCGCGTGGCGCCGAAGCTGAAGGTCGTCAACAAGCGGCCGCTTCGGGTCTCGCTCTCGGAGCCGGCGCGAGTGACCTTCACGGCTGACGGCATCACGATGACCGTCCTTCGGCGCAAGGCGGGTGTGTTCACCGTGGTGCTCGGCCGTCCGTTCAAGCGGCTCGACGCCTTCGCCGAGGACGGCGCGGCGAACGTCGGACCGCGTCTGCGCCTCCGCTAGCCGGCGACCCAGGCGTCGTAGTCCCGCTCGAGCTCGAGCAGGATCTCGGCGAGCAGCTCCGCCCTGTCGACTTCCTTCCCGAGCTCCGCGAGGAGAGACGTGGGCTCGCGCTCCAGATCGGGCGGGAGGTCCTGAGCCGCCATGTTTGCGTTGATCCCCATGCCGAGCACGACGCGGTCATCGCGGGCCTCCGCGAGGATCCCGGCCAGCTTTCGGCCGCCGACGAGCAGGTCGTTCGGCAGCTTGATCTCGGGCATCAGGCCGGTCGCCCGGCGAATCCCTTCCGCCGCTGCGGCTCCGACGACGATGGTCAGGCCGGGGAGGCGTGACTGCTCGACGGCGGGTCGGAGGTTGATCGGAGAAGAGCAGGCTGGTGCCTGGTTCCGCGAACCACGTGCGGCCGAGGCGTCCGCGTCCGGAAACCTGCTCGTCGGCGGCGACGACGGCGCCCTCCGGCGCATCGGCCGGCAGCTCCTGCTGTGTCGACTCACAGCGCTCGAGGTAGCGGTACGGACGGCCGAAACGCCCCTTCAGCAGCGGCTCGACGCGATCCGGGAGCAGGGAATCCCGGGCCGTTCGCGCATAACTAGACTCATCTCGCACGTGTCCTCCCTGACTCGCGAAGAGATCGAGGCGATCCTGCCTCACCGTGACCCCTTTCTGCTTCTCGACGAGGTCGTCGACCTGCAGCCGGGCGAGAAGGTCGTGGCCCGGAAACAGGTGCGGCCGGACGAGTGGTACCTGTCGGGCCACTTTCCCGGCCGGCCGATCATGCCCGGTGTCCTGATCGTGGAGGCAATGGCGCAGGCAGGCGCGGTGGCGGTGCTCTCCGAGGACCAGAATCGCGGCAAGCTCGCGCTCTTCGCCGGCATCGACGGCGTCCGGTTCAAGCGGGTCGTGGAGCCGGGCGACGAGCTCGAGCTCATCTGCGAGCTCGAGCGCGTGCGCGGCCCGATCGGCCGCGGCAAGGCGACGGCGACGGTGGATGGCGCACTCGCCGCCCGCGGAACGCTTACCTTCGCCGTCGAGCAATGATCGGCCGGGCGAACGGCGTGCCGGTGTCGATCACCGGCCTCGGCACCTATGCGCCGGAGCGGGTGCTCACGAACGACGAGCTGTCCGAGCTGGTCGACACCACCGACGAGTGGATCATCGAGCGCACCGGCATCAAGGAGCGCCGGATCGCCGCGCCGGAGCAGGCGATGACGGACCTCGCCCTCCCGGCGGCGCGAATGGCGCTCGAGCGCGCCGGCAGTGGAGCCGGAGGAGCTCGACCTGATCGTCGTCGCGACTGTGACCCCGGACATGATGTTCCCGACCACGGGCTCACTGCTCGGTGATCTCCTCCCGGCGCCCAAGGCCGCCGCCTACGACCTCCTGGCCGGCTGTACCGGGTTCGTCTACGCACTCGCACAGGCGCACGCAATGGTCTCGGCCGGGCTCGCGAACAAGGCGTTGGTCGTCGGAGGCGACGTACTCTCGAAGATCCTCGACTGGACCGACCGCTCGACGATCGTCCTCTTCGGCGACGGGGCCGGTGCGGTGGTGCTCGAGCGGGTCGATGAAGGAGGCTTCGTCGGATTCGAGCTGGGCGCGGACGGCGGCGGCGGTGAGCACCTCTGGCTGCCCGGCAGCGGCTCCCGGAACTTCGAGCACCCGGACAAGCTCGTGAAGATGAACGGCCGCGAAGTGTTCAAGTTTGCGACGCGCGTGATGGTGACGTCGGCCGAGGCGCTGCTCGACGAGGTCGGGCGCTCGATCGACGACGTCGACGTCTACGTCCCGCACCAGGCGAACACGAGAATCATCGATTATGCGACGAAGAAGCTGGGTATTTCCGAAGATCGAGTGATTGTGAACGTGGACAAGTACGGGAACACGTCCTCCGGGTCGATCCCCCTGGCGCTCGGCGACGCGGAAGCGGACGGCCGGCTGAAGGAAGGCTCGCTTGTCCTCATGACGGGAATGGGCGCGGGCTTGACGTGGGGCTCCGCCCTGATCGAATGGACGGCGAACGGAAGGACGACATGACCAAGGTTGCGTTTTGCTTCCCCGGCCAGGGGTCGCTGGAGGAGGGGATGGGCCGCGAAATCGCGCTCGCGGTTCCCGAGGCGATGGAGGTCTATCGCGTTGGCAGTGAGGCTTCAGGTCTCGACCTGCAGAAGCTCTGTTTCGAGGCGCCTCTCGACGAGCTCGTCAAGACGGAGGTACAGCAGCCGGCGCTCGTTGCCACGAGCCTTGCAGTGCTCGCGGCGCTGAACGCCAGAGGGATCACGCCCGATTACGTTGTCGGGCACTCGGTCGGAGAGTTCGCCGCGATCGCCGCGGCCCACTCGATCGACACGTCCGAGGCGATCGGCCTCGTCCGCGAGCGGGGGCTCGCGATGGCGGAGGCTGCGCGGGAGAGTGACGGGACGATGGCCGCGATTCTCGGCCTGGACGACGAGGTCGTCGAGCAGCTGTGCTCGGAGATCGAGGGCGTGTGGCCCGCGAACTACAACTGTCCCGGCCAGATCGTGGTGTCCGGCGAGGAGGGCGCGGTCGAGAAGCTGATCCACAAGGCCACCGCTCTCGGGGCACGCCGCGCGGTGAAGCTGAAGGTCTCAGGCGCGTTCCACAGCCCGCTCGTCGAGAAGGCCGCGGAGATGCTCAAGCCGGCGGTCGAGCGGGTCCGCTTCGCCGATCCGGTCGCGCCGTTCATGTCCACGGTGACCGCGAAGATCGAGCCGGCGCAGCGAATGGCCGGACTGCTCGTCAACCAGGTGACGGCCCCGGTGAAGTTCACGCAGGCCGCGCAGGGACTCGTGAAAGAGGGCGTGAGGACCTTCGTCGAGGTGGGGCCCGGCAATGTCCTGTCCGGTTTACTGAAGAGGATCGACAAGACCGTGAAGGCCGTGTCCGTCAACAACGTGGCCGGCCTGAAGAAGGTCGAAGAGTCGATCTAGACGCCATGCCCGACTTCTGCTCCCTCGAAGGCCGCACGGCCCTGGTGACCGGTGGGTCGCGCGGGATCGGGAAGGCGATCGCGGCCGAGCTCGCGAGCGCCGGCGCGACCGTCGTGCTCGGCTACCGGTCGGGCGCGGACGAAGCTGAGGCCGTGGCGGCCGAGGTCGGCGGCCGGGCCGTCCAGGCAGACGTCTCGCAGGCCGAGGACGCGCAGCGGCTGGTCGAGGAGGCCGGTGACGTCGACATCCTCGTGAACAACGCCGGCGTGACGCGCGACGGGCTGCTCGCGCGGATGCCGGACGAGGATTGGCGCGTCGTGCTCGACACGAACCTCGGCGGGACCTTCAACACCTGCCGGGCCGTGTCGCGCGGGATGATGCGGCGGCGGGGCGGCGCGATCGTGAACGTGTCCAGCATCGTCGGGCTGCACGGCAACCCCGGCCAGACGAACTACTCTGCCTCCAAGGCCGGGATCATCGGCTTCACGAAGGCGCTCGCGCGCGAGCTCGGGAGCCGCGGAGTGCGCGCGAATGTCGTGGCGCCGGGCTATATCTCGACCAGACTGACGACCGAACTCCCCGAGGAGCTCCAGAACTCGATGCTCGCCAACACACCGCTCGGACGCTTCGGTGACCCGGAGGACGTCGCCGGCGCCGTCAGGTTCCTCTGCTCGGACGCCGCGTCGTTCGTCACCGGCGGGGTGTTGCTGGTCGACGGCGGATTGGGAATGTAGAGCCCGATGTCGATGAACGGACGCAGGCGGGTCGTGATCACCGGCCTCGGGGCCGTGAGCCCGCTGGGCAACGACGTCGCGACGACGTGGGAGAATCTCGTCGCCGGCAAGTCCGGGGCCGCGGAGATCGCGCAGTTCGACGCAAGTGAGTACCCGGTTCACTTCGCCTGCGAGCTGAAGGGCTTCGAGGCGTCGGACGTCATCGAGAAGAAGCAGGCGCGACGCATGGACCGCTTTGCGCAGATGATCGTTGCCGCCGCGATCCAGGCGCGGGACGACTCCGGAATCGACATCGAGGCCGAGGCGGATCGCATCGGCGGCTCGATCGCCACCGGCATCGGCGGCCTGAAGGCGTTCCAGGACTGTTACGACACGCTGCTCGAGCGCGGCCCCGACCGGGTCAACCCGTTCTCGATCCCGCAGATCATCCCGAACATGGGCGCCGGCTGGGTCTCGATGTACCTGGGGACCCGCGGGCCCTTGTCGTCTCAGTGCACGGCCTGTGCGGCGTCGAACATGGCGATCGGCGAGGCGGCGGACGCGATCCGGCTCGGGCGCGCCGACGTGATGCTCGCGGGCGGGACGGAGGCGGGGATCACCAGGGTCGGAATCGCTGGTTTCAGCGCGATGCGCGCGCTCTCGCGGCGCAACGAGGCCCCGGAGGAGGCGAGCCGGCCGTTCGACGCCGCCCGCGACGGGTTCGTGATGGGCGAGGCGGCGGGTGTCGTCGTCCTCGAGGAGCTCGAGCACGCGAAGGAGCGTGGCGCGAAGATCTACGGCGAGCTGCTCGGCTACGGGCTCTCTTCGGACGCCCGGCACGTCACGGAGCCAGACCCGACCGGAGACAACCCGGCCCGGGCGATGCGGATGGCGATGTCGGACGCAGGCGTGAATTCGGACGAGATCGACTACATCAACGCGCACGGCACCTCGACGCCGCTCGGCGACGCGAGCGAGACGCGCGTGATCAAGATCGCGCTGGGCGAGGAGAACGCCCGCAAGACGCCGGTCTCGTCCACGAAGGGCGCGACCGGTCATTGTCTCGGTGCTGCAGGCGCAGTGGAGGCGATCTTCACGGTGCTTGCCGTGGAACGGAACACGCTTCCGCCGACGATCAACTACGACGAGCCCGATCCGGAGTGCGACCTCGACTACATCCCGAACGAGGCGCGCGAGGCGAACGTGAAGACCGCGATCTCGAACTCGTTCGGGTTCGGCGGGCACAACGCCTGCATCGTGATCCGCGAGTTCACCGGCTAGCTTTCACCGGCTGTCTCAGCCCTGTCTGCCGGGCACTCGCAGTTCCACTTTCGGCGCACCCTTTCCCTTGACAGAAATTGGGGTCCGACACCGACGCCTGCCGCATGCGACCGGGGCTAGGCTCAAGAGCCATGGAGCGCTGGGCGACGTTCGACTGCTACGGGACGCTGATTGACTGGAACGGCGGCATCCGGACCGTGCTGGCCGACGTATTCGGTGTGGAAGAGGCCGACCGGCTCCTGTGGCGCTACCACGAGCTCGAGCCGGAGCTCGAGCACGACGGGACGCTCACGTACCGCGAGGTCATGACGCGTGCTTTGCGTCGGCTTGCCGAGGAAGAGGAGACCCAGCTCGCCGACGACGAGGCGCTCGCGAGCTCCCTTCCGTCGTGGGAGCCGTTTCCGGAGGTGCGCGGCTCGCTGGACGAGGCTCGCGCGCGCGGCTGGCGCCTCGCAATCCTCTCGAACACCGATCCCGACTACATCGCAGCGTCCAAGGAGCTGATCGGCGTCCCGTTCGACGAGACGGTCGTCGCTTCCGAGATCGGGTCATACAAGCCGGCCCACGCGCACTGGGAAGAGTTCTTCCGCCGAACCGGCGCGGGTCGCGAGGGCCACATCCATGTCGCGGCGAGCCTCTTCCACGACATCGCTCCTGCGAATGAACTCGGCCTCCAAAGCGTCTGGATCAACCGTCTCGGAGAGCACGCGACGAACTCCATCCGGCCTGATCGCGAGCTGCAGGATCTCCGGGGCCTGAGCGAGGCGCTCGACGAGCTCGTCCCGGGATGACGCTGCGCATTCCTGCGGAGGCCGATCGTCCACGCGTGCTCGAGCTCATGCGGGCCTTCGACGCCGCAGCCTGGGGTGACTCCGACTGGAACGAGAACGGCCTCCGCGAGCACTGGGACGGCCTCGACCTCGAGCGGGACGCGTGGATCGTCGAGCTCGACGGCCGGATCGCCGGCTACGTGGACGTGGACATTCGCGGCTCCCGCGTGATCGCCGACGGGTACGTCGCGCCCGACCTTCGCAGCCGTGGCGTCGGCTCTGCGCTCGTTGCGGCCGTCGAGCAGCGGGCGCTCGAGGAGCCCGGCCGCGTCTTCGTCCACTACGCGACGCTCGGCGAGTGGTCGGCACCGTTCTTCGCGGCCTGCGGGTACGAGCCGGTCCGCCACCAATGGCGGATGGTGGTCGACTTGGAGGAGGAGCCCGAGGCGCCGGCGCCTGACGGGATCGCGCTCCGGCCGTATCGTCCCGGCGAGGAGCGGGCGATCCACGAGGCGCTCGAGGAGGCGTGGGCCGACGGCGGCTGGCACCACCATCCGCGCACGTTCGAGGAGGCGGCGCCCGAGACGTTCGGCCGCGTCAGGCACGACCCGTCGCTTTGCCTCGTCGCGCTCGACGGCGACGAGGTCGCCGGCGCCTCACTCAATGACTGGAAGCGGAACGGCAATTGGGGTTGGATCGGGACGCTCGGAGTTCGCCCGGCCTTCAGGCGGCGAGGGATAGCGGAGGCGCTGCTCAAGCGGTCGTTCGCCGAATTCTTCCGCCGAGGTGAGCGTTGTGTGGCGCTCGGGGTCGATGCCGAGAGCCCGACTGGTGCGACGCGGCTGTACGCGCGGGCGGGGATGCGAGTCCTGTACGTCGTGATCGTCTACGAGAAGGAGCTTCGTGTCGCCTGAGAACGTCGAGCTGAGAGCGCCGAGCCTGGACGAGGCCGCCGCCATCGCCGATCTCATCAACCGCACGACCGAGGAGCTCGTCGGCGAGAGCGAGGAGAACGAGAAGACGGTGCGGCAGTGGCTGACGGCGCCCGAGCTCGACGTCGACAACGACATCCGCGTCGCTGAGCGAGACGGCATGCTCGTGGGCTATGCAGACGTCGCGCCCCATCCCGAGCCGAACTACTGGGTGGATGTTCGCGTGCCACTTTCCGAGTCAGACGACGTACGGGACGCATTGATCGGTTGGGCGGAGGAGCGAGCGGCCGAGCGAGGCGGCGAGAAGATGCGCGCCTTCACTCTCGACTCCGACGAGCCCGAGATCGCCGCGCTCGAGCGGCGCGGGTACACCCTCATCCGGCACTCCTACCGGATGCGGATCGACTTCGAGGAGCCGCCGCCACAGGCGGAGTGGCCGCAGAGCCTTTCCGTCCGGCCGGCGACGGAGGCAGACATCCGAACGGCGTACGACGTCTACTCGGAGACGTTCGCCGACACCTGGGAGTTCGGCCACGACCCATTCGACGAGTGGTCGCATTGGATGGTCGAGGAGGGCCTCGACCTCTCGCTCTGGTTCGTCGCCGAGGACGACGGCGAGGTCGCGGCAATCGCGCTGTGCAAGCCGTTCGAAGGCGAGGAGGGCCTCGGCTGGGTGCGGGTGCTCGGCGTCCGGCGGCCCTGGCGCAGAAAAGGGGTCGGGCGAGCGCTGCTGCTCCACGTCTTCGGCGAGTTCCACCGCCGCGGCTTCCACGGGGTCGGTCTCGGCGTCGACGCGGAGAGCCTCACCGGCGCACACCAGCTCTACGAGAACGCGGGCATGCGCGTCAACCGCCGGTACTTCGTCTACGAGAAGGTGCTGTAGGCCGTGTCCCGGATGCGCGCCAAGTGCCCCGACTGCCGGACGTACACGGCGGTCGCGCTCGGACCGGAGTACGAGTGCCACGCCTGCGGGCGGACGTTCGCCGCGGGTCTCGTCCGGGTTCCGCGTGCCTGGGGACAGGGCGGGGAAGGGATGGCCGAAGCGGCGGCGCTTCCGCTGCCGTATCCGGAAGCGGCGGTGATCGAAGAGGGCTCGCTCGCCGAGCAGAGCCTTGCGCTTGCCCTCGAGCTCCCCGAGCGGCCGCTCGTCCTCGGCGGCTGCTGCTGCTCCCACGTCGGCGCCGTCGAAGCACTCTCCGCTCGCCACGGCCGGATCGCCGTCGTCTGGTTCGACGCCCACGGTGACCTGAACACGGTCGAGAGCTCTCCGTCCGGGAACGAGTGGGGGATGCCGCTCCGCATGCTGCTGGACTCCGGCGCCGTCCAGCCTCAGGACGTCGCGCTCGTGGGAGCCCGCAATCTCGATCCACCCGAGGACGAGTTCATCGCCGCCAACGGGGTGGGGATCGGCCCCGACGCCGTCCCAGTCGCGCTCGACGAAACCGCCGGCGTCTACGTCGCCCTGGACTTCGACGCGTTCGGAGAAGACGAGGTCGCGTCGTTCATGCCCGAGCCGGGCGGGCTCTCGCTCGAGGAGGCCGTGGGGGTGCTTGCCGCCGTCCGAGGGCGAAAGGACGTTCTCGGCGCGGGCCTCTCTGGGCTGCTTCGCGATGAGCGGAACCTGGAGCCGGCACACCGTCTGACCGCCGCGCTCGGGCTGTGACGAAGGAGGACTAGACTCGGCCCATCGCCGAGCGCATCGACATCTCGATCGAGCATCGGAACCTCCCCGAGCCGTCGCAGAACGACAAGCCGCACCCGAACACGTGTCCCGAGTGCGGCTCGCACTACCGAACGGACGAGCTCGCCGCGAACCTCTGGGTCTGTCCGCACTGCAACCACCACTTCCGGATCCGGGCGAAAGATCGCATTGCGCAGCTCGCCGACGAGGGGACGTTCAAGGAGGAGGCTGCAGATCTGCGCTCCGAAGATCCGCTGGAGTTCTTCGACATGCGGCCGTACACCGAGCGGCTGGTCGAGGCCGAGCAGGAGACGGGCCAGGGCGATGCCATGGTCATCGGCTCGGCGGCGATCGAGCGCGTCAGCTGCGAGCTGGCAGTCATGGACTTCGCGTTCATGGGCGGGTCGATGGGCAGCGTCGTCGGGGAGAAGTTCGTCCGGGCGTGCGACAGCGCGGCCGAGCGCGGAGTGCCGCTCGTCAGCATCACCTCGTCGGGCGGTGCGCGGATGCAGGAGGGGATCCTGTCGCTGATGCAGCTGCCGAAGACGGTCTGTGCCGTGGAGGATCTCAAGGACTCGGGCGGGGCGATGATCAGCGTCATGGCCCATCCGACCACGGCCGGCGTGCTCGCGAGCTTCGCGTCCCTTGGCGACGTGATCGTTGCGGAGCCCGGTGCGCTCCTCGCCTTTACGGGCCCGCGGGTCGTCCAGCAGACGACGCGCGAGAAGCTCCCTGAGGACTTCGGCCTCGCCGAGTCCAACGTCCGCTTCGGCCACCTGGACGGGATCGTCGGCAGGCGCGACCTGCGTCCCTACCTCGGTCGAGTGCTCAGACTGTTTTCCCGCAATGGCAGGTGAGGACGAGCTTCACCTGCGGGACCGACTCAGGCGTCTGAAGGGGCTCCGGCTCCTGCGCGGTGCCGGGATCACCGAGGAGGTCGATCGTCTCGAGCGCCAACTCGAGCGAATGGCGACCGCCGGTGACGAGGAGATCTGGGAGCGGGTCGAGCTCGCCCGCCACCCCGACCGGCCGTACACGCTCGACTACGTCGAGCGGATGTTCGACGACTTCGTCGAGCTCCACGGGGACCGTGGTCGCGCCGAGGACCCGGCGATGGTGACCGGCCTGGGCCGTTTCGGCGGCCGAACGGTCGCGCTGCTCGGCCAGCAGAAGGGCCGGGACACGAAGGAGCGAATCCGGCGCAACTACGGCATGACCTATCCCGAGGGATACCGCAAGGCCATGCGCGTGATGGAGCTCGCCAACCGTCACCGTTTTCCGATCGTCTCGCTCGTGGACACTCCCGGCGCATTTCCCGGGGTCGCGGCCGAGCAGCACGGACAGGGCGGCGCGATCGCCCGGTCGCAGGCGGTAATGAGCCGGCTGACCATTCCGATCGTCGCGGCCGTGATCGGAGAGGGAGGCTCGGGCGGCGCGATCGCCATCGCCCTCGCCGACCGGGTCCTGATGCAGGAGAACGCGATGTACTCGGTGATCTCGCCGGAGGGCTGTGCGGCGATCCTCTGGCGCGACCAGGACGAGAAGATGAAGGCCGCCGCGGCATCTGAAGCCCGACGCCGTCCACACGCTCGAGCTCGGCGTGATCGACGCGATCGTGCCCGAGCCGGAGGGCGGCGCGCATACGAACTGGGACGAGGCGGCCAAGCTCCTCGGTGAGGCGATCCAGAGCTCACTCGAGGATCTGTCGAAGCTGCCCGGAGAGGAGCTTCGCCGCCGCCGCCGCGATCGCTTCCGGTCGCTGGGTGTCTACGCGTCGTCCGCAGATTCCACAGTTTCCACAGGGTTGTCCACCGAGCCTGCGCGGACTCGCAAGTAAGAAACAGCACGTTTTCGCTGCCCCGCACTCGGGGTAGAGCGGGGTCATGAGGCCGATCTGGAGCGGCACGATCTCGTTCGGGCTGGTCAGCGTGCCGGTGAAGATGTACTCGGCGACCGAGTCCAAGGAGCTCAAGTTCCACTTCCTCGACCGGCGCGACATGAGCCCGATCGGCTACGAGAAGGTCAGCAAGGAGTCGGGCAAGGCGGTGCCGCCGCACGAGATCGTCCGCGGCTTCGAGATCCAGAAGGGCCAGTACGTGCCGATCGAGGACGAGGACCTCGACCGGCTCGACATCGAGCTGACCCATTCGATCGACATCTGCGACTTCGTCGACCTGGACGAGATCGACCCGATCTACTTCCGGAAGGCCTACTACCTGCTGCCCCAGGAAGGCGCCGAGAAGCCCTACCGGCTCCTCGTTCGCGCGCTTGACGAGACGGGCAAGGTCGGGATCGCGAAGGTGGTGATCCGCAACAAGCAGCACCTCGCCGCCCTCCGGCCGTACGACGGCCGGCTGGTTCTCGAGACGATGTACTACCCCGACGAGATCCGGGAGCCCGAATCCGTCGACGGCAACTCGAGGCTCCAGAAGGCCGAGGTCGACATGGCGAAGTCGCTCGTCGAGAACCTCAGCGAGCCGTTCAAGCCGGAGAAGTACGACGACACGTACCGGAAGGAGCTGCTCGACCTGATCAAGGCGAAGGCCAAGGGCAAGGAGCTGCCGGAGCCGAAGGACGAGGAGGAGGGCGAGGTCATCGACCTGATGGAGGCGCTCAGGGAGTCCGTCGAGCAGACGCAGAGGAAGCAGCGCAAGAGAACCCGAAAGGCGACGAAAAAGGCAAGCTAGCGGCGTGCCGCGCCCCCGCCTCGCCGAGTACGAGAAGAAGCGAGACCGAAAGAAGACGCCGGAGCCGTTCGGCGGGAAGAAGCGCGGGAAGCAGCCGATCTTCGTCGTCCAGCGCCACGACGCGCGCCGGCTGCACTACGACTTCCGGCTCGAGCGCGACGGCGCGCTCGCGAGCTGGGCGGTGCCGAAAGGGATTCCGCTCGAGCCCGGACAGCGGGCGCTCGCCGTGCACGTCGAGGACCACCCACTGGAGTACGCGAACTTCGAGGGCGTGATCCCGAAGGGCGAGTACGGCGCCGGGCCAGTCGAGATCTGGGACAACGGGACGTACGAGCTCGTGGAGGAGAAGCGCGACGGCGGGCTCACCGTCCGCCTCCACGGGAAGCGGCTCGACGGCACCTGGACGCTCGTCCCGGCCAAGCTCGACGGCAACCCGAAGAACTGGCTCATCCTCCGCAAGCGCGAGCAGGGCGCCGAGGCTCCGCGTGAGCGGCGCCGGTACAAGCCGATGCTGGCGACGCTCGACGGACGATGTTCCGCCGGGCGGCGACTGGCTGCACGAGGTCAAGTGGGACGGCTATCGCGCGATCGCGGACGTCCGCGGCGCGGAGGCGACGCTCACGAGCCGCAACGACAACGATCTGACGGGCCGCTTCGAATCGGTCGCGAAGGAGATCTCGAAGGCGGTCAAGACGCCGGACTGCGTGCTCGACGGCGAGGTGTGCGCCCTCGACGAGCAGGGTCGCGCGACCTTCTCCGCGATGCAGCAGGGCAAGGATGGGACGCGGTACGTCTATGTCGTCTTCGACCTGCTCGAGGTCGACGGGCAGCCGGTCGTGCAGCTGCCGCTGACCGAGCGGCGGAAGCGGCTGAAGGGGCTCCTCGACCGCCGGAACCAGAACGTGCAGTTCTCGGAGGCGTTCGAGGACGGCGAGGCGCTCTTCCAGGCGGCGAACGACCAGGAATTCGAGGGGATCATCTCCAAACGGCGGGAGTCCCGGTACGAGCCGGGGCGCCGGAACAGGAACTGGTTGAAGGTGAAGACGCACGGGCGCCAGGAGTTCGTCGTCGCGGGGTACACGCGAGGCCAGGGCCGGCGCGAGGGCCGCTTTGGCTCACTGATCCTCGGCTACTGGCAGGGCGACGAGCTCGTGTACGCGGGCAATGTCGGAACCGGCTTTACGGACGGCGAGATCGACAGGCTGCTGAGGAAGCTCCGGCCGCTCGAACGGAAGAAGCCGACGCTCGAGCCGGTCCCGAAGATGCCCAAGATCCGGAAGGCCGCAATCGTCTGGGTCGAGCCGAAGCTCGTCGCCGAGGTCGAGTTCGTCGAATGGACGCACGACGGCAGACTTCGGGCGCCCTCCTACAAGGGGCTGCGGGAGGACAAGTCCACGACCGACGTGCGGCGGGAGGAGCCGGAGCCGATGGAGACCGAGATCCAGCAAGGGCAAGCGCGTCCTCAAGCTGTCGAATCTCGACAAGCCGTTCTGGCCGGACGAGGGGATCACGAAGGGCGACCTGCTCTCGTACTACCGCGCGGTCGCCGACGTGGTCGTCCCGCACCTGAAGGACCGGCCGTTCACGATGAAGCGCTACCCCGACGGGGCGTACGGGAAGTTCTTCTTCCAGAAAGACGCGCCCAAGCACATGCCCGACTGGATCAAGAGCGTCGAGATCACGGTCACAACGCGGGACAAGCCTCGTGAGCGCCGCAAGATCCGGGCGCCGCTCGTGAACGACGAGCTCGCGCTCCTCTGGATGGTGAACATGGGCTGCATCGACCTGAACACGTGGTACTCGCGGGTCGACAAGCCCGGGCGGCCCGATTTCGTCCTCTTCGACCTCGACCCGTCAGACGACGTCGGATTCAAGGAGACCGTTCAGGTGGCGCTGCTCGTCAAGCAGGCGCTCGACACTGTCGGGCTCGAGAGCTACCCGAAGACGAGCGGGTCGGACGGGATCCACGTCCTCGTCCCGGTCGCGCGGCGGCATACGTACGACGAGACGCGCGAGTTCGCCGAGATCATCGCCTCGGCGCTGGCGCGCACGCATTACGGGCTCGTGACGACGGAGTGGGTGCGGCGCAAGCGGCGGGGCGTGCTCATCGACTCGAACCAGAACGGCGAGGGGAAGACGATCGCCTCGGTCTACTCGGTGAGGCCGCAGAATGGTGCGCCGGTCTCGACGCCGCTCCGCTGGGACGAGGTGAACGAGAAGCTCGACCCGAGCGAGTTCACGATGGACGTGGTCCGCGAGCGGATCGAGAAGCACGGCGACCTGTTCGAGCCCGTCCTCCACGGACGGCAGTCGCTGACGGCGGCGCTGAAGTCCGTGCGCGCGAGCCGGCGCGAATCCGGCAAGTAACAACTTGTTACAAGCCGGGCGAAGCGGCTCGGCAAGCGGCCTCGAGCACCAAGTAACAATTTGTTACTTGCGTCCTAGCTGGCGACTCAGCCGGTGAGGAAGAACTTCGTCAAGCGCCCGACCGTGTCGAACCCGAGCTTCTCGTAGAGCTCCTTCGGCCAGTCGTCCGCATCGGCGACGAGGAAGACCAGGTCGGCGCCCTCCGCGCGCGCTTCATCGGCCGCCCGAAGCACGACGGCGCTCGCGTAGCCCTTGCCGCGGTGTTCCTCCTTCGTGGCGACGTCCTCGACCTGGCCGACGCCCTGGGCGACGTAGAGATCCGCCCAGCTGACGATCTCGCCGTCCACCGGCACTCCGAAGAACCGCGTCTTCGCACGCTGGCCGAGCACAAGCTTCGCGTCGAGCAGCTGGCGCGCAACCTCCTCGTTGCCCCAGGGATAGCTCGTGATCTCGTGAGTGCGACCGGCGCGCAGATCCGCTTCCCCGACCTCCTGCACGACCGAAAGGTCGGGGCTGCGATCCGGTTCGCGGAGCTGCGCCATCCAGATGTGGCGGCGGACGTTCCAGCCGAGCTCCTTGAACTGTGGCTCGAGCTTTTCGCCGAGCTCGTCGAAGCACACGACCGATCGGTGGGCAAGTCCGGCGCCTCCGAGGACCCGCTCCGCTTCGTCCGCCAGCTCCTGGGCGCCGGCGCCGATCGGGAGGCGCTCGACCAGGAGGTAGTTCGAGTCGTGGCGCAGCGGCAGCGACGGCTCGAGGACTCCGACGCCAAACGGCGACTCCACCGTTCGCGAGCCGGTCATCTCGATCTCCCGCTCGAAGCGGTGGATGCGATCGAGGACCTCAGACACCTCCGACGCGCTCCCTGTGGCCGAGCGTGCCGAGCTCCGCAATGTCGCGGCGGAAGAACAGCGCGACGGTCCAGTCGGCCACGACGCGTAGCTTCCTCGACAGGAGCGGGAGCTGGTACAGGTGATACGTCCGCGTCACCCACCAGCCGAGGAAGCCGCGGAAGCGAATGCCGAGGACGTTCGCGATCCCCTTGTAGCGGCCCAGAGTCGCCACCTCGCCCAGCATCCGGTACCTGTACGGGCGCACGTCGCCCTTGAGGTTCTTGGCCAGGCGGCGGGCCTGACGCAGCGCGTGCTGGCAGGTCGGCGGGTCGAACTGGCCCGGCGTCGCGAGGTTCGGCACGGCGGCGCAGTCGCCGAGCGCCCAGATGCGGTCGGTGTCGCGTACGCGCAGCGTCTCGTCTACGGGCACCCGCATGCGCTCCTCGGTCGGGAGCCCGAACTCGGGGAGCAGCGGATGCGCGCGCACGCCGGCCGTCCACACCACCGTGCTGGTGAGGATCTCGTCGCCGTCCGAGAGCCGGGCGGCGTGCGGCTCCACCTCCTCCAGCGTCGTCTCGGTGCGGATGTCGATACCTCGGCGGGCGAGCAGTTGAGCCGCGTAGTCGCCCAGCCGGGTCGGGATCTCGGGGAGGATCTTCGGCGCGGCGTCGACCAGCACCCACTGCTGTGGCACGTCGCGGAGATCCGGGTAGTGGCGGAGCGCGTCGCGGACGAGGTCCGAGAGCTCCGCGAGGGCCTCGACGCCCGCGTAGCCGGCGCCGACGAAGACGAATGTCAACTCCCGCCGGCGATGCGTCGGATTGGGATCAGCGGCGGCGGCCTCGAGGCGGCCGAGCACGTGGTTCCGGAGGTGGATCGCGTCGGCGAGGGACTTGAACCCGAGCGCATGCTCGGCGAGGCCGGGAATCGGGAGAGACCGGACGATGGCGCCGAGGGCGACGACGAGGTTCTCGTAGTGCACCCAGAAGACGCGGTCGCCGGCCTGGACCCGCACGCGCCGGCGCTCCGTGTCGTGGGCCTGGGCCTCGCCGAGGATCAGCTCGGCGTGCGGGCACATCATCCGGATCGGGACGACCACGTGGCGCGGCTCCAGCGTCCCGGAGGCCGCCTCCGGCAGCATCGGCGTGTAGAGCATGTAGTTCTCGCGGCTGACGATCGTCGCGCCTCGCTTGCGAGATAGCGCCCGACATACGAGCCGGCGAACCCGCCGCCCAGGATGAGCGTCCCGCCTCGGGCCTCGTGGTCCGCCACGGCGTGGTTCTACACCACGGGGCCTGGATCTATCCCAGCGCTGCCCGCCGCTGCTCGAGGAAGCGGCGTTCGGCTGCGTTCGTGGCGAGCTCCAGCGCCCGCTCGTACGCTTCGACCGCCTCCTCACGCCGGTCGAGCCGGCGGAGCAGGTCAGCTCGCGCTGCATGAAGCAGGTGGTAGTCGTTCAGCCCCTCGATCCGGTCGATCAGGTCGAGCCCGCGGTCGGCACCCTCCGCCATCGCGACGGCCACGGCGCGGTTGAGCTCGACGATCGGCGAGGGCGAGATCCTGGCCAGGTGGTCGTAGAGGGCGGCGATCGCCGGCCAGTCCGTCGCGCCCTCGGCGTGGACGGCCGCGATCGCAGCCTGAAGCTGGTAGGGCCCCGCGTGGCGCAGGCTGGCAGCGCGCTCCAGCACGCGCCGGCCTTCCTCGATCCGACCCTCGTCCCAGAACGAGCGATCCTGGTCCTCGAGGAGGACGAGTTCCCCGCCGACGGTGCGGGCCTCCCGGCGGGAGTCCTGGAAGAGCATCAAGGCGAGCAGCCCGAGCGCCTCCGCCTCGTCCGGCATGAGCACCGCGAGCAGCTTGGCGAGCCGGATCGCCTCGTCGCAGAGCTCACGCCGGACGAGATCGTCTCCCGAGGTCGCCTCGTACCCCTCGTTGAAGACGAGGTAGAGGACCGCGAGCACCGACTCGAGCCGGTCGGGGAGCACCTCGTCGGGAGGGACGCGGAAGGGGATGCCCGCCTCCCGGATCTTGCGTTTCGCGCGGACGAGACGCTGCGCCATGGTCGGCTCGGCGGTGAGGAAGGCCCGAGCGATCTCACCCGTTGCGAGGCCGCCGACCTCGCGAAGCGTCAAGGCGACGCGCGCTTCCGGGGCCAGCGCCGGGTGACAGCAGGTGAAGACGAGCGCGAGCCGCTCGTCGGGGATCGTGCTCATGTCCTCGTCCTCGCCCGGGAGCTCCTCCAGCCGCGCGAGCAGCTCGGTCTTGCGCTCGAGGGTCCGCTCGCGCCGGATCCGGTCGATCGCCCTGTTCCGCGCCGTCGTGACGATCCAGGCGCCGGGATTCCGCGGCATACCCTCCGCTGGCCAACGCTCCAGCGCTGTAGTGAACGCGTCCTGCACCGCGTCCTCGGCGAGGTCGAAGTCGCCGAGGACGCTGATGAGGATCGAGACCGCGCGTCCCCACTCCTCGCGGAAGACGGTCGCGACGTCGGCCAGCTACCCGCGCTCCACGATCGGGCGCACCTCGATCGACCCGTACTCGGACGCCGGGATCTTCGCTGCATAGGCGAGCGCCGTGTCGAGATCCGGGAGCTTCGTGTCGAAGAAGCCGCCGATCTGCTCCTTCGTCTCGGCGAAGGGGCCGTCGGTGATCAGGACTTCGCCGTCGCGGACGCGGACCGTCTTCGCGGTCCGGATGTCGTCCAGCTCCTTGCCGCTCATCTCGGGATCCGCCGCGCCGAGCTCCTCGAAGAACGCGTACCACTTCGGCAGCGACTCGTCGCTCGCCTTTGCGGCCTCCTCCTCGGACATCTCGAACCAGGGCTCCTGGTCGCTGTAGATCATCAACGCGTAGCGCATCTCAGCTCTCCTCTCGCACGAAGACCGGCCGGACCTCGATGGCGCCGTACTCGGCGGCGGGAATCTCGGCCGCCAGCTTGCAGGCGTCGTCGATCGAGTCGGCCTCGAGGATGAAGAAGCCGCCCAGTGCCTCCTTGACCTCTGCGTACGGGCCGTCCGTGACCATCGAGTCGCCGTTCCGGACCCGGACGGTCGTCGCGGCCGTCGTCTCCTGCAGCTCGGCGCCGCCGACGACTTCGGGCCGCTCCGAGAACTCCATGTAGCGCTGGTACACGGCCTTGAGCTCGCCGTCGCTCAGCGCGTTCCGGCCGTTCTCGTTCGAATGGATCAAAGCCAGGAACTCCATTCGTCTCCTTTCTCAGGCTGCCCGGAGCCTTGCCAGCATCGTCTCATGGACGAGTAGCAGCTCGGGCCTCCCGAAGGGGTCGTGGTGGCGGAGCTCGTCGGTGATCGCCCGCCTCTTGGCCGTCTCGCGCTCGATCATGTTCCTCCGAAGGCGCCTCACCGCCTCCTCCTTTCGTCGCTTGCACAGGAACGACGAACGGGCGGTGCCTAGATCGACAGCATCCGCTGGAGGAGTTCGAGCGCGCCGGCCTTGTCGAGCGGCTCGTTCAGGTTCCCGCACTTGGGCGACTGGACGCACGACGGGCAGCCGTGGTCGCAGGGACAGCCGTCGAGCAGTCGCGCGGTGTCCCCGACCCAGCCCTCGAAGACGTCGAACCCGCGCTCGTTGATCCCGACGCCGCCGGCGTGCCCGTCGTAGACGAAGATCGTCGGGCGGCCGGTCTGGAAGTGGAGGTTCGTGGACAGGCCGCCGATGTCCCAGCGGTCGCACATCGCCCAGAGCGGGAGGATCGCGATCATCGCGTGCTCGGCTGCGTGGAGGGAGCCGAGGAGGCGCGGCATGTCCGTCAGGCCCTCGAGCTGCGCGTCGGTCGGCGTGTACCAGACGGCTTCGGTCTCGAACTCCGTCTCGGGGAGATCGAGCGGGAGGGTCTCGATCGTCTCGCCGTCGCCGATCCGCTTCCGTTGGTAGGCGACGACCTGCTCGGTGACCACGACCCGGCCGAAGGAGAGGTCGAGGCCGAGCCGGCGCTCTTCGCGGAGCGGTTCGACGATTGCGGTCATGGTGTCTTTCTTCGCCTGGGTGTACTCGTCGCCGGAGTAAGGCTCGACGAGGGCGGTGCGGTTCTCGAGGTCGAGCTCGGCCACGCGGTACGACTCCCCGAGGTGCAGGTAGACCGCGCCCTGGTGAACGGTCGAGTACGCGCGCTCCCGCTCGACGAGGCCGAGGAGTGACCCCGTCGAGAGGTCGACGACCGTGAAGGAGTCCGGCGTTGCCGAGCGGAGGCCGAATCGGCCCGCAGGGTAGTCGCGTCCCGCCCAGACGAAGCCGCCGTTCTTCCGGCGGAGCTCCGGAAGTTCTGCCGCCCGCTCCAGCGCCTGGGGGCCGAGGGTCTCCGCGTCGTCCTCGTCGAGCGGCGCCTCGAACGCGGCGGAGCGGACATGGCCGTCGAGGACGCGTGGGTTCGCGTGGTCGAGGATCGCCGCCTCGACCCGCCGGTCGAGCAGCGACTCGGGGTCGCGCATGAAGAACTGGTCGAGCGCGTCCTCGGTCGCGATCATCGCGGCGAGCCCGTGGCCCCGGCGGCCGGCGCGCCCCCACTGCTGCCTGAGGCTCGCGACCGTCCCGGGAAAGCCGAGGCAGATGACTGCATCGAGGAGACCCACGTCGATGCCGAGCTCGAGCGCGTTCGTCGCGCTGACCCCGAGGAGGTCGCCCTCGACGAGCCGGCGCTCGATCTCGCGGCGCTGGGCGGGCGTGTAGCCCGCGCGGTACGGAGAGAGGCGGGTGGCGTCGCCGAGTCGCTGCGCGGTGAAGCGGTGGACGAGCTCCGCGGACTTGCGGCTCTTGGCGAAGCAGAGCGTCCGTACGCCGCGCTCGACGAGCGAGGCCATCAGGCGCGCCGCCTCGCCTAGGGCGCTGGCACGGAGCCCCAGCTCCTCGTCGGTGAGCGGCGGGTTCCAGAGCAGGATCGTTCGTTCCGCTTTCGGCGCGCCGTCGTGCTCGATCGTGGTCGCCTCGACGCCGATCAGCCGCTGCGCGAGCTCACCCGGGTTCGCGATCGTCGCCGAGGCGAGGAGAAACTGCGGATCGGCGCCGTAGATCCGCGCCAGGCGGCGGAGCCGGCGCAGGACGTTCCCGACGTGTGAGCCGAAGACGCCGCGGTAGACGTGCGCCTCGTCCACGACGACGTAGCGGAGGTTGTGGAGCACGTCGCCCCAGCGGTCGTGGTGCGGGAGGACGCCGACGTGGAGCATGTCCGGGTTGGTCAGGATCAGGTTCGACCACTTGCGGATCTGCCAGCGGCGGCTCGACTCGGTGTCGCCGTCGTAGATCGCGGGCTTGATCGCTCGGCGGTTTGAGCTCGGTGAGGCTGCGTATCTGGTCCTGTGCGAGCGCCTTGGTCGGGTAGAGGTAGAGCGCGCGGGTCTTCGGCTCGCGGGCGAGGGCGTCGAGGACCGGGCAGGTTGAACGCGAGGGTCTTGCCGGACGCCGTTCCGGTGGCGACCACGAGGTGCTCGCCGCGCTGCGCCGCATCCCACGCGTCGGCCTGGTGGGTGAAGAGCTGCTCGATCCCGCGGGCTGCGAGCGCGTCGGCGACCTTGGGGTGGAGGCCTTCGGGGAGGGGTGCGAACCGGGGTGGACGAGCAGGCTCCCCGCCGACGTACGCGACCTCTTCGCCTCCCAGGAGGTCGCTCCAGAGGTCGGCCGCAACGCTCATCGGCGGGCCACGAGGGCGACGAGGTACGGGTAGTCGTCCTCTCCGTCCTCCTCGAAGTGCTCGACCCGGAGGCCTGCCGATGTGAACGCGGACACGAATTCGCCCAGCGGGACATGCGAGGCGCCGACGCGCGCGCGGAGCCCGTCGGGGTTGAAGACGCCGGGCGCGGCGTCGTCATAGCGTCGGGCCGGCCGGTAGCCGGGATGGAGCTCGGGAACGCCTCGGGCGAACCTGAACAGCGCGTGGGGCCCGATGAAGCACGGGTGCCCACCCACGTAGACGAACGGGCCGCGGGGCTTGAGCACCCGCGCAACCTCCCGCACTGCTGCGGCGAAGTCGTCCAGGTCGGTATGCGTCCAGAGCGAGACAGCGGCGTCGAAGGTCGCGTCTTCGAACGGCAGCGACGAGGCATCGGCGTGGACGACGTCCAGGCCCCGCTCGCGGGCTCGGCGCAGCATGTCCTCGGAGGCGTCCACGCCGGTGACCTCCCAGCTCTGGTCGCGGAAGGCGACCGTCTGCGCGCCGGTGCCGCAGCCGAGGTCGAGCAACGCTCCGGGTCCGGGGCCGAGCAGGCGGACGGCCGCGGCGCGCCCCGGATCGTGCAGCTCGCCGAGGAACTCGGTGTCGTACCAGTCGGCGATTCCGTCGTATCGAGCCACCGTTCGATGCTAGCCCCGTGCCCGGAACCTCCAGAGCGTGGTCGGTGTAGGGATCGAATATGTGGATCCGGGCTGGGGTCATCCTCGCTGCACTTGCCGTTGTGGCGGGCGGCTCCGCGTCCGCTAAGGAGAGTCCTAGGGTCTCTCTGACCTCGCCTCGCTCGGGCCTTACGGCCGGTCGGCCATGGACGGCGGTGGTGCGCGTCCGCGGCGTACGACCGGCCCGCGTAGCACTCACGGCAACACTCGGACGCCGGCGCGTGGCGGCGTCGGCTCGAAGATGGCGCAGCGACCGTTACCGGGTCCGTCTCGTCTTCCCCGCTCCGGGCCGCTGGCACCTTGCCGCGCGAATCGGCCGGAAGCGCGTCCGGCTCGGCACCGTCGCAGTCCGGGCGGCGATCCGCCCGCCCCTCGTGCTCGTCGCTCCGACCGAGGCGCTCCTCGAGTCGAACGGATCGATCCTCGTCGCCGAGAGTGGGCAGTCTCGCCTCGTCCGAATCGATCCCACCACGGGTCGTGACACGCTCGTCGCCCGGATCGTCCAGCCGTACGGTCTCGCGTTGACGCCGTCGGGCGCCCTCTACTCCACGTCCGAGAGCACGGTCGTCCGGGTCGAGAGCGGCGGCGCGATGACCACGATCGCCGACGCCGGCGAGGATGTCGGGCCGCTCGCGCTCGACTCGTCGGGCAACCTCTACTTCAGCACCGTCTCGCGAATCTTCCGCATCGAAAGCGGCACGGGCGCGGTGACGCACTATGCGGGCACCGGGATTCGAGGAGGCCGGGGGCGACGGCGGGCCTGCGCTCGCGGCGGAGCTCGACGCTCCGCATGGCCTTGCTGTCGGGCCCGATGGAGCGCTCTACGTTGCGGACACGGGGAACCACCGCGTCCGTCGCATCGATCCGGCCACCCGCGTGATCACCGCTTTCGCGGCTGCAGTCGGTCCGGCCGGCCTAGCGTTCGGCCCCGGCGGGGTTCTGTACGTCGCCGAGCGGGACGGCCAGCGCGTGTCCCGGATCGACCCGACCGGCGCGAAGACCGTCGTCGCCGGCACCGGTGTGAGAGGCGGGAGCGGTGAAGGCGGTCCCGCGGTCGCGGCTCAGGTCGACGAGCCGTTCGACGTCGTGCCTGCCCCCGGCGGCGAGCTGTTCATCGTCGAGAGCGGCGTGTCGGGAGGCATCCGTCACATCGACGCTTCGGGAGTCATTCGAACGATCCGCCGCCGCTAGACTTCTGTCACCGGGGTGCCGCGTGGGCGGCTGAGATCACACCCGTCGAACCTGATCCGGGTCATGCCGGCGAAGGGAGGTCTTCTGAGCATTCCACGAGTCCTGACGATCGCAGGGTCGGACTCCGGCGGCGGAGCCGGGATCCAGGCCGACCTGAAGGCGTTCGCGGCCGCCGGGTGCCACGGGATGTCGGCGATCGTCGCGCTGACCGCGCAGAACACGGTCGAGCGTCACGGCGGTGCACGAGGCGCCGCGCAAGTTCGTTCGTGCGCAGCTCGAGGCGGTGTTCGACGACATCGGCGTCGACGCGGCGAAGACGGGGATGCTGTTCTCCGCCGAGCTGATCCGGACCGTGGCCGACTACCTCGCCGACTTCCCCGGCCCACTGGTCGTGGATCCGGTCATGGTCGCAAGCAGCGGCGCGAAGCTCCTCCAGGATGACGCGATCGAGGCGCTGGTGACGAGGCTGTTCCCTCTTGCGACAGTCGTGACGCCGAATTGGCACGAAGCACAGGTCCTCGCGAGCCAGGCCCGAGGGACAGTCCCTCGCGAGCCGCGCGCGCTCGCGGAGGCGATCGTCGAACGAGGAGCTCCAGCCGTCCTCGTCACCGGGGGACACGGGCCCGAGCCGGTCGACCACCTCTTCGACGGCGAGCAGCACGTCGAGATTCCCGTCGAGCGGCACGACGTCCCCGCAACGCACGGTGCCGGATGCACGCATTCCGCCACGCTCGCGGCGCTTCTCGCTCGCGGGCATTCGCTCGTGGAGGCGAGCCGCGGCGCGGCCGCCGCGGCCGCCTCCTCCGTTCGGAACGGTCTCACCGAGATCGGCGCAGGCGAGGGGCCCGTCGACGTCCTCAACGTGAAGGAGCGCGATGGCGATCTCGCCCGGCGCGACGCTGCGCACGCTGCGCGAGCGTAAGCCGCTCGTCCACCAGATCACGAACTACGTCGTCATGAACGAGACGGCGAACGCGACGCTCGCGCTCGGCGCGCTCCCGGTGATGGCGCACGCGCCGGAAGAGGTCGAGGAGATGGCCGCGAACGCGGGCGCGCTCGTGCTCAACATCGGGACGCTGTCGGAGCACTGGATCGAGGCGATGCTGCTGGCCGGCAAGGCGGCGAAGGGCCCGATCGTCCTCGATCCCGTCGGAGCCGGGGCCACTCGCTATCGCACCGAGACCGCCAGGCGGCTCCTCGATCAACTCGACATCACGGTCGTCCGAGGCAATGCAGCCGAGGTTGCGACCCTCGCCGGACGGGAGGCCGAGATCCGCGGCGTGGAGTCGATCGGCGCCGAGGGCTCCGCCGCCGACCTTGCGCGCGAGGCTTCGCGAGCGCTCGGCAGCATCGTTTCCGTCACGGGGCCAACCGACCATGTCTCCGACGGTGAGCGTGTGATTGCGATCTCGAACGGGCACGAGTTGCTCGGAACGGTGAGTGGGACGGGGTGCATGTCCACGGCGGTGACCGGCTCGTTCCTGGCAGCCAAGCCAGAAGAGCCGCTCGAGGCGGCGGCCGAGGCCCTCGCAGCATTCGGCGTGGCCGGGGAGGACGCGGCGCGCGACGCGCAGGGCCCCGGCACGTTCCACGCGCGGCTCTACGACGCGCTCTACAACCTCGATCCGGACACGCTGGACAGCCGTGCGAAGGTGACCGAGTGAAGCTTCACGCGATCGTCGACGATCTCGACACCGCCAAGATCGCCCTCGAAGGCGGCGCCTCCGTGCTCCAGCTGAGACTCAAGGGTGCGACCACGGAGGAGCTCATCGACCGTGGCGCGCCGTTCCGCCTCCTTGCCACCCACTACGAGGTCACGTTCGTCGTCAACGACGACGTCCAGGCGGCTCTCACTCTGCTCGCAGACGGCGTCCACCTGGGGCGGGACGACGAGGGCAGCGAGCTCGCCGTCGAGGCCGGGATGATGCTCGGGCGCTCGGCGGCCGATCCGGCGGAGGCGAAGGAGGCGGAGCTCGCAGGCGCCGGCTACATCGGCGCCGGTCCCGTCTGGGCGTCGCCGAGCAAGCCGGACGCCGGCCCGCCGATCGGCCTCGAGGGGCTCCATGCGATCAGCGACGCGGTCCAGATCCCGGTGATCGCGATCGGCGGGATCGACCTGTCGAACGCCCGCGACTGCATCAACGCAGGAGCGTTCGGCGTCGCGGTCATCCGCGCTGCGGCTCAGACCGCCGAGCTCAGTGCGGCTCTCTGAGCTCGGTGAGCTCGGCTTCCTCGCCGAGCTGGAGCGCCGCGGTCTCGCCCAGGCGATCGAGCACGACGCCGCGCAGGTCGACGGCCTCGTCGTCACGCAGGATGCGCTCGTCGAGACCGTGCACTTCCGGCTCGACTGGATCTCCTTCCGGGATCTCGGCTTCCGCGCTGCTGCAGTCAACCTGAGCGATCTCGCGGCCTCGGGCGCCGAACCCCTGGGCCTCGTCGTCTCGCTCGGCGCCCCGCCGGACACAGCGGTCGACGACCTGCTCGAGCTGTACGAGGGGATCGCGGAGACCGGCGTGCCGGTCGTGGGCGGCGACACGACCCGGGCGGGCATCCTCGTCCTCTCCGTGACGGCCCTCGGTCGGTCGGAGCGCGTTCCAGGTCGTGCGGGCGCGGAGCCGGGAGACCTCCTGGTCGTGACCGGTCCGCTCGGCGCGTCCGGCGCAGCGTTCCGCGACCAGCGCTATGTCCGGCCGCCCCTCCGGCTCGAGGAAGGGCGCCGCCTCGCCCGGACCGCGCACGCCATGCTGGACATCTCCGACGGGATCGCCCGCGACACCGGGCACATTGCGCACCGTTCGGGCGTCCGCTGCGTGATCGAGCTCGATCAGGCCCCGCTCGCCGAGGGCGCAACGATCGACGACCTCGGCTTCGGCGAGGACTTCGAGCTGCTCGCGGCCGTCGCCGAACCGGACTTCCACGTCGTCGGTCACTGCGAGGACGGGGAGGGCGTCGAGCTCCTGCGGGACGGAAGCCGTACACACTCACCGGCTGGGACCACTTTAAGGAGCTCGACCCAGCGCGGGACTGAGCCGCCAGGCCGCGCTGAGCGGCGCCAGGCGTCGTCCTCAGCCGCGCCCATATCTGCGGATATGAACGCGGCCTGCGTCCGGGCCTGGCATCCACCCATCGCACCCTGGCGACGAGTCCCGCACTGGGCCGAACTCCAAACCGCCTAGCGCCAAGGGGCGTACCGTGCTAACGGTTCCCCGTGGCCCTGTTCCTCCTGCGTCGAGCAGCGTGGATGGTCGTGATGTTCCTCGCCGTCACGGTCGTCACGTTCATCATCTTCTTCGTCATCCCGTCCGAGGACGACCAGGCGAGCCTCGGCCGCGGCGGGACCGAGGTGGACGTCCGCACGACGGTGCAGATCGAGGGGCCGCTGTACGAGGAGTACGCCGAGTTCCTCCGCAAGATCGTCACCCAGGGATCGCTCGGAAACTCCTGGGTGATGCGCGGACAGGAGGTGAACGAGATCATCGTCCGCGCCGCGCCCGTGACGCTCTCGCTCGTGATCGGCGGGGCCCTCCTCTGGCTCCTGATCGCGATCCCGACGGGACTGCTTTCTGCGCTCCACCCGCGCAGCTTCGGGAGCCGTCTGACCACGGTCTTCGTGCTGGTCGGGATCTCGGCGCATCCCCTTTGGATGGGCCTGATGCTCTCGTACATCGTCGGTGCCCAGCTGGGGTTGACCCCGACCGGCGGGTACTGCGAGGTGTTCAGTCCGGCGACGAACTGCGGCGGGCCGGCGCAATGGGCGTACCACCTGATCCTGCCGTGGTTCACGTTCGCGCTGATGTACGCGGCGATCTACACGCGGATGATCCGCGCGAGCACGCTCGAGACCCTCGACGAGGACTACGTCCGCACCGCGCGCGCGAAGGGCGCGCCGGAGCGGCTCGTGCTCCGCTCGCACGTGTTGCGCAACGCGATGCTGCCCGTCGTGACCATGCTCGGAATGGACATCGCCGTCTCGCTCGGCGCCACGCTCTTCGTGGAGACGGCGTACGGGTTACCGGGGCTCGGCCGGCTGTTCGCGACGAGCCTCGCCCGCCGCGACTTCCCCGTCCTCCTCGGGATCACGATGTACACGACCCTCGTCGTGATCCTCGTCAACTTCCTGATCGACGTCCTGTACGGGGTCATCGATCCCCGAGTGCGCGTCGACCGTCGTACGGAGGGCGCGCCCGCCAGCGCCAAGGAAGGCAAGCAGGCTCCCGAGTCGGCTACTCAGCCAGCCACGTAGCCCAGGCTCGCTCGTAATGCGAAGGCGACCGGGCGCCGACGACGGTCTCCTGCGCTTCGCCGTGCTGCGAACAGGATCGCCGTCGGGAGCGCGAGCACCTCGTATCGGGAGGCGGACACAGGGTTCTGGTCGACGTTCAGCTTGGTGAACTCGACGCGACCGCCGGCCTCGTGCTCCAGCCGCTCCAGCACCGGCTCGAGCGCGTGGCACGGTCCGCACCACGGCGCCCAGAAGTCGACGACGACGGGGCGCTCTGCGCCGAGCACCTCGGCGTCGAAACTCGAATCCGTCACCTCACGCACGTGGACGAAGCCTACTCAGGCGAAGCACCGGCACCTTCCAGACTGCTTCGAGGACGATCGACCGGCTCATCTTCGAGCCGCCGACCTCTCGGTCGGCGAAGACGATCGGGACCTCGACCACCCGGAACCCTGCCTTGATCGTCCGGTAGGTCGTCTCGATCTGGAAGGCGTAGCCCTTGGAGTGGATCGCGTCGAGGTCGATCGTCTCGAGCACGGCGCGCCGGTAAACTTTGAACCCCCCGGTCAGATCGCGGATCCGCAGCCCGAGGAGGATCTGCGCGTAGAGCGACCCGCCGCGCGAGATCAGCCGTCGCAGCAGGCCCCAGTTCCGCGTCCCACCGCCCGAGACGTACCGCGAGCCGAGCACGAGGTCTGCGTCGTGCGCAGCGGCGACGAGCCGAGGAACGTCCGCCGGGTCGTGGGAGAAGTCGCAGTCCATCTCCATGACGAGGTCGGCGCCCAGCTCGAGCGCGCGCCGAAAGCCCGCGAGATACGCCGGCCCGAGCCCTTCCTTCCGTGGCCGGTGGAGCACGTCGACGTCATCGCGCTCGGCCGCGAGCCGGTCGGCGATCTCGCCGGTCCCGTCGGGCGAGTTGTCGTCGATGACCAGGATCCGGCCGTCGTCGGGCAGGACCTCGCCGAGCGCCGAGACCATCGCCTCGAGGTTCTCGCGCTCGTTGTAGGTGGGAAGGCAGACCACAAGCACGTCCTTATGATCGTGGGATGGCGACCACGTTGCCCCGGAACGCGCAGGTGGCCGAGCAGTTCGACCTCCTCGCCGACCTGCTCGAGCTCGACGGGGAGGAGCAGTTCCGGGTGCTGGCGTACCGGCGGGCGGCCGACCAGATCCGCTCCGCCGCGGGCCCAATCGCAGAGCAAGCGCTCGCCGGCGAGGCGAAGAGCCTGCCGGGGATCGGGAAGACGATCGAGTCGAAGATCGTCCAGATCGTCGAGTCCGGCGAGATCGAGGCGCTGACCAAGCGCAAAGAGCGCGTCCCGGCCGGCGTCGCAGAGTTCCTCCGGCTGCCGGCACTGGGCCCGAAGACCGCCCGGCGGATCTGGCAGGACCTCGGGATCACGACCATGGACGACCTGCGCAAGGCAGCGGAGGCCGAGCAGCTCCGGTCGCTACCCGGCCTCGGTGCCAAGACCGAGGAGCGGATCCTCAAGGCGCTGGAGGAGGACAAGAAGCCGCGGGAGAAGCGGACACTCCTCGCCAGGGCGCTGCCCGCCGTGCAGGCGGTCGTCGAGGTGCTGCGCGAGCACCCGGCGAGCAACGAGGTGTCCGAGGCCGGCTCGGTTCGCCGCCGCACCGAGACCGTCAAGGATCTCGACATCATCGCCACGGCCTCCGACCCTGCCGCCCTCACCGAGTACTTCACGAAGCTCACGTGGGTCTCCGAGATCAAGGCGCACGGGAAGACGAAGGCGACTGTCGTCTCGCACGACGGGCTCGTCTTCGACCTCCGCGTCGTCCCGCCCGACTCGTACGGAAACCTCCTCCAGCACTTCACAGGGCTCCAAGCGGCACAACGTCGAGCTCCGCGAGGACGCCGTGAAGCGCGGGCTCTCGGTCTCCGAGTACGGGGTCAAGGACACCGAGAGCGGCGAGGTGCTGACCGCCCGGACCGAGGAGGAGCTCTACGAGCAGCTCGGCTACGCGTGGATCCCTCCGGAGCTCCGAGAGGGCGCCGGCGAGCTGGCCGCGGCTCGCAGCGGCGAGCTGCCGACGCTCGTCGAGCGGAACGACCTCCGCGGCGACCTGCACATGCACTCCACGTGGTCGAACGACGGCAAGAACACGCTCGAGGAGATGGCCGAAGCGGCCAGGGGTCTGGGCTACGACTACATCGCGATGACGGACCACGCGCACTACCTCCGCGAGGGGCGGCTCGAGGCGCAGTGGGGCGAGATCGCCGAGCTGAGCGGCCGGATGGAGCCGTTCCGCATCCTGCGCGGGATCGAGGTCAGCATCCGGGCCGACGGCTCGCTGGACACGACCGACGACCTCCTCGCCGAGTGCGACTGGGTGGTTGCCTCCCTTCACTCGGCGTTCGACAAGAACCCGACCGAACGGCTGCTGGCGGCGCTGGAGAGCCCGCACGTCGACTGCATCGGCCACATGACCGCGCGGAAGCTGAACCGGCGCGAGGGAGCCGACATCGCGCTGGACAAGGTCTTCGCGAAGGCCGTCGAGACCGGGACGTTCGTCGAGATCAACTCGCAGCCGGACCGTCTGGATCTCCGCGACAGCCACGCAAGGGCAGCGGCAGAGGCTGGGGTCCAGCTCGTGGTGAACACGGACAGTCACGAGGTGGAGGCACTCGGCTACGCGGAACTCGGGATCGCGCAGGCGCGCCGTGCCTGGCTGACCAAGGAGCAGATCGTCAACACGCGCACCTGGAAGCAGATCGAGAAGCTCAAGAAGATGAAGCACCGGGCAGTGATCTTCGATCTCTGGCAGACGCTGGTCCCGTGGCCCGTGGAGGGCGCGAAGCGGATGTACGACGGGTTGGCGGCGCACTTCGGCGCGGACCCGGCGCGCTTTCGGATGCTCTGGCTCCGCGGCCGTCGCGACCGCGAGATCGGCCCGATGGAGCCGCACCTGCAGACGCTCGCCGCGGAGCTGGGATCCGAGAGCGACATCGCCGCGGCCGTAGCCATCAGGCGCGAGTGGACGCTCGAGCACATCGTCCCGCGGCCGGACGCCGTCTCCACGCTCGAAGAGCTGAGCCGCCGCGGTCACCGCCTCGGGATGATCAGCGCCTGCACCGCCGAGGTGCCGGAGGTCTGGGAGCAGACGCCGTTCGGCGGCCTCTTCGACTCGACGGTCTTCTCGTGCTCGGTGGGCGTCAGCAAGCCCGACCCGAGGATCTACGAGATCGCATGCGAGGACCTGGGCGTCGCGGCCGAGGACTGCTTGTTCGTGGGCGACGGTGCGAACGACGAGCTTCCGGGCGCCGAGCGAGTCGGCATGGCCGTGGTGCAGCTCCGCGCTCCCGACGAGCCGCTCACCGAACGACGGCAAGCGCTGGACGGGGCGCTACGTCGAGCGCCTCTCAGACGTGCTCGAGCTCGCGTGAAGCATCGCGCGGGCGGTCGTCGAAGCTGAAGAGCGAGAGGAACTGCTTTGCGGCGGGCTCGTCGCCGGTGATCTTCACCGCACCCTCCGCAACCGCCTCCTCGATGCCCGCCGAGTGCTCGGCGATGCAGAAGAGAGTCGCCGGGTCCGTCTCGATGACGGCGGTGGCGTTCTCCGCCGGCTCGCGGCTCGCAACCGGCGCACCGTGGTCGAAGCTGACCGAGACGAGCTCGTCCTCGCCGGCGTGGAGCTGGAAGACGCCCGTCGCCTTCCCCTCCCAGTCTTTGCACGTCGCGCCGACGGCGTTGACGAGCCAGCCCGGAGCGAGCGAGTCGTCCGGTCCCGGCGGGCCGAGCGACCTGGCGCCCCAGCGGCCGAGGGCGTACAGGGGCTCACGCAGCTCCTCGCCGTACGGCGTGAGTTCGTAAACGGTCGCCGCTGCCGGCGGCGGAAGCTTCCGCTTCTGGACGACGCCGGCCTGCTCGAGATCCCGGAGACGCCCGGCGAGGATGTTCGTGCCGATTCCGGGCAGGCCCGCGGTCAGGTCCGTATAGCGCTTGGGGCCGCCGAGGAGCTCGCGCACCACGAGCAGTGCCCACCGTTCGCCCACAAGCCCGAGTGCGTGCGCGACGGGGCAGTACTGCGCATAGGGCTTGGACATGCCGGGAAGTATAGCGCGGCTGCTTGCGTTTGAAAAGCTATGACTTGCAGAATGCAAGTAGATGCTGTAGCTTCGCAAGCCTTGACTGTCGATTTTCAAGCAGCTCGTTCGTCTTCCAGGCAAGTAATGGCAACTGAAAGGACTCGGTAATGGTCGAACAGACCCAACGCAAGTGGTGGGCACTCGCCCTGCTCGCCACCGTGCAGTTCATGGTCGTCCTCGACATCGCGATCGTGAATGTGGCACTGCCCTCGATCCAGACCGACCTCGGCTTCTCCCAGGAGAACCTCCAGTGGGTGATCAGCGCCTACGCGCTCTTCTTCGGAGGCTTCCTGCTCCTGGGCGGTCGCGCGGCGGATCTCCTGGGCCGCCGGCGGCTCTTCATCGTCGGCACGATCGTCTTCAGCGCGGCCTCGCTGCTCTCGGGCTTCGCCTGGAGCGAGGAATCGCTGATCATCGCCCGTGCGATCCAGGGCCTCGGCGCGGCGATCATCACGCCCGCCGCGCTCTCGATCCTGATGACGACCTTCTCCGAAGGACGTGAGCGCAATGCCGCGCTCGGCGTCTGGGGCGGGGTCGGCGCGTTCGGAGCCGTCGCCGGCGTCCTGCTTGGCGGCATCCTCACGGACGCGCTTAGCTGGGAATGGATCTTCTACATCAACGTCCCGGTCGGGCTCGCCGCTCTGGCGCTGACGCCGCTGCTGCTCACCGAGAGCCGCGACGCGCAGGTCAAGACCTTCGACGCGCTCGGTGCCGTCCTCGTGACGGCCGGACTGGTGACGCTCGTCTTCACGATCACCCAGGCCAACGAGTACGGCTGGAGCTCGTTGGAGACGATTGGGCTCTTCGCGGCTGCAGGAGCGCTGCTCGCGGGGTTCGTCGGCTGGGAGCTCCGTGCGAAGGAGCCGCTCGTGCCGTTCGGGATCTTCAAGGTGCGAACGCTCACAGCGGCGAACATCGCGGGCCTGATCCTCGGCACCGTGACGTTCTCGATGTTCCTGATGCTGACGCTCTACATGCAGCAGGTGCTCGGCTACTCGCCGATGAAGACCGGCGTCGCGTATCTCGCGGTGGCCGGAACGGCGATCCTCTGGTCCGGCGTCGCCGCACAGCTGGTCAACCGCATGGGCGTGAAGCCGGTGATCGCGGCCGGGATGACGCTGCTCACCGTCGCGCTCCTGTACTTCACGCAAATCTCCGTGGGCGGGTCGTACGTGGGTGACCTCCTCCCCGGGTTCCTGTTGATCGGGGCGGGACTGGGCTTCTCGTTCGTGCCGATCTCGATCGCGGCGCTGGCCGGCGTCCGGGCGTCCGAGGCGGGCCTTGCCTCCGGGCTGTTCAACACGTCGCAGCAGGTCGGCGGCGCCCTGGGCATCGCGGCCCTGTCGGCGATCGCAACCTCGACGACGAGCGATGCGGTCTCCACCGGCACTGCGCCTTCCCAGGCCCTGGTCGACGGCTTCGAGGCAGCGTTCATCGTGGGCGCCGCCGTCGCTGCCGCGGGAATCGTGGTCGCGCTGGTGCTGGTGCGGCGTAGTGAGCTCGAGGCGCCCGTCGAGGAGCCCGAGGAAACTCCTGAGGCGGTGCTCGAGGCCGCCTAGAGCGTTCGGAGCAGGTACAGCAGCTCACCGGGGCCGTCCACGACCAGGTCGGCCTCGGTGAGCAGTCTCGGGTTCATCTCCGGCGACCCGACGGCGACCTTGACGGCCACGTCTAGATCAGCCTCGTCGAGCCCGCGGAAGGCGTCGAGGTCGGTCGTGTCGTCGCCGGCGTAGAGCGCGCGCCGGATTCCTCGCTCCTCGAGGAGTGCCCGGGCCGCGGTTCCCTTGTCGGCGTGGATCGGGGGCTTCACCTCGACGACTTTCCGGCCCCGCTGGACGGCCAGACCAAGGGCCTCCGCGGTCTCGGCGACTCGCTCGACGGCCTGGGCGGCCTCCTCATCGCTCACCTCGCGGTAGTGGAACGCGGCGGTGACGCCGGCCTTGGTCTCGACGCGCCAGGGCCAGTCTGCGGACTCGACCAGGCGCTCGAGCTGCGGCGTGTACTCCGGCACACCCGGATGCCCCTCGAGCCCGTGGACGCCGACGTACTCGATCCCGTCGAGGCCGACCATCCGTCGCGCGTCCACGGCCGGCCTCCCGCTGATGCAGGCGACGAGCGCGTAGCTGCCGGCGAGGCGCTCGACCTCGTTCCGGGTCTCCTCCGGGACGACGGCGTCCTCGGGCCGTTCGACGATCGGCGCGAGCGTCCCGTCGATGTCGAGGAGCACGGCCGCCTGCTCCGGCTTACTCCGGAATCGCACGAGGCGGACGGGGGCGCTCACCGATTACGGACACTAAGCCACCTAGGAGGGTTCGGCGCAATACCGGCTGTGCCGCCAGGCCGCGCTGCTCGCCCCGAGGCCGCGTCCTCAGTCGCGCCCGTATCAGATCGATACGAACGCTCCCTGCGTCCTTGCTTCGGAACGAGCATCGCGCCCTGGCAACGAGCGCTATTCCGCCAAACCCTCCTAGACTCTCGCCATGGCGCGGCCGGAGGACCTCTGGATCCCGCTCGTCGACGAGCCGATCGGAAGCATCGTTGCTCGCGTCCAGGAGGAGGACCCGGAGCTCGCCGAGCTCATCGCTTCGCCACACCGCCTCCTCGCCTTCAGGACGTTCGCCTACATCCGCGTCGGGATCCTCCTCGGCGAGCTGCTCATGGAGAGCGATCTCGATCCCTACGACGGAACCGAGAACTGGGTCGACGCGCTGCTCGCGGACCCGGTGCACCGTGAGGCCGTCGACCGCGAGGTCAGGGCGGTCGCCGAGGAGATCGCGGCAGACCCGTCATACGCGGACGAGGATCCGCTGGGCCCGGACGAGGAGGCCCGTCGACGTTTCCGCGAGTTCGCGAAGAAGCGCCTCGAGGCTTCGTAGCCTCAGTGCAGCGCGATCTGGGTGAGCGCGAAGATCGCCGCGAAGCCGGCCAGCGTCACCGCGACGCGTAGCCGGGAGGGGTTGTGGCTGTGCGCCTCGGGCAGGAGATCCGAGGCGCCGATGTAGAGGAAGATGCCCGCGTACAGCGCGAGCAGCTGGCCGAGGGTGTACTCGGAGACGTCGATCGTCGCGCCGAGCGCAGCTCCGAGGAGCGGCGCGACCGCGACCAGCGCGAGCCAGCGAATTGCGGATCGGCGGCTGCCGCCCTGTCGCAGGATGAAGGTGACGGCGTTCAGGCCGTCGGCGAAGTCGTGGGACATCACGGCGAGCAGGACGAGCACGCCGGTTCCGGTGTCCAGGCCGAAGGCGAGCCCGATCGCGAGCCCGTCGGTGAAGGTGTGGAACGCGAGAGCCGCGGCGCTCAGGGCGCCGACGCGCGAATGCGCCTGCGTCTCCTCCGGATCGTCCCGGTGGTGCAGGACGAGGTACCGGTGCGCGACGAAGAACAAGACGAACCCCGCGCCGACGAGGGACATCACCCTGTGCTCGTCGCCGACCGCCCCGAACGCCTCTGGGATGAGGTCGAAGAGCGCGACCGCGACGACGATGCCTCCCGAAAGGGCGATCGCAGTCTGTAGCTCGCGGTGCAGGCGCAGGCCGAGGCCGCCGCCGGCAAGCGTCGAGACGACCGTCAGACCGGCCAGTGGAATCGCGATCCACGTCACGAATCGAGCCTACATGAGAATGAGAACCGGTATCATCCACGGAATGACGTGGGCCGAGCACGCGAGGGACGTCCTGCGCAGCGCAGGCGTCAAGCCGGGCGCGGCCAGAGGGGCCGTGATCGAGGTGGTCGCAGACCAGCGTTGCTGCCTCTCGGCGCCCGCGATCCACGACGAGGTTCGGCGGCGTCGGCCGGGAGTCGGCCTTGCCAGCGTCTACCGCGCGCTCCAGACGCTCACGGAGCTCGGGCTCGTCCACCGGCTCGATCTCCGTTCCGGCGGCGCGCGTTACGAGCCGGCCGAGCCGAGCGGCGACCACCATCACCACGTCGTCTGCGGGGACTGCGGGAAGGTCGAGGCGTTCAGCGACGATCGGCTCGAGCGCGCGATCCACACCGTCTCGGAGGCGTCGGCGTTCCGGATCGACGAGCACGACGTGGTGCTCCGCGGTCGCTGCACGGCCTGCGGCTGACGACGAAATTTCCTCGCAAAGAGGCAAAGCGCCGCGCGATTGCGAATACTCTTCCAAGGTGCTGCGCCGCGCGACAATTCTCTGCAGCGCCGCTGTGGTCCTGGTGCTCACGGGATCCGGCGGCGTGTCCTCCGCCGTCGGCAGCGGGACCTCCAGCGCGGAGGCGTTCTCGATCCAGGTTTCCGTCCCCGGGCAGGGAGGCGCGGTCGGCGGCGCGGTCTCCGGCCCGCCGGACGCTGTCGGCATCGGTGGTGGGTTCGCCTATCCGGCGGACGGCTCGATCGCACAGGCAGGGTCGATCTCCTCCAGCGTCTCCGCCTCCGGCGCCAACGCCGAGGCCTCGGTCTCCGTCTCCGGCCTCTCGCTCTTCGGCGGGGAGGTCACCGTCGGCTCGATCACCGTCACGGCGAGCGCGAAGGCATCGCCGAAGGCCGCCTCGGGAGGAACCTCCGGGTCGTCCGTCTCCGGGATGACCGTGGCAGGCGCTCCTGTCGCGTCAGGACCGGGCAGCTCGGTCGCGCTCGGGGACTGGGGAACCGCGACGATCCTCCAGCAATCTGCGTCGCCGTACGGCTCGCGGAAGGCACGCGGGTTCAACGCGGGCGTGACGGCGCTGCACGTCCACGTGAACGTCGAGCACAACGGTGTTCCGGCCGGGACGGACATCGTCGTCGGCTACGCCGACGTCGCCGCCGAGGCGCTCCTGCCACAGCCTGTGGGAAGCACACGGGACGACACGAGGCGCCCGATCAAGCCCAAGGTGAACCGGGAGGAGCCGGCAAAGCCGCGGGAGAGCCGGGGGCCGGCGATCCCGCCGGTGCGGAGCGTCCCGACGGACGTGATCCCGCGCCTGACCGAGAGCGGCTACGTCTTCCCGGTCTACGGCCAGGCATCGTTCACAGACTCGTTCAACGCGCCGCGCGCGACGACCAGCTGGCACCACGGCGAGGACATCTTCGCCCCACTCGGAGCTCCGGTTCTCGCCGTCGCCAACGGGATCGTTTACTCCGTGGGTTGGAACAGGGTCGGCGGGCTTCGCTTCTGGCTCCAGGACGTCGCCGGCAACGAGTTCTACTACGCGCACCTCTCGGCGTTCTCGCCGCTCGCGATCAACGGCGCGCAGGTGCGGGCAGGCGACGTGATCGGGTTCGTCGGGAACACCGGCGACGCCGAGCACACGCCATACCACCTCCACTTCGAGATCCATCCGGTCTCGCTGCTCTACAAGGGCTACGACGGGAGCGCGGTACCGCCCCATCAGTACCTGCTCGCCTGGAAACGTCTCACCGACCTTCCGTTCGCGGTCGTGTCCGGCTGGGCTCCACCGTTCTCGAACTCGAGCCGAGCACCGAGGCCCGGGGCGATCCTGCTCCAGTCCCGCGACATCTCGACCGCGAGCGGCCTGGATCCCGGATCGCTCAGGCGCGCGATGCGCGCGGAAGGCGAGTCCGGCGCCGACGGCGCGCTCGCCGAAGCAGTCCCGCGCGCACGCGAAGGTCTACGCGCCCTGGCGCGCCAGCTCAGCGGCCCCTAGGTCAGAAGCTAGGCGGCTTTGTTGTTGCCGCCCGAGCCGGACGGGCCGGTCGAGCCCTCGTCCCCTCCGAGCATCTTGTCCGCGATCCACTGACGAGTGGCCGGCCCGGTGACCGGGTTGAAGAGGATGCCGAGGGCGATCCCTGCGATCAGCAGCGTCGCGTTCCGCGAGCTGTGCTCCTTCTTGCCCTGCACGCGGTTGGCAGCCTTGCGCAGATCGTCGATTGCGCTCTTCAGGCTCTCCTGGATCTCCGGGTCGGTGGCGACCCTGGTGGCGACCGCCGTCGTCGAGCGCCCGCCCAAGAGCTCGTCGTAGATGTCGCGCGCGGTTGCGATCGCGTGCTTGACGTTCTCGCGGACTTCGTCGTCCTGGAGCGCCCGAGTGACGTACGGCTTCATGTCGGAAACTCGATCTCGTGCCTTGGCCATTGCGGCGGCCGTCCTTTCGTTTCGCTTTTGCAAGCCAGGTACCCCGGCTGGCAGGGGCTAAAACTCCGCTGGTAGCGCGGCTTTTCGCTCAGGCGATCCTACTCCGCTGGGCCTGCGCGAGGGGACGGCGCCGTCGAGCGCCGCGTCGAGAACCTTGTCGACGTGCTCGGCGAGGACGAACTCGAGCCCCTTGCGCGTTTCGGCGGGGAGGTCGTCGAGATCCGGTTCGTTCTCGCTCGGGAGGACGACGGTGTGCACTCCCGCCCGCTGGGCGGCGAGGACCTTCTCGCGGACGCCGCCGATTGGAAGCACCTGCCCGGTCAGCGTGACCTCGCCGGTCATCGCGACGTCGTCGGAGACGGGCCGGCCGGTCACGAGCGAGACGATCGCGGTGACCATCGTGATGCCCGCCGACGGGCCGTCCTTCGGCACGGCTCCGGCCGGCACGTGGACGTGAATGTCGTGCTCGCCGAACCAGGCGGGGTCGATGCCCACCTGCTCCGCGTGGGATCGGACCCACGAGAGCGCAGCCTCGGCCGACTCCTCCATCACCTCGCCCAGCTGGCCGGTGACCTTGAGCCGGCCGCGTCCCGGGTAAGCGGTCGCCTCGATGAAGAGGACGTCTCCGCCGACCGCCGTGACCGCGAGGCCCGTGGCGACGCCGGGATCCTCTGTGCGCTTGCGCACCTCGCCCGAGAATCGCCGCGGTCCGAGCCACGAGCGGGCCCGGCGCTCGTCGATGCGCGTCGTTCCCTTCGCCTTCCCCTCGGCCACGCGCCTCGCGGCCTTCCGGCAGAGGGCCGCGATCTGCCGCTCGAGGTTTCGGACGCCGGCCTCGCGCGTGTACTCGCGGATCACGGTGCGAAGCGCTCCTTCGGTGAACGTCACCTGGTCGGCTGACAGGCCGTGCGCTTCGAGCTGCTTGGGGACGAGGTACTTGCGCGCGATCCCGAGCTTCTCGTCCTCGGTGTAGCCCGAGAGCTGGATGATGTCCATCCGGTCGAGGAGCGGGGCCGGGATCGTCTCGAGCTGGTTCGCGGTGCAGATGAACAGCACCTTCGAGAGGTCGAACGGCAGATCGAGGTAGTGATCTCGGAAGGTCGAGTGCTGCTCGGGATCGAGGACCTCGAGCATCGCGCTGGCGGGGTCGCCGCGGAAGTCCGAGCCCATCTTGTCGATCTCGTCGATCAGGAACACCGGATTCCGCGACTCGGCGTCGCGAAGCGCGCGGATGATCGTGCCCGGCATGGCGCCGATGTAGGTGCGGCGGTGCCCGCGGATCTCCGACTCGTCGCGCACACCGCCGACCGAGATCCGCGTGTACTTGCGCTCCAGCGCGCGGGCGATCGACTGGCCAAGAGACGTCTTGCCGACGCCGGGCGGGCCGACGAAGCAGAGGATCGAGCCCGAGACGTCGCCGCGCAGCTTTGCGACGGCGAGGTACTCGATGATCCGGTCCTTGACCTTCTCCAGGTCGAAGTGGTCCTGGTCGAGGACCTCGCGCGCGTGAGGGAGGTCGAGGTTGTCCTCGGTGGTCTGCGACCAGGGCAGCGAGAGGATCCAGTCGATGTAGGTGCGAATGACGCCGTACTCGGCCGCGGCGGAGGGGAGGCGCTCGAGCCGGGCGAGCTCGCGGTCGACGGCCTTCCGCGTGTCCTCGGGCAGGCCGGCCGACTCGACCCGCTCACGCAGCTCGCGGATCTCCGCCTGCTCGGGGTCGCCCTCGCCGAGCTCCTCCTGGATCGCCTTCATCTGCTGGCGCAGGAAGAACTCGCGCTGGCCCTTCTCCATCTCCGACTGGACCTGCGACTGGATCTTGGTGCCCAGCTCGAAGACCTCGAGCTCGCGATTCAGGATCCGTGAGAGCTCGCGCAGCCGCGCCTCGACGTTCGCCTGCTCGAGAAGCTGCTGCTTCTCCTCGGTCTTGAGCCGCAGCGTGGAGGCGACGAGGTAGGACAGCGCGCTCGGGTCGTCCACGTTCGCGGCGGCAAGCTCGAGCTCGGCCGGCAGGTACGGGACGAGGGCGACGATGCGTCCGTAGAGCATCTGCACGTTGCGGGTCAGCGCCTCGAGCTCGGGCGTCTCCTCGATGACGTCAGGCAGTTGCTCGAACTCGCCGACGAGGTACGGGTCGTCCTGGACCCGGCGGTCGAGCTGAATGCGCTCGACGCCCTGGACGAGGATGCGGAGCGTCCCGTCCGGAACCTTGATCAGCTTGTGGACGATTGCCGCGGTGCCGACGCCGTAGAGGTCGTCCCACCCGGGCTGCTCGACGTCCGGGGTTCTTCACGGTCACCAGGGCGAGCAGCCGGTCCCCTGCGACGACCTCGTCGATGAGCTTGATCGATCGCTCCTGGCCGATCGCCAGCGGCGTCGCCGAGTCGGGGAAGACGACGGTCTCCTTCAGCGGCAGGATCGGCAGCGCCGGCGGCAGCTCGAGATCGTCCGGCGCGGTCGCCTCGGTCTGCTCGAAGTCGATGTCGGTCACGCGTCCCTCCTGACCTGGATCGGCACCGGCCGTACCCGTGCCTCGCGCTTCGCAATCGGGATGACGATCCGGAGCAGGCCCTTCTCGTACGTCGCCTCGGCCTTGGCAGCGTCTGCGTCCGCCGGGAGCTGCACAACCCGCTGGAACGGGCCGTATTCGATCTCCATCTGCTGATACGTGCCGCCGCCGCAGTCGGCACGGGCGCGCGTGCCTGTGATGACGAGTGCGCCTTCGGCGGTCGACACGTTGACGCGATCGGGATCGATTCCGGCGATGTCCATGATCACCGTGAAGGCGGGGGGATCCTCGGTACGGACGCAGTCCAGCTGCGGCCTGAATCCACGCCGAAGCCCGCCGAGCCGCGAGACCTGCCACAGGTCTGCGAACAGCTCGTCGATCTCTTCTCTCAGGTCTTTTCTACGCGGCATTCTCGGCGCCCATCGTAGCCTTGACAGTCCTTCCAGAGTTTCGTAACTTAGCGAGCACTAGCTTAGTGTCTACTAACACTCTGGCGGAAAGGAGGTCGCGCTGATGGAGCAGTGGGCGCGCACCATGATTCGGTTTCGCTGGTTCGTTCTCGCGGCCTGGCTCGTGATCGTCGTCGCCTCCGGGACGGCGGCGGCCGGGCTCAACGACCTCCTCACGAACCGTTTCGTCCTTCCCGGCGCCGAGAGCGAGAGGGCCGGCGACATCCTCAAGGACGAGTTCGGCCAGCGGCCGGAGGGCTCGTTCTCCGTGGTTGTCAAGGGCAACCCCGGCTCCGCGCAGTCACTTGTCGAGCCCACGCGGGCCGCGGCGACCCGCGCCGCCGCCGCGCTCGAGACCGGCAAGCTCGAGGACGTCCGCCCGGTGGCCGGCGACGTCGTGACCGCACGCATCGTCTCGCAGCTCCAGCCCGCCGACGCCAAGGGGTACACGGGCGCCATGCGGGAGGCGGCCGGCGAGATCCCCGGCGCCACGCTGTACGTGACCGGCCAGTCGGCGATCGAGAGCGACCTCGAGCCGGTGCAGAACCGCGACCTGTTCGTCGGGGAGGTGCTGATCGCGATCCCGATCGCGCTCGTCATCCTCGTCTTCGTGTTCGGGACGCTCTCGTTCCTGCTCCCGTTCATGCTCGCCGCCGTCGCGATCCCGACGACGCTCGCCTTCGTCTGGATCTTCGCGAACTTCATGACGCTCTCGACTTACCTGACCAACATGGTCACGCTGATCGGGCTCGGGATCGCCGTCGACTACTCGCTGCTGATGGTGCACCGGTACCGCGAGGAGCGGACGGCCGGGCGGTCGAAGGAGGACGCCGTCGCGGCGACGATGTCCACCGCCGGCCGAGCCGTCGTCTTCAGCGGTACTGCGGTCGCGATCGGGCTGGCGCTGATGCTCTTCATGCCGCTGCCGTTCATGCGCGGCTTCGGGCTCGCGGGCCTGCTGATCCCGCTCGTCTCGGTCGCCGCCGCGATCACGCTCCTCCCCGTGCTCATGTACTGGCTCGAGGACCGCTTCGACCGCGTGCGCCTGATCCCCAGGAAGGTGATCGAGCGGCGCGAAGACTCAGAGGGGAACTTCTGGGCTCGGCTGGCCGACAGGATCATGCGGCGCCCGGTCGTGTTTGCCGCAGGCACGACCGCGGCGCTGCTCCTTCTTGCCGCGCCGTTGCTCACGCTCGAGCTCGGGCCTGGCTCCAACGAGGGGATCCCGCAGGATCTCGAGGCAGTCCAGGGCCTGACCGTCCTGACCTCCGCGATCGGCGAGGGCGCGCTTTCGCCCACTGACATCGTGATCGATACGGGCCGCGACGGCGGGGCGACGGACAGTGAGGTCCGTAGCGGCGTGGAGCGCCTCGCGAGCCTCCTGCGCGGCGACTCCGAAGTGGCGGACGTGGTCGTGGCCGGACCGCAGACCGTGGACGAAACCGGCCGCTACGTGCACGTGCAGGCGATCGGCAAGCACGAGTACGGCCTGCCCGAGTCTCAGGAGTTCGTCGAGCGCCTGCGCGACGTGATCATCCCCGCCGCGGCCTTCCCGGCGGAGACCGAGGTGCTTGCCGGCGGCGGGCCGCCGTTCGGCGTCGACTTCCTCGACATCACGTACGGCGCGTTCCCCTGGCTCGTGCTCGCCGTCCTGCTCCTGACCTACGTGCTGCTCGTGCGGGCATTCCGCTCGCTGCTGCTGCCTCTGAAGGCGATCGTCCTGAACCTGCTCTCGATCGCGGCCGCGTACGGAATCCTCGTCCTCGCGTTCAAGCTCGGCGCCGGCGAGCCGTTCGGTCTCACCCAGTTCGACCAGATCGAGGGCTGGATCCCCGTGTTCCTCTTCGCGATGCTCTTCGGGCTCTCGATGGACTACGAGGTGTTCCTCGTCTCGCGGATGCGCGAGGAGTGGGATGCGACGAGGGACAACGAGGCCGCCATTCGCCAGGGTCTCGCCAAGACGGGCCGGCTGGTTACGGCTGCGGGCCTGATCATGGTGGCCGCGTTCATGGGCTTCGTCGCGGGATCGATCGTGGGGCTGCAGCAGTTCGGCCTCGGCCTGGCGGCGGCGATCCTGATCGACGTGACAATCATCCGAGCGCTGCTTGTGCCGAGCGCGATGAAGCTCTTCGGCCGCTGGAACTGGTGGCTGCCGGAGGGCGCGGCGAAGGTCTTCCGCGTGAAACCGTCACCGTTGCACGAGCCCCCGGCGGCACCGGCACTGCGCGCGGCCGGGAAGTAAGGGCTAGCGGAGCAGCGCGATCAGGATCAGTAGGGCGCCGACGATCAGCGGCACCCAGGCCCAGCGCAAGACCCTGTAGGCCCGCTCCTCGCCCGGCCCAGGCCCTGTGTCGGGCGTGTACGGGTCGATGGGCGGCGCGGGCTCGACGGGGAACTCGTCCACGCCCTCCACCACGGGGATCGGCCCCTCGTCGTCGACGATGTGCTCGTGCTCGTCGTCGCTCACGCTCGGAGCCTAACCCGTACCATCGCCGCCCCGATGAAAGGCGTCATCCTCGCCGGCGGCAGCGGAACGCGCCTGCACCCGCTCACGCGGATCACCAACAAGCACCTCCTGCCGATCTACGACCGGCCGATGGTCACCTACGCGATCGAGGCGCTCGTCTCGGCGGAGGTGCGGGAACTGATGGTCGTGACCGGAGGGACGCACGCGGGCGAGTTCCTCCGCCTGCTCGGCAACGGGCACGAGTGGGGGATCGACCGCCTGTCATACGCGTACCAGGAGCGGGCCGGCGGCATCGCCGAGGCGCTGGGCCTTGCGGAGCGGTTCGCCGGCGGGGACCCGATCGTGGTCATGCTCGCCGACAACGTCGTGGAGCACTCGATCAAGCATGCGGTCGACAACTTCCTCGAGCAGGGCAAAGGCGCGCGGATCCTGCTCGCGCGGGAGGACGATCCCGAGCATCTCCGCCACCTCGGCGTCCCGGAGCTGGACGGCGACCGTGTGATCCAGATCCACGAGAAGCCGGAGGAGCCGCCGAGCTCGTTTGCCGTCACCGGGATCTATTTCTACGAGTCGGCGGTGTTCGAGATCATCCCGCAGCTCGAGCCGTCCGGCCGCGGCGAGCTCGAGATCACGGACGTGAACAACTGGTTCATCGACCGCGGCTCGATGGAGTACGACATCCTCGAGGGCTTCTGGGGCGACGCCGGCGAGTCGATCGACGCGTACTACGCGGTCAACGACTTCGTCCGCTCGAACGGCGCCAACAAGCCGTGAAGCTGATCACCGGCGCCGGCGGTCAGCTCGGCGCGGCGCTGGCGGAGGCCTTCCCGGATGCGCGGGCCGTGGCTCGTTCGGAGTGGGACGTTGCCGAGCCGTACCCGTTCGCCGAGCGGCCGGAGCTCGTGTTGCATACCGCCGCCTGGACGAAGGTGGACGACGCCGAGTCCGACCCGGAGGGCGCTCGGCGGGTGAACGTCGATGGGACGAGGAACGTGGTCGCACTCGGTGCGCCGATCGTCTACTTCTCGACCGACTACGTCTTCGACGGCGCGAAGCGCGAGCCGTACGTCGAGAGCGACCCGACGAATCCGCTCGGCGTGTACGCGCGGACGAAGCTCGAGGGCGAGCAGGAGGTGCGGGAGGGCTGGATCGTGCGCTCGTCGTGGCTCTTCGGCGCCGACGGGAAACAATTTCGTCCGGACGATGCTCCGGCTCGGCGCGGAGCGCGACGAGGTGTCGGTGGTCGACGACCAGCGGGGCGCGCCGACCTACGTCGGCCACCTCGCTGAGGCGACGCGCGACTTGCTCGACCGGCCCTACGGCGTCTACCACGTGGGCGCGGAGGGCGACTGCACGTGGGCCGGCTTCGCGGAAGCGATCTTCGAGGAGGCGGGCCTGAACTGCCGCGTGAATCGGATCACCGCGGCGGAATACGGCGCGCCGGCGCCGCGCCCGGCGTACTCGGTTCTTCGCAGCGAGAAGTGCGCGCCCAAGCTCCCTCACTGGCGGGAAGGGCTTGCCGCCTGCCTCGCGCGGCTGGGCACCTAGGCACGACTCGGTCCGATCCGGGCTAGGCTCCCGCCCGCTATGGACGCAGAGCGGCGTACCGAGATTCGCCGCTGGGCGGAGGGGCTCGAGCGATCCGAGGCCGCGGAGGTTCGCGCAGCCGGCCGGGCGCTCACCATGCTGGTCGAGGAGAACGAGGAGCTCGCCCGCCGGTTGGAGCGCCTCGAGCCCCCCGGCCCGGCGGGCCCGCCGATCGAGGAGGAGACCCGCCCGCGCCCTCGCCGCGAGCGGCGCGCGCCTCGGGCGAGGAAGGCATTCCCCTGGCGCCTGGTCGGCGTTTTCGCGGCCGCCGTCGTGCTGGCCGCTGCGGTCGCAGCCCTGGCGATGGCCGCGGCCCGGCCGGACCTGAAGGCCGGCGGCGCCGAGGACGGCGCGACGCTCGGATCCGCCGCGCTTGCCCAGCTCAGCTTCTGGGCGAGCGGAGAGGGCGAAGAAAAGGCCGAGTGGCGGCTGGACGGCCGTCAAGTGACGCCGAAGCGGAACGGGGACCGGCTCGTGTTCCGGCCCGGCAAGCTCGCCGAGGGAGAGCATCTGCTCGAGATCAGCGTCGGTGGGCCGCTCTTCACGACGACCACGCGGCGGATTTCGTTCGACGTCGACACGGCGGCGCCGCTGCTCCGCCTGGACTCGCCGGCAGCTCATCGGGTCGGCGAGCCGATCCGCATCGCTGGCAGAGTCGAGCCCGACGCGCGGCTGAGCCGCGCCGGTCGTGAGATCTCGCTTGGCGACGACGGCACGTTCCGACTCGAGCTCGCGACGCGGCCTCCGCGAGGAACGTTCCTTCTGGAGGCCGCCGACCGGGCCGGGAACCGGAGCCGCTGGCAAGTCCCGGTCTCCGTGATCCCGCGCCAGCCCCTCCAACCAGTCCGGTCAGTGCACGTCACGGCCCACGCGTGGGCGGACCCGAGCCTCCGCAAAGGCGTGCTGGCGCTCATCGAGGCGAACAAGGTGAACGCAGTCGAGCTCGACCTCAAGGACGAGTCGGGGCTCATCGGCTGGGACGCTCCCGTCCCGTACGCCAAGCGCGTCGGAGCGGTCGAGGACGTCTTCGACCTCGACCAGGCGGTGGAGCAGCTGCACGCGAAGGGCGTCCGCGTGATCGGGCGGCTGGTCTGCTTCCGTGACCCCATCCACGCCCAGGCCGCCTGGCGGGGAGGACGGCGAGACGAGGTCGTACAGACGCCGGACGGCCAGGCCTATTCCGGCTACGGGGGCTTCACGAACTTCGCGAGCCCGGCGGTGAGGCAATACAACATCGACGTCGCAGTGGCGGCCGCGAAGGCCGGCGTGGACGAGATCCTCTACGACTACGTCCGCCGCCCCGACGGCCCGCTCTCGTCGATGCGCTTCCCGGGCTTGAAGGGGAGGACGGAGCGGGCGATCGTCGAGTTTCTCGAGCAGTCGCGGGACGCCTTGGCCGGCACCGATGCGCTCGTCGGCGCCTCGGTGTTCGGCGTCGCCGCCACTCGGCCCGAGGAGGTTGCGCAGGACATCCCTGCGATGGCCCGCACGGTCGACTACATCGCGCCGATGGTCTATCCGTCGCACTGGGGGCCCGGGGAGTACAACGTCGCGAACCCGAACGGCGAGCCCTATGCGATCACGCGCCGCTCGCTCGCCGACTTCGCCCGCAAGACGAAGCTAACGGGCGCCCGCGTTGTCCCGTGGCTCCAGGACTTCTCTCTGGGCTGGGATTACGGGCCGGCCGAGGTGAACGCGCAGATCCGCGCGGCGCGGGACGCCGGCATGGATGAGTTCATCCTCTGGGACCCGTCCGTGACCTACACGTCCGACGCCCTCGCGCCGACGGCGAAGCGCCCGGCGCTCGAGTTGCGAACGGCGCCGCCGAAGGGCCTGCCCGGCCCAAGGCGGCTTCCGGACCCGAAGCCTGCTCCGAGCGGCGACCGCGAAGTCGGCGGCGACGGCGAAAGGCCCGGTCAGCGGCCTGCCGCCGAACGAGCTCGGGGTCGTGCCGGTGCTGATGTACCACGAGATCCGCCCCGATCGAGTCGGCGCCTATGACCAGACGCCGGCCGAGTTCCGGGCGGAGCTCGAGCACCTCTGGAAGCAGGGGTATGCGCCTGTCAATGCATCCGACTTCGCCGACGGGAAGATCGACCTGCCGGCCGGGAAGAGCCCCGTCGTCCTCACCTTCGACGACTCGACGACCTTCCAGCTCGAGCTTGGGCCCGACGGAGAGCCCAAGAAGGGCACAGCCGTCTCGCTGCTGCGCGAGTTCGCCCGGACGCATCCAGGCTTCGAGCCCAAGGCGACCTTCTTCCTGCTCCGCCGGCCCTTTGGCGGAAACGCGCGCTCACCCGAGCATGTTCGCTGGCTCGCCGAGAACGGGTTCGAGCTTGGGAACCACTCCCACGACCACACGCCGCTGCGGCCGCTCGGCGACGCCGAGGTTCAGCGTCAGCTCGTCGCCGGGGCGCGTGTGATCCTGGATGCAGTCCCCGGTTACCGCATCAAGTCGCTGGCATTGCCTCTCGGGTCGATGCCGGAGCGAGCCGAGCTGGCCATCCGCGGTCGCTCGGGCGGCCAGAGCTACGGGCCGTACGCCGTTTTCCTCGTTGGGGCGAACCCGTCGCCCTCGCCGTACTCGAAGGACTTCGACCGGACCGCGATCCCGCGGATCCGCAGCTCGCACCTACCGTGGTCCTCGGCGGAGGAATACACATTCGCGTACTGGATGCGCGAGCTCGCGCGAAACCCGGAGCAGCGATTCGTGTCGGACGGTGACCCGCGAACCATCACCGTGCGGCGCGCTGAACGCGACTCGGTCGCGCGTCGCTTCCGAAGCCACGCGCGCCTCCGCTAGTCGTAGAGGCCTGATGTGAAATTCCGCCGGGCCGGATGACGCCCCAGACACGGCGGCGGATCAGCACGTTCGCCCGCGCCACGTAGCGCTGCTACGCGCCACGAACGACCGCACTGCCCGGCTTGGTCTGGAGCGCCCCCGACCGCGGCCGAATTTCCCATCAACCCTCTAGCGCCAGGCGGTCTCTTCGACTGGGGCGCGGTCGCGGAGCGGCTCCCACCACTCACGCTTGGAGGCGTACCACTCGACGGTCTCGCGCAGGCCGTCCTCCCAGCCGATCTCGGGCTCCCAGCCGAGCTCGCGGCGGAGCTTCGACGAGTCGAGGAGGTAGCGGCGGTCGTGGCCGGGCCGGTCCGGGACGATCGTCTTCAGCGATTCGGGCTTGCCCGTGTGGCGCAGGACGAGATCGGCGATCTCCTCGATCGAGGCCTCGATGCCCGACCCGACGTTGTAGGTCTCCCCGACCTTGTCCGAGGCGAGCACGAGCTCGATCGCGCGGCAATGGTCGCGGACGTGGAGCCACTCTCGCTTGTTCTGCGTGGACGCGTACATCGGCAGCGGCTTGTCGTCGAGCGCGTTGGTGACGAAGAGCGGGATGACCTTCTCCGGGAACTGGAACGGCCCGTAGTTGTTGGAGCAGTTCGTGATCGAGATCGGGAGCCCGTACGTTTCGTGGTAGGCGCGCACCGCGTGGTCGGCTGCAGCCTTCGAGGCGTTGTAGGGCGTGCGCGGCTCGTACGGCGAGTCCTCGGTGAAGACCTCGTCCGTGTCGAGCGCAAGGTCGCCGTAGACCTCGCACGTCGAGACGTGGTGGAAGCGCTTGACGGCTCCGGCCTGGCGTGCGGCATCGAGCAGCGTCTGAGTCCCGATCACGTTGGTGCGGAAGAAGCGGCCGGGGTCGACGACGGCGAGGCTGTTGTGCGACTCGGCCGCGAAGTTGACGACGACTTCGGCGCCGTCGTCCTCGAAGAGCCGCCGGCCGAGGTCGGGGTCGGCGATGTCGCCCTCGACGAAGGTGATCCGGTCGTCCACGTCATCGAGGTTCGCGCGGTTCCCCGCGTACGTGAGCAGGTCGAGTGCGATCAGCTCGTCCTCCGGATGCCGGTCGAGCCAGTAGTGCACGAAGTTGGAGCCGATGAATCCGGCCGCGCCGGTCACGAGGATCCGCACGCTCGGAAGCTTAGGCGGTGCCGGACCAGGCACAACTGACCGATTGGGTCGTCCGGGATGGACAGCCTCCACCGGCTCGCCGCTTCAGCATGATGGCCCGCGTCCTCGCTCGTTGGGGGCCCGTGGATGAACGGTCACACTCTCGCCACGAACTCCGTGTCCCGGGCCGCCAGGCCCGAGGGACAGTCCCTCGCTAGGAGCAGCGTGCGCGCGCCTCGCGGATCTCCCGGCGGCTGCCCTGGATCGCCTCGGAGCGATCGAGGTGCGGCAGCGCCTCGTCGCAGCGATCCTGCTCGACGAGCGCGCGGCCGAGGTTGTAGTTCGCGTACGCCTCGTAGAGCTCGCCCGACCCCTCCAGCTCCGCGAGCGCCTGACGGGAGACCGCCTCTGCCTCGGCCCAGCGTCCCTGGCCCAGGAGCGCCGTCGCCTGATCGGTCAGCTCGACGCCGCTCTGATCGGACGGAGCCGTGGTCGCGGTGGTGGCTTGAGTCGTCGGCGGGGAAGGAGGAGGCGCCGCTGTCGTCGTTGTGACGGTCACCGGTTGCCTCACCGTCTTCGTCTCTCCCTCGGTCGTGACGACCCTCGTCTGGGTTTGGATGACCGTCCGAGCTTGCTGCTGCTCGTCGTCGCCGCCGAGGATTCCCGCCATGCCGAGGCCTGCGCCGAGGGCGAGGAGCCCGAGGATCGCCGCGGCCACCCAGACCCACGTCCTCGGTCGCGACGAAGCCGGCGGGAGGGCCGCGGGTGCGTACTGCTCCTCCTGGACGGCCGCCATGGCCCCCGTCGACCCTGCCGCGTGAGAGAGGCCCTCGCGCAAGGCCGCAACGAAGTCGGCCGAGCTCTCGTAACGCTGATCGGGATCCTTTGCGAGCGCGCGGCGCAGCACGGGGTCGAGCTCGGGAGGCACGTCGCCGTGCTGGCTCGCGTACGGGATCGGCGCGTGGACGTGCGCGGACGCCTCAGCGGTCGCCGACTCGGCCGCAAAGGGTCGGCCACCCGTGAGGAGCTCGTAGGCCACGATGCCGAGCGCGTACCGGTCGCTGGCCGGCGTGGCGCGCTCGCCCCTTGCCTGCTCGGGCGAGAGGTATCCGGCCGTGCCGAGCACGGTTCCGGTCATCGTCATCGAGTCGAGCCCGACTGCGCTCGCGACGCCGAAGTCTGCGACGGAGACCTCACCCCGGCTGTTGAGAAGCAGGTTCCCGGGCTTCACGTCGCGGTGGACGACGCCGGCCGCGTGCGCTGCGTCGAGCGCGCCCGCCGCCTGGCCGAGCCAGCGGAGGACGTCCGCCGGATCCTGCGCGCCGCTCGCCTTCAGCCGATCGTCCAGCGTGCCGCCCTCGAGGAGCTCCATGACGATGTACGGATGGCCGTCCGACTCGCCGACGTCGAAGATCGTGACGGTGTTCGGAGTGCCGGAGAGCCGCGCCGCAGCCAGCGCCTCGCGCTTGAAGCGCTCGCGGACGGACTCGTCGTCGGCGTACCGGTCGGCGAGCACCTTGATGGCCACGGCGCGCCCGAGCTGCGTGTCCGTTGCGCGGTACACATCGCCCATGCCGCCGCGGGCCAGGTGCTGCGGATCGCGGTACCGCGGCGGGAGGATCGAGTCGACGATCGGTCACAGCGAGGTCGTTTCCGTTGGAACCGAGCCAGAAACGCGTCTGTTAGGAAAGCGTACGAGGGGAGGTCGGCGACGAAAGGATGCGCTAGCCTCAGAAAGGTTCCTGCGGAATCCCGGGTTACCTTGATTTCCATGTCTCGCGGCCTCGTCCTGACAGCCGGTGTCCTCGCTGCGCTTCTCGCGGCCGGGCTTGGCACAGCCAAAAGCGGGCTCGACACACAGGGAGAAAAGGCCGCTCAAGCCGGCGCCCCCGTGTTCCTGATCAGCGGCCGCGGCTGGGGCCACGGCGTCGGAATGAGCCAGTGGGGAGCAAACGGCTTCGCCCGAAGAGGGCACGACTACCGGCGCATCCTCGCGCACTACTACCGCGGGACGACGATCGGCAAGGCGCCGGTCGCCAAGGTTCGAGTCCTGCTCGCCGGCAGCAAGCCGACCCTCACCATCTCCTCCGAGGCCCCGTACCGCGTCCGCGATGCGTCCGGCCGCGCGAGAACGCTCGTCGGGAAGCAGGTCGTGGGCCCGGGCCTGAAGGTCAAGGTCAAGGGCGTGAAGAAGCGCGCCAAGCTGGCGCCGCCGCTCGTGTTCCTGCCCGGCGACGAGCCGCTGCACCTCGGGCGCCGCTACCGCGGGACGATCCACGTCGACAAGGTCGGCCAGCGCCTGCGCGCGATCAACGTGGTCGGGCTCGAGCAGTACCTGTACGGAGTCGTCCCGGCCGAGGTCCCGGACGACTGGACGCCGGAAGTCCTGAAGGCGCAGGCCGTGGCCGCGCGCTCGTACGCGCTGGCGACCAGAAAGACGAGCGGTGCGTTCGACCTCTTCCCCGACGTTCGCAGCCAGGTCTATCGTGGCGTCGACGAGGAAGAGGACTCGACGAACGCCGCCGTCGACGAGACCGCGGGCGAGGTGCTCATGCACGGCAGTCGCCTGGTCATTGCGTACTTCCACTCGACGTCCGGTGGACGGACAGCTTCCGTCGAGGATGTCTGGGTCGGCTCGAGGCGCACGCCGTACCTCACCGGCGTCGACGATCCGTACGACTCGATCTCGCCGCACCACACGTGGGGCCCGGTCGTGATCCCGGCTGGGCGATTGCAACGGGTGCTGAAGGCCCCCGGCCGGCTGCTCGACGTTCGGACGACGACGAACGCGTCGGCCCGGGCCGACACGGTCGTGGGCGTGGGGATCGGAGGAGAGGCCTCTGCCAAGGCCGGCGACATCCGCCGCGAGCTGGGGCTCCGCTCCACCTGGTTCCGCGTCGGGGTGCTTGCGCTGCCGCAGCCCGGGAAGCCGCACGTGTTCGGCGGGACGACGCGACTGACGGGCACGGTGCGTGCTGTCGAGGATTCCCGGCTGGAGCATCTCGGGCCCACGGGTTGGCGCTCGGTTGCTTCGCCGAAGCCAGCGGCCAACGGCTCCTTCTCGGTCGCAGTTCGGCCGACGGCGACCGCGCAATATCGGCTCAGCGTTGGCAGCGCTCGAACCGGCGTCATCCGGCTGGGCGTCGCGCCGCAGGTCAAGCTGTTGCCCGTCATGGATGCGATGGAGCTTCGAGGCACGATGCGTCCCGCGGTCATCGGTGCGGCGGTCGAGATCCAGCGGCTGAGCGGGAAGGCGTGGGGCACGGTTGGGCGCGCGACGGTCGCCGAGGGCGGGACGTTCACCGCTGCGATCCACGTCCCGCCTGGGAGCTATCGCGCTCGCATCGCTCGGCCGGGCCGCGGCCTCGTCGCCGGCACGAGCCAGATCTTGGTGGTGGCCGGATGAGACGACTCCTCGCCGTCGCCGCCCTCGCCCTTGTGCTTCCCGGCGCCGCCGATGCCGCCCGGTTCGCCGTCGGGATCGCGCCCGGCGCCGACAGAGACGCGGTGGCTCGCGCTGTCGAGGCGCGCACGGGTGGAACGGTCGAGCCGCTGGCTCCCTTCGCGGTCGCGCTCGAAGCAGCCGACGCCGATGGAACCGCGAAGCTCGCCGGCGTCGCCTATGTCGAGCGGCTCGGCTCGCGGGGCCGAGCACTCTCCTTCATCCCGAGTGACCCGCTGGCGACCCGCCAGTGGCACCTCGAAGCCGTCCAGGCATTCGACGCCTGGTTGCAGCGCCCCACGCTTCCCGCGATGCGCGTTGCAGTCATCGACTCAGGCATCGATGCCGGGCACCCTGAGTTCGCGGGCCGGATCTTCAAGGCGCAGAGCTTCGTCGGCGGTTCCGCGCGCCGCGACCGCCACGGGCACGGGACGTTCATCGCCGGCCTGATCGCGGCGTCGCTGAACAACGGTGCGGGGATCTCCGGCATGGCGTTCCCCGCCCAGCTGCTCGTCGCGAAGGTCGTCCGTCCCGACGGCGTCGTCCCGCTCGAGGCGGAGGCGCGCGCGATCCGCTGGGCGGTCGACCAGGGCGCGACCGTCATCAACCTGAGCCTCGGCGGCGTGCGCGACCCGATCGACCGAAGCAGGGACAGCTTCTCCCCGCTCGAGGCCAGCGCCGTCGAGTACGCGATCCGCAAGGGCGTGATCGTGGTCGCGGCCGTCGGGAACGGCGACAACGCGCCCGAGCAGCCGTGGCGCTACGCCAGCTATCCGGCCGCCTTGCCGCACGTTCTCGGAGTGAGCGCGTTTTCGCGCGACGGCTCCGTGCCGACCTTCTCGAACCGCGACCCGGTCTTCAATGACTTCGCTGCTCCGGGCGACGAGCTCTTCTCGACGCTGCCGCGAGCGATCACCGCTCGGCGGCCACTCTGCGCCGATCAGGGGTACTCCGACTGCGGCCCGCAGGAGTACCTGCGACCCCAGGGGACGTCCTTCGCGGCCGCCGTCGCGTCGGCCGCGGCCGTGCTCGTCCGCGGGTCGTGGCCGAACGCGCGGAGGGAGCAGGTCATGTCGATTCTCCAGCGCACCGCGACGGACATGACCCCGACGACCGGCTGTCGGCGCTGCGTCGACGGTCGTGACCCGGTGAGCGGGTGGGGAAGGTTGAACGTCTCAGCCGCCGTCGGCTATTCCGGTCGTCTGGCCGCCATCGACCGGAACGAGCCGAACGACGAGGCGGGGGCCCGGTCGTTCCGCCTGCGGAGGCCAACGGTCACCCGGACCTTCTCGCTCGACTTCTGGGACGACCAGAACGACGTCTACGCGGTGCGGTTGCCGCGCGGCGGCCGAATTGTCGCAACCCTGAGCCGGTTCACTGCCAACGTGAGCCTCGTGCTCTGGAAGCCCGGGACCCTGCGGGTGAACGAGCGCCGCTCGCTCGCCAACGTCGCCGCGCAGTCGGTCAGCGTCGGCCGCGTGAAGGTGGTGCGCTTCGGCCTCCAGCGCCGCGTGCAGCGGGCCGGCATCTACTACCTCCAGGTCTCGATCGCCGAGCCCGGCACCACCGCGTACACCCTGCGCATCGTCAGGCGCTAGAGCAGCTCTTCGCCGGGCACCTCGCGGATCTGCCGCGCCGGGTTGCCGACGACGACGGCGCGCGGGGGCACATCCTTGGTGACCACCGCCCCGGCGCCGACGAACGCCTCCTCCCCGACCTCGATCCCAGGCAGGAGCACTGCCGCGCCGCCCACACGCGCGCCGCGGCGGATCGTCGGGCCCTTGCGGAGCTCGTGTCGCCTCTCCGTTCGCCCCATGAAGTTGTCGTTCGTCGTGACGACGCACGGCGCGATGAAGACGTCTTCCTCGAGCGTCGAGTAGGCCGTCACGTACGCGTTCGCCTGGATCTTCGTCCGGGCGCCGATCGTCGTGTCGTTCTCGACGAGCGAGCCGCGGCCGACGACGACGTCCTCTCCGAGCTCGCAGCGCTCGCGGACGCAGCTCTGGTCGCCGACGATCGACCGCGCGCCGATCCGCGTGCCTGCGAACACGACCGCGCCCGTCGAGACGATCGCCCCCTCGCCGAGCTCGAGCGGAGGCAGCTCCTCGCGCTTCGCGGTCGAGCGCGGAGAGAGTGCGGGCTGCTTGCCGAGGACGACGTTGTCGCCGATCTGGCATCCGTCGCCGATCACCGTCCCCGGGTAGATGACGGTGTTCTCGCCGACCGTGAAATCGCTCACGCCGGCGCGCGTTCCAGCGAGTGCTGGAGTTGTTCGAGCACCCGCACGACGACAGCCCCGTCCCGGGCCGCGGCGAGCGCGTCGCCGTCTCCCGCGACGAGCGAGAGGAAATGGCGGCACTCGAGCCGAAGCGGCTCGTCGTTCGGGATCTTCGGGATGTAGATGTCGCCGGTGCGCGTGCGCCACTCGCCATAGCTCTCCGCGCGCTTCTCGCTGCCCTTGTCGTAGACGGTGATCTTGCGCTCGAGATCCATGTCGTCGAAGACCGCCATCTTGTTCCGGCCGACGACGGTGATCTTCCGCATCTTGTGCGGATCGAGCCAGGACACGTGCATGTGTGCAACGACCCCCGAGGGGAACCGGAGGTAGCAGAAGACGACGTCCTCGACGCCCTCATTGATGAACGATTCGCCGCGAGCCCAGACCTCGGCGGGCTCCTCGCCGATGAGGTGGAGCATCACGGAGAGGTCGTGGACGCCGAGCGACCACAGAGCGTTCTCGTCCTTGCGGAACTGGCCGAGGTTCTGGCGGTTCCCGTAGAGGTAGAGCACGTCGCCGAGCTCACCGGCCTCGATCAGCTCCTTGAGCTTCGCCACCGCCGGGTGGTAGAGCAGCAGGTGTCCCGGGAGGAGGACGAGGCCGCGCTCCTCCGCGAGCGAGACGAGCTCGTCGGCCTCCGTGGCCGAGAGCGCGGGCGGCTTCTCGACGAAGACGTGCTTGCCGGCCTCGAGCGCCCGGCGTGCGAGCTCGTAGTGCGTCGTCACCGGCGTGGCGACGACGACGGCCTGGAGCGAGTCGTCCTCGAGGAGGTCGTCGAACCGGTCCGTCGTGCGGGCGCCTGGGTATCGGGCGCCGAACCGGTCGAGCAGGTCGGGCGAGAGGTCGCAGAGCCACGTCAGCTCGGCGAGATCCTCGAAGTTCCTGGCGAGGTTCGGGCCCCAGTAGCCGAGGCCCGCCAGGCCCACGCGGATCACAGCTTCCAGACCTTCTCGCTGGTCCTGCCCGCTGCCCCGGTGACATTGCGGAGGTCGACCACCACGTGCGCCCGCTCGACGACGTCCTCGTAGTCGATCCCGGAATGGGCCGTGACGACGACGACGCAGTCGTGCTCGGCCGGTTCGAGCGCGGCCGAGGTGAGGCCGGCCTCGGGAAGCTCGTCCACGAAGGGATCGTGGTACGAAACCTCGGCCCCGGCGGCCCGCAACAGCTCGATCAGCTTGATCGCGGGCGACTCGCGCGTGTCGCTGATGTCCGCCTTGTACGCCACTCCCATGACGAGCACCTTCGCGCCGCTCAGCGAGCGCTGGCGGCCGTGGTTGAGCGCCTGCGAGACGAGCGAGCGGCAGTAGTACGGCATGTTCTCGTTGACCTTGCCGGCGAGCTCGATGAACTCGGTCGAGAAGTCGTACTCGCGCGCCTTCCACGTGAGGTAGAAGGGATCGATCGGGATGCAGTGCCCGCCGAGGCCGGGCCCCGGCTGGAAGCTCATGAAGCCGAACGGCTTCGTCGCGGCGGCCTCGATCACCTCCCAGACGTCGATCTCCATCCGCTCGCAGAGCTGTGCGAGCTCGTTGACGAGCGCGATGTTGACGGAGCGGTAGATGTTCTCCAGGAGCTTCGTGAGCTCGGCCGCCTCCGGCGTCGACACACGGTGGACGGTGTCGACGGCGCCCTCGTACAGCTGAGCGGCGCGCTCGGTGCACTCCGGCGTGATCCCGCCGACGATCTTCGGGACGTTCTTCGTCGTCCACGTGCCGTTGCCGGGGTCGACCCGCTCGGGCGAGAACGCGAGGTGGAAGTCGCGGCCGGCCTTGAGGCCCGTGCTCTCCAGGATGGGCTGGATGACGTCACGGGTCGTCCGTGGGTAGGTCGTCGACTCGAGCACGACGAGGTGGCCGTTCCGCAGGCGGGCGCTGATCTGCTCGGCAGCAGCGATGACGATCGAGAGGTCCGGCTCGCGCTGCTTCGAGAGCGGCGTCGGCAAGGCGATGAGGATCGCGTCCGCGCGCCGGATCTCGTTGTAATCGGTCGTCGCGCGGATCTGTCCGTTGCGGACGAGCGGCGCGAGCTCCTCCGAGGGCACGTCGATGATGTGGCTCTCGCCTCGGTTGATCCCGTCGACGACCTCGGACGAGACGTCGATCAGCAGGACCGACCGGCCGGCCGCGGCCAGCGTATGCGCGAGCGGGACCCCGACGTAGCCGGCCCCGAGGACGGCGGCATCCCAGGTCTTGGCGTCCTGGGTGGGTGCGGCGTGGGTCTCTGTTCTCTCTTCAAGCATGCGTCACAGGCTAATCAGTACGTCCGCGATTCGGCCCGCAGCCCGGCCGTCGCCGTACAACTCTGGACGGTTCGGGGGCATCTGTGCATTCGCCGCCGCTTTCGCGATCGCGTGGGGATCGTCGTCAACGAGCACGTTCGCGCCCAGCTCGACAGTGTCCTTCCACTCGGTCGACGGGCGGAGGGTCACGCACGGCACGCCGTACCAGTACGCCTCCTTCTGGAGCCCGCCCGAGTCCGTGAGGATCACCCTCGCCTGCGAGGCCAGCGCCGCAAAGTCCATGTACCCCAGGGGATCGATCAGCGCGACATTCGTTCCAAGTAACAATTTGTTACTAGCGACTGTCTGCCGGGTGCGCGGGTGGGCCGGGAAGATGATGCGCTCGTCCAGTCGGGACAGGCCGTCGAGGATCCGGGCCAGCCGTTCCGGGCGGACGTTCGCCTCGCGATGCACGGTGGCGACCGCGTACCGGCCGGCCGTGAGCCCGAGACCCGCGAGGATCCGCGAACGCTGCCGGGCCAGGGGCGCAAGTCGCATGTTCGCGTCGGCCATGACGTCTCCGACCACCTCGATCCGGCCGGTGACCCCCTCCGCCTCGAGCACGTCCTTCGAGCGCTCGTCCGGTGTGAAGAGCAGTGACGAGATGCGGTCGACTTCGATTCGATTGTGCTCCTCGGGCATCGAGAGGTCGCCGCTCCGGAGCCCGGCCTCGACATGTGCGACCGGCGTCTCCCCCGCCGCTTTCGCCCCGGCCAGCGTCGAGTTCGTGTCGCCGAAGACCAGCACCAAGTCCGGCTGCTCGGCCAGAACGGTTCCGGCGATGGCCGGCGTCAGCCGCTCGACGTCCGCGGTCTGGAGGTCGAGCCGGTGGGCCGGCGGCGGGAGCTGGAGCTCCTCGAAGAAGACCTCCGAGAGCTCGCGGTCGTAGTGCTGCCCGGTGTGGACGACGACCTCCTCGATGCCGCGCTCACGGAGCGCGACGGACAACGGCCCGGACTTGATGAACTGCGGCCGGTTCCCGACGACGGACAGGACCTTCACGGCCCGCAACGATATGAGTCAGCCGGTTGCCGCGAACCAGGGCTTCGCCGTCGGCTCCGCCTTGAAGAAGTCCGAGAGCAGCTTCGACACTTTCCTGACACCGCTCGGCGAGGGATGCATCCCGTCCTCGAGGACGTCCTCGCAGTTCCAGACCAGGCCGTCGCGGCGCCCGGCCGCTCCGTCCGTCCAGAGGTAGGGCCCCCAGCCGACCCAGACCCGGCCCAACCGGCCCTGGATCCCTTCCTGGACGAGCCACTTCGCCGCGAAGCCCGTCTCGTACGCGAACGGCTCCGGGTTGAGATGCGTCACCGCGTAGCCGCCGTAGGTCCGGCTGGAGACATAGATGAGCTTCAGGTTCGGGAAGCGGTTCGACAGAAGCCGGACGATCGTGCGGAGATGCGCCTGGAGCGCCCTCGCGTCCTGAGGGAACGGCCGGTCCTCGCCCGCGATCGCCTGCTTCAGCCAGACGACCTGGATCTGGGCGCGGGTGAGGCGAGCACGCTGGATGCGGGCGTCGAGGTCGGACCAGTACCGAGCTTTCGTCTTCGATATCCGGGTGGCGTCCCAGCCTCCGCCGGGGCCCTCCACGAAGGTCAGGCTCCTGTTCGTCGCCGGATCCTGGACGGCGGTCTTCGCGAAGGCGCCGAACTCGCTCATCCCGTTCGACATCCCGACGCCGAGAACTCCGATGCGGCCTCGGATGGGACGCACGCGCCGAGCCGCGTCGAGGCCGCGCCGCAGGTGAGCTCGCGGAGGCTTGTTCGCGGCGGCCGGGTACAGGCCGCCGAGATACCCGCGATAGCGAGACCTGTTCATGTCCGTGATCGGCCTCAGGCCCGTCTGGCGCACGGAGCAGTCGGCGGCGGTCCGCGCATCGCCGGCCTGGGAGTAGGCACCAGCAGGGAGAAGCGCGAGCGCCACGAGCGGGATGATCCGCAGGCCCTTCACGCTCCAAGGGTAGGTCGCCGCTGTTAGCCGGAAGTAAGCAGGCAGATGCGAGTTCGCAAGCGATACTTCGCGTGATGGCGCCGAACGACGACGAGGGTCGCCCCGGGCTCGCCGGCGCAGCGGGGCGCGCCGCCTTCTTTCCGGCGCGGGCAGCCGCGCGTGCCTGGCGGGGGCCCATCGAGGAAGCGGTCGACGAGGTTCTGTCGGCGCCCGAGGTGGCGCGGATCCTCGACCGTTCGCTTGCCGGCTCGCTGCCGGAGGAGCTCGCCCGCTCCCTCGTCCGCCACCGGGTGCTCGAGCGCATCGTCGCCGAGCTCGCGGCGAGCGGTGAGCTCGAACGCCTCGTGACCGCCGCGCTCGCGAGTCCGCGGACGAACGAGCTCACCGACAAGGTACTGGCGAGCGACGAGACCCAGCGCGCCTTGCACCACCTGGCCTCGAGCCCCGAGCTGCGGGACGCGATCGCCAAGCAGGCCACCGGGTTGGCGGACGAGGTGATGGGTGGACTCCGCGCGAGTGCCGAGCGGCTCGACGACCGAGCGGAGCGGGTTCTGCGCCGCCCCGAGCGGGCCCGCCGCTCGGTCTATGCCGGGATCGCGACCCGCGCTGCCGCGTTGGCGGCCGACGTCGGGCTGACGATCGTGATCTGGATGTCGCTGGTCGGCTTGGGCGCGCTGATTTCGACGCTCGTCGGGACGCTCCGCCCGGAGTGGCTCGTCGGCGTCCTGCTCGCGTCCGGGTGGACGCTTGTCGTGGGCGCGTACTTCGTCCTCTTCTGGAGCTCGGCCGGCCAGACACCGGGGATGAGGCTGCTGCGCCTGCGCGTTCGCGGGCCCACGGGTGACGCGCCCTCGATCGGCCGGTCACTCGTGCGCTTCGTGGGGCTCCTGCTGTCGATCATGCCGCTGTTCGCCGGCTTTCTCCCGATCCTGTTCACCGAGCGGCGAAAAGGCCTGGCCGACTTCCTCGCGGGAACGGTCGTCGTCTACGACCATAATGCGGCACAGCGAGGTGGGCCGTGAAGGATTCGAACCTTCGACCTTGGGATTAAGAGTCCCCTGCTCTACCAACTGAGCTAACGGCCCGTCGGTTGGCGAGTATAGCCACCCCGTTTAGGCTCTCCTGAACCGCGAAGAGAGGAGAGCCATGGCCTTCGAACTGCCACCGCTGCCGTACGACTACGCCGCGCTCGAGCCACACATCGACGAGCAGACGATGCGGCTCCACCACGACAAGCACCACCAGGCGTACGTGGACAACGCCAACAAAGCCCTGGCCGGAACCGAGTGGGAGGACAACTCGGTCGAGTCCGTGCTCGCAGAGCTCGACGCGATGCCGGAGGAGATCCGCACGACGGTCCGGAACAACGCCGGCGGCCACGCGAACCACACGCTCTTCTGGGAGATCATGAGCCCTGACGGCGGCGGAGAGCCGGAAGGCGACCTGAAGGCCGGGATCGACGACGTGTTCGGCTCCGTCGACGAGCTGAAGGCGCTCATCAACGACCACGGCGTGAAGCGGTTCGGAAGCGGCTGGACCTGGCTCGTCCACGACGGGACCGGCCTTGCCGTGTACTCCACCGCCAACCAGGACAGCCCGCTGATCCAGAGCGACGAGCCGCTTCTGGGCATCGACGTCTGGGAGCACGCCTACTACCTGAAGTACCAGAACAGGCGCCCGGAATACCTGGAAATTTGGTGGAACTGCGTAAACTGGTCGGAGGTAAAACGCAGATTCGAACAGGCTGAAGAACGCCCGCGCTAAAGAGAGCTCCTTAGCGGCGGATCAGGCGCAGACCCTTCTTTCGAGGGAGGTGCATGTGGATGAAGAGATCGGCGACCGCAGCACTCTTCGCGTTTCTCCTGCTCGCGCCCCCTGCCTTCGCCGCCGGGAACCCCGAGGTCGCTGCGCTTCAGGTCGGTCTACGCCAGAGAGGGTTCTATCTCGGCACCGTTGACGGCGTCCTCGGCCCAGGCACCGTCTCGGCCGTACGGCGGCTCCAGCAGCGTGCGCGGCTGACGGTCGACGGCGTCCCCGGGCCGCGAACGAAGCGGGCGCTCGGCCGGTTCGGCAGGCGGCCTCCGCTGGGCGGACGTCTCCTGCTGGCGGGCACCCGCGGCTGGGACGTCGCCGCGCTCCAGTTTGCGATGGCGTCTCACGGCTTCCCGTCGGGAAACCTCGACGGGCACTTCGGCGCCGCCACCGAGCGCGCACTGCGGACGTTCCAGCGGTGGGCGGGCCTGCCGGCCGACGGCATCGCGGGGCCCGGAGTCTTCTCTGCGCTGAGGGCCGCACCGCCCGCCTGTCCGATCTCGCTCAGCTCTCCGGTCGCGGTCGCCTACACCGATCTCTTCGGTCCGCGCGGCAACCGCTTCCACACGGGGATCGACTACCCCGGCGCGACGGGAACTCCGGTCACGGCCGCGGCGGCCGGGCGAGTCACGTTCGCCGGCTTCAGCGTCGGCGGCTGGGGGAACCTCGTAACGATTGCGCACGGTTCCGGCACGAGGACGATGTACGCCCACCTGTCTCGGGTCAGCGTTCAGGTCGGCCAGTCCGTCGCGCCCGGCCAGCTGATCGGCCGCATCGGGTCGAGCGGCTACTCGACGGGGCCGCACCTGCACTTCGAGGTCCGCGTGCGAGGCGGCGCGGTCGATCCCATGACAGGCCTTTAAACCCTCCTAGTGCAGTGCCACGGGCTCCCGAGGGAGCTCGAAGTGGAAGCGTGCGCCGGACGGCTCGGCGGGCTCGTAGCGTAGGTCGCCGCCAAGAGCCTTCGCGAACGACTTCGCAATCGCGAGGCCGAGGCCCGCGCCCTGCCGGTGGCGCTTCGCCGAGTCCGTCTGCGAGAAACGGTCGAAGAGGACCGAGACGAACTCGTCGGGCACGCCCGGGCCATGGTCCTGGACGATCACGTCGACGAGACCGTTCCCCCGCGTCCGCACCTCGATCGGCGGGGCGCCGTAGCGCAGAGCGTTCGTGAGGAGGTTCCCGATCACGCGCTCGAAGGCAAGCGCGTCCGTGACGACCTCGAGGGCCGGCTCCACCCCCACGTCGACGTCGTCGATCCGCTCCGGCGCGATGCGCGCCAGCAGCTCGTCGATCCGCTCACGAGGATGGAATCGCTCCGGGCTCAGCGCGATCGCGTGCGCGTCGAGGCGCGAGAGATCCAGCAGCTGATGCGTCAGCTCGGCGAGCTGCAAGCTCTGCTCGTAGAGCGTCTTGCGGAGATCCACCAGCTGCTCGTCGGCGAGCTCGTGGCCACGCAGATGCAGCGTCGCGGCGATCCCGTGAACGACGGCGATCGGCGTTTGCAGCTCGTGCGAGGCCAGGGTGACGAACTGCGTCTTCAGCTCGTCGAGCCTCTCCAGCTCGGCGAGCCTCGACTCCAACTCCTCGACCCTGTCCCCCCTCGGGCTCATTGGCGGAATGAGGGCAGGCGCGGACGGCCTCGCCGCCCGCGCTGCCGTTCTCCCTCAGGCTGGCGGCGGGCCTTCTTCGACGTAGGTCGAGCGACGGCGGCTAGAAACGCCGCCCCAGCTGGACCAGAACATCATCGAGAGGATCAGCCCCACTGCGCCGACGACCATCAGGATGACGCCGATGGCGTCCTCGCTGATGCCTGCGACGTCGCTCTGCAGACCCCACACGAGAATCGCCCCGACGGCAATCAGTAACAGGCTTACTCCGAGTCCCATTAGTGCCTCCTTTTGCGGCTGCGCAGGAGCGGATGCCCTGCCGCAACTTCACCCCGTGTACCCGCTCCGGCTGCGCCACTAACTCGGTAGGCTCGCGGGCGGTGCGCGCCGGGTCCCTGATCACGGTTCTCCTGGTTTCCCTCGTGCTCGCGGCGATCGCGATAGCGGTCGCAATCTTCGTCCCGTGGCTCCCGGATCAGTCCTCCAAGGAGGCGGAGCGGATCGACTTCGTCTTCTGGTTCGTGACTGCGATCTGCATCGGTATCTTCGCGGTGGTCGCGGGGATCAGCGTCTACTCGCTGGTCAAGTTCCGCGCCAAGCCGGACGACGACTCGGACGGCCCGCCGATCCACGGTCACACCGGAATCGAGATCGCGTGGACCGCGATTCCGCTCGTCCTGGTGATCGCGATGATCGTCGTCAGCTCGGTCGCGCTGGCGCAGAACGACCGCGTGCCGGACAACGCACTCCGCGTGGAGGTCTGGGGGCAGCAGTTCGCGTGGACGTTCCTGTACCCGGAGCAGGGCGCCGAAGCCGGCGAGGACAAGATGGCCTGCGTCCAGCGCGACCAGGGGATCATCGAGGAGGGCTGCAAGATCTCGGCGAACCTCCGACTTCCGGTCGACCGCCCGACCCGCCTCTACTTGTCGGCCCGGGACGTGATCCACTCGTTCTGGGTCCCGGAGTTCCGGCAGAAGCAGGACGCCGTTCCGGGAATCACGACCGAGATCACGGTCACTCCGACCGAGACTGGGAGCTACCGCCTGATTTGCACCGAGCTCTGCGGGCTCGGCCACGCGCTGATGCGGACCCGCGCGATCGTTACGTCGGCAGCCGACTTTGAACGCTGGCTAACGTCCCGCACGACTCCAGGTGGCATGAGTTGACCGCAGTCCACGAGCACAGCGAAGAGCACGAAGCGCACGCGGCCGCGCCGCCGCCGCGCCGGACGGGCCTGCGGCGGTTGATGGCGCCGGGTTGGGTGCGCGCGGCGTGGATGACGGCGCTCTTCGCCGGCCTCGGCTTTGGCATCGTCGTGGGGATCCGAGCGCTCGCCGGCTGGGAGCCGATCCTCGAGTGGGAGCCGATCATCACGGTCGCCTTCCTGGTCGCTGCCCCGATCGGGTTCCTCTCAGGGCTCGGCGCGTTCGACTACTGGCTCCGCTGGGCCTTCGGCTTCCCGACGCAGCCCGAGGACCACTCGGGCCACGGCGCAAAGCGCTGGACCGACTACTTCCGGATCAACACCGACCACAAGGTGATCGGCGTCCAGTACGTCGTCACGACGGTCTTCTTCTTCCTCGCCGGCGGGATGATGGCGATGCTCGTCCGCGCCGAGCTCGCGCGGCCGGAAGCGGACTTCGTCGACCCACAGACCTACAACGAGCTCTTCACGGCGCACGCCGCGCTGATGATCTTCCTCTTCGTGATCCCGGCCTTCGCCGGGCTCGCGAACTACGTGCTGCCGATCATGATCGGCGCTCCCGACATGGCGTTCCCGCGCCTGAACGCACTGTCGTACTGGCTGCTCCCGATCGCCGGGATCATGATGCTGTCGAGCTTCTTCTTCCCGGGATTCGGCGCCGGCTGGACGAACTACGCGCCGCTCTCGGTCGAGCAGCCGTTCGGGAACATCTTCTTCACGATGGCGGTCCAGTGGGCGGGCGCGTCATCGATCGCGACGGCGCTGAACTTCCTGGTCACCATCATCACGATGCGCGCGCCGGGGATGACCTTCTGGCGCATGCCGCTGCTCGTCTGGGCGAACTTCACGACCTCTCTGCTCGTCGTCATCGCGACGCCGTTCATCGCCGGCTCGCAGTTCTTCGTCACCTTCGACAAGCTGATGCACACCCACTACTTCGATGTCGAGGGCGGCGGCTACCCGCTCGGGTACCAGCACATCTTCTGGTTCTACTCGCACCCGGCCGTCTACATCATGATCCTGCCCGGCTTCGGGATCGTCTCGGAGGTGATCTCCTCGATGTCGCGGAAGCCGATTTTCGGCTACCGCCTGATGGCGCTCTCGCTCGTCGCCATCCTCATCCTCGGATTCTCCGTGTGGGCGCACCACATGTTCGTCGCCGGGATGGCGCCTTGGCTCCGCATCCCGATGATGATCACGACGCTGCTGATCGCCGTGCCGACCGGGATCAAGGTGTTCTCCTGGCTGGCCACGACGTGGGAGGGGAAGATCAACTTCTCGACGCCGATGTTATTCGCGCTCGGGTTCGTCTCGATGTTCGTGATCGGCGGACTGTCAGGGATCTTCCTCGGCGCTGTCCCGATCGACATCCACTCGTCGGACACCTACTACGTCGTCGCGCACATCCACTACGTGCTCTTAGGTGGTTCGCTGTTCACGATCTTCGCCGGCTTCTACTACTGGTTCCCGAAGATGACCGGGCGGATGTACAACGAGACACTCGGGAAGATCCATTTCTGGGGCACGTTCCTCGCCGTCAACACGACGTTCTTCCCGATGCACATCATCGGCCTGCAGGGCCAGCCGCGGCGCGTCTACACGTACGAGGACCGGTTCAGCGAGTGGAACTTCTTCATCTCGATCTCGTCCTTCGTCCTGGGCGCCTCGTTCATCATCTTCGTCTACAACATGACCGTGAGCTGGGCCCGTGGCGCGCGGGCTCCGGCGAATCCGTGGCGGGCAATGACGCTCGAGTGGCAGGTCTCGTCGCCGCCGCCGGTCTTCAACTTCGACGAGATCCCGCAGGTGGTCGGGAACCCGTACGAGTACGGCGTCCCCGGCGCGAAGCACGCGATTCTGAACGGCGAGCGTGATCGTGAGGCCGCGACGGAGGAGGTCCGGCGGTGAGGCATCTGCTGGTCGTGGCGAACGAGACGGTGACGGGGAGCGGGCTGATCGATGCCGTCAAGCGGAAGGCGGACGAGCAGGGCGTGGAACTCGTGACCGTCCTCGCGCCGGTGTCGGCGCCGGATGCGGGCTACGTCGTCTACGAGGACACCCGGCGGGCCGCGGCCGGGCGGCGACTCGACCGGACGCTCACGCAGCTGCGCGAGGCCGGGATCCCCGCGCACGGGCTCGTGCTCGAGACCGACCCGGAGTCGGCTGTCAAGGATGCGTTCGGGATGCTCGACCCGACACCGACCGACGTCATCGTCTCCACCCACCCGCTCCAGAAGTCGGGCTGGCTGCGCAAGAACGTCGTCGACCGGATCCGGAAGGCGGCAGGGGACGTCCCCGTCGAGCACGTCGTCGCCGAGGACTCGGACGAGGAGGGAATGCGCAACGTGCTCGTCGTCGCGAACGAGACGGTCGTCGGCAAGCCGCTGATCGACCGGATCCGCGAGCGCGCCGAACGGGGCCCGGCGAGCTTCCTGATCATCTCGCCGCAGAGCGACCCCAGCCAGGGCGAGCATCCGGAGGCCGAGCGGCGCCTCCGCCGCACGCTTTCCGAGCTGCGCGCCGCCGGCATCGAGGCCCACGGCCAGATCGCACACCCGGATCCCTACACGGCTGCGATGCAGGCGATCGAGGACGAGCGCGTGGACGAGGTGATCGTCTCGACGTTCGAGCCGTCACGGTCTCCCTGGATGCGGCGCAACCTCGTCCAGCGGCTGCACAACGACGCCAAGGTCCCGGTCGAGCACGTCGTCATCGCGCCCGAGGAAGTCGGCGCCGACCCGCCGGCGGTGGCGGCCGAGTGAGCGCGCACGCCGAGGCACATCACGGATTGCATCCGCCCGAGGCGCATCGCAGCTCCCGGGTCGATGCCCCGACCCTCGGGATGCTCCTCTTCATCGCCTCGGAGATCATGCTCTTCGGGTCGTTCTTCACGGCGTACTTCTTCACCCGCGTCAACGGGAACGCCGAGTGGCCACTGGAGCCCTTCCACCTCCCGGTCTTCGTCGCCGGCGTGAACACGGCGATCCTGGTGACCTCGAGCTTCACGATCCACTGGGCCCTCCAGTCGATCAAGCGCGGCAATCGCGCCGGCCTCCAGGCCGGGCTCGTCCTGACCCTCGCGCTGGGCACCACGTTCCTGATCACGCAGATGCTCGAGTACGCTCGGGTCGGCTTCTCCCCGGCGGACGGCGCGTTCGGGACGATCTTCTACGGGCTGACCGGGCTCCACGGCGCGCACGTGTTCGTCGGGCTCACGCTGCTCACGTTCGCGACGATCAGGGCGTTCCGCGGCCACTTCACAGAATCGCACCACCACGGAGTCGAGATCCCGGGGATCTACTGGCACTTCGTGGACGTAATGTGGATCGTGGTGTACGCGACGATCTATCTCTTGTAGCGCGATGAGGAATCCGTTCCGGAATGAGGCAGATGCGTTCCGGCTGGTGCTGCTCGCGGTCGGCTACTTCGCGCTGATCGTCGTTGCGGCCGCGATCAACACCTGGCTCGGCGTCGCCGTTTTCGTGCTGCTCACGCTCCTGGCGATTGCAGCGGTCGTCCGCGCCCGTCGCGAGCCTCCGCGGCAGGCGGTGATCCGGCCGAGCGCGCCGGGAGAGCGACGCATCCTCGTGATCGCCAACGAGACCGTCGGCGGAACTCCGCTTCGCGACGTGATCCACCGCCGGGCCGAGGGCGTCGAGGAGATCGTCCGCGTCGTCTGCCCGGCGCTGATGTCGCCTGTTCGCTACTTCGCCTCCGACGAGGACGGCCCCAGGGCCGCGGCGCAGGTACGGCTGGAGCGGAGCCTCGAGCGCCTTCGCGAGCTCGGCGTGACGGCGGAGGGAGAGGTCGGCGACGCCGACCCGCTCCAGGCGATCGAGGACGGCTTACGCACCTTCGGCGCCGACGAGGTGATCATCTCGACGCACCCCGAGGGCCGGTCGGTCTGGCTCGAGAAGGGAGTCGTCCGAGCGGCGCGCGAGCGCTTCGACGTGCCAATCACGCACGTGGTCGTGGATCTCGAAGCCGAGCGCGACGAAGCGCCGACCTAGTCCTTTCGGGCGGGTCCCGGTGCCAGGCACCGAGCCGTGGCCCGTCGGGCAGTGAGGGCTTGGCGCTGACGCTGATCTGCGCACCAGTCCCCGCCCGCCAGGCCGCGTCCTGGTGCCAGGCACGAAGACGCGTCCCGCCGGGACAGGGCTAGCCGCCGCTGACGTAGCGCGCGAGCGCGCGGATCTGCTCGTCCTCGAGCTGGTCGCCGAAGGCCGGCATGCCGCCGCCGCCGTTCGTGATCTGCTGGACGGCGTCCTCGAAGCTGGCCTGAGACTCGTCGAGGTTCGGTCCGACGGTGCCCGAGGTCCCCGCCTTCTCGAGCACATGGCAGGAGCCGCAGTTGGCGGTGAAGAGCGCCTCCGGATCGTCGCCGCCGGCGGCCGGTCCGCCGCCGATCGATGCGTCCGGGTTCGCCGCAACGAGGGAGACGTAGAGCGCCACCGCGTCGGCGTCGGGATCGTCGAGGAGATCCTCCGGCATCGGCGGCACCGGGTAGTCGATCTGGTGGCGGACGGTCTCTCGGATCGTGCTCTCCTCGAAGCCCTCCATCCGCGCGGCGGCGAACGCGTCGTCGAGATTCGGGCCGCTCGAAGGGTTCTGCACAGGGTTCGAGCCGTTCGAACCCGCCTCGCGAAGGGTGTGGCAGCCGCCGCAGGTCTGCTGGAACAGCTCCTTGCCCCGGGCCGGGTCGGCGGTCTCCTCCACGAGCCCGTCCGTGCCGCAGCCGGTAACCGCAAACGCGGCGAGTACTAGGAGAGCGGCGCCGACCGCCCGCAACTTATGCGGAAGGCTGGGTCGCGGACCCGATGCCGGCGACCGCCTCGTCTCGGCTTCCGTAGATCGTGAAGACCCGGTCCAGGCCCGTGATCTCGAAGATCTTCGTGATGTTGCGGTCGCTGGAGACGAGCGAGAGCTGACCGTCGTTCGTGCGGAGCCGTTTGACTCCGCCGACGAGGACGCCGAGCGTCGTCGAGTCGATGAAGGTCGTGTTGGAGAAGTCGACGACGACCTCCTTGGCACCCTGGTTGATCACCTCGAGGAGCTGCTGCTTGAACTCCGGCGCCGTGTAGAGGTCGACCTCGCCGGTCAGCGAGATCACGTAGGCCGAGTCGCCCAGCTGTTCGGTGTTGATGTCGAAGTTCACGCGCCTTCCTCGGTTCGCAAAGCAGCCGGGAGTCTAGTGGGTCGCGACGCTACTGGTTCGCGTTGGGGGCCGGCGCGTTCGCGGCCTTCTTGAGCTCCGGAAGCTGAGCCTTCACCGCGGGCGCGCTCGCCGAATCGGGCGCGACCTCGAGGTAGCGCTCGTACGCCGTGACGGCAGCCTTCAGGTCGCCGGCGGACTGGGCGGCCTGGCCGAGCTGGAGGAAGATCAGCGGCTCCTCCGCCTCGAGATTGTCCGGCGTCACCGCCACGAGCTTGTTGAACACTCGCGTCGCGTCCTTGTAGGACTGCTGGGCGCCGAGGAAGGCGTTGTTCAGCTGCTGGTTGTACTTCTGCGACTCGAGCGCCGTGATCTGCGGGTTGGAGAACGCCTGTCCGAACGGGCTCGAGGTGCCCGGAGTCAGCACGTCGCCGCCGGTCAGCTCCGTGAGCTGCGCGCGTGCGACCGCGCCCTGCTCCTCGTTGACGCGGGCCTGGGCCATGTGCAGCGCACCGAGCTGGCGCAGCGCTTCACGGTCCGTCGGCCGCATCTGCACGTAGCGCTCGAGCGGCTGGATCGCCTCCACGTTCCTGTTCTCCCGCTGGAGCGCCGAGGCGAGGTCCCGGTAGCCCTGTGGGTTGTTCGGCTCGTCCTTGATCTTATCGTTGGACTCGTCGACGCTCGGCCCGGCATCCGACGTCTGAGCGAGGCCCTGGAGGACGTCTCCGAGGCCCGTCCCGGGGATGGAGCCGCCGACGTTGAAGATCACGTAGCCGAGGCCGAACACGACCGCGAGGAAGACGAACATCCACTTCGCCTGCCGGCGCAGGCGGGGGAAGAACATCGTGTCCTCGTAGGTCGCGGTGGGCGTGCGCGAAGGCGCCGGAGGCCGGGGATTCGGCCGGCGCTCTCGCTGCTGCCTGTTGCGTCGCTGTGCTGAACGTGCCATGCAGGCCCTAGGGTAGCGACCGCCAATCGAACGACTCGCCGATCGAGCGCAGCCGCTCGCGCGTCACGCCATCGCAGAGCGCCGCCGGCGACGCCGTTCTCGTACGCAGCTCGTTGGCCGAGGCCGAGCTCGCGGCGGCTTCGTACTCCCGCACCAGGTCGGTGTCGAACATCGCCGGGTCGTCCGTGGAGATCGAGCAGCCGACGCCGGCGGCAGAAGGTGTGGCTCAGAAGCGCACGCGGTTCATGCGGTTCATGCGTGCTCGACTCTGACGGATTCCCGCGCCTGCCAGCGGCGCTCGAGGAACACCGACAGCCAGATGGAGAGCTCGAACAGGACGAGCAACGGGATCACCTCGAGCGCGAGCGAGACCGGGTCGACGGTCGGCAGGAGGATGGCGAGGCCGACCAGGACGACGATCCCGATGCGTCGGTTGGCACGCAGCTGCGCGGAGGTGAGCACGCCGAGCCGCACGAGCCCGACCACGAAGATCGGCAGTTGGAAGACGAGGCCCGTCGCGAAGATCATCAGGGCGACGAACGAGAGGAAGTAGCTGGCGCGGATCTGGATGTCGTAGAGCTCCTCGTCGTACTGCGTGAGGAAGTCCAGCGCCCGCGGCAGGATCACGAAGTACGCGAACGCCATCCCGCCGGCAAACAGGAGCGTCGCGAGGCCGACGAAGCGCGCCACGACCCGCTGGTTCCGCTCCTGCACGGCCGGCGCGAAAAAGCTCCACGTCTGCCAGACGAGCACCGGGAAGGTCAAGGCGAGGGACGCGTAGAAGCTGACCTTCAGCCCCGTCGTGAACGGCTCGGCGACCCCGAGTGTGACCAGGCGGCGGTCTTCGGGGAGCAGCTCGAGCAGCAGCTCGATCAGCTCTTCGTGGAAGTAGAACGCGACGGGGAACGCGACGACGAGCGTCAACACGCAGACGATCAGCCGGCTGCGCAGCTCCTCGAGGTGCTCGACGAGGGTCGCCTCCTCGCCGTACGAGAGGCGGCGCGGGAGTCGTCTCATCGGACCCTAGGAAACGGTGTCGCGCTCGCGCGGCGCTGCGGGCTCGGCGACGCGCTCTTCGTCCTGGGCCTCGGGCAGCCGCGGGGGCTCCTCGTCGCCCCTGCCGGTGACGGCGTCCTTGAACTCGCGCATGCCCTTGCCGACCGACCGTCCGATCTCCGGAACGCGATTGGCACCGAAGAGGAGGAGGACGACCACGAGGAAGATGATGATCTCGGGAAGCCCGATGCCGAAGGGCATATGGGCACCTTAGCAGCGGTTTCGGAGTGCTCCGGAGGCAGAACCACGCTGGTACCATGAGGTCTCGAGGCGGGCGCTTGCCCGCCACTTGTCTGAAAGGGAGCGGTTTGGCGCTACTCGAACTGAAGGACCTGCACGTCGCGCTCGAGGACGGCACCGAGATCGTCAAGGGCGTCGACCTCGAGGTCGACACCGACCAGATCCACGCGATCATGGGCCCCAACGGCTCGGGGAAGTCGACCCTCGCCTACGCGCTGATGGGCCACCCGGCCTACGAGATCACGGAGGGGAAGATCCTCTTCGACGGCGAGGACCTGACGGAGATGGAGGCCGACAAGCGTGCCCAGAAGGGCCTGTTTCTCGCCTTCCAGTATCCGCACGCCGTCCCCGGCGTCACCGTCACGAGCTTCATGCGTGCCGCAATCAACGCGATCCGGAAGGCGCGTAAGGGGGAGGACGACCCGGTCCCGATCCCCGAGTTCCGCAAGGAGATGCTGGCGGCGATGGAGCGGCTGAGCATCCCGCGCGAGCTCGCCCAGCGCTACCTGAACGACGGCTTCTCGGGCGGCGAGAAGAAGCGAGTCGAGATCCTCCAGATGGCGCTGCTGAAGCCGCGCATCGCCGTTCTCGACGAGACCGACTCTGGCCTCGACATCGACGCGCTGCGCATCGTTGCCGGCGGCGTCCGCGAGCTCGTCGGCCCCGAAATGGGCGCGCTCGTGATCACCCACTATCAGCGGATCCTCAACTACATTGAGCCCGATTTCGTCCACGTCTTCGTCGATGGGAAGATCGTCGCCGAGGGCGGGTCGGAGCTTGCGCATACACTGGAAGCAGAAGGGTACGAGGCGTTCATGCCCGAGAAGGTGGAGAGCTGATGGCGGTCACCGAGAGCGAGACCCAGGTCGTCGCCGAGATCGGCAGCGACTACAAGTACGGCTTCCACGATCCCGAGGACTACTTCTTCAAGTCCGGCAGGGGTCTCTCACGCGAGCTCGTCGCAGCGATCTCCGAGCACAAGAACGAGCCGCAGTGGATGCGGGACTACCGGCTCAAGTCGCTCGAGTACTTCCTGGCGCGCCCGCTCCCGAACTGGGGCGGCAACGTCTCCGAGATCGACTTCGACAACATCTTCTATTACATCCGGCCGACGGAGAAGCAGGCCAAGTCCTGGGAGGATCTCCCGCCGGACATCAAGAACACCTGGGACCGGCTCGGGATCCCCGAGGCCGAGCGGAAGTTCCTCGCCGGCGTCGGCGCCCAGTACGAGAGCGAGGTCGTCTACCACAAGCTCAAGGAGGACCTCGAGCAGCAGGGCGTCCTTTTCCTCGACATGGACTCCGGCCTCCGAGAGCACGAGGACCTCGTCAAGCAGTACTTCGGGACGATCATCCCGGCGAACGACAACAAGTTCGCGGCGCTCAACTCGGCAGTCTGGTCGGGCGGCTCCTTCATCTACGTCCCACCGGGGGTCTCGATCGAGATGCCGCTCCAGGCCTACTTCCGCATCAACGCGGAGAACATGGGCCAGTTCGAGCGCACGCTGATCATCGTCGACGAGGGCGCGTTCGTGCACTATGTCGAGGGCTGCACGGCGCCGACCTACTCGAGCGACTCGCTGCACTCGGCCGTCGTCGAGATCATCGTCAAGCCCGGCGGCCGCTGCCGGTACACGACGATCCAGAACTGGTCGACGAACGTCTACAACCTCGTCACCAAGCGCGCGGTCGCCTACGAGAACGCCACGATGGAGTGGGTCGACGGGAACCTCGGCTCCAAGCTGACGATGAAGTACCCGGCGATCTGGCTGATGGGCGAGGGTGCCCACGGCGAAGTGCTCTCGATCGCCTTCGGCGGAGCCGGACAGCACCAGGACGCCGGCGGCAAGGCGGTCCACGTCGCCCCCAACACGACGTCGGTCATCACATCCAAGTCGATCTCGAAGAACGGCGGGCGGGCCGGTTATCGCGGGCTGCTCGAGGTGGCCAAGGGTGCACACGGCTCGAAGTCGAAGGTCGTCTGCGACGCGCTGATCCTCGACGAGGAGTCGCGCTCGGACACCTACCCGTACATGAAGATCGACGAGGACAACGTCGACATCGGCCACGAGGCGACGGTGTCGAAGATCGGCGACGAGCAGCTCTTCTACCTGATGAGCCGCGGACTCTCGGAGGCCGAGGCTTCCGCGATGATCGTGAACGGGTTCATCGAGCCGATCACCAAGGAGCTTCCTCTGGAGTACGCAGTCGAGCTGAACCGGCTGATCCAGCTCCAGATGGAAGGCTCGGTTGGCTGATCTCGGCGTCGAGCGCGCCGATTTCATCTCCGTGCCCGTCCAGGATCTGGCGCGCGCCCAGCAGTTCTACGGGGAGACACTCGGGCTCCCGCAGAACCCGAACACGGGCTCACCGTGGGTGGAGTACGAGCTCGGCAACGTCTCGCTCGCGCTCGTCCCGCCCGAGATCATGGGCTCCCAGTGGAAGGCGCGGGGCCACCAGATGCCGATCGCGTTTCGCGTCGCGGACGTGGACGAGGCACGCAAGAAGCTCGAGGCCGAGGGCGTCGAGTTCCCGGACGGGACGATCGACTCCGGCGTCTGCCACCTCGCGACGTTCTCCGACCCGGACGGCAACACGCTCCAGCTGCACCGTCGGTACGCACCATTTGCCGACGGCTCCAAGCCCTCCGATGCAGCGGCTCGCCGCAGGCTCCAGGCCACTTCCTCGGCGGTGTCCGACCGAACTGAGGTCACTGGCGGCACGCGGGACAGCTGAGGACAGCGCGCGGGCCGTGGTCTGGTACAGGGACGTGCTCGGGCTTCCGGTATCCGAGTACACGGACACGGAGATCGAGACGCCGAACGTGACGCTCTCGTTCTGGAATCCCGAGGAGCAGGGCGAGAAGTTCGTTCCGAACGAGAACGGGATCGGCCTTCGAGTCGCCGACGTCGAAGCCGCCGTCGAGGAAATGCGCGGTCATGGCGCCGAGGTGATCGGCATCCAGGACTCGGGCGTCTGCCACATGGGCTTCGTCAAGGATCCCGACGGAAACGTCCTGATCCTCCATCGGAGGTACAAGCCTCGTGGATAGGGCAGCAGCAGCCTCTCGCTACGCCGAGCTGCCGATGCCGTCGACGACGGACGAGCACTGGCGCTTCACAGACCTGAAGGGCTTCGACCCGGAGTCCTTCGTCCGCAACGGCCATGTTCCGGTGCCAGGCACCGAGACCGGTCTGCCGGAGACGATGCTGGACGTGGACACGGCTGGCCTGGCCGTGGTCCGCGAGGGCGGGATCTCGATCGTCCGCTCGCCCGATCCCCGCGTCACGTTCGAGCCGTTCACCGACCACGAGCGGCTGGGCGAGCTGGTCGGGGCGGACGAGAAGTTCGCGGCCCACAACGCCGCGGTCTGGGAGCACGGCCTGCTCGTCGTGGTGCCGAAGGGCGTCGTGCTCGAGCAACCGCTCGCCATTCAGATCGTCAACTCGACCGAGGGCGGCGCGCTCTTCTTCCGGCTGCTCGTGATCGCTGAGCCTGAGAGCCGCTTCTCGCTGATCGAGGACTCCGCGTCGGCTTCGCCCGAGCTCGAGGGCTACACGAACTCGGTGACCGAGCTCTTCGTCGAGCAGGCCGCCAAGCTCGAGTACGTCTCGATCCAGAACCTCTCGCAGAACACCTGGCACTTCGCCTCGCACCACGCGCGAGTCGAACGGGACGCCGAGCTGGACTGGGTGGCCGGCGGCTTCGGCTCGCGCCGAGGCAAGGTCTGGATCCAGAACGACCTGACGGGCCCGGGCGCGACCTCCCGTGTAACCGGCGCCTACTTCGCGGACGGCGACCAGCACCTCGACTACGACACGTACCAGCTCCACGCGGCGCCGAACACGACGTCAGACTTCGCGTTCAAGGGCGCGCTGCGCGACAAGGCTACGGCGGTCTGGCGCGGGATGATCCGCGTCGAAAAGGACGCCCAGCGGACGAATGCGTACCAGGAGAACCGCAACCTGATGCTCTCGCCGACGACGCACGCCGTGCCGATTCCGGGCCTCGAGATCCTCGCGAACGACGTGCGGTGCACGCACGGCGCGACGGTCGGCCAGGTCGATCGCGACCAGCTCTTCTACCTGATGGCGCGCGGCCTCTCCCGCGGCGAGGCGGAGCGGCTGATCGTCCGCGGCTTCTTCACGGACGTGCTCGACCGGGTCGAGCTCGAGCCGGTGCGCGAGGCGCTCGGCGAGGCGCTCGAAGCCCGCATCCCACAGGCTTAGGAGGGCTCGGCGAAACGCCTGCTGTGCCGCAGGGCCGCGCTGCTCGCCCCGAGGACTGCGTCCTCGGTCGCGCCCGTATCTCATCCGATACGAACGCTCCCTGCGTCCTTGCCTCGGAACGACCATCGCACCCCTGCGACGAGCGACGTCCCGCCAAGCCCTCCAGCCGAACATTAAGCCGGCCGTAATGGTCGTCGGCCTACGCTGAGCCCGTGATCCTGCTCGGGATCGCCTTCCTCGCCGGCCTGATCACGGCCATCTCGCCGTGCGTCCTGCCTGTGCTCCCGATCCTGCTCGGCGGCGGCGCTTCGGGTCGGCGGCCGTTCGGGATCATCCTCGGCCTCGTCGGGAGCTTCAGCGTCTTCACCGTGATCGGCGCTTCGCTCCTCGATTCGCTCGGGCTGCCGCAGGACACCTTGCGGAACCTCGCGATCGTGCTGCTCCTGCTGCTAGCCGCCACGCTGCTCTTCCCGGCGGTCGCGCGGCTTGCTGAGCGCCCGCTGCTCTTCCTCACCCGCCGGCGGCCGCTCACCGAGAGCAACGGCGTTCTCCTCGGCGTGAGCCTCGGGCTCGTCTTCGTGCCCTGTGCCGGTCCTGTGCTCGCGGCCGTGACCGCGCTCTCGGCGACCGGGGGCGGCGGCCTCGAGACGTTCTTCGTCGCCGTCGCGTACGCGAGCGGCGCTGCGGTGCCGATGCTCGCGATCGCGCTGGGCGGCAAGCGCCTGACGCAGGGCGTCGGCTTCCTCCGCCGTCACGCGGAGACGACTCGGCGCGTCGCCGGCGCCCTCATCGGCGTCTCCGCCATCGCGATCGCGCTCGGGGCCGACCAGCAGTTCACGACCGCCGTTCCCGGCTACACGGAGGCGCTGCAGGAGAAGATCGAGCAGAGCTCGACGGCGGAGCGCGAGCTCGCGAGGATGCGACGTACCGGCGACCAGCCCGCGCTGACCGCGAGCGAAGCGCAGCGCGCGCCGGAGCTCGGCGGGATCGTCGGCTGGATCAATTCCGATCCGACCTCGCTCCGCCGGCTGCGCGGCCGGGTCGTCCTCGTCGACTTCTGGACGTACTCGTGCGTGAACTGCCTCCGCACGCTGCCTCACCTCAAGGAGTGGGACCGTGCATACCGGGACGACGGGCTGACGATCGTCGGCGTGCACTCGCCCGAGTTCGCCTTCGAGCGCGAGGCCGACAACGTCCGCGGCGCCGTGCGCAAGCTCGGGATCCGCTACCCCGTGGCGCTCGACAACGACTTCGTCACCTGGACGAACTACGCGAACCAGTACTGGCCTGCGAAGTACCTGATCGACCGGTCGGGACGTGTCCGTTACTACCACTACGGCGAAGGCGAGTACGACGAGACCGAGCGGCAGATCCGCCGCTACCTCGGCTCGGGCGTCGACGGGAAGGTCTCGGAGATCGCCGACCGGACCCCGAGTGGTCCGCTCACTCCCGAGTCGTATCTGGGGTTCGAGCGGCTCGCCAACTTCGTCGGGAGCCGGGTCGTCCCGAACCACGAGGCGTCCTACCGCTTCCCGGCCTCCCTGGGACCCGGCCAGCTCGCCTACGAGGGGCGCCTGGTCGTCGAGCCCGAGCGGATCGTGGCGAAGCGCGGGGCCAAGCTGCGCATCCAGTTCACCGCCCGCGAGGTGAACCTCGTCCTGGGAGGGACCGGCCGGCTCGAGGTCCTGCTCGACGGCAGACCACGTCGGACGATCTCGATCGGCGGCGAGCCGCGTCTCTACCGGCTGCTGGAGCTGCCGGAGCCCGAGGAGGGCCTACTCGAGCTGCGCTTCACGCCGGGCCTCTCGGCGTACGCGTTCACGTTCGGCTGAGCCTAGGCGTTCGCACCCCGTAGGCAATCGACGTAGTACCGGCCGGCGAGGAAGCGGCGGCAGTCGGCGCGCCTGGCGGCCGCCGCGCTGTGCTTGACGGCGACGATCGAGCCGATCCCGAACGCACAGTTGGAGCGGTGCGCCGACTTCGCGAGCTCGCACAGCCTGGCGGCACCGAGGTCGGACGGATCGGTGTTGAGGAAGTCCCGCACCGCGCCGAAGATGCACTGCTCTTCACCGCTGCCGGCGTTCGCGCAGAGGGCGCGCGTCTTGGCGGGATCCTGCCGGGAGCTCCCCGATGCGTCGCGTCCGTACGACTGGAAGCACAGCTCCACGAACCCCTCCTCGCTCTTGCGGCACCAGTCGGCGGTCTTCTTCCAGTCCCAGCCCACCCTCGGGAGGATCTGCGAGGTCACGAGCAGGTAGCAGTACGTCTTGTCCGACCGCGAGACGATCCCGCACGGGTAGAGCGGATTGTCCTGCTTCAGCCACGGAGAGGTGATGCCGTAGGACGACTGCTGGTTCTCCATGAAGACCCCGCCGCTGCACGAGACCCGGTCGAAGTTGGTGCCGAGCCGGTGGCAGAGCCGCAGGGCGCCGGGCAGGTCGTAGAGCGTGTAGAGCATCAATCCGTGTCCGAGCCCGTGGACGCACTGGTAGTAGACGAAGGAGCTCGACGTGCTCTTCGTCTGCTCGCAGACGGTGCGCGCGACCGACGCGACCTCGTCCTTCGGGACATCGGCGAGCTTCCACTCGAGCAGGCCGTGGTAGTAGCCGGACGCGCAGATCCCGTTCCCCTCCGCGAGCGCAGTGCCGACGTCGCCGTCGTGGTGCTGGAGGGATGCGGCGCCGATCGTGTGCGCGATCCGGTGGCAGTCCGCCTCGATCGGGTCCTCGCCGAGCTTCTCCTGGAAGAGGGCGAGCGCGGGCTTCGGCCCCTCCCGGAATGCGATGTTGCCGAACGCCTGGCGCCGGCACTCCGCGTCGAGGCATCCTTCGAGCCGCTGCGTGTTCGCCTTGAACGGCTTGATCTTCGACACCTCCGCCGCCGCCTGGCCCGCCTCCCCGCCGGACACGAACGTGGCGACGTCGCGGATCTCCTGCTCGCTGAGGTCGCCCTCGAAGGACGGCATCCCGCCGCCACCGCTCTTCACCTTGCTGACGACCTCGTCGAACGACGGGTTCGCGTCGTCGAGGTTCGGGCCAACCGAGCCGTTCGACCCGGCGGCATCGAGCGTGTGGCAGCTGCCGCAGGCGGCGTCCGCGAAGACCTTCGCGCCGGGGTCGCTCGACTCGGAGCCGGAATCGCTCCCGCCGCAGCCCGCGAGGAGCCCGGCGCAGGCGAGTGCGAGCAGTGCGACGAGCCTGGAGCGCATGGCCGAAGAGTAGTGGGGATACCCTGACGAACTCGATGGCCGGATGCTGCTCTCGGCAGGGATACGACAGTTTCTTCACAGAGAAGATCGCAAGGCGTGACGCCTCGCGGTACCGGCGCCGTGGTCTCGACGACAACGCCCGCCGGATCGTGGCGTTCGTCGCACGTCGTGGGGTCGAGGGCACCGTGCTCGACGTCGGCGGTGGAAACGGCGCGCTCGGGCTTGAGCTCTCGAAGGCCGGCGCCGAGCGTGCGATCACCGTCGAGCTCTCGTCGTCCTACGACGCGACTGCGGCGGCGCTCGCCCGAGAGGCGGGCGTCGAGGATCGGGTCGAGCGGCGGGTGGTGGACTTCGCAGATGCCGCCGAGCAGCTTCCCGAGGCCGACGTCGTCGTCATGCACCGGGTCGTCTGCTGCTACCCCGACGGCGAGGCGCTCGTGGCAGCCGCCGCCGGACGGACGGGGCGCCTTCTCGCCTTCAGCTTCCCGCGCCGAACCTGGTGGATGAGGCTCGGGGCCGCCGGAGTCAACGTGTTCCTCGCCGCTCGCCGCATGGAGTACCGCTCGTTCATCCATCGGCCCGACCGGCTCCTCGCGGCTGCGGAGAGCGAGGGGTTGATCCGCGGCGTGGGAGCACGAGGGCGCGCTCTGGCGCATCGCAGGCTTCGAGCGCCCGACCTAGGCCTCCACCGCCGGGGCTACGATGGCTTCATGGCCGTCGAGACACGCGCGACGCTCGACGCGCAGAAGCTGCGCGCCGACTTTCCGATCCTCCAGCAGGAGATCAACGACAAGCCGCTTGCCTACCTCGACTCGGCCGTGACGGCGCAGAAGCCGCGCCAGGTGCTCGAGGCGATGACACACTTCTACGAGACCTCCTACGGGAACGTCCACCGCGGCGTCTACGCGCTCGCCGAGCGGGCGACGGAGGCCTTCGAGGGCGCGCGCGACCGGATCGCGAAGTTCGTGAACGCGCCGTCGTCGCGCGAGGTGATCTTCACCCGCAACGCCACCGAGAGCCTCAACCTCGTCGCCTACGCCTACGGCCTGGCGAAGCTCGGGCCGGGCGACGTCGTGGTCGTCACCGAGCTCGAGCACCACTCCAACTTCGTGCCCTGGCAGTACATCGCGAAGCGGACCGGGGCGTCGTTCCGGATGGTGCGCGTGACGGACGGCGGCGAGCTCGACCTGGACGGTCTCGACGAGATCGGCCGTGAAGGGGAGCTCAAGATCGTCGCCGCGAACCTCGTCTCCAACGCGCTCGGGACCGTCAACCCGGTCGAGAAGCTCTCGGCGTGGGCGCGCGAGCACGGCGCGATCACCGTGGTGGACGCCGCGCAGGCGGCGCCGCACCGAGCGATCGACGTCCAGGCCCTGGGGTGCGACTTCCTGGCCTTCTCGGCGCACAAGCTCTGCGGGCCGACCGGCGTGGGCGCGCTCTGGGGCCGCCGCGAGCTGCTCGAGTCGATGGAGCCGTTCAACCTCGGCGGCCACATGATCCGCAAGGTGCAGTTCGAGGAGACGACCTGGGGCGACCTTCCGCACAAGTTCGAGGCCGGGACGGCGCCGATCGCCGAGGCCGTCGGCTTCGGGGCGGCCGTCGACTACCTGAACGAGATCGGGCTCGAGGCGATCGAGCGGCACGAGCACGACCTCGTCGCCTACGCGCTCGACCGGCTCTCAGACGTACCGGGGATCCAGCTCTACGGCCCGGCGCCGGAGAAGCGAGCCGGGATCGTCTCTTTCAACATGGAGGGGATCCACCCGCACGACGTCGCGCAGGTGCTGGACTGGGAGGGCGTCGCGATCCGTGCGGGCCACCACTGCTGCCAGCCGCTGATGGCGCGGCTGGGCGTGGCGGCGACCAATCGCGCGAGCTTCTACCTCTACACGCTGCAGGAGGAAATCGACCGGCTTCACGAGGGGCTCCTCCGCGCGCGAAAAGTCTTCGGCTAGCCTCATTCCCATGGAAGACCTGTACAGAGAGGTCATCCTCGACCACTACAAGAACCCGCGCGGGCACGGGGTGATCGAGGATGCCGACGCCCAGGCAGAGGGGCTGAACCCGCTGTGCGGCGACGAGGTCGCGATCTACGTCGCGTTCGGCGAGGACGGGGAGACGATCGACGAGGTCAAGTTCTCCGGCCGCGGCTGTGCGATCAGCCAGGCGGCCACGTCGATGCTGATGGAGATGGTCGAGGGCCGGACGGCGACCGAGATCGGGGAGCTCTCGAAGGACGAGCTGCTCGACGAGATCGGGATCCCGCTGACGCCGATCAGGCTCAAGTGCGCGCTGCTCGGGCTCGGCGTCCTGAAGGTCGCGCTGCACCGGTCGAAGGGCACGCCGCTGCCGGATGAATGGGCCGGTCTGGACGATCAGTTCAAGGTCAGCTGATTGGCCCTCATCGAGGTCGCGCCGCTGGAGGAGTTCCCGCCCGGCAGCGTCAAGATCGTCCACGTCGGGCAGGTCGCGGTCGGCGTCTTCAACCTCGACGGGAAGCTGTGCGCGATCGAGGACCGCTGCTCGCACGACGACGGGCCGCTGGCCGAAGGTGAGCACGACCCCGAGCGCGGCGTCGTGATCTGCCCGCGCCACGGCTCCGAGTTCGACATCTGCTCGGGCCGACCGCTCTCCCTCCCTGCGTACCAGCCGGTGGAGACCTTCCCGGTGGTCGTCGAGGACGGCGTCGTGAAGGTCGACGTGACCTGAACCGTCTCGTCTGGCCGTGTCCTGGTGCCTGGCACCAGGGCGTGTCGCTCTCGGATGGTTTTGCCCGCACGACTCCTAGCTGAACTGGCTGGCCGCGCCGCGTCTCGGTGCCAGGCACCAAGCCGTGTCTCCAACGGACGGTTCGGATTTAGGGTAGGGCCGTGCTGGACGACCGCGTGCGCGCCGTGTTGAAGCGGCTCGAGGCCGAGGATGCCGCCGAGCGCGAGCAAGGCGTCGCGCGCGAGCAGCGCTCCCGCCAGGTGGCGCGGACGACGGGTCAGTTCCTCTTCGACCTCGTCGCGCCGCAGACCGACTGCGAGGTGCTCGAGATCGGTGGTTCTCGCGGCTACTCGACGGTCTGGCTCGCCGCCGGCCTGCGCTACTTCGGTGGGCGGATCCTCTCGCTGGAGGCCGATCCCGTGAAGGCCGAGGCCTGGCGCGCGAACATCGCCGAGGCCGGGCTCGAGGAGACCGCCGAGCTGATCGAAGGCGACGCCTTCGAGACGCTGCCCGGGATCGACGACGTCTTCGACATCGTCTTCATCGACGCGGAGAAGGACGACTACGAGCGGCTCTTCGAGCTCGCGCGGCCGAAGGTCGAGCCGGGCGGGCTCTTCGTCGCCGACAACGTGCTCTCCCACGAGGAGACGCTGGGCGCCTACTCGCCGGGCCCGGCAGGCTGACACGACGCTCGAGTCGGTCACCGTTCCGCTCGACCGGGGGCTCGAGCTCAGCGTCGTGCTCCGACCGGCGGAGACTCCTCCGACGGGGAGCTGACCGACCTCCTCCCTCTCCGCTACATTTTCGGCTACCGCGGAAAGGAGGTGGTCCGGTAGTGAAATCTTCAAGTACGGGCAGTGGAGGTACCAGCGGGTAGGGGCGTGTCCCCGAGACCTGTAGGGAACCGCCTAGCCAGCGTGGGGGACGTCGCGCTACGCGCCACCGGCAATCGTGCCGAGTAGGTAAGCGCCTCTACCAAATCCACCGCTGGTATCGGAACGGGGCCGCTGGAAACAGCGGCCCCTTCTTTTTCGGACAGCCATGGCAGTCGTGATCGCAAATCAGCTCCGCAAGGAGTTCGCGGGAGACCCGCTCTTCGACGGTGTCTCGTTCAAGGTCGAGCGCCGCGACCGGCTCTCGCTTGCCGGCCCGAACGGCGCGGGCAAGACGACGTTGCTCCGCATGCTGGCGCGCGAGCTGCCCGTCGAGGGCGGCGACCTCGTGTTCTCCAAGGGGACGCGGGTCGCGCTGCACGATCAGCGCCCGCCGCTCGACCGAGGGCTGACGCTGCGCGAGTACGTCCTCTCCGGCGCCGCCGACCTGATCGCGCTCGAGGAGGAGCTGCGGAGCCTGGAGCGGGCCATGGCCACGGGCGACCACGAGTCCGCGACGTTGAGACGCTACGCGGACGCGCAGGCACGTCTCGAGCATGCCGGCGGCTACGCCTGGCGCGACCGGACGGCCGGCGTGGTTCGCGGCCTCGGCTTCGCCGACGCCGATCTCGACCGCCCGCTGGAGACGTTCTCCGGCGGAGAGCTGACGCGGGCCTCACTGGCGCGCGCGCTCGCCGGCGATCCCGATCTGCTGCTCCTCGACGAGCCGACCAACCACCTGGACGTCGAGAGCATCGAGTGGCTCGAGCGCGAGCTCCAGTCCCTCGACGCCGCCGTGATCCTCGTTGCCCACGACCGCTGGTTCCTCGAGGCGGTGACGAACGGCGTGCTCGAGCTCTCGGGCGGTCGGTCGCTGTACTTCAAAGGGCCGTGGCACCAGTGGCGCATGGAGAAGGCCGCGCGGGCTCGAGCACGCCCAGAAGGCGCTCGACCGGCTCGACGTGGACATCGCCAGGCTCGAACGCTTCGTGGAGCGCTTCCGCTACAAGAAGAACAAGGCCAAGCAGGCGCAGGCGAAGCTGACGCACATCGGCCGTCTGGAAGAGGAGCGGGGCGGCCAGGCGGACACCCTCGACCGCCTCTCGACGAAGAAGCGCTCGCTGGGCTTCGACTTCCTGAAGCCTGCCCGGAGCGGCCGGACGGTCGTCGAGGCGTCCGGGCTGGAGGTCAAGGCGGGCAAGAAGGAGCTTCTCGACGGGGTCGACTTCGCGCTCGAGCGCAGTGAGCACGTCGCTCTCGTCGGGCCCAACGGCTCGGGGAAGACGACGCTGCTCGAGACCATGCTCGGCCGGCGGGACGCGGCCGCCGGCACGGTGCGGCTCGGGCACGGTGTCGAGGCCGCCTACTTCTCGCAGCAGGAGCTGGAGCTGGACGAGCGCGGGACCGTGCTCGACTGCGTCCAGGGCTCCACCGGGCTGCCGCGCCAGTCGGCGCAGAACCTTCTCGGCCGCTTCCTCTTCTCCGGCTGGGACGAGCAGTCGAAGCCGGTGACGATTCTCTCGGGCGGCGAGCGTCGGCGGCTAGCGCTCGCCATCGTCGTCGCCTCGGGCGCGAACTTCCTGGTGCTCGACGAGCCGACGAACCACCTCGACCTCGAGAGCCGCGAGGCGCTGGAGGCCGCGCTCGAGGCCTTTCCCGGGACTGTCCTGCTCGTCTCGCACGATCGCGCGCTGATCGACGCCGTCGCCCAGCGGACGATGGCGATCGAGGATCACGGCCTGCGCTCCTACGAGGGCGGTTGGGCGGAGCTGGTTCGCCGCCGCGAGGAGGTCGCGAAGGAGGCCGAGCCGCCGGCTCCGAAGGTCACGAAGAAGGCCAAGGCGGCTGCCGGCCAAGCCGGCCGGGCCGACGGCGCTCCAGGTCGTCGAGGCGGAGATCGAGAAGCCAGGAGGAGCGCGTCGCCGAGAGCTCGAGCGCAAGCTCGCTGACGACTGGGGCAACGCCGACCTTCTCGCGCCGGCATCGGGCCGCGCGGGACGAGCTCCAGGCGCTGCTCGCCCGATGGGAGCGACTGTTCGAGTCGTCGGGCGTCTAGAAGCGGCCTGACCATTTAGCTCCGCGGTCACGCGTCCGGCGCAGCGTCGTGACGCTTCCGTTCTCGGGTCTGACCCCAACGGGCCTCGCGCGCGGCTTGAATCCAGGCGTCGCGCGGGCGGGGTCTGACCCCAAGCGAGCGCCGGGGGCTAGCTGGTGTCCAGAGTGGCGATGAGGGCTTCGGCCACGACCTTCAGCGGCTTGCCGGAGAGCTGGCTGGCCTTGCGGAGGCGCTTGAAGGCCTCCTCCTCGCTCAGGCCGTCACGTTCCATCAGCAGCCCTTTCGCCCGTTCGATCGCCTTGCGGGCGGCAAGCGCCTCGGCGAGCGAGTCCGCCTCCTCGCGTAGCGACGCGAGCTCCTCGTGTCGGGCCCTCGCGGTCGCGATCGCCGGCAGGAGATCCGCCTCGCGAAACGGCTTGACGAGGTAGCCGAACACTCCGGCCTCGACGGCGCGCGAGACGAGCTCGTCCTGGCCGTAGGCCGTGAGCATGACGATCGGGATCGGGCGTTCCTCGAGGATCCGCCGCGCCGCCTCGATGCCATCGAGCCGCGGCATCTTCACGTCGAGGATCGCGAGGTCGGGCTCGTGCTCACGGGCGAGCTCGACCGCCTCCTGGCCGTCGCGCGCCTCGGCGCACACCTCGTGGCCCGACTCCTCCAGGAGGTTCCGGAGGTCGAGCCGGATGATCGTCTCATCCTCGGCGACCAGGATCCTCATGCCGGGAAGACGACCTCCGCCCGCATGCCGCCGTCCGAGCTCAGGTCGAGCGTGCCGCGGAGCTCGTCCCGGACCAGCGCCTCGACGATGGACAGGCCCGTGCCTGACGGCTCGTCAACGATCCCCGCGCCGTCGTCGGTGATCGCGAGCACGACGTTCCCGTTCCGCCGCCCGAGCTCGATGCGAACCGAGTCGCCGCCGTGCTCGAGCGCGTTCTGGAGCAGCTCGCTGAAGACGAGCGCGAGCGCCGTCGCCTGGTCGCCGGCGAGGGAGACCGGCTCGAGCGCGGTCTCGACCCGCTTGCCCGACCCGAGGCCCTGGACGAGCATCGCGCGGAGCCGGTCGAGCAGCTCGTCGAGGTCGACGTCGTCGTGGCGGCTCTCGGTCAGCACCTCGTGGACGGCGGCGATCGCGAGGATCCGGTTCGCGGAGTCGTCCAGCGCCTTGCGCGGGTCGACCTGCTCCCCGGAGCGCGCCTGGAGCCGCAGCAGCGACGCGACGGTCTGGAGGTTGTTCTTGACGCGGTGGTGGATCTCCTGGGCGAGTACGCCTCGCATCACTGCCCGTCCGTGCTCGACCGCGACGGCCGCGTGGTTCGCGATCGAGGAGAGCAGCGCGCGCTCCTGGTCGGTGAAGGGCGTGTCGCGGTCGCAGACGAGCTCGCCGATCTGCCGTCCCTTCCAGCGCAGCGGGATCCTGATCGCATGCGCTGCCGCCCGGCCCTCGGGCCAGGCGATGTTCCCGTCCTCGAGGACGAGCGCTGCCCCGGTCGCGCCGACCGCGTCCACCGTGGTCTGCACGATTGCCTCGAGCGACTCCTCCAGGTACAGGGACTCGGAGACTGCCTCCGAGATTCGGGCAAGCGCCTCCAGTTCGCCCACCCGGCGCTGCGCCTCGCTGTAGAGCTTCGCGTGCTCGATCGTCTGTGCGACCTGGGCGGCGATCGCCAGCAGCAGCTCGATCTCGTCATGCGTGAACTCGCGCGGCTCCACCGTCCGGACGTTCAGCGCGCCGGCGAGCTTCTCGCGGGCAAGGATCGGGACGGCGAGGATCGACTCGTACTGATCCTCCGGGAGGTTGGGGAACCCCTTGAAGCGCGGGTCGAGGTGTGCCTCAGCCGGGATCGCGATCGGCTTTCGCTCGGCGGCGGCCGTGCCGGTGATCCCCTCCCCGGGTCGCATGCGCGGGCGCCGGGTCATGGCCTCGACGGCCGTGCCCTGTGTCGCACGGAGGACGAGCTCGTCAGCCGGCTCGTCGTAGAGGTAGACGAAGCACGCCTCGGCGTCGAGGGCCTCGGCCACCTTGCGGGCCACGAGCGCCAGGACCTCCTCGAGATCGAGTGTCGAGTTGACGGCCGCGATGCTCTCCGTGAGCAGCTGCAGGTGCCGCTCGGAGGCGTTCACAGGCCGATTGTAGGAGCGGCTGGGCGGATCGGCCGCTTTGTTGAAGTTGCCACAATGTGGGAAGATCGCTGACAGGCGGCGCGTCAAGAGATAAGACAGTGGCGCCAACAGGCGCCCTGAGATGAAGGGAGCGGCGTATGGAGCAGGTATCCGCACGAGCAGCACTCGTGCCTGCCTCCGATCTCGGCGATGGTCTCACCACGACCATTCCACGGTCGGACATCCAGGCCGTTCTCGCTGCGGAAGAGGAGCCGATCGAGCTGGTTCTCGACGTCGCTCGCTCTTCCGACGGCGAGGCGGCCGAGACCCGGAACGTCTCGGTGGCGTGGGAGCGCACCGACCTCGAGCAGCTGCTGGAAGAGGCGCAGGGCGACCAGATCGTCCTGACGTTCGATCGGGAGGCGCTGGCGCGGGCAACCGACGACGTGGAAGCCCATGGCTTTCGCGAGGCGGCTCTCGCCATCGCCGTAGCAGCGACGGTAGCGGCGGGCGGGGCACAAGCAGCGGCGGCGGAGCCCGGGCCTATGCTGGGCCAGACGGCACCGATCACCGAGTCGACGGCTCCGGCGGGTCCGCAGATCCCCTATCTCAGCCAGGGTCAGGGTGTGACCCCGGCCGAACTGGGGATCGCTACCGGCACCGCCCCTGACGACAGGGCGGTTGCACGGACCGATCCGGCCGCCGCGCCAACGCCGGCGGCTCCGCAGATCCCCTATCTCAGCCAGGGTGAGGGTGTCACCTCGGCCGAACTGGGGTTCCCCACGGGCGTCGCCCCGGATGATCGGGCGGTTGCCCGGGTCGACGAGCCGACGATGAGCCCGGACGACAGGGCGGTTGCACGCACTGACCCGGTCGCCGCGCCAACGCCGGCGGCTCCGCAGATCCCCTATGTCAGCCAGGGTGAAGGTGTGACCCCGGCCGAGCTGGGGTTCGCCACCGGCGTCGCCCCGGACGATCGTGCGCTTCCGCGCACGGATCCGGTCGCTACGACTGGAGGCACGGCGTCGGACCCGGGCACCTTCTCGGTCCCGGGCCCCGAGACCGTCGTCGTCGCCGGGGCAATCGCGCTGTTGATCACCGGCGCGTTCTTCCTGATCGGCACCGACCGGCGACGGATCCGGCCGGCCTAAACCACGGACGCGGGGCGCCGCCTGATGGTGGCGCCCCGCCTGCGAGCGCAGCGCACGGCTTACACATTCCTTACCGCGCGCAACCCAAACGCTGATCCGGGAGGAGTACGTTCGAGTCATGAGCGAGGCGCTGCCCGTCCTCCCCGACCTCCGCCAGACGATCGGCTACCTGGTCGCTGATGCGAGGGGCAGGATCGTCGGCCGAGTCGAGTGTGCGATGTACGGCACCGCACGGGACATCCCCGATGCGCTCTCCGTCCGCACCGGCTTCCTCGCACGCCGTCGACGCCTCGTCCCGGCCGCGACGATCCAGGAGATCGACCGCTCGAGCGGCGTCGTGGGACTGAACGTCGAGCGCGAGTCCATTCGCGCGTTTCTGTAGGAGGGCTTGGCGAAACGCCGGCTGTGCCGCAAGGGACGTTCCACCAAACCCTCCTAGAAACGCACGAAGAAAACGGCCACAATGCTTACTTGTCCCATGCGCCTGCGGCGCATGGGACGAACTGACGGCCGATCGCGAGCTGCATTTGCAGCTCGCGGTCGTTCTGGCTCAAAGCACAGGGAGATACCGGTCGAGCTCCCACGACGTGAGCTGTACGCGGTACTCGTCCCACTCCTTCCGCTTGAGCTCGATGTAGCGCTCGAAGATGTGGCGCCCCAGTGCCTTCTTCGCCAGCTCGGAGTGGGCGAGCTCGTCGATGGCCTCGCCAAGTGTCTCCGGCAGGGCGACGATCCCCCTCTCCTCCCGCTGCTCGGGCGTGAGGTGGTAGAGGTTCGTCTCCATCGGATCGGGCAGCTCGTAGCCGTGCTCGATCCCCTCGAGGCCGGCGTGGAGCAGCGCGGCGAACGTGAGGTAGGGGTTGCAGGCAGGGTCCGGGCACCGGATCTCGGCGCGCGTGGCCTGCTCCGAGCCCGGCTTGTAGAGCGGGATCCGGATCAGGGCGGAGCGGTTCCGCTGCGACCACGCGACGTAGACGGGTGCCTCGTAGCCGGGCACGAGCCGCTTGTAGGAGTTGACCCACTGGGCGAACACGCCCGAGATCTCGCGCGCGTGCCGTAGCTGTCCGGCGATGAACGCCTTGCCCGTGCCGGACAAGTGCCACTTGTCCTCCTCGTCGAAGAACTGATTGCGACCGTCCGTGAACAGCGACATGTGCGTGTGCATCCCGGAGCCGTTCTCGCCGAAGATCGGCTTCGGCATGAAGGTGGCGTGGAAGCCGGCCTTCTTCGCGATCTCCTTGACGATCAGGCGGTACGTGATCGTGTGGTCGGCCATCTCGAGCGCCGGCGCGAAGCGCATGTCGATCTCGTGCTGCGAGGGCCCGACCTCGTGGTGGACGTACTCGATCGGGATCCCCATCCCCTCGAGCGCCCTCACCGTCTCCTGCCGCAGCTCACTCGCGGCGTCCATCGTCGTCATCGCGAAGTAGCCGCCCTCGTCGAGTGTCTCGGTGCCCTTCGAGTCCTTGAAGAGGAAGTACTCGAGCTCCGGGCCGACGTTGAAGGTGTCGAAGCCCATCTCCTTCATCCGCTCGAGAGCGCGGCGAAGGACGTAGCGCGGGTCGCCGTCGTAGGGCTCCCCATCAGGGGTGACGACGTCGCAGATCATCCTCGCGACCTTCGTCTCGCCCTCCCGCCAGGGCATCAGCTGGAAGGTCCGCGGGTCGGGGATCGCGACCATGTCGGACTCCTCGATCGCGTTGAACCCGGTGATCGACGAGCCGTCGAAGCCCATTCCGTCGTCGAGCGCCGCGTCCATCTCCGCCGGAGTGACGGCAAAGCTCTTCAGGTGCCCTTCGAGGTCCGTGAACCAGAGCAGGAGGAACTCCACGCCCTCGTCCTTGATCCGCTTGAGGACCTCCTGGCGGTCCTCCGTGCTCGACGTTGCTCTGGGCTTGCTCTCGACCTGCGCCATGTATCTGCCTCCTTGAATGCGAAAAGCCCCGGGCGACCGCCCGAGGCTCCGTTGCCTCCATGCCCTCCCGAGATTACTGACCGGGCCGGGCGCCCGCAAGTGCTCGATCGGGATCCTCGGCCGGAGGGACTGCGGTTTCGGCCGGTTCGCTGAGGATCACGCGGCTCGTGTGGCCCGGCGTCTCCGTGTCGCGCATTCCCGGCAGGAAGTAGAAGAGCGCTGTCAGCGCGCTGGCGGCGACTCCGGAGATGAGGAGCACTGGCTTCACCCCCAGCCAGCCGGCGAGCGGGCCGGTGACAGCGAAGGAGAGAGGAGCGAGGCCGAGGGAAAGCAGCCAGTCGACGCTCTTCACGCGGCCGAGGAGCTCCGCCGGCACCACGCGTTGCATCAGCGTCACCCAGACGATGAGGCCTCCCGCCCAACAACCTTCGCCGGCAAACGAGATCGCCATCGCCTGCCACGGCACGTCGGCCAGGGCGTAGGCGGCGATCTGCAGGCACGCGATCATCCACAGTGCGTACATGAAGGTGATGTGTCGGCGGGGCAGCCCGATCTGTCCGACCGCGAGGGAGACGAGAATCGCCCCCAGCCCGCCGGCCGCGAACACCAGTCCGAGGTCTCCCGCGTCGCCGCCGAGCTCGTTGCGGACGAGAAACGGGAGCAGCACGGTGAACGGGCCGTAGACGAGGAAGATCGCAGCGAGCGCCCAGCCGAGCGTGCCCCAGAGCCAGACCTTCTGTCTGACGTAGCGGAGCCCCTCCGCGATGTCGCGGCGCATGGAGGTAGCGCCCTCCGAGATCTTGGCGGCCGGGCGTGGGTGCAGCAGGAGCAAGGTGACGATCGCGAACCCGAACGTCGCGGCGTCGACGAGGAAGGCCGTGCCCGCGCCGAGGTAGTGCACCACCAAGCCACCCACGGCCGGGCCGACGAAGGCGAACGCCGCCTGGCGGACGAACTGCGAGAGCGAGTTCGCCTGGACGAGGAGGTGCCTCGGGACGAGGTCGGGGATGATCGCGCCCGCCGCCGGTCCCTGGAACGCCTGTCCGGCGCCGAAGAACGCCGAGAGGACGAAGATGTGCCACAGCTCGACGGCTTCGGTGACCGCGAGCACTCCGAGAACGACGACCGCCACCCCGCGGAGCGCGCTGGAGAACATCAGCACCTTGCGGCGCTCGAACCGGTCCGCGACGACCCCGCCGACCAGGACGAAAGCGACGATCGGAATCGTCTCCGCGACGCCGACCACCGCGAGCGCGGTGGGGGAGTTCCAAAGGTCGAAGACCTGCCACGCGATCGCGACGAGGAAGAAGCCGTCGCCGATCAGCGAGACGGTCCAGCCGAGCCAGAAGAGGGCGAAGTCCCGCTCTCGCAGCGGGCGGAGGATCTGGATCCGGTTCAGGCGGGCGCCTCGGCCTCTTCGAGCTCCGGTTCCTTGCCACCATGGCGGACGCGCGCGTGCATAGAGCGCGATCGCCGGGGTCAGCAGGAGCCCACTCGCGACGAGAGCCGCGCGCAGCGAAGCGAGGGTGCCGACCACACCGATCACCGGCCCGCCTGCGACCTCGCCCACTGCGCCGGCCTGGCTCGCCATCGAGTTCACCGTCGCCCGGACGCTCGAGTCCTCGACGTTCTTGTTCAGCCACGTCAGGTACAGGGGGTCGGCCAGCCTCCGAGCGAGGCGGGCGACGAGGTACGCGGCCGCCGCGAGCGCGAAGCTCGTCGCGAACCCGAAGACGGCGACCGAGACTGCCAGTGTCGCCGTGAGCCAGAGCAGAGCGCGCGCGAGCTTCGCGTTGCCGGCATGCTCGAAGCGGGGGACGAGGAACGAGGTGATCACGATCCCGGCGACGAGGCCGGCGATGTTGAAAACGCCGAACCAGACGACGGGATCGAGGCCCCAGAGCTCGGGCAGGCCCACGCCCGTGAGGAGGTGCGCCTCCCAGAGCCGGTCGAGACCTTCCGACGCTGCGCCGGCGAAGAACGTGATCCCGACGATGATCAGCAGCACGCGATGTCCGCGGACGAGGCGTCCGCCGGTGAGTGCGGTCGTCCTGAGGGCGCGCATCGGCGAGGTCCGGTCTTCGACCGGACGCCTCGCGAAGCCGTGCTCCGGCATCAGGAAGATGCAGGCGACGCCCGTCGCGAGCGAGATCACGCCGCCGTAGACCAGCGCCGCGCCGAGGTCGACGGTCGCCACCGCCACGCCGGACGCCGCTCCCACGATCGCCCCGAGATACGACCACTGCGTCCCGCGGAGGAAGACCCGGCCAATGCCCTCGACGCCGTGCTCGTCCGTGATCCACGCCTCCCAGGCGCCGCTCAAGAAGGTCCCGCCGATGCCGCGAAGGATCGCCGCGGCGACGATGATCCAGTAGACCGCAACCAGGCCGACGACGATGCTCGAGACCCCGGCGATCAGCAGCCCGATGATGATCGAGAGGCGGCGGCTGTACGTGTCGGCCACGATGCCGGTCGGAACCTCGAACAGGAAGATCGCGATCTCGCTGACCGTCCCGAGCAGGACGAGCTGAAACGGGTTCACGCCCACTTCCTGGACGAGATAGACGGCCCAGACGGTGAAGGCGGCGTGGAGCCCGACCGAGTCGAAGAACTCGATCCCGTAGAAGACCTTGAGCGCGCCGGGCCGCTTCACGGTCGGCGGCGCATGGTGATCCAGGCCGGCTGCTCCTCGTACCCGAGCGCCTGGTTGATCGTCTGCATCCCCTCGTTGCGGTCCTGCGTGAAGGTGATCAGCTCGGTGTAACCGTTCGCCGCCGCCCAGGCAATCTGGTGGCGCTTGAGCTCCGTCGCGATTCCCAGCCGGCGGTGAGTGCGTCGGGTCGCGGTCAGGCCGTGCTCGAGCAGCCCGGGTACGTCGCGCTCGATCAGGCCGGCGAAGCCGACCATCTCGCCGTTCTCCATCGCGGCAAAGGAGATCGGTCCGGGCATGTCCTCCTCGAGCCAGACGTCGAAGGGCGCGACCTCGAGCGGCGCGGCGACCGGGAGATCCTCCCACGCCTCCTTCGTCAGGTCGTAGGCGGCTTCGTGCAGGTCCGGCGTGACCTCGACGAGCTCGATGCCCTCGGGCGGCGGCGGGGCCTGCTCGTCGCCGCGGAGCGGGAGGATCAGCTCGACCTCACGGGAGCTCTCTTCGAATCCTCGCCGCTCGGCCCAGGCGACCGAATCGGGATCGGCCTCCGAGACCTGCGTCGAGATCCACTCGGGCTCGAGCGAACGGGCGTGCGCCATCGCCTGCTCGTAGAGCGCCGTACCGATGCCGCGCCTGCGCCGGTCGGGGAGGACGCGGATGCCGACGAACCGGCGGTTCGGCGAGTCCGTTGGCGTCACGAGTGCGACGCCGACCGGTCGCCTCTCCTGCTCGGCCAGCAGGTAGAGGCGATCAGGCTGGCGCTCCTTGCGACGCAGCAGCTGCTCCGGCGTCAGCGGCTCGCGCGGCGTGATCGCCGCCCAGACCTCGCAGAGCTGCGCGAGCTCGTCGTGCGTCGTCGCCTCACGAATCACGACAGCTCTTTCCGAATCTCGACGAGCGGCGGAAGCGCTCGGTAGCCGCACGACTCGTTGAGCCGGCGAGTCGCCACGTTTGCCCAGTGGGTGTCCGTGGTCAGCCGCCGGTAGCCATGCTCGGCGGCCCATGCCATCTGCGTCTGCTTCAGGGCTCGGCCGATTCCGCGCCGTCTGTGCATGCGTGCGACCGCGGTCAGCTCATGGCCGAGGGAGTCGTCGCTCTGTCGGCCGAGCTCGGCGTAGCCCACGATGCGGCCAGTCTCTCGGGCCACCAGCACGAGTGGCGCCGCCTGCGCCTTCGTCCACCATTTCTCGAACGACGCGTCGAGGGGCTCGGGCGAGGGAATGTCGGCCACTCCCTCCGCGTAGACGCGATGCGCGTCCTCGAGCTCGTGCTCCTGGAGCTCTCCGATCTCGATGCCCGCCGGCAGGTCGGGCCACTCCACGGCGCCCGTCAGGTCGAGTACGAACTCGACCTCGCGATCGAAGGCCTCGAACCCGCGCCGCTCCGCCCAGGCCAGCTCCTCCTCGGACAGCGACCCCGAGACCGATGTCGCACCGAGGCTGCGTGCGTGCTCGACCGACGCGTCGAGCAGCGTCGACCCGATGCCCCGCCGGCGGTATCCCGGGAGCACGGCGACGACCGCGGCAGCGCGACTCTTCGTACTCGTGCGGCTGGCGAATCCGGTTCCGACAACGATGCCGTCCGTCTCGGCGACGAGGTACCGACGGCCGTCGTCCCACTCCGCGAGCCGGCGCTGCACCTCCTCGCCCGAGATCGGCCTGTGCGGAAGGATCTCCGACCAGACGCGCGCGTAGGCGTCCAGATCGTCTGCTGTCTCCGCCCGCCGGATCACGATGCCGCCGCGGGGAGCTCCTCCAGCTCCGGCTCACGCCCTCCGTGGCGGATCGCCCGCGCGTAGAGCGCGAGCGCCGGCGTGAGGAGCAGCGCGCCGCAGGCCGAGGGCGGCGCCGGTGCCGAACCCGTTCCCGACCAGGCCGAGCACCGGCCCACCCGCCGCCTGGCCGACGGCGTCGGCCTGGCCCGAGATCGAGTTCACGGTCGCGCGGACGCTCGAGTCGGTGATCTGCTGGTTCACCCAGATGCTCCAGAGCGGCTCGAGCAGCTGCCGCGCGAGCATCGCGCGCCAGGAGCGTGACGACCGCGACCGCCGCCACGCCAGTCAGCGCGAAGACGAGCTGCGCGGCCGCCGTCGCCGCCGTGAAGGCGAACAGCAGCCGCGCGATGCTGCCCGTCCCCTTTCGCTCGAAGCGTCGCTGGAGCGCGCCGACGGCGAAGAAGCCGAACAGCATCGCGACCGCGGCGAACCCGCCGAACCACACGACCGCGTCGAGGCTCCCGATCGCCGGCAAGCCGATCTCCCGGATGAAATGCGCCTCCTTGAGCCGGTCGAAGGCCTCGCTCGCAGCGCCCGACGAAGAACGCGATCCCGAGCAGCATCAGCAGCACCGGCTGCGCCCTGCACGAAGCGGCCGCCCTTCAGGGCCGTCGTCGGCAGGTCGGCGAATGCGCCCGCTCGTTCCTCGGCCGGCCGGCGGCGGAAACCGGTCTCCGGCATGAGGACGATGCAGGCGAGCGCACAGAGGATCTCGAGCGCCCCGCCGGCGATGACCGCCGCCTGCAGCGACTGGATTCCGATCAGGACGGAGATGCCGAGCCCGAGCAGCGCGCCGGCGTAGGAGAGCCGGGCTCCGCGCAGGAACACCTGCGGGATCCGCTCGACGCCGACTTCGTCGGTGATCCACGCTTCGTACGCGCCGCTCGTGAACGTATACGCGACGCCCCACACGGCCCAGAGCACGATGATCACCCACGCCTCCGTGGCGACCCCGACGAGCAGCCATGCAGTTCCCATTCCCAGGAAGCCGATGACCAACGAGAGCTTGCGCCCATACGTGTCCGCGACGGCGCCGGTCGGCACCTCGAACAGGAACACCGCAGCCTCCATGGCCGTCCCCATCAGAACGAGCTCCAGCGGCGAGAGGTCGAGGTCGCGGACGAGGTAGATCGAGATGACGACCCACGTCGGCATCGAGAGCAGGAACTCGAGGCCGTAGTAGACCGAGGTCGCCGCCGGCCGTCTCATCCCGACCGCTTGAGCTTGCCGTGTTTCTTCGCGTAGATCTCGCCACGGCGGAAGACCCAGAGCCCGAGCGGGATCGTGACTGCCCCGATCAGGACGAGCGGCCAGAGCTCGTCGCCCATCTCAGTCAGGCCGTCGCCCTCGATGATCGCGTCGCGCAGCCCGTCCAGCGCGTACGTCGCCGGCGAGATGACCGACAACCACTGCATCCAGTCCGGCAGGACGCTGACCGGGTAGTAGACGCCCGAGATCACGAGCAGGATCCCCTGCGCCATGAACCCGAGTTGCGTCCCCTTCTCCGGCGAGATCAGCGGAAGGACCGCCGTCATCATCCCGATTCCGATGAACGAAACCGAGGCGACGAGCAGGACGACGATGGCGGCGACGAAGTCTGCCTGGCTCAAGTTGAGATCGAAGAAGAGCGCGACGACCCCGAAGAGCAGGATCGCCCGGATGATTCCGTAGACGATCGAGAACAGGCCCATCCCGAACAGGTGCACGGGCCGGGAGAGCGGGGCCATGAACGTGTACTCGATCGTCCCCTCCCAGCGCTCCCAGGCGACGGTCTCGGTGAGGATCTCGAAGATCACCCCGAGGTACGCCCAGACGACGGCGCCGACGAGGAGCTGGGTCGTCACCAGCTCGACGTCGATGTCGCCGCCGGTCGCCTCGACGCCCTCGCCGATGAAGACGATCGTGAGCGTGTTCGCGATCGTCCAGACGAAGAACGCGAAGTCCCACCAGATGTAGCGACGGACGAGGTAGACGTTTCGCTCGAAGACACCCGCGAGCCCGATCAGCTCGTGTCTGAGGACTGCAGCTGCGCCCGGCATCAGTCCTCGTCCTCCGGCGGCTCGTCCTCGAATGCCTTGCCCGTTGCGGCGAAGAACGCCTCCTCGAGGGTCTCGGCCCCGTATTTGCGCTTCAGCTCGTCCGCCGACGCGAGCTCGATCAGCCGGCCGCGGTCGAGGATCCCGACCCGCTCCGCCAGCTGCTCGGCCTCGACGAGGTCGTGCGTGCAGAGCAGCACGGTGGCGTCGTGCGTCTCGCGGATCTCTCGGATGAACGTCTGCACCTCGACCTTCGAGCGCGGGTCGAGCCCGGTGGTCGGCTCGTCGAGCAGCAGGAGGATCGGAGACGTCAGCAGGGCCCTGGCCAGGGCGACCTTCTGCTGCATTCCGCGGGACATGTCCTCGAGCGGCTCGCCGATGCGGTCACGCGGGAAGCCGACCCGGCCGAGGATCTCGGGGATCTCCTTGCGGGTCGAGCGAGGCGCCATCCCGTAGAAGCGGGCTGCATAGCTCAGGTTCTCGGCGGCCGACATCTTCTTGAAGAAGGAAGCCTCGACGGACACTCGGTTGATCAGGCGCCGGACCGCCCGGGTCTCCGTGAAGGCGTCGTGGCCGAAGATCCGGGCCGAGCCGCCGTCATGGAGGAGCAGGGTCGAGAGGAGCCGGATCAGCGTCGACTTCCCCGAGCCGTTCTGGCCCAGGATCGCCACCGTCTCGCCTCGCGCGATCTCGAAAGACACGCCATCCAGCGCCGCGACGCGCTTCCGGCGCCGGCGCAGGCCGTGCCGTCCGTCGTTGCGGAAGAACTCCTTGCGGAGGTCGTCGACGACGACGGCGGGGATTCCATTCGTGTTGTTTCCTGCGGTCATGCGATGTCTCCTACGAATCGAACGAAGGTGAGAACAGGCTGCTGCAGGCCTCTCGGGAGGCCCGCGAGCCGATGAGGTTTCTCAGCCGAGGAGCAGACATCAGCAAGACGCCCAGCTTAGCCACCGGGTGCGCTGGCGGTCAAGAGCTTTCCTCCGGACGGCTCCGTCTGTGGAGCGTGCCGGGGCGCTCCGTAACCGACGGACGCTCGGGATCAGCAGGATCGCGAGGCTCGAGAACACCGTCCAGCCGCTGCGATCAGCACGTCTCCTCGTACCGAACGGTCTCGGCGACGGGCCCGACCAGGACATATCCGATCGGCAGGAAGAGCCATGAGCCCAGCCAGTCGTAGGAGCTCACGCGCGAGCGTGCGTGCTCCGGGACGTGTTCCTGAAGGGCGGTGAACCAGAGCGCGCTTGCGAAGTTCATCGGCCATCGCGCCGACGCAATGCGAGATCGCCGTGAGCAGCGGCGATCGAGTCCGTCAGCGCGAAGCCGGCGAGCACGACCGACCAGGTCAGCCACCGACAGGAACGCGACGACAAGCTGCCGGCGGAGCCTGTAGCGCATCGCCGAGCACGCTTCCGAGGACGGCGCCGATCGCCGCGCCGACGCATGATCGTCGCGTAGGCCGAGGCGCCGCCTAGCTCTTCTTCGCGATCAGCGGCCCGAGGACGAAGAGCACGCGAGGCCGGCATGTGGAAGAGCGCGAAATGGAGGACGCTCACCCAGATCCAGGTCTTGCGGGTGAACTCCTCCAGCCGTCCCGGAGGTCGGTCACGAACCGCTGGCGCGCCGGCTTCGTGAACGACGAGCCGCATCGCCGAGCAGGAACGCCGCGCTGACGCCGAACGTGGCGGCGTCCACGGCGATCGCCCAGCCGGTGCTGGAGATCGCGATGACGACGCCGGCGCGCGGCCGGGCCGAGCGATCGCCGGTGACGTTGCGGGAGAGCGACATCAGTCCGTTCGCCTGGTGCAGCCGCGCCGGGCCGCACCGTCTGCGGGACGAGCCCCTGCGAGGCGGGGCCGAAGAACGCTTCCGCAGCTCCGTAGACCGCCGCGAGCACGATCAGGTGCCAGACCTCTGCGCGACCGGTGAGCAACAGGAAGGCGAGGACGGCCTGAGCGGTTCCGCGGCCCACGTCCGACGCAAGCATCAGCGCTGGCGCGGGACACGGTCCGCCCACACCCCGGCGGTCTGGAGGAAGAGGGCGAGGCTGGCGACGACGCGCGCCGCGAAAACGTAGCCGAGCGTGGCCGCCGAGGCCTCTCGATGTCCAGGACGGCGAACGCGAGCCCGATGAACGCGAAGCGGTCGCCGAAGTCCGAGACGACCCGGCTCAGCCACAGCAGCCGGAACTCCCGCTCCTCGAGCGGGCCCAGGCGTCCAAGCAAGCTCACGGCCCGACCCTAATTGGCTGGGCGACCGATTCGGCTAAGCCGACTCGGAATGCTCGGCCGACTTGCGCTCAGCAGCCTCGCGCTCAGCTTTGCGGCGGGCCTCGTGGTACGCGAGACGCTCCCGAAAGAGCTGATCCGTCTTCTCGAACTGCTCCCGATGCCGTTCGAAGAACTCGCGGGTGCTCCTACGCTTCTTCTTCATCGTCCTCCAAGTGTTGTAGCAGTTCGATCAGCAGCATCTTGATGTCCCAAATGCCGGCGAGGATGGCGTTGATGTCATTCCGCTCCCAGGCGTCTTCTGGCACCGAACGAGTGTGGAGTCGAGCATCGAGGATCGCAAGACGCTCTTGCGGCCCTGGCCGATCGGCCGGTTGCGCGCCGTCCGTTCGGTGCCCTACTCTCCAATGAGGCACGCGCCGCCGACGGTGCGTGTCGAGGCAATGGAGCCTCAGGACTCTCAGGAGCCCTGGGGCTTTTTCGCGTTCAAGGAGGGAAGAAGTGAGCGAGATCGAGACGAGGCACTACCTGGCGAACGGGCAGAAGACGACGCCCGCGGCCAAGGAGGCGATCGCCTGGGCCGGGCAGACGCAGGCCCAGATGGTCGACCTGAAGTTCTGCGACCTGCTCGGGACCTGGCAGCACATGACGCTGCCGATCTCGGCCTTCGACGAGTCGTCGTTCGACGACGGGCTCGGGTTCGACGGCTCCTCGATCCGCGGCTGGCAGGGGATCTCCGAGTCGGACATGCTGCTGATGCCTGACGCGGCGAGCGCGATTCTGGATCCGTTCACCGAGGCGCCGACGCTCTCGATCCTCTGCGAGATCGCCGATCCGGTGACGCGGCAGCCGTACGGCCGCGATCCTCGCGGCGTTGCCAGGCGGGCGGAGGAGTACCTGAGAGCGAGCGGCATCGCCGACACCGCGTACTTCGGTCCCGAATGCGAGTTCTTCGTCCTCGACGAGGTGTCGTACGACCTGGGCCCGAACCACTCGCACTACACGGTCGACTCGGCAGAGGGGCACTGGAACTCGGGCAAGCCTGGGCTCGGCTACACGGTGCGCGAGAAGGAGGGCTACTTCCCGCCGGCGCCGCACGACACGCTCCACGACCTCCGGACGCGGATGGTGCTGACGCTCGAGCGGCTGGGGATCCCGTGCGAGTTCCACCACCACGAGGTCGCGTCCGGCGGCCAGTGCGAGATCGACCTGCAAGTACGGGCCGCTGACGCGCATGGCCGACCAGGTCATGACCTACAAGTACGTGGTCAAGAACGTCGCCCGGGCGGCCGGCAAGACGGTGACCTTCATGCCGAAGCCGCTCTTCGGCGACAACGGCTCCGGGCATGCACTCGCACCAGTCGCTCTGGAAGGACGGCGAGACGCTGATGGCGGACGCCGACGGCTACGCGGGCCTGTCGGCAACGGCCCGCTCGTACATCGGCGGCCTGCTGGCCCACGCTCCGGCTCTGCTCGCCTTCTGCGCGCCGACGACCAACTCGTACCGGAGGCTCGTGCCCGGCTACGAGGCTCCGGTCAACCTCGTCTACTCGCAGCGGAACCGCTCGGCGTGCATCCGGATCCCGATGTACTCGGAGGCGCCGAAGGCGAAGCGGATCGAGTTCCGGTGCCCGGACGCGGCGGCCAACCCGTACCTGGCCTTCTCGGCCATGCTGATGGCCGGCATCGACGGAATCGAGCGAGGGCTCGACCCCGGCGCTCCGGCCGACTACGACCTGTTCGAGGAGAGCCACGGCGAGGTTCCGCAGGTGCCGTCGTCGCTCGGCGAAGCGCTCGACGCCCTCGAGGCGGATCACGAGTTCCTCACGAAGGGCGGCGTCTTCAGCGAGGAGCTGATCCGCACCTGGATCGACTACAAGCGCGAGAACGAGGTCGACGTCGTCCGGCTCCGGCCCCACCCGGCGGAGTTCGGGCTCTACTTCGACTGCTAGGCAGCGCGGTGCGATACGCCGTCAAGCGAATCGACGAGATCCCCGGGGTGCCCGATCCGGACCCCGGGGATCCGGACTGGAAGCCGCTCCGGCACCACTTCGGGCTCGAGGCGTTCGGCGTGAACTGCTTCGTCCAGTCGGCGGCGGGCGGGCGGCTGATCGTCGACCACCGCGAGACGGACACCGAGGCGGTTGGGCACCAGGAGCTCTACGTCGTGGTGGAGGGCCGTGCGGAGTTCACCGTTGACGGCGAGCCCTTCGACTGCCCGGCCGGAACCTGCGTGGCGATCCGCGATCCCGAGGTACGACGTAGTGCGATCGGGGTCGAGCCGGGCACTGCGGTGCTCGTAATCGGCGGAACCCCGGGGAGGCCGTACGAGATCTCGAGCTGGGACGCGAAGTGGACGAGCGGACTGCAGCAGGCGTGACCGTGAGGCCGCTCGTCTCCGACGATTGGCCCGCCGTCCGACGGATCTACGAGGAGGGCATCGCAACCGGGAACGCGACCTTCGAGACGGAGGCGCCGGACTGGGCTACGTGGGATGGGGGCCACACGCTCCGGCTCGTCGCCGAGGAGGGCGGCGAGGTGCTCGGCTGGGCCGCGCTCTCGCCGGTGTCGGAGCGCTGTGTCTACGCGGGAGTGGCCGAGGACAGCATCTATGTGTCCACTGGTGCCCAGGGCCGAGGGGTCGGCCGCCTGCTCCTCGATGAGCTCGTCCGGCAGGCGGAAGCCGAAGGCACCTGGACGGTGCAGACAGGGATCTTTCCGGAGAACGAGGCATCGCTCGGACTCCACGAACGCTGCGGCTTCCGCGTCGTCGGCGTTCGCGAGCGCCTCGGACAACACAACGGCGTCTGGCGAGACGTCGTCTTCCTGGAACGACGATCGAAGGAGGTCTCGTGATCAAGGTCGAGGCAGTCGTCATCCGCGAGCGCGTCGAGACGGTGATCGACGCGGTCGAGGAGCAGACCGGCCACGTCGGAGTCACCGTGGTCGAGGCGATCGGGCACGGACGCCAGCGCGGGATCACGCACGAGTACCGCGGTCGCACCTTCGAGTCGCGGTTCCTGCCGAAGGCGGTCCTGACCTTCGTCGTCGCCGAGGAGATCGCCGGCGGCGTGGTCGCGGCGATCGCGGATGCGGCGCGGAGCGGCAACGAGTCGGGCGACGGGATCGTCTGGACGACGCCGGTCGGCAACGTCACCCACAACCGCACTGGCCTGAGGCTGGAGGAGGTGGAGCGCGTATGACGACCGAGGAGCTGGTCATCGCCGCGAGCACGGTCTGGGTCGTCCTCGCGGCCGTTCTCGTCATGTTCATGCAGGCCGGGTTCGCATTCCTCGAGGCCGGCCTGACGCGGATGAAGAACGCCGGGCACATCGCGGCGAAGAACGTCCTCGTGCTCGGGATCGCGTCGCTCGTCTACTACGTCGTCGGCTTCGGGATCGCGTTCGGCGACGGTGGGAACGGGCTCGTCGGCGGCTCCGGGTTCGTGCCCTCGTCGGAGGAGCTGCTCGCGATCGGGGAGGAGCCGTTCTCGTGGTTCGGCTCGATTCCCGCCGGCGCCGCGTACTTCTTCCAGGTCGTCTTCGCCGCCGTCTCGCTCGCGATCGTCTGGGGCGCCATGGCGGAGCGGACGAAGCTCTGGGTCTACTTCGCGTTCGGCATCGTCTTCACGCTCGTCTACTCGGTCGTCTCGCACTGGATCTGGCACCCGGACGGCTGGCTGTTCGCGATGGGGATGCAGGACTTCGCCGGCTCGACGGTCGTCCACTACCAGGGCGCGCTCGCCGCGCTGGCAGGCGCGCTGCTGCTGGGGCCGCGGATCGGGAAGTTCGACGCCGACGGGAGGCCGAACGCGATTCCGGGCCACAACATGGCGTTCGTCACGCTCGGGGTCCTGATCCTCTGGTTCGGCTGGTTCGGGTTCAACCCGGGCTCGACGCTCGGCGTCGTCACCGGCGACCGGATCGGCTACTTCGCCTACGTCGCGCTGACGACGAACGTCGCGGCCGCCGCCGGCGCGATCGGCGCCGTCACCGCCGCGTGGATCGTGCTGCGGAAGCCCGACCTCTCGATGATGCTGAACGGCGTGATCGCGGCGCTCGTGGCCGTGACGGCGGCGGCGGGGTTCGTGGCGCCGTGGGCGGCGATCGTCATCGGCCTCGTCGCCGGCGTGATCGCCGTGCTGGGCGTCCTGCTGCGTCGAGCGGATCCGGATCGACGACCCGATCGGAGCCGTCGCCGTCCACGGGATGGCGGGCGTCTGGGGGACGCTGGCGACCGGGATCTTCGCGGTGCCGGCACTGGCCGAGAACCTCGCGACCGGCACGGGAGGGCTCGTGTACACCGGGCAGCTTCGACCAGCTCGGGACGCAGGCGGTCGGGCTGCTCGCCGTCGGCGTCTTCACGTTCAGCGCGTCGTTCGGCTCGCTCTGGGCGATGAAGGCGCTGTGGGGGATCAGGGTCGAGCCCGAGGTCGAAACGGCCGGACTGGACGTGTCCGAGCACGGCATGTGGGGCTATCCCGAGTTCTACATCCCGGTGCCGGGCGGCTATGGGACGGAATCCCACGGCCACCTGCTCGGGAACGCCCATCACCATGCCGAGCCGGCGGCCATCCCCGAGGTCGAGCCCGAAGCGGCCTAGGAGCCTGGAAGCCAGCCGTCGCGGTAGCGCGAGGGCTCGGACTCCGGGAACGTCTGCTCGTCGCTCGCGCCGTAGCGGCCCGCGACCTCGTTCGTCGTGTACTCGCCGTAGGGCCCGAATGCCTGGTTCTCGCGCGAGCTCATCGCCAGGACGATGCACGGACCGTCTCCGGCTCCCACGATTACGTGCTCCGTCTTGGGCGGACAGTGGGCGAAGTCCCACTGGCGCATGGGCCGCTCCTGGCCCTCGACGATCAGGAGCGCCTCGCCGGAGAGGACAAGAAAGGCCTCCGTCTCCGTCTCCCAGTGGTACGTCGAGTTGGGCTCGCCCGGCTCGAGCACGGCCAGTTGGACCCCGAGCATCGGGAAGAGCGTGTCGGCCTCCCATTCCGTCTTGCCGGTAAGCGACACGCTCTGGCGCCCCGGCCGGTGGTTCCACCGCATGTCTCGCGCGCTCACGACGAACCAGCCGGCGCTCGCCGGCCAAAGCCCGGTCTCGGTCTCCTCGAGCTTGGCCTCGGGAACGTCCATGGCCAGATGGTAATGCGTGTTACTCGATCGCCCAGGTGACGGACACCGTTGCCTGGATCTCCTGCGTGCCCTTCTCGATCGGAGGCGAGGAGGCTTCCGCGTCGGCGGCTCGGAATGCCAGCGGGCCGTCGTAGGCTGGCGCCGACTCGCTGATCGAGGTCACGGCGCCCAGCTCGACACCGGCCGCGTCCGCCAGCGTCTCGGCCCGCTTGCGCGCGTTCGCGACCGCGTCCTCGAGCGCCTTCGCCTCGAGGCCCTCGCGGTTCGAGCGCGTGAGCGAGGGGCCGTAGACGTTGTTCGCGCCGGCCCGGGCCGCGGCGTCGAGCACCGCGCCCGCCCGGTCGAGGTCACGGATCAGGACTGAGACGGTGTTGGTGGCAACGAACTCGTCAGACCGTCCGTCGGCGTCGTAGCTCCGAGCCGACGCCGACGTCCTGCGTCTGGATGTCGCGCTCGGCCACGCCTGCGGCCTTCAGCGCGTCGATCAGCGCCCGCATGCGCTCGGAGTTTGCGGACAGCGCTCCGCGCGCCGTCCGGCCCTTGGTGGTGATCCCGAGCGAGAACTCCGCCTCGTCGGGAACCGTGTTCACCCGTCCCACTCCGGTGACGGTGATCCCCTCGGGTGCGTCTTCGCCGGCGCTCTGGGCGGCCTCCGGGCGGCCGACTCCCGAGAACGCCGCGATCGCGAGCACGACGAGGGCTGCGATGGCGATTCTCAATGTCTTCATGGCCTGAATACGCCGCAGCGAGCTCGCCCGTCACAATCGCCGCGTGCGCTACCAGTTCGTGGACTGCAGATTCGAGCTCGGAAGCCCCGGCCGTGGGCGCGAGCTGTATCTGGCGGGCCACATCCCGGGCGCATCGTTCCTCGACGTCGACGAGGACCTCTCGGATCTGTCGGTCGAGGGCCAGGGCCGTCATCCACTCCCGTCGGCGCGTCGTTTCGCCAGGGTGGCGAGCTGCGCCGGGATCGAGCAGGGCGTCTACGTCGTCGCGTACGGGAGCATGGGAGGTGCCGAGCGGCTCTGGTGGCTGCTGCGCCACTTCGGGCACGACGAGTGCGCCGTCCTGGCCGGCGGCATGGAAGCGTGGCTCGGCGCGCTCCGAGCGGGGGAGGAGCAGGTCGAGCCGGCGACGTTCGTCCCGGACGAGCGGAGCGGCGACACGATCGACGGACCCGAGCTCGCGCGCAGGTTGGACGACTTCGTCCTCGTCGACGCGCGCATCGAATCGCGCTGGCGCGGCGAGGAGAACCCGATCGACAAGGTGCCCGGCCGGATCCCCGGCGCGGTCAGCTCGCCCTGGAACGCGCCGCTGCGCGAGCTTCCCGAGGGCGAGCTCGTTGCGTACTGCGGCTCGGGCGTGACTGCCTCGGTGGTCGTCCACCGCCTCTGGCTCGCGGGCCGCGACGCGCTCCTCTACCCGGGCTCGTGGAGCCAGTGGGAGACGCTGGACCTGCCCGTCGAGCGGGACTAAGCGGCGGTCGCTTCGCCGAGGTCCGGCAGGTACGGCCGCCAGCCGTGCGGGATTCTCGGCGTCGCCAAACGGATGTAGAGCACCGGCTGCGGCACGCGTGGCTTCGTGCGGAGCACCATCTCGATCTCGTGCAGGAGCCGGTTGCCCTTCTTCAGGTTGCAGGGCGCGCAGGAGGTGACGACGTTCTCCCAGACGGAGTCGCCCCCTCGACTGCGCGGGACGATGTGGTCGAGCGTGAGCCGACCGGTCGACGTCCCGCAGTAGCCGCAGCGCCAGTTGTCCCGCGCGAACAGGGCCCGGCGGGAGATCTTGCGCTGCACGGTGCGCGGCACCGAGACGTAGGTGACGAGCCGGATCACGTGAGGCCACTGGTAGGTGTCCGTCGCGGAGCGAAGCGGCTGCTCGAGCGCCTCGACGACCTCGGCCTTGCCCTTGAAGACGAGAACGTGCGCACGCCGAACCGATGTGACGTTCAACGCCTCGTAACTGGCATTCAGGACGAGTACCTGCTTCATGACCGTGCTCGAACGATAGCCACGTAACTCTAGGATCTGCGCCGGAGTGGACGTCTCCTCGTCGACCGCGGCCTGGATTGCGATCGCCGCCTGCGCGGTGGCGGTCGTCGCGCTGCTCGTCGTCCTCTGGCTCCTGTCGCGCCTCCACCGGATGCGCGAGGCGCAGATGACGCTGCTCGGCGGCGGCAAGGCCGACCTCGTCGACTTCGCCGTCTCGCTGCAAGCGCGGATCGACGACCTGCACCGGGCGGTGGACGAGGTCGCAGGCGGCCTGGCCCGCGTCGACCGCCGTGTCGACGGCGCGGTCACGAACACGTCTGTGATCCGCTACGACGCCTATGAGGGCGCCGGCGGCCACCAGTCGGCGTCGCTCGCATTCCTGGACGCGGCCCGCTCGGGCGTCGTCGTCAGCGCGATCCAGGGCCGCGACTACGCGCGCATCTACGTGAAGGAGCTCGAGCACGGCAAGGCGCCCGTAGCGCTCTCACCGGAGGAGCAGGAGGCAGTCGAGCGGGCCATGGCCCGTTAGTAACAACTTGTTACTAGGCAGTGAAACGCGCTCGGTTAGGGGGCAGGTCGACTTAGTAACAACTTGTCACTAAGCCCTGGGACGAAGCTGGGTTAGCCGCCGGGGTACGAGAAGATCACCGGGTACTCGGCGGAGTTGTTGTCGGCGTTCCGCTCGCTCGGCACCGGCTTGACGCTGACCTGAAGCGTCGTCCGCTGGACGAACGGGACCGGGCCGACGTTCCTGAAGGTCACCGTGGTCTCCTCTCCCGGCTCGGTCAGATCCACGCGCTGCGTCCTGGTCAGCGGCTCGGTCTCCTTCTGGATCGTGAGCTCGACCTCGACGCCGGTCTCGGTCGAGTCGCCGGAGTTCTCGAACACGACCTCGAAGGAGAGGTCGGTGGTCGCGATGATCTTGTTCAGCGCGTTCGCGTTCAGCCGCGCGCCGCCGACGACGCTGACGGAGACCAGGTTGTGGCCGTGCGTGCCGGGTCGTGCGGCTGTACCGCCCGTGCTCGACTGGCCGCGGACGCGCTGCCAGATGTTGCTCAGCGCTCGCGCCGTGCCGAGATCCGGGTTGGCGACGAAGTTGGAATCCGGGACGTTGATCCCGCGCAGGTCCTGACCGCGCAGCTCGGCCGTGGACGGAGCCGCGAACAGGTCGTCCCAGACGACATCGCTTGTCGTCAACCGCCGGTACTGCGCGCCCGTCAGCTCTCCCACCCGCGTCGCGTTGCCGGTGCGCGTCCCGAACGCGTCCGCAAGGCCGCGGAGCCCGCTGACCCGGAACTGGAGCGAGTCGATCAGATGCTCGTGCTGCTCGCGCAGCGGCCCCGGCGGGTCCAGGCCCTCGGCGGTCGCGACGAGCTGCTCGTGCTGCTGTGCGTAGCCGTCCAGGGTGCGGACGATCGCCCCCTGCCGTACCTCCGGCCGCGTGAGCGTCGTCGCGAGCTGGGCCCCGATCCGCTGCGAGCGGTCGCCGACCACCTGGACGTCTTGCATGTATCCCTGGTACCGGTCGCGCTTCGCCTCGCCACGACAGCTCGAGACCCAGAAGACGAGCAGGACGACGACGAGGATCGCGAAGCTGATCAGCCCCACGAGGCGCAGGAGCGGCGTCAGGCCCGACGGCGGGCCTTGCGGACGACGAGGGCCGCGGGTACGGCGGGGCGGGCGTTCGGTCTGGACCGCCTCCCGCGTCGCCGGCTCCTCGAAGAAGTCGAACTCGATTTCTGTATCGCGCTCGGTCATGGCGCCAGGCCGGGGTTCCGGCTCGGTCCACTGTAACGGGTGCATCGGCGGTGAAAGGAGTTGAAGAAGCAGTGGCCAACCCCAATCGCACATGGCCACAGCGGTCGCGTCCTTCCCTGCAAGCGAACTCGTTCTGGGCCGGTACAGGCCCCTGCGCCCCCTCGGGAGCGGCGGTTCGGGCTCGGTGTGGGTGGCGCGCGACGAGCAGAACGGCCTCGACGTCGCGCTCAAGATCGTTCCGCGCGAGGGGAAAGCGCATACGCGCGCCGAGCGGGAGGCGTCGGCGGCCGCCCGGCTGCGCCACCCGCACTGCCTGCGCGCCTACGCCTTCGCCGGCGACCAGCAGAACGTCTACATCGCCTACGAGTATGTCCCTGGCAGGACTCTGCGCGATCGGCTGCGGGCCGGGGAGCTGAACGACGCGGCAGTGCTGGAGGTCGCGGCGCAGATCCTCGACGGGCTCGCGCACGCGCACCGCCACGGGATCGTCCATCGCGACGTGAAGCCCACGAACGTCCTGGTCGCCGACACGGCTGAGATCTCCGTCAAGCTCCTGGACTTCGGGCTGGCGCAGTTCGCCGAGGCGGAGACGCTGACAGCGGCCGGTGATGTGCCGGGGACGCTTGCCTACATCTCCCCGGAGCGGCTCGCGGGCGAGGAGGCGACGTTCGGCGCCGACGTGTGGGCAGTCGGCGTCGTGCTCTGGGAGGCGCTGGCCGGCTACCACCCCTTCTGGGCGTCTTCGCCGATCGAGACCGCGCGCAGGATCGAGGCCGGCCCGCCGCCGCTCGAGTCCGTTCGACCGGATCTGCCCAGGCATCTGACCGAGGCTGTCGCGCGGGCCACTGCGCTGGATCCTTCCCGCCGCCCGTCCGCCGTGCAGCTCGCGGACCGGCTCCGAACTGCCCTCGAGACCCGGGACCGGAAGCGCAGCCGCGCAGCACGCGCAGTCCCGGCGCCCCCTGTCCGGCGCGCTCTCGCCGGAACCGCCGCGGCCGTGTTCGTCGGCTGGACTGCCGCAACGCTGCCGTTCTATCCGGCAGGCTGGAGCTGGGGCCTCGCGGCGCTGGCGGGAGCCCTGGCGGCGTTCAAGCCGCGCTTGGGGCTCGCGGCGGCGCTCGGCCTTGCTGTCCTGCCGCTGGGAAACGTCTCGTTCGGGCTCGCGGTCGTCTACGGCGTTGTCGCCGCCGCCTGGCTCGTCGCGACCCGGAACCGAAGCGACGAGGGCCTCTACCCACTGGCCGGAGCGGTTCTCGCTCCCGTCGGGCTCGCGCTGGCGCTGCCCGCAGCGCTGCTGCCGGTCCGCCGCGCGGTCTGGCGCGCCGTGTTCGGCGCCTCCGGCGTCCTCCTGGCGGCGATCGTCGCCGGACTCAGCGGCGCCACGCTCCCCCTCAGCAGCCGCGAGCCGTCAGCGCTCCGTCTGGACGGAAGTGAGGCTCCGGGTGTCGTCGCCGGACGACTCGTCGACTCGCTGTCGGCAAGGCCCGAGCTGCTGCTCACTGCCCTCGCCGTCGCCGCGCTGGCGGCGCTGCTCCCGCCGGCGGCCGAGCGCGGGATCTGGCCGGTTGCAGGGCTTGGCGCCGCGGCGACCGCCGTCCTGCTTCTGCCGGTAGAAGCTGTGAACGCACTGCCGGTGATCGCCGGAATCTGGCTCTGCTGCGTCGGTGTGTCCGTCAGAGCCGAGATGCTTCGCCGCTAAACTCGACCCCCGCAATGCCATGGTGCTCCGGACGATCGAGCAAAAGATCGAATCGCTCTTCGAAGGCGCCTTCGGGCGCGCCTTCCGTCGCAACGTGCAGCCGGTCGAGCTGGCGCGGAAGCTGGCGAAGGAGATGGACGACTACAAGATGGTCTCCGTCTCGCAGATCTACGCTCCGAACGAGTACGTCGTCTACCTCTCGCCCAAGGATCGCGTGCAGTTCGAGAGCTACGAGCCCGCCCTCGTCAAGGAGCTCGAGGAGTACCTGGCGGAACATGGTCGGCGCGAGGGCTACCAGCTCCTGTCGGGTCCGCAGGTGTCCTTCCGGACCGACGAGGACCTCGAGGTGGGGCTCTTCGGCATCTCGAACCGGATGATCCAGCGTGAGCTCCCCGACCAGCCGGCCGAGCCCGAGGTGGAGCCGGGCGCGACGCGCATCTACCGGGCCGCCTCGCCCTCCGAGACGGAGGCGGTCTCCGCCGAGGAACTCGGCGTCGAGCCCGACGTGGAGCCGGCGACGGTCACGATCGACGGCTCGCAGCACAAGCTCGAGAAGCCGGTCATGGTCATCGGCCGGTCGAAGGACAGCGACATCCGCGTCTCCGACCCGAACATCTCCCGGAGGCATGCGGAGATTCGCCAGGAGGGCACGACCTTCTGGATCGTCGACCTCGACTCCACGAACGGCGTCGCGGTCAATGGCCGCGCGCTGAAACGGGCGAAGCTCGACGACGAGGACCGCATCACCCTCGGCTCGAGCGAGCTCGTCTTCCGGCGCCCAACATGAGCATCGCGGCGATCGAGGTCGAAGCGGTCCTCCTCGGCCTGAAGGTCGCCTTCCTCGTCCTCCTCTACCTCTTCATCTGGCGGATCGTCCGCACCGTGGCGCGCGACGTCCGCCTCCCGCAGGAGAGCTTCGTGCTCGCCCCGCAGCAGGCGGCGGCCGCCGGCTTGGGGCCCCGCGCCCGCATCGGGAGCCTCGTCGTCCTCTCGAGCCCGGCGCTGAAGGTCGACAGCGAGCGGACGCTCGACTCGGCGCCGGTCACGCTCGGGCGTTCGTCCGACAACGACATGCAGCTCGGCGACGACGACTTCGCGTCGGCGTACCATGCGCGCGTCGAACCGCGCCGCGACGGCATCTGGGTCGAGGACGTCGGCTCGACGAACGGCACCTTCGTGAACGGGAACAAGCTCAACGGCCCGAGGAAGCTGGCGCCGGGCGACGTGATCCGCGTGGGCGAGACCGACCTGAGGTTCGAGGCGTGAACATCGGCGTCGCCACACATCCCGGACGCAAGCGTCGCCACAACGAGGACGCGTACGTCGTCGAGCCGCCGATGTTCGCCGTCGCCGACGGGATGGGCGGCGCGAAGGCCGGCGAGGTCGCGTCCGGCCTCGCCGCCGAGGCGCTCAAGGAGACCGGCGCGGACGGCAGCGGCGAGGAGCGCGTCGACGCAGCTGATCCAAGAGGCGAACCGGCGCGTCTTCAGGCGGGCGAGCGAGGATCGCGAGGCGTCGGGCATGGGGACGACGATGACCGTGGCACTCGTCGAAGACGGCACCGTCGTGTTCGGCCACGTCGGCGACTCGCGCGCCTACCTGATCCGCGGCGGCTCGATCGAGCAGCTGACCGACGACCACTCGCTCGTCGCGGAGCTCGTTCGAAGCGGCCGGCTCACGCCGGAGGAGGCCGAGGCGCATCCGCAGCGATCGGTGATCACACGCGCGGTGGGCACCGAGCCCGACGTGGACGTGGACACGTTCACGGTCGAGCCGGAGGAAGGCGACCTGTTCCTGATCTGCTCCGACGGCCTGACGGACATGGTCGACGACGCCACGATCATCGACGCGATCAAGCGCCATCGCGGCGACCTGGACGAGGCGGCGAAGGCTCTGGTCGGCGCGGCGAACCGCGTGGGCGGCGAGGACAACATCACCGTCCTCCTGGTCGAGGTCGGCGTGGCTGCCCACGACACCTCCGACACCGCGCGCGCGGAGGCGGTCGAGGTCGACGAGGACACGCTGTCCGGCCTCGAGGCAGTGCCGCCGGTCGACACCGCCGTCGTCCCGCCCGAGGAGGCCGAGGAGCTCGCGGAGGCGGAGCCGCCGAAGCGGCGCGGTCGCGCGGTGCCGATCGTCTCGGGGCTGGCGCTGCTGCTGATCGCAGCTGCCGCTCTGCTCTGGCTCCTGGAGAACGTATGAGCGCGAGGACGCGCGAGCTCTTCAGCCTGATCCTGGTCGGAATCCTCGTCGGCACCGCGTTCGCGAGCGTCTACATCGCGCGCCAGGAGGTCGTCAGCACCGAGTCGCTCTCGTACGCGCTCTTCTTCCTCGGCCTCTACGTCGCGGCCCACGTCGTCACGCGGATCACGGTGCCGCACGCCGACCCGTACCTCCTGCCGATGGCCGGCCTGCTGACCGGCATCGGCCTGACCGAGATCTACCGCCTGAACGAGGACGAAGCCTTCCGACAGGGCGTCTGGATCGTGATCGGCCTCGCCGCCTTCGCCGGGACGCTCCTCGTGCTTCGCCGCGACTACCGACGGCTCGAGAGCTACAAGTACCTCTTCGGCATCGGGGCACTCGTCCTGCTCGCCCTGCCGGCGATGCCCTTCATCGGCAGGACGGTGAACGGCGCCAGGCTCTGGGTCGAGCTCGGGCCGATGCGGTTCCAGCCCGGTGAGTTCGCGAAGATCTGCCTGATCGTCTTCCTCGCCGGTTACCTCCGCGAGAAGCGGGAGGTGCTGGCGCAGGCTCGCCTGAAGGATCTCGGCCCCCTGCTCTTCATCTGGGGCGGCGCGATGGCCGTGCTCGTGCTCACGAACGACCTCGGCGGCGGGCTCCTCTACTTCGGGATCTTCCTCGCGATGCTCTACGTCGCCACGGCGCAGGTTTGGTTCGTCGCCGCCGGAGCGGCGATGTTCGTCGGCGGCGCCGCGCTCGTCTACACGCAGGTCGGGCGGGTCGCGGACCGGGTGCGGATGTGGCTCGACCCGTGGAGCGACGCCGACGGCGGCGGCTACCAGACGATCCAGTCGATCTACGCGATCGCGAACGGCCACTTCGGCGGGACCGGCTTCGGACAGGGCACGTTCACGGACGCCGACGGGAACCAGCTGATCCCGTACGTCAGCACCGACTTCATCTACTCGGCGCTCGCGCAGGAGCTCGGCCTCGTGGGGATCTCGGCGTTCCTGCTCGTCTACATGCTCTTCGCGGCGCGCGGCTTCCGCATCGCGATGCTGGCGCAGGACGGCTTCTCGAAGCTGCTCGCCGTCGGGCTGACGTTCTGCTTCACGCTCCAGACCTTCATCATCGTGGGCGGGATCCTGCGCATCATCCCGCTGACCGGGATCACGCTCCCCTTCGTCAGCTACGGCGGATCGAGCATCGTCGCGAACTTCGTCCTGCTCGCGGGACTGCTGCTCGTCTCCAACAGAGCGAACGAACGGCTGGGCTCGTGAACACGCAGATCTCGCGCCTCGCGGTCGCCGGGCTGGTGCTCGTGACCTCGCTGATCGTCGGCACGACCTACTGGCAGGCGTGGGCGGCGCCGGGCCTCGCCGAGCGGCAGGACAACGCGATCAAGGTCGTCGCGCAGTTCACGATCAAGCGCGGGCTGATCTACGCCGGCGACGGCGTGACCCGGCTGGCCGTGAACCGCCGGCGGCGCGTCTCCGGCCAGACCTTCTACCTGCGCCGCTACCCCAAGGGCGAGCTGACGGCGCATGCGGTGGGCTACTCGACCCGCTCGCGGTCGCGGACCGGGCTCGAGCGGTCGCGCAACGACTTCCTCACCGGCGCGAACCAGAACCTGAGCACCGTCCTGGACACGACGCTGGACGAGCTGCGCGGCAAGACGATCGAGGGCAACGACATCATCACGACGATCCGCTGGCGGGCCCAGGCGGTGGCCCTGCGCGCCCTCGGAGGCCAGTGCGGCGCCGCGGTCGCGCTCGAGCCGTCGACCGGGAAGGTGCTCGTTCTTGCGTCGAGCCCGAGCTTCGATCCCAACCTCGTCGAGCGGAACTTCGGTGCCGTGCAGCGTGGCCGTGGCGCTTGTCCGATCGCGCCGCTGCTGAACCGCGGCACCGCGGGGCTCTTCATCCCCGGCTCGACGTTCAAGGTCGTGACCGCGGCGGCCGCGCTCGACTCCGGCCGCTACTCGACCAACTCGTCGTTCGTCGATCCCGGCTACTGCATCGAGTACGGCCAGCGGGTCAACAACTACGACACGTCCAGCCCCTTCGGGCGCGTGAGCTTCTCGCAGGCGCTCGTGAACTCGATCAACTCGTCTTTCTGCGAGATGGGCAAGGAGCTGGGCGCCGGTGTGATCCTCGACTACGCGCGGCGCTTCGGCTTCTACGAGGACCCGCCGGTCGACCTGCCCTCGGACGAGCGGCTGCCGAGCGGTCTCTACCAGGACGGCAAGCTGGTGCCCGAGTCCAAGGAGGGTGACGCCGACCCCGGCCGGCTCGCGTTCGGCCAGGAGCGGATGCTCGTCACGCCGATGCAGATGGCAATGGTCGCGGCCACCGTCGCGAACGGCGGCGTCGTGATGGAGCCGTACCTGACCGACCGGGTGCGGGCACCCGACGGCTCCATCGTCCAGCGCATGAAGCCGGACGAGGTGCGACGCGCGATCAAGGAACAGACTGCCCGCGACCTGACGGAGATGATGGAAGGGGTCGTGTCGGGCGGGACGGGGACCGCCGCGCAGATTCCGGGCGTACGCGTCGCCGGCAAGACCGGGACCGCCGAGACGGGCCGCGCCGGCAGGAACGTCGCCGGGTTCATCGCCTTCGCGCCGGCCGACCGGCCGCGGGTCGCTGTCGCCGTCTACCTCCAGAACCAGAGCGGGACGGGCGGCACCGTCGCCGCCCCGGTCGCGAAGCAGATCTTGCAGGCACTTCTACGCGCGCCGTCGAACTCGGAGAGTTAGGCAAGTGGCGGTTTCCGACACCCTGATCAACACGCTCTTCGACGGGCGGTACCGCATCGTTCGGCGGCTCGGGTCGGGAGGGATGGCCAACGTCTACCTCGCCGAGGACGAGGATCTCGGCCGCCTCGTCGCGATCAAGATCCTCAACGACCGGCACGCGAGCGACGAGTCGTTCATCGAGCGGTTCCGGCGCGAGGCGAAGAACGCGGCCGGCCTGACCCACCCGAACATCGTCTCGATCTACGACCGCGGCGAAGCCGAGGGCACCTACTACATCGCGATGGAGTACCTCGAGGGCCGATCGCTGAAGGACCGGATCGTCGCCGAGGGGCCGCTGCCGATCCCGGCGGCGATCGACGCGACACGGCAGATCCTCCATGCGCTCGGGTTCGCGCACCGGGGCGGCGTCGTCCACCGGGACGTGAAGCCGCACAACGTGCTGCTGTCGCCGGACGGCTCCGAGCGGCGCTACAAGGTGACGGACTTCGGGATCTCGCGCACCTCGGCGAGCCAGATGACCGAGGCGGGCTCGATCGTCGGCACCGCGCAGTACCTCTCGCCCGAGCAGGCGCGCGGCGCAGCCGTCGACCAGCGCTCGGACATCTACTCGGTCGGGATCGTGCTCTACGAGCTGCTGACCGGGAAACTGCCGTTCACCGGCGAGACGTCGCTCGAGATCGCGATGAAGCATCTTTCGGAGATCCCGAAGCCGCCCTCGGCGCTCCGGCCGGAGGTCTCGCCCGACCTCGACATGGTCGTCCTGCGCGCGCTCGCCAAGGATCCGGGAGACCGGTTCGAGAGCGCGGAGGAGATGGACCGGGAGCTCGCGCGAGTCGCGGCCGGATCGGCGGTGACCGCGGAGACGGCCGATGCGGCTACGGCCGTTCTGGCCGGTGCGGGGCTGGTGGAGTCGGCGCCGACGATGGTTTCCCGCCGCCCGGTCGTCACCCCTCCGCCGCCGCGCTACCGCGAGCACGAGTACTACGACTACGAGCCGCCGCGCCGGCGCCGGAAGTTCTGGCCGTGGCTAATCACCGGGCTCCTGCTGGTCGGCGCGCTCGTCGCAGGCTTCTACGTCTGGCAGCAGATCCAGGACGAGATCAACGAGTCGAAGCCGGTCGCCGTCCCGTTCGTGGAGGGCGTTCGGGCGCCGGTCGCGCGGCGGCGGATCCAGGACGCCGGGCTGCGGCCCGTTCCGCGACAGGAGTCCAGCGACAGCGTTCCCCAGGGGATCGTGATCCGCCAGGAGCCCGATGCCGGCGAGCGGATCCAGCGCGGCAACGCGGTGCGGTACTTCGTCTCGACCGGCAGGCCGAGGGTGCAGGTGCCGGAGGTGGTGGGGGCCCGCGAGTCGGACGCCGTCGCGACCTTACGCGCCGCCGGCCTCGTGCCGCGAGTGGTCGACATCTTCTCGACCGAGCCCGAGGGGACCGTGATCGCCCAGGACCCCAAGGGCGGGACGAGCATCGTGGAGGGGAGCGACGTGCGGCTCAACGTGTCGAAGGGCCCGCAGCAGACAGGGCTCCCGAACGTGATCGGGCGCTCGTTCGACGACGCGGCTGCGGCGCTGCGCGAAGCGGGCTTCACACCGGTTCGGCGCGACGTCGAGGCGCAGGAGCCGGAAGGGACCGTCATCGGGATGAGCCCCACCGCAGGCACGCTCGCCCCGCCCGGAACCCGCGTGACGCTGAGCGTGTCCTCGGGGACGTCGACGACCGCGGTTCCGGACGTCGTCGGCGAGGAGGAGGCGAGCGCGCGGGCGACGCTGCAGAACGAGGGCTGGCGGGTCCTGATTCGTGACACGCCGACGACCAACCCCGACGAGGACGGCCTGGTCATCACGCAGACGCCCGCTCCGGGCGAGCAGGCCGAGCCCGGCGCGCAGGTGATCATCTATGTGGGGCGCTACCAGGAGATCCCGGAGCCGCCTCCGCCCCCCGAGATCATTCCGTGAGCAAGCGGATTCGCGTCGCCGTCATTGCCGGCGGACGCTCGAGCGAGCACGAGATCTCCCTCGCGTCTGCGCGCTCGGTGATCGACGGGCTGGACCCGGACCGGTACGACGTCCAGACGATCCAGATCCACCACGACGGGCGCTGGGAGCTCGGGCAAGGAGACGCGCGAGAGCTCGAGCGTCCTGTCGCGGAGACGCTGCCCGTTCCGACGGGCTCGCCGCCCGAGCTGCTCGGACAGGTCGAGGTCGTCCTGCCGATCCTGCACGGGCCGTTCGGCGAGGACGGAACCGTCCAGGGGCTCCTCGAGCTGGCGGGCGTGCCGTACGTCGGAGCCGGGGTGACCGCGTCCGCGCTCTGCATGGACAAGGACCTCTTCAAGGCCGTCTGCCGCGACAAGGGGATCCCGGTCACCCGCTCGGTGACTGTCCGGAACGGCGACCGTCCGGAGAATCCTTTCGGCTACCCCGTGTTCGTCAAGCCGGCGCGTCTGGGCTCGTCCGTCGGGATCAGCAAGGTCGGCGATGAGAGCGAGCTCCAGTCGGCCTTGGATCTCGCGCGGCGCCACGACGAGAAGGTGCTGATCGAGGAGTTCGTGTCCGGCGTCGAGGTCGAGGTGGGTGTCCTGGGCAACAAGGAGCCGATCGCGTCCGTGCCGGGCGAGATCGTCGCGCACGGTTTTTCCGGGGTGGACTGGTACGACTACTCCGCGAAGTACGACGCGGGCGGGATGGACCTGGTGATCCCGCCGCGGATTCCGGAGGACAAGGCCGAGCGCGTGCAGCGGCTCGCCGTCGAGGCGTTTGTCGCCACCGACTGCGAGGGCATGGCGCGCGCGGACTGCTTCGTGCGTGACGACGGCGAGGTGCTCGTCAACGAGCTGAACACGATCCCCGGCTTCACGGCAACGAGCGTCTACGCGAAGCTGTTCGAGGAGTCCGGCATCCCGTACTCGCAACTTCTCGATCGGCTCGTCGAGCTCGCGCTCGAGCGCCACGAGCGCCGCGGCAAGCTCGAGTTCTAGAGCCGCGCGCGTGAGCGCCCCATGAGCGGCGCGTGAGAACGGCGCTCCACAGTCGAGGCCGTGACCCGCTTCGGCCCCTTCGTCGCGCTCGCCGTCTCGGCAATCATCCTGCCGTTCGGTGCGTCTGCCTCCACGCGCGCGGGGGACAGCCACCGCCTCGCGAGTCACCGGCCGACCCTGCACGCCGTCCCGTTCAGCACGCGGCTCGGTCGCTCGGCGCCGTCGCAGGTCGAGCTCTACGTCCCGTGGGGGTCGGGCGAGATGGCACGGGTCGTTTTCTTCATACCGTCGGGCTATCGCGCCGACCTGACCAGCCCACCGGGGACCGAGGTCGGCCTGCTCGTCGCCTGGAGCGAGACCGGCGGCCGCATCGGCCGGGTCACTGCGGACGTCCCCGCGGCGCACGTTGCGAACTCGTGTGCGCCCGGCCTGCACGAGGCGGTCTGGCTGCTGGAGCTCAACATGGAATCCGGGAGGCGCGTGGTTCCGATGGTCGTGGACAGAACCACGGGTGCCGACGTCCAGCTCGGCGGCTACAAGCTTCAGGCCTGCCTTCCTCCGTCGCTCGAGCTCGGCATGCGAATCTCGATGCTCGAGCTCGATCTCGACAGGCTGACGAATCCCTCGGTCGCCCGGGGCTATACGTGGCGCGCATTCGTCACGCCGTACGGGGAGGGCGTCCCGGACGAGAGCCGGACGTTCGAGCTCAGATCGACCGTGCCGCTGCCCATGACGCTGACGCTCCGTGGGCGCTACGACAGGGCAGGCAGGCGTGCAGTCCTGAGCGGCCGCTTCGTCTCGCCGGGCTTCGACGTCTCGGGCATGCCGGTCGAGCTCTACGTCAAGCACGGCCGCTACTACGACCCCGTCACCTGGACCACGACAGATGCCGATGGCCGCTACGCCTTCAGGCGAAAGATTCGAGCCAGGACGACGTTTGCGGCGGTGACGAGCGCGATTGCCGAGTGTGAGGGAAGGTCCGTCGCTCCGGCGGGGTGTCTCAACGAGACGTTCGCGTCCGTGTCGAGCGGCGACGTGAGGGTCGCACTTCGACGACGCTAGCGCGCCGTGACTTCGTTCACGTGCTTCGAGCCCGAGTCGAGCTCGGTGATCCAGACGAGGAAGTAGCGCGCCTCGGCATTCTCGAGGGTGTAGCGGTGGCGGCTCTGGATCGTCCGTGACTGCGAGACCGTCTCCCACGGGCCCTGCGGGCTGTCGCCCGCGTGGATCTCGGCGGTGAATCCCGGCGTGTCGGTCGTCACCGTCATCGTCTTCGGTTCCACGGTTTCGCGGGCGTCCAGGACGAGGCCGACGCCCGGCTTGTTCAGGCCCGAGCGGTAGCTCTCCGTGCTCCAGTAGGTCGACAGGTCGCCGTCGGTTGCGAGGCCCACCTCGTCGTCATGCTCGGAGTTGTCGCCCGGTGGTGGGTCGTAGGCGCCAATGCCCGTCAGGGGGATCGGGCGTGTGGGCGCCGCCTGCGGATCGTCCGAGTCGTCCCGAAGCGCCATCGTGGCGTACGCCGCCGCCGCGGCGACGGCGAGCACGGCCAGCACCGCGGCGATCGACCAGAGGACGCCGCTCAGCCGCCGCTTTTTCCGCCGCAGCTCGCGGGGCTCGCTGTTGAGCCACCGGCCGCCGCTGGATCATCGTCGCCTGCTCGCCGCCCGGATCGACGTCGGCGAGACAGGCCTGCAGCTCGTCCACGAACTCGTTCATGGACGCGAAGCGATCGCCGGGCGACTTCGCCATCGCCCGCTCCACCGCCAGTGCCACTCTGGGAGGCACGTCGGGCCGGCGGTCGAGCACGGAAGGAAGCGGCTCGTTCACGTGCTTCAGCGCGACCGTCACGAACGTCTCGCCCTCGTACGGCACGCCGCCGGCCAGCAGCTCGTAGAGGACGACTCCGAGCGAGTAGACGTCCGTCAGCGCGTCGACCTGCTGTCCGCGCGCCTGCTCCGGGGCGATGTACTCGCTCGTTCCCAGCACGGTGCCGGTGATCGTCATGCCCTGGACGTCGACCGATCGGGCGATTCCGAAGTCGGTCATCTTCGCCTGCCCGTCCGCGTTGAGCAGGACGTTCTGCGGCTTCACATCCCGGTGGACCAGTCCGCGGCTGTGCGCAAATGCGAGCGCACGGCCCATCTGCAGGGCGAGCTCGAGCGCTTCGCCGACAGGCATCGGCCCGGTCCGCTCGAGCAGTTGCTTGAGGTTCTCGCCCTCGACGTACTCGAAGACGATGTACTGCCGTCCCTCGTCCTCGCCACGATCGATGACCGTGACGATGCTCGGGTGGCTGAGCTGCGCAACGGCACGCGCCTCCCGCCGGAACCGCTCGACGTACTCCTCGTCCTCGGTGAAGTGCGGGTGGAGGATCTTGACGGCGATCTGGCGGTCGAGGAGCCGGTCGTGCGCCTTGTAGACGCTCGACATGCCCCCTTTCCCGATCAGCTCGAGCAGCTCGTAGCGACCGGCGATGACCTCGCCTTGCACGGGACGAAGGGTACTCGTGGGTTAGACGGGGTCTGCCGTTCGGGTCGCCACTGAGGGCTCCCCGGGAGGTGTGCCGCGAAGCCCCAGCCATTGCATGTCGCGGTTCGCGATGTAGGCCGCGTAGACGAGGACGAACAGTGCGAACAGGCCGTGGAGGCCGTGCACGTAGCCGCTCGCCGGATCCTCGTCGGGCGGCAGGAGGAAGATCTGAACCGTCCCGAGCACGAAGAGCCCGAGGTTGATCAGGATCCACTTCCATAGGCCCCAGAACGCGACCAGCGCGCTGAGGAACACGAGCAACTCGGCCCCGTGGATGATGAGCCCGCCGACGACGCCGTGCATGTCGAGCGCGTCCTCGCCGGCGCCCATCGCATAGGACGCGATCAGGTACGCCTGCACGAAGACGCCGACCACGATGATCGACGCGAAGACGAGGTTGACCCACGTGGCCGCACGGTTCCTCATGCGGGCTGACCTTAACTCAGTCGGCAGACAGCGTGGACTCGAGTGCCTGCTCCCACACGCCGAGCGCCTCGTCGAGCTCGGCGTCCGAGAGCGTCAGCGGGGCGAGCACGCGGATGCAGTTCGAGTAGATCCCGGACTTCAGCAGCAGGAGGCCGTTGCGGGCCGCTTCCTCCACGATCGCAGTGGCCGCGTCGGCGTCCGGCTCCTTCGTCGCCGGGTCGCGCACGAGCTCCACGGCGAGCATCATGCCGAGGCCTCGCACGTCGCCGATCTGCGGGAACCGCTCCCGCCAGCTCTCCATCCGCGCGCGCATCGTGTCGCCGAGAACCGTCGCGCGGGCGCAGAGGTTCTCCTCCTCGATGACGTCGAGCACGGCATGGGCGGCGGCCTGCGCGACCGGGTTGCCGACGTAGGTCCCGCCGATCGCCGAGTCGCTGGGGGCGTCCATGATCTGCGCCTTGCCGATGACGCCGGAGAGCGGCAGGCCCATCGCTATCGACTTGGCGACGGTGATCAGGTCGGGCTCCAACCCGTAGTGCTCGATCGCGAAGAGCTTCCCGGTGCGGCCGAAGCCGGTCTGCACCTCGTCCACGACCATGACGATCCCGTGCTCGTCGCAGATCCGGCGGACGCCCTGCATGAACTCGAGCGGCGCGACGACGAATCCGCCCTCGCCCTGCACGGGCTCGATCACGATCGCGGCGACCGATTCGGCTGCGACCTGCGTCACCAGCGCGCGCTCGAGCGCGGCAAGCGCCGTCTGCCAGTCGGGCTCGCGGTAGTCGTTCGGGAACGGCACGCGGTAGACCTCGGGCGCGAACGGCCCGAGCCCGGCCTTGTAGGGGTGCGTCTTCGAGGTCAGCGAGAGGCTGAGCAGCGTCCGGCCGTGGAAGCCGCCCTCGAACCCGATCACCGCCGGCCGGCCGGTGTGCACGCGGGCGAACTTGATCGCGTTCTCGACCGCCTCGGTGCCCGCGTTGAAGAACGCCGCCTTCGCGTTTCGCGATCGGCGCAAGCTCGCAGAGGCGCTCCGCGAGCCGGACGTAGACCTCGTACGGGACGATCGTGAAATCGGTGTGGCTGAACCGCTCGAGCTGCTCCTGGGCGGCCTCGACGACCCTCGGGTGCGAGTGTCCGACGTTCAGGCAGCCGACACCTCCGGTGAAGTCGATGAAGGTGTTCCCGTCCACGTCGGTCAGGGTTGCGCCCTGCCCGCGCTCGATCACGACGGGGATGTAGATGGAGAGCGGGTCGGCGATCACGCGCTCCTTGCGGTCGAGGATCTCGCGGGAGCGGGGGCCGGGGATGTCCGTGCGCAGCTCGATCGTCTTCGTCGTCGCCATACGCTCGACGATAGCGGAGTAGTCGGCCGCTGTGAATAGTGAATAATCCGTATTCATGAGCGGGCCGGACGGGACGCTTCGGCGGGACGATCTCGACCCCGACCCGGCCGCTCAGTTCCGGCGCTGGTACGCCGAGGCGGGGGCCGCCGTCGAGATGCCCGAGGCGGTCGCGCTCGCCACCGCCGATGCCGAGGGGCTGCCGTCCGTTCGCATGGTGCTCGCGAAGGGCCTCGACGACCGCGGCTTCAAGTTCCACACGGGCCACGGCAGCCGCAAGGCGCGCGAGCTGGCTGCGAACGGCCGCGGTGCGCTCCTCTTCTACTGGGCGCCGCTCGGCCGCCAGGTGCGGGTCGAGGGCCCGGTCGAGCGGGTGCCGGACGACGAGTCCGAGCAGTACTTCCGCACCCGGCCCCGCGGGGGCCAGATCGCGGCGTGGGCGTCCAGCCAGAGCGAGGTGATCGGCTCGCGCGACGAGCTCGACGCCCGGGTGCGGCAGTACGAGCGCGAGTTCGAGGGCCAGGAGGTTCCGCTCCCGCCGCACTGGGGTGGCTACCGCCTCCAGCCGGAAACCTGGGAGTTCTGGCAGCACCGCGACAGCCGCCTCCACGATCGCTTCCGCTACTCCCGCCAAGATGGTGGGGGATGGACGATCGAGCGCCTCGCGCCGTAGCACCAGAACAGAGCCTGGGGTCAGACCCCGTCACGAATGTGTGGCGAGTCCGTCCACAGAAGGGACGTGGCCACTCGCATGGCTGCGCGGTTCTGTGGATGAGCCCTTCCACTCTCGTGCGTGAAAAGTTCCTCACTCGCGCCGGGGTCTGACCCCAGGCGGGCGCCGTTCGGCCTGCGCCGTACGATCGAAGGGTGATCCTCGCCCACCTCGACCTCGACGCGTTCTTCGCTGCCGTGGAAGAGCTCGAGAACCCCGAGCTGCGCCGGAATCCGCTCGTCGTCGGCGGCGACCCGCGCGGCCGCGGGGTCGTGGCGACCGCGAACTACGTCGCGCGGCAGTTCGGCATCCACTCGGCGATGAGCTGCGCGGAGGCGCTTCGCCGCTGCCCGCACGCCGTCTTCGTCCGGCCTCGCCACCGGACCTACTCGGACTACTCGAAGGAGGTCTGGGACACCGTCCGCCAGGTGGTTCCGACCGTGGAGCGCACAGGTCTCGACGAGGGCTACCTGGACGTCGGCGAGGTGGCCCGCGACTTCCGCGAGGCGCGCGCCGTCGCCGAGGCGGTTCAGACGGCGGTGCGCGGCGCGACCAGCCTGACCTGCTCGCTCGGCGTTGCGACGACGAAGGTGGTCGCCAAGGTCGCGAGCGACCGGCGGAAGCCGGGCGGCCTCGTGGTCGTCCTCCCCGGTCGCGAGGCGGAGTTCCTCGCGCCGTTCGAGATCCGCCTGCTGCCGGGCGTGGGGCCGCGGTCGGAGGCCCGCCTGCGCGCCGTCGGCGTCGAGACGATCGGCGCGCTCGCCGGCCTCTCCGACGAGCGGCTGAAGCAGCTCCTGCCCGGCAAGGTCGGGACGTTCCTCCGTGACCGGGCACGCGGAATCGACCCACGTGGCCTCGAGCTGCAGACGCAGCGGGTCTCGATCAGCCACGAGGAGACCTTCGAGCGGGATATCGCCGACGTCGAGCAGCTGCGGGCCGAGCTCCGCCGGATGTCCGCGTCGCTGGCCGAGTACCTGCATCGCAAGGGCGAGACGGCGCGCACCGTGACGACGAAGGTGCGCTACCCGGACTTCGCGATCCGGAGCCGCTCGACCAGCCTCGCGATCGGCACCGACGACGCGGACCGAATCGCCGAGCTCGCCTGCGCACTGCTCGACCGCGCACTCGCCGACCGGCCCGGAGCGCTGCGGCTGGTGGGTGTCGGCCTCTCAGGTCTCGAGGCACACCGCCAGCTCACCCTCGTTTAGAGATGGGTGACGCCCCGACCTCGCGGGTCCGATGCGCGCGCTGACGCGTCTGGGCCGCTACCGCGCCGTCCATCGGCCCGCAGGCGGGCCGAAGCCCGGCGCGTCCGCTTCACGTCGCCAAGTCGTCACCGATGCTGGCAAGCATCGGCGACGCCTTGCCGCCGCGCCCCAGAGCGGCCAGCGCACGCCTCGAACCAACGATCTCGTGGCATCACCCATCTAGTAGCTTCCGGCCGATGGCAGCCGAGCCGACGACGAAGCCGGCAGCAGCCGCGGGCACCGTCACCCTCGGCGACCTGACCGTGAACCGCATGGGCTTCGGTGCGATGCGTCTGACCGGCAGCGGCGTGTGGGGCGATCCGCCCGACCGCGAGGGCGCGAAGGCCGTGCTACGGCGCGCCGTCGAGCTCGGTGTGACGCTGATCGACACCGCGGCGTCGTACGGGCCCAAGGTGAACGAGGAGCTGATCGCCGAGACGCTTCACCCGTATCCCGAGGGCCTCGTGGTCGCGACCAAGGGCGGCTTGACGCGGCCCGGACCGGGCCGCTGGCAGCCGGACGGCCGGCCGGAGACACTCCGCGAGTCGCTCGACGGCAGCCTCCGCCGGCTCCGGCTCGAGCGGATCGATCTCTACCAGCTGCACTCGGTCGACCCCCAGGTGCCGCTCGAGGAGTCGGTCGGCGCCCTGGCCGAGCTCCAGCGGCAGGGGAAGATCCGGCACGTCGGGCTCTCGAACGTCGATGCCCGGCAGCTGGGGACGGCGCAGGAGCTCGTCCGAGTCGTCTCGGTCCAGAACCGCTACAACGTCGGCGACCGCTACTCGGACCGCGTGCTCGATGCATGCGAGCGGGCTGGGATCGCGTTCCTGCCCTGGTTCCCGCTCGCGTTGGGGGCACTCGCCTCGGCGACGGGCCGGCTGGCGGAGATCGCGCGGAGCCACGGCGGGACGCCGGCTCAGGTCGCGCTCGCCTGGCTGCTTCGGCGCTCGCCGGTGATGGCGCCCATCCCGGGAACCTCGTCGGTGGAGCATCTCGAGGAGGACATGGCGGCGGCCGAGCTCGAGCTCACCGAAGCCGAGTTCGCCGGCCTGAGCGGGGCCGCCGAGTCCAGCCTCTGATGGTCCTCTCGGACCGCACGATCCGCCGCCTGCTCGACGAGGGCCGCATCGAGATCGACCCCTACGACCCCTCGCTGCTCCAGCCGTCCAGCGTGGACGTGCGCGTCGACCGCTTCTTCCGCGTCTTTCACAACGCCCGCTATCCCTATATCGACGTCAAGGAGCCGCAGGAGGAGCTGACCGAGCTCGTCGAGATCGACGAGGAGCGGCCCTTCATCCTCCACCCAGGCGAGTTCGTGCTCGCCTCGACGCTGGAGCGGATCCGGCTCCCCGACGACCTCGTCGCGAGATTGGAAGGGAAGTCGAGTCTGGGCCGGCTCGGCCTGCTGATCCACTCGACCGCCGGCTTCATCGACCCCGGCTGGGACGGCCACGTCACGCTGGAGCTCTCGAACGTCGCGAACCTCCCGATCACGATCTACCACGCGATGAAGATCGGTCAGCTCTCGTTCGTCCAATTGACGGAGCCGGCCGAGACCCCCTACGGCGCAGACAAGCTCGGCTCCAAGTACCAGGGCCAGCAGGGCCCGACACCGAGCCGCTACTACGAGAACTTCCGCGAGCGCGTCCAGTGAAGGTGCTCGTCACAGGCGCGACGGGGTTCGTCGGCCCGGCGGTGGCAAACGCGATCGTCGACGCGGGCCACGAGGTGCGCGTGCTGGAGCGCAAGAGCGGCTCCTGGCGGAAAGCGGGGATCCGCTGCCAGCAGGCGGTTCAGGGGGACATGACCGATTCGGACAGCCTGCGCCGCGCCGCCGCGGACCAGGAGGTCGTCGTCCACCTCGTCGCGATCCGCCAGGGAAGTCGGGAGCAGTTCCAACGGATCATGGTCGACGGCACGCGGAGCCTCCTCCAAGCGGCCGAGGACGCCGGTGTGAAGCGCTTCGTCCTCATGAGCGCGCTCGGGACGAGCGAGGAGACCAAGGATCTCGTCCCTTACTACGGCGCGAAGTGGCAGCAGGAGCTGGACGTGAAGGGCTCCGGCCTCGACCACGTGATCTTCCGGCCGAGCTTCATCTTCGGGCGCGATGGGGGCATCCTCCCGACATTCGTCAAGCTGGCGAAGCTCGCGCCGGTCACGGGGATCGTCGGGAGCGGCAAGCAGCGCATCCAGCCGATCTGGGTCGACGACGTCGGCGCCTCCTTCGCGGCCGCCGTCGACAAGCCCGAGGCCGCAGGACAGACGTTCGAGCTGGGCGGCCCCGACACCGTCGACTGGGACGAGCTCTGGCAGCAGATCCGCGGCGCGCTCGGGATCCGTCGGCGCCCGACGATGCACCTGCCGACCGGGCTGATGAAGATCCCGGCCGCGGTGACCGAGCGCCTGCCGGGCAACATCCCGCTCACCCGCGACCTGCTCACGATGCTCGAGGCGGGCGACAACGTCGTCTCCAACGATCTCGCGGTCCGCACCTTCGGCATCCCGCTCGTCCCGCTGAACGAGCAGATCCGCCGCGTCGTGGCTTGATCGCCGCCGAACGGGCGGTTGCCGCGCCGCCGGAGCGCGTGTTCGAGTTTCTGGCCGATCTGCGGAACCACTGGCGGCTGGAGCAGCGGTTCCTGGAGCTGGACGAGCTGGGCGAGGACGGCGGGAAGATCCGGCTGAAGGGGCCGCTCGGGCTCTCGCGCACCGTCTGGACTCAGGTGCTCGAGGCAGAGCGGCCGACGCGCGTCGCCGGACGAGCCGACCTTAGCGGCGGCACGGTCGGGCTCGTCGCCTGGGACATCCGGCCGTCCGGCCCCGGCTCGACCGTGCGCCTCTCCGCCGAGGTTCCGCAGGCATCGGCGTTCGACCGGGTCTTCCTCGCGCTGGGCGGCCGGGCCTGGTTCCGCGGGCTCTTCCGGCGTGCCCTCGAGAACCTCGACGACGTGCTGTGAAGCGCCGCCTGACCACGGCGCTCACGCGCTACCTCGTGAACCCGCTCGTTCGGCCGGCGGTCAAGTTGCGGCTCCTGCCTGGGTGGGCCGTCCTCGAAACCCGTGGGCGCAAGACCGGCAGGCGGCGCCAGACACCGGTCGGAAACGGCCTCGACGGCGACACGTTCTGGATCGTCGCCGAGCACGGTTCGAAGGCCGGCTGGGTGCGGAACGTGCGTGCTGACCCACGCGTCCGGGTCTTCGTCGGTGGGCGCTGGCGCACCGGAACCGCCACGCCGCTACCCGAGGACGATCCGATCGAGCGGCAGCGGAGCCTCCCGTCGCTGAATGCCTGGGGAGTCCGGGTAATCGGCACCGAGCTGCTCACGGTACGGGTCGACCTCGACCCCGAGTGAAAGTCAGGCGGAGACGCGGGCCCGGACGAGTGCGCGGGCGGCGCTGGCGATCGCCTCGGCGTCGATCCCGGCTGCGGCGAGGAGCTCCGCCGGCTTGCCGGAGTGCGGGAGCTCGCGAACCGCGAGGATCTGCACCAGCGGCCGGTCCTCGACGTCGGCGAGCGCCGCGAGCACGGCCTCGCCCAGGCCGCCCTCCGCCCAGTGATCTTCGGCTGTAACGATCGGCGTCCGGATCCCGCGGATCGTCTCCGAGTCGATCGGCTTGACGGAGTAGAGGTCGATGACCCGCGCGGCGATGTCCTCGTCGGCCAGGCGGTCCGCCGCGGCCAGAGCCTCGTGCAGCGTGATCCCGGCGGCGACGATCGTGACGTCGTCGTCGTCCGTCGAGCGGACGGTCTTGGAGCCGCCGACCGGGAAGTCCTCGCCGGCGTCGTAGATCACCGGCGTGTCGGCGCGCGTCGTCCGGAGAAACGAGATCCCGTCGAGGTCGGCCATGGCCTGGACGAGCTTCGTCGTCTGATTCCCGTCGGACGGGTAGAGGACGGTCGAGCCGTTGACGGCGCGGAACTCGGCGAGGTCCTCGAGCGCCATCTGGGAAGGGCCGTCCTCGCCGATCGACACTCCCGCGTGCGAGCCGCAGAGCTTCAGGTTCGCGCGGCTGATCGCCGACATGCGGACGAAGTCGTAGGCGCGGCTCCAGAACGCGGCGAACGTCGAGGCGAACGGCTTCCACCCGAGCACCTGGATCCCCACGGCCGCGGCGGCCATCTGCTGCTCGGCGATGTACATCTCGAAGAAGCGCTCGGGGTGCGCGTCGCGGAAGATCTCGGCGTAGGTCGAGTTCGACACCTCGCCGTCGAGCGCGACCACCATCGGGTCCGAGCCTCCGAGCGCTGCGAGCGCCTCGCCGTACGCCTTGCGCGTCGCGACCTTGGAGCCGACCTCGTAGCTTGGCCACTCCGGAGTGCCCGGCGCATCGAACCGGTGTCGTTCCGCGGGCTCCGGCTTGGGGACGTCCACGGTGATGTTTCGGACGCCGCCGAGCTCCTCGACGGCCTCCTCCGCGACCGCCTTCCCGTGCCAGCCGCCCTGGTCCTCGACCTTCGAGTACCCCTTGCCCTTCAGCGTCTTGGCCACGATCGCGGTCGGCTTCCCGCTCGTCGACTCGGCCTCGCGGTAGGCGGCGTCGATCTGCTCGACGTCGTGGCCGTCGATCTCGATCGCATGCCAGCCGAAGGCGCGCAGGCGGTTCGAGTACGAGGAGAGATCCCAGCCGTGCATGGTCTCGCCGCGCTGGCCGAGGCGGTTCACGTCGACGATCGCCGTCAGGTTGTCGAGCTCGTAGAAGGCGGCGTGCTCGGCCGCCTCCCACATCGACCCCTCGGCCATCTCGCTGTCGCCGCAGATCACCCAGACCCGGAAGGGAAGGCGATCGAGGCGCTTCCCGGCGAGCGCCATTCCGACGCCGATCGGCAGCCCCTGGCCGAGGGAGCCGGTCGCGACGTCGACCCACGGAAGCGACGGCGTCGGGTGTCCCTCGAGCCGGCTGCCGAGCTGGCGGTAGGTGCCGAATTCCTCCTCCGAAAGGACGCCGGCGGCGCGGAACAGCCCGTAGACGAGCGGCGACGCGTGCCCCTTGGAGAAGATCAGCCGGTCGTTCGCGGGGCTCTTCGGCTCGTCGAAGTCGTAGCTCAAGTGGTTCGCCAGGAGCACGGCGGCCAGGTCCGCGGCAGACATCGACGACGTCGGATGCCCTGAGCCCGCCTCGGCGCTGGCGCGCACCGCATCGACGCGCAATTGCTGTCCAAGCTCCCGCCAGAGGTCTGGGCCCTGCATGTAGGGGTAACGTAATCGAGCGATGCGTGTTGCGGTTGCCTTCGACCACAGGGGCGTCAAGCTGCGCGAGCGCGTCCTCGAGGAGCTGACGGCGCTCGGCCACGAGGCGCTCGACCTCGGGACGGACGCGCCCGAACCGGCCGTCGACTACCCGGACAAGGCTCGCGAAGTGGGCGAGGCGATTCGCTCCGGCGACGCTGAGCGCGGCGTGCTCGTCTGCGGCTCGGGCGTGGGCGCCTCGATCGCGGCTTCCAAGCTGCCGGGCGTAAGAGCGGCCATCTGCCATGACACGTACTCGGCACACCAGGGCGTCGAGCACGACGACATGAACGTCCTCTGCATCGGCTCCGGGGTCGTCGGCGCCGACCTGGCCGCCGAGCTCGTCCGCGCCTTCCTGGCCGCGGAGTTCGACGGCGGTGAGCGGTACCGCAGGAGGCTTGAGAAGATCGAAGCGATGGAAAGAGAGGCTGCGAATGCCTGAGTCACGACTTCACCAACTGAGCGCGCTCGGCCAGAGCGTCTGGATCGACTCGCTGTCCCGCGAATGGCTCCGGACGGGCGAGCTGCGCCGAATGATGGACGAGGACGCCGTCGTCGGCGTCACGTCCAACCCGACCATCTTCCAGAAGGCCATGTCCGAGGGGGACTGGTACGACGAGCAGCTCCGCGAAGTGATGTCCGAGGTCGACGACCCGAAGGAGATCTTCCTGCGGCTCGCCTTCGACGACATCCGGGAGGCGTGCGACCTGATGCGGCAGGCCTGGGACCGAACGGAGGGGCAGGACGGCTACGTCTCGCTCGAGGTCGAGCCGGGCATCGCCCACGACACCGAAGCGACGGTCGAGCAGGCCCAGCGCTTCCACGACGAGATCGACAGGCCCAACCTCTACGTCAAGATCCCGGCGACCGCCGCAGGTGTTCCCGCGATCGAGGAGATGATCGCCCGCGGTAAGCGGATCAACGTGACGCTGATCTTCGGGCTCGACCGCTACGCCGAGGTCGCGGAGGCCTACATCCGGGGGCTCGAGCGGCTGGTCGAGGCCGGCGGCGACCCCAAGCAGGTCACGTCGGTCGCGAGCTTCTTCGTCTCGCGTGTGGACACCGAGGCGGACAAGCGGCTCGAAGGCCATGACGACCTGAAGGGCAGGCTCGCGGTCGCAAACGCGAAGCTCGCCTATCAGCGCTACCAGGAGATCTTCTCCGGCCCGCGGTGGGACGGGCTGGCGGCGAAGGGCGCCTCGACGCAGCGCTGCCTGTGGGCGTCGACGTCCACCAAGAATCCCGAGTACCGCGACGTGATGTACGTCGAGGAGCTGATCGGGCCCGAGACGGTGAACACGATGCCGAAGGAGACGATCGAGGCGTTCCAGGATCACGGCGAGGTGCGGCCGACACTCGAGGAAGGCCTCGACGAGGCGCGCAAGCTCTTCGACGACCTGGCGGCGGCCGGCGTGGACTACGACGACGTGACCAGGGTGCTCGAGGAGGAGGGCGTCCAGAAGTTCGCCGACTCTTTCGACGAGCTCCTCGAAGGCGTTGCCGCCAAGCGAGCGCAGCTCGTAGCCGCTTGAGCACGCTCGCTCCCGCCGAGCTCGTCGAGCGGATCTGGGAGCGGGATCCGTCGGTCTGGACGGGCAGCGACGAGGCCCACTGGCTCGGTTGGCTCGACGAGCCGGCGCGGATGCGCGAGCGGGCACACGAGCTCGTGGGCTTCGCGGCGCGTATCGAGCCGGACGTCGACGACGTCGTCCTGATGGGGATGGGCGGCTCGAGTCTCGCGCCCGAGGTGATGCGCCGGTCTTTCGGCGCCGAGCGCTTCCACGTCCTCGACACGACGCACCCGACGGCGATCCGGCGGCTGGGAGAGCGGATCGACGCCGGCCGGTCACTCTTCGTCGCCGCCTCCAAGTCGGGGACGACGCTCGAGACTCGGTCGCACGCCGCCTACTTCCGCAAGCAAGGCGGTCGGTTTGCGGTCGTCACGGACCCGGGCTCGCCGCTCGCCGGGCTCGCGGACGACGTCTTCTTCGGGGAGCCGACGATCGGCGGGCGGTACTCGGCGCTCTCCGTGTTCGGGCTGCTGCCGGCGGCCTTGATGGGGATCGACGTCGGGCGCCTGCTCGACCGTGCCGAGGAGATGCGCGAGGCCTGCCGGCGCTCCGAGGGCAATCCCGGTCTGGAGCTCGGCCTGTGGCTCGCCGAGCAGCAGTTCCTGCAGGTGGACGGAGACTTCGGCCTCTGGGTCGAGCAGCTCGTGGCCGAGTCGACCGGCAAGGAGGGCAAGGGGATCGTCCCGGTGCGGGAGGGCGGTGCCGAGCCGGACATCCGGCTCGCCGACCCGTACGACCTGGGCCAGGAGCTCTTCCGCTGGGAGTTCGCCGTGGCCGCCGCCGGCTCGATCCTCGGCATCAACCCGTTCGACCAGCCGGACGTCCAGGCGGCGAAGGACAAGACCCAGGCTGTCCTTTCGGGCCGTGGCTCGGTGCCAGGCACCAAGCCACGTCCCGAGGGGACACTGGAGGAGCTGCTCGCTGACGCAGGGCCGGGGCGTTACGTCGCGATCCAGGCGTTCATCGACCCCGAGCGCGAGGGCGAGCTCGAGCCGCTCGTCCGGCGGGCTCGCGAGACCGGCGCCGCCGTCTCGGTCGGGCTCGGGCCGCGCTACCTTCACTCGACGGGACAGCTCCACAAGGGCGGGCCGGACACCGGCCTCTTCGTCCAGGTCGTGGACGACCTCGGCGAGGAGCTGCGGATCCCGGGCCAGAAGTTCGGCTTTCGCGCCCTGATCCAGGCGCAGGCGGACGGAGATCTCCAGGCGCTCGAGGAGCGCGGCCGACGGGTCGTGAGGGTCCAGCTGTGAAGCTCGGGATGGTCGGTCTGGGTCGGATGGGCTCGGGGATGACCGAGCGGCTTCGTCAGGCCGGCCACGAGGTGCAGACCTTCGACCCGAAAGTCGAATCGACTGCGGGTTCGCTCGGCGAGCTGGCGAAGCAGCTCGAACCACCGCGCCACGTGTGGATGATGGTTCCCGCAGGCGAGATGACCGAGAGCACGTTCCGGGAGCTGCTCGGGATCCTCGAGGCCGGCGACGCGATCGTCGACGGAGGGAACTCGAACTTCCACGACTCGAAGCGCCGAGCGAGCCGAGGCGAAGGAGCGAGAGCTCTTCTTCGTCGACGCCGGCGTCTCGGGCGGGATCTGGGGGCTCCGCGAAGGGTTCGCGCTGATGGTCGGCGGCGAAAGCCGAGCCCGTCGGCCGCCTCGAGCAGATCTTCGAGGCGCTCGCGCCGGAAGGCGGGTACGGCCATGTCGGGCCGTCAGGCGCGGGGCACTTCGTGAAGATGGTGCACAACGGGGTCGAGTACGGGCTCATGCAGGCGTACGCGGAGGGGTTCGACCTGATGCAGGCGTCGGAGTTCGACCTCGACCTCGCGGCGGTCGCCGAGCTCTGGCGGCACGGCTCGGTCGTGCGCAGCTGGCTGCTCGACCTCCTCGCCAAGGCGCTGGAGGAGAACCCGGGCCTCGAGCGCATCCGCGGCTACGTCGAGGATTCGGGCGAGGGCAGGTGGACGGTCGAGCAGGCGATCGACACGGCGGTGCCGCTCCACGTGATCACCGCGGCCCTCTACGCGCGCTTCGCGTCCCGCCAGGACGAGTCTTTCGCAGCCAAGGTCAACGCGGCACTCAGGGAGCAGTTCGGTGGCCACGCGGTCAAGCGCGACTGAGATCCAGGAGAACCCGCTGCTCGAGGGGCTGGAGGTGCGGCGGCGGCCGGAGCCCTGCGTCCTCGCCATCTTCGGCGCCTCAGGCGACCTAACTCGACGGAAGATCTTCCCGGCGCTCTACGCGCTCGCCTTCAGGGATCTGCTTCCAGAGCAGTTCGCCGTCGTCGGGGTCGCGCGCACGAGCAATGGTCGACGAGGAGTTCGTCGCGGCGATGGAGGAGGCGGTGCGCGAGTTCGGCGGGACGAGTTCCGACAGGACGTGTGGGACCGGCTTGCGGCGAATACGCGATACGTCTCGATCGACTTCGCCGACGAGGAGAGCCAGGACCAGGTTGTCAGGACGCTCCTCGAGCTCGACGAGGACGTCGGCAGCCGCGGGAACCGGGTCTTCTACTTCGCGGTTCCGCCCGATGCGATGCCGAGGCTCGTGGAGGCGCTCGGGAAGCGCCGCACCCGTGCCGGCTGGAAACGCTTGATCGTCGAGAAGCCGTTCGGCCACGACCTCGTCTCGGCCAAGAAGCTGAACGAGCTCCTCGCTGGCGATTTCGCCGAGGACGAGGTCTTCCGGATCGACCACTACCTCGGCAAGGACACCGTCCAGAACCTCCTCGCGCTGCGCTTCGCGAACGGGATCTTCGAGCCCGTCTGGAACCGGCAGTTCATCGACCACGTCCAGATCACGGTCGGCGAGTCGATCGGGATCGGGAGCCGTGCGGCGTTCTACGAGCAGGCGGGCGCGATCCGTGACGTCTTCCAGAACCACCTCCTCCAGCTCGTGGCCCTCACCGGCATGGAGCCGCCGATCGACTTCACCGCCGAAGCCGTGCGCAACGAGAAGCTGAAGGTGCTGAAGGCGCTGGCGACACCGGCGCCGAACGAGTTCGTGCGTGGCCAGTACGGACCAGGGCTTCATCGAGGGCCGGCCGGTGCCGGGCTACCGCGAGGAGCCTGGGGTCAGCCCCGCGTCGGAGACCGAGACCTTCGTCGCAGCGAGGCTCGAGATCGAGAACTGGCGCTGGGCGGACACGCCGTTCTTCGTCCGCGCCGGCAAGCGGCTCCCACGCCGCGAGACGACGATCGCGATCCAGTTCAAGCGCGTTCCCCATCCGCTCTTCGAGGACGCGAGCGAGTTGCGGCCGAACATCCTGATCATCCACATCCAGCCCAACGAGGGCGTGTCGCTCGCGATGGCGCGAAGGTTCCCGGCGAGGGGATGCGGGTCCGCACCGTCCACATGGACTTCCTCTACGGCGGGGCTTTTCGCACCGGGCTTCCCGAGGCGTAGAGCGGTTGATCCTCGACGCGATGCTCGGGGACGCGACGCTCTTCACCCGGGCCGACGAGATCGAGGAGCAGTGGGCGCTCGTGGACGCGATCGTCGCGGCCTGGAGGCGGGACACACCGGCGTTCCCGAACTATGCCGCGGGCACCTGGGGCCCGCAAGCGCGCAGGAGCTCGTGGAGTGGCACCGGTAGCCCACGTCGAGGAGTGGGTCGACGAGTGCGCCACGATCGCGGAGATCGAGGCTGCGCTCGTCGACCTCAGGTACCGGCATTCGCACGGCGGGGAGCCGGACCTCCGGACGAGTGTTCTGACCCACCTCGCCTGGGTGCCGCCCGAGTGGCAGGAGGCTGCAGCCGAGACGCTGGCGGGGCTCGGCGAGCGCCACCCGTCGCGGACGCTCCTTCTCTTTCCGCAAGCCGATGTGGAGGACTCGCTCGCCGCGCGGGTGCATCTCGAATGTTACGAGCTCGCGGGGATCGAGCGGCACCTCTGTAGCGAGGTCGTCGAGCTTCGGCTTCACGGCGCAGAGCGGAGGCGCCGGCGAGTATCGCAGCCCCGCTGCTCCTGCCCGACCTGCCGGTCTTCCTCCGCTGGCGCGGCCGGCCCGATTTCCGTTCTCAGGTTTTCGGGCAGCTCGTGGACATCGTCGACCGCCTCGTCGTGGACTCCGCCGAGTGGCCGGACGCCCCTCTGCGACTCGGAGCTCGTGGAGCTGTTCGACCGCGTCGCGGTCTCGGACATCGCCTGGCGGCGCACGTGCCGTGGCGGCGTGCGCTCGCCGAGGCCTGGCCCGAGCTCCCGGACCGGCTTACCGGCCCGCCGGCGGAGACGGCGCTCGTGGCCGGCTGGCTCGAGGACCGCGCAGGCGTCCACGTCGAGCTCGAGCGGGCGGACAGGCTTCCGGTCGGGGGCGACAGGCCGCCGAGTGACCTCCTGTCGGACGAGCTCGACGTCTTCGTCCGCGATCCGGTCTACGAGTCGGCTGTCAGGAAGCTCGCGGATCGTCCCTGATCGCGATCCCGGCCGGGCCGCCCGGGAGCTTCTCCACGATCAGGTAGCCGTCGTGCTGGGCCATGACGCGCTCGAACTCGAGCAGCTCATGGCCGGGGACGATCACGAACCACTTGGGATCCGAGCGAACCTCCTCGTACTCGCTGAGCGAGAGTTCGATGCGGTCCGTGCACGAGGCATCGGCGCACTCGCAGACGAAGTCGCTGACCTCGGTGACCAGGCTGAAGCTCTCTCCGAGCTCGCGGAGCCGCTCGTTCACCTCGCGAAAGATGACCTCGTTCTGGCCGACCCGCTTCCCCATGTCCTCCACAAAGCAATTATGGTTCCACGTGCCAATCTGTGCGAGTGGCTGGGGTCACATGAGCGAACTCGAAGAGAGGGTCCTGGAGCGAACGGCCGCGCTCGAGGAGCAGCGTGCGTTGCTCCAGGCGGTGGTCGAGAACATCCCTGCCGGGCTGCTGGTGATGGACCAGGAGGGCGTCTCGCACACCGCAAATACGGAGGCTATGCAGATCCTCGGTGCCGAGTCGTTGGACTCGCCGAACTTCTCGGACTGGCGGAACCTCGAGGTCTTCCGGCTCGACGGCTCCCCCGTCGAGCTCGACGAGTTGCCGATCTCGCGCACGCTTTCGGGGGGCGAGGTGGTGACCGGCGAGCGCTACGAAGTCGTGCTCAGGGACCGCAGGGTGATCCTCGAGGTCAGCACGGCCCCGGTCATCGCGCCATCCGGTGAGCAGACGGGGGCAGTAGCCGTGATACGCGATGCGACCGTACGTGAGCGGGCCGAGCGCGCTGAGCGAGACTTCGTAACCAACGCTGCGCATGAGCTCCAGAGCCCGCTGGCGGCGATCGTCAGCGCGATCGAGGTCCTCCAAGCAGGTGCGAAGGACGGGCCCGAGCGCGACGTGTTCCTGGGTCACATCGAACGGGAGGCCGACCGGCTGGCGCGACTCGTCCGCACACTGCTCGTCCTCGCCCGCACGCAGATCGGCTTGGAGGCGCCGCGAGACGAGCTGGTCGCCCTGTGCCCGCTTCTCGAGGAGATCCGTGCCGGGTTGCGGGTGCCGTCGGGCGTAGAGCTGGTGATCGACTGTCCCGGCGACCTTGCGGTGGTGACGAACCGCGAGCTCGTGGAGCAGGCCGTCGTGAACCTCGCCGAGAACGCAGCCAAGCAGACGGAGAGCGGTCGGGTCGTGCTCAGCGGCGCGGACCTGGGCGAAGGACTGTCGAGATCGCAGTGTCCGACACGGGGCCAGGCATTCCCGCTGCGGAGCGATCGCGGATCTTCGACCGCTTCTACCGGAGCGACGCCGACTCGAAGCCCGGTTTCGGGCTCGGTCTGGCGATCGTGCGTGCCGTCGCCGACGCGCTCGACGGCGAGCTCACGCTCGAGTCGGAGGTTGGAAGCGGCACGACGATCCGCCTCCGTCTCCGCAACGCTGCTGCGATGGTGTCGAAATGAGCCGCGTCCTGGTCGTCGACGACGAGCCCGCGATCCGCGACGCCGTCGAGTACGCGCTTCGGAGCGAGGGGTTCCAGGTCCAGAGCACCGACGACGGCGAGACGGGCCTTCGCGCAGCGCTCGCGGACGAGTTCGACGTCGTGGTCCTCGACCTCATGCTTCCGCGGATGTCCGGCATGGAGGTCTGCCGCCGCCTCCGGAGCGAGAGCGCGGTCCCGATCATCATGCTGACCGCGAAGGGAGCCGAGCTCGATCGGGTGCTCGGCCTGGAGATCGGCGCCGACGACTACGTCACGAAGCCGTTCTCGATGGCGGAGCTGATCGGACGGATCAGGGCCATCCTGCGGCGTCGCGAGCTCGACCGGTCGGGCGCGGCGAGCATCCTTCACGTCGGCGACCTCGAGCTCGATCCGGTCCGCCACGAGGTCACGCTCGGAGGCCGGCCGATGCGGCTGACGCCATCCGAGTTCAAATTGCTGCTCCTTCTCGCCGGGCAGCCCGAGCGAGTGTTCAGCCGTCGAGAGATCATGCAGCACCTCTGGGATTCGACGTACGTCGGCGACCAGCGCGCGTGCGACATCCACGTCTCCAATCTCCGTCAGAAGATCGAGGAGGCCCCGGGAGACCCACGGCGTGTGATCACCATTCGTGGCGTCGGATACAAGCTCTCGGCGATGCAACCCTCTGTGAGCGAATCCACAGGCTTCCACAGCTGAAAGCCCAGGAAACCGCGGCTACGGTGGGCCCATGGGGCTCCTCACTTCGAGCTGAAGACGGCGGGCATCG
>CAWCVG010000008.1:0-87133 GCA_963798935.1 uncultured Actinomycetes bacterium
ACTCGCCGAGTCTTCCGACAGCGAACTGCCCGGCCCCGGCCAGGCCGAGGCTCTAAGGCGCTTCGCGGCCGAGCGTGACGATCTCCGCGTCGCCTTCGAGTGGCTGCTCGAGCGTGATCCGTCGGCGGCCCCCTCGGCTCGTCGCCGCGCTTTGGACCTTCTGGTTCATGAGCGGCCACTTCCGTGAGGGCCGCGAACTGCTGGCCGCGGCGCTCGAGCGGCTCCCCCGGAACCGACGGAGGCCCGGGCGTCGGCTCTCGTCGGAGCGGGGCTGCTCGCCGCTGCGCAGAATGATTATGGGGAGTCGAGAAGGCTGCAGGAGGATGGTCTCGCCGACGCGCGCGCCCGGCTCGGCTCGCATCGAGGTGACCGCGCTCAGCCTGCTCTCGAGCTACGAAGCGTTCGGCTGGGACGAACAGATCCGCCTAGGCGAGGAGGCGATCGCCCTCGCCCGCACCTCTGGGGATCGCTGGCTTCTCGGACTAGTGACGGGAAACCACGGGGTGCTGATGGCCCGGTTCGGCGAGATCGAGAAAGCAATTGAACTACGGATGAGGCATATCGCCTATGCCGCGGGGTTGGCGACGTCTCGCTCACCGCGCTGTGGCTCTCAAACCTTGCGGGGCACGCCCTGGAGGGCGGGAACACCGCCGAGGCTCGCCGCAGGCTGGACGAGTCGCTCAAGCCGCCGGCTGATCGACGACACCCGCGGAATCGGCCAAGCGCTGGACACCTTCGGGTGGGCCGAACTACTCGAAGGCGATTCGATCACGCGTTCTCGTGCTTCGAGGAGGCGGCGGCGATCGCACGGAGGCTCGGGGCGCGGTGGCTCGGCGCCGAAGCAATCTGGGGTTTCGCCCAAGTCGCAGCCGCAGGCGGGGACGCCGACCGCGCGGCGCGCCTTGCGGGGGCCGCGCTCGTGTTCGGTGGGTCCGCCGGATCGACCCGGCCGTCAAGATCCCGTTCAGTCCTCACCTCGACCACCCCCGCGCAGCCCTTAGCGAACAGGCGTGGCAGAAAGCCCGGGACGAGGGCGCGGCGCTCGATCTCGATGCCGCGCTCCGGCTCGCGCTCGATCGCTAGGGATGGGACCGCGCCGGCGGCAGGAAAGCGTTCCCCCGACTGCGTGCTCGAGGAATGTAGCAGCGTGGACGCCAACTAGTGCGCCGGGCACCGGCGAATGACCGGCGCGCAACGCAGGGTAGAGCGACTTCTCGCCTGCAAATGAGGTTTTGGCACGAAGGTTCCTAACCGCGTGCGCATGTTCGATTCATGCCGGGGGCATCCTCACTACCGGAGCCGATTCCGCCGGAAGTCCTCGCGAAGCAGTGATGGGCGCTCCCCTGCCCGCGTTCGCGCGCGAGCCGGGAGGCAACACCCAGGCCACGGCGCGGGCCGTCCGAGGCGATGTCCCTAGCTAGGAGGGTTTAAAGAAACAGGATCGCGGCTACACACTGACTGAGCGCGTTCGTCCTGGCATCAAAGCCGCAGAGGCTCTGTACTTCCTCTTCGAGTTGTCACATCAGGCCTGAGCGCATCAGGGGACTCAATCGGGTTTTCTGTCTGAACGGAGAAGAAGGAGCATCACATGCATGCGATCATTCGCCGCTACGACGGTGTGGATCAGAGTCGCACGGTCGAGTTGACCGCCAAGGTCAACGAGACCCTCATCCCGAAGCTGGAGAAGCTGACCGGGTTCGAGGGCTTCTACCTGATCGAGGCCGGCAACGGCGTCTTCAGCTCGCTCGGTCTCTTCGAGACGCCTGAGCAGGGCAAGGAGTCGACGAACGTCGTCGCCACGTGGATCCGTGACGAGAAGTTCGACTCGCTGATCCCCAACGAGCCCAAGATCACGAGCGGCCGGATCGTCGCTCACAGCGACCGCGTCATGGTCGCGTAGCTCGACCGCAACCGCATTCGACGGAGGGCCCGGCTAGCCGGGCCCTCCGTCGTTTGGACGCAGGCACGGCCAGGATGGACGCGAGGCCTTCGAGCAAGACAACGAGCGATTCGACCGTGTACCCAAGACCGTCACCTAGTAACTACTAAGAGGGTGGCCGAGCGAAGCGATTCCTGCGATGACTACTGGACAAGCGAGGCAGCCGAGGAAGTCAAGCACTCAGCCCGGAATATAGAGAAGAGGGACGATCAGGTCGCCCCTCCTCTCCTTGTGCGCCTACCTCTTCTTAGGGCTTCTCAACGCGCGTGCACCTCTCCGCGAAGGGCGGCGTAAGTCCAGACCGTCTTGACGACGGCCCAGCCGAGCGCTACCAACGCGCTGGCAAGCAACAGGTAGACGAGGTCGGGGACCCAGTGGCGACGACCGAAAGCGCAAGCCCAGCTGCTTCGGCAAGAGCACCAGAACGAACAGCGCCCAGACCAGGCTCAGCACCAGCAAGAGGCCGATGCGCCACCATGGGGCGGATCCGGCCGCGTCTGGGTCACCACCCAGACCGCGGGCAGCTAACCGGAGCCGGGCGGTTTCAGCGCGATCTGGTCGAGCGCCGGCTGCGTGGTCGATAGCGTCACGATGTACTCAGCCAGCCCGCCCGCTATCTCCGACTTGCAGTCCGCAACCACTCGCCACCGTGTGCCAAGCCAAAGGCGTAATGGCGCATTTTCTGGCGTCGTGAGCCGGTATTCCCCTGCAAATGGCCTTTCAGCACGCTAGTTCCTTAACCGCGTGCGCATGTTCGATTCATGCCGGCACATCTGCCTCTGCGGGTTTGCGCCCATTTTCCTTGCTACGAATGGTGTCGCTTCCACGGGGGGGTCTCTTTTCTGGCGATTACGTCAGCGGCGAGGATCTCCGGTGGGGTGGCGAGAATTCGTCGGCCTTGGCCATCAGTGCGGCCGCGATCTCGCCGTTGATGTGTGCCTCGCGAGCGTCTTCGCTTTCGAAGGTATCGAAGATCCAGAACGTGGTCGGCGACGTCCGTGCCGCGTACCAATCGACGGTGCCCGGCTGGGCTTCGGCGAGCGGTAGTGCGCCGATCAGCAGGGCCGCCACATCGTCGGCCTTGTCGGGCTTGGCTTCGATTCGGGCCACGAATGCGTACGGCGTGCTCATGGGTCTCTCCTTGTGTTGATTTGCGGCGTCCCTATTCCGAGGAGAGGAGAATACGTCGCTGATCTAGTTCGGTTACAGCCAGGTCGGGGTGTGAGGCCGCACCCTTGCTCGTCTTTCAGAGAGTCGGAGTCGCGGAGTGGCGCAATCGCTGGTGCGCATAGGTCGTTGAGAGGATGTTTTGCCTGCAAATGGCGTTTCGGCACCTAGTTCCTAAACCGCGTGCGCAAGTTCGATTCATGCCGGGGGCATATACCGCCTGGTTGCGGAGATTTCACACGCTAAGCAGGCGTCTTTCCGCGAGAACCCTGACCGCGACGTTCCTAATCGCCCGCAGATTCCTGCCGGGATTTGCCGCGCGAGCTCGGAGGGAGCCCGCCTTGTTCGGGTTCGGCGCGGCAAGTGCGCCTAGCCGGCGACGCGCTGGTCGTCGGCGCTGACGGTTGGCCGGCGAGGCATGGCCCCCAGGGTCTCTCGTCCCCCGGGGTGGGCCAGTCCGAGGACGACGAATACCCGCGGGCGGGTGACCTGGTCGATGATCTGCCGCAGCCATGCAGCGGGAGCATGCACGGGATCGCCGCCCAGCGCCTTGGCCAAGGGCGGAATGTCGATTTCTCGCGCGAGGTCGTCGCGCTCGACGATGAAGAGGATGAAGTGTGGCGTTGGGAGCGAGACAGCGACGACGGTCGCGGACGTCTCGAGGAAGGTCCGCACGGCGAGCTCGAGCGCGAGCCGCCGCGAGGGAAGGTCTGCGGCGGGCCGGGCAAAGCGACGAGCCGGGTAGGGGCAGGTGGCGCGCGCGGGGCAGATGGCGAAGTAGATCCCGTGGTCGGCTGGGACAGTTCGTGCTTCGAGTAGGTCTGGGTTCAAGAGGGTGAACGACTCGATACGCCGGTCGTCGTCGCCTCCGTGACGGCCAGCCAGGGGGCGCGGACTCGGCGGTTCCGGGCATTGATCTCTTTACGGATCTCGCGTGCATGCGCGAGCGTCTCGAGCTGCGGGTCAGATGTGGTCGCGGGCGCGGCGCCCGAGTTCTCGGCACCGGCGCCGACCGCAACCGCGCTGACGACCAGCGCGACCAGGGTTGGCAGGAAGGTTCGTTGCACCGTACGCCTGACGCGGGTGGGCACGCCAGCCTGGAGGCGGCGAGCATCACGAAGGAGCTCATCCTCACGCAGTTTCCCTAGCATCAGGTAGGTCTCGAACACGCCTCTGTTCTCGCTCCGACATTGGGGCTGACGTCATTGCTTGCGTCGCCGCTCCGCCCGTGAGCGCTCCGAGCTTTGCCTCGGCGATCCGGAGCAGCGGTGCGACCGCCTTCGGCTCGAGCGCGAGCGCAGCTGCGATCGCGTCGTGGTCGAAGCCGCGCGCGCGGAGTCGCAGCGCCGCGGCGTGCGTCTCGGGAAGACGGCTGAACGCGGCCTCGACATCCATGACCGCGACGGTAGGTCGGCCTCGGCCCGGTGTCGTGAGTAGTCGACTACTCGATCGTTCGCGGCCGCCCGGCCGCCTTACTCACCACTCCGAGAAGACCAGGAAGCTGGCGGCGGTTGTCGACACCGAGCTTGCGGTACGCGTGTTGGAGGTGGTTCTCGACCGTGCGGACGGAGACGATGAGCCGCTCTGCGATCTCACGGTTGGAGGCGCCGCTCGCGGCCAGGGCCGCGATTTCGCGTTCGCGGGGCGTCAGCTCTTCGACCGGGCCTGCGGCCGCGAGCGCGGGCGTGCGCGCTCCCCCGCAGTGCTCGAGCAACAATGCGGCGCGTGCCGCGGCGGCTCGTGCGCTCGCCTCGCGCCCGGCCTTGCGGTGGGCGGACGCAGCAGCGCTTTCGGCCTCCGCCGCCCACAGCAGCGCGCCCATGTCGGCGAACTGCGCCGCGGCGTGTTCGATCCGGCGCGCGTCTCCGGAATCGATCGCCGCGGCATGCTCTCCGCAGGCAGCCCCAAGCGAGCCCTGCACCTGGCGCGCGCATCGGGCGAGCCGCGTCGCAGCCTCACGTGGATCGCCGAGCCGCAGCAGCTCGTGCGCTGCCTTCACTGCGAGCGTTGTGCCTCGCTCGTTTGCGAGATCGGCCGCCATGTGTGCCTTCTGCTGCGCCTCGGTGAGCGCGCCCCCCGCAGCCGCTGCCCAGGCGCGACCGAGCAGGACGTCGACGTCATAGAGCGACCCGCCTGGGCGCAGAGCGCGTTCGGCCTCGGTCGCGGCCTCGGTCGCGCCGTCCGCGCCGCCCGCCTGACCTCGGGCCTGCGCCGTGAGTGAGAGCGCCAGGGGGAGGGAGCCGGTCGGGTCGGCCTCGCGGAGCAACGCGGAGGCCTCACGCAGCCACCGCCTTGCCGCGGCCAGATGGCCTCGATGCAGCGCGGCCAGCCCGCATTCCAGCGCCATCAAACCGGTCGCCTCCGTGGTGCGGTCGCCGAGGAAGCGTGCATAGGCCTCGTCTGCGGCGATCTCCGCCTCTTCGAGACGGCCGTTGCAGAGGAGCGCGAGGGCCCGTCCCCCGCGGTATTGCGCCGAGAGCAAGGGGCCGTGACCCGCATCCTTCTCCTCGGCGTAGGGCTGCCAGCGATCGACCAAGGCCAGCGCGTCGTCGGTGCGTCCCGCCCACACGAGCGCATGCACTGCGATCCCGGCCGCGCGCACGCGGAAGTTGCGATCCGCACCCCCGGCGACGAGAGCCAGGGCTGCTTCCGCCGCTTCCGGCGACCGGCCGCGGCGAGCGAGCACCCAGCATCGGACCAGCTCGAGTTCGCGGCGCAGCTCGGCATCGGAAACCAGCTTCATCGCGCTGGCGAGAGCTGCTTCGGCCTCAGCGCCGCGGCCAAGCCCGACGACCAGATTCCGGGCATGGGCAAGCGCCACGCTCGCCCGCTCTTGCTCGGTGTCCGCTCTTTCGGTCAGCGACGAGAGGAGCGCCTCCGCTTCGACGAAGCGCTCCTGACCGATGAGTGCCCGCGCCACCGCGCGCTCAGCTGGAAAGCCAGCACCCGCCTCGACCGCCGCACGCGCCAGCCGCTCCGCGAGAACCGGGTCGAGTGAAACCTCTGAGAGGACCGCAGCTCGTAGCAAGAGCTCGGCCGCTGCCGTGCCGCTCGAGTCGAGCCGCCAGACGACGAAGCGAAGGAGGTCGCCGGAGCGTCTCAGTCCCGTCGTCTCGAGCGCGTCCGCCAATCGACGCTGGAGCGCGGAGCCGCGCGTCGCAGGCATGCCGGCGCGTACCGACTCACCGAATAGCGGGTGCGCAAGGCGAAGCTCGAGCCGCCGGCGGTCGCGATCTGCGACGAGCACACCACGGCGGGTCAGCGTGTCCGCTGCGACTGCCTCGCCCGGGTGCAGCAGTGACGCGCCGAGCGGCTCGCCCAGAGCAACCATCTCCAGCAGCTCGCGTTCGCGGTCGTCGAGCTGCCCGATGCGCGCTTGGATCAGCTCCCGCAGACGCCTCCCGGCCCGCAGAGGGCCGCGCCAGCGCCACAGCCCCGCCCTCGCCTCGAGCAGGCGCCGCTCGAGGCCGTCGAGGACGAGCTCGCGCGCGATCAGCGGCACGCCACGGCTCGCGTCCCATAGTCGATGTTTCGTCTCCCCGTCGACATCGCCGCCGACTACGGACTCGACGAGCAAGCCGGTCTCCTCGAGCGAGAGCGGCTGCAGCTCGAGGTACTCGCAGTCGTGGTCCTTCCACAGCGCGACGACCGCGTCCGGGACCGGCTCGCCGGTCCTGACCGTCGCAACCACCACCGCCTCGTGCGCGGCGGCCAGCTGCTGGACGAGCATCGCTGACGCTGCGTCGAGGAGGTGCGCGTCGTCGACGAGTAGCGCCACCGGGCGACCATCCTCGCGTGTGGCAATCGCCGCGCGCGCGAGGCGCAGGAGCTGGAGCAGCGTCGCCGCCGAGTCGGCGTCCGCGGGCAGCAGGTGTGCGAACGGGCCGAGCGGAATCGCGCGACCGGCCTCTGTCGCCGTCACGCGGACGGCCGTGTAGCCCGCGTCCTCCGCGGCGCGGAGCGCCTCCGTCGCTAGCCGCGTCTTGCCGACCCCAGCCGCGCCCGTGACGACGATCCCGCTCCTCTTCCGGCGCGCGAAGAGGTCCGGCAAAAGTCGACCTCCTCGCTGCGGCCGATCAGTGGCCACAACCGCGGATCGGTGGCCGAGCTCCCTCCTTCGGCAAGACGAGACGGTATGCGCGCTGCTCCCGCCAAGACTTCCACTATCGCGCCGAGTCGGGCGCAGCTCAAGCCGCGTCCCGGCGGGAGCGGTGTCGGGCAGATGGGCACGCTGCCCGCGCCGAACAGCAAGCAGGGCCCTCCGGCGAACTGCCGGCGATCGAACCTGGCCGCGATCAGCGCGTCGTGCTCGACATCGGCTTCGCTCAACCATGCGGAGTCGAGCCGCGAACTAGCCCGGAAACCCCGCATGAATAGAGCGATTTCGCGTCGATTGTGGCACATCGTCGCGACCCGCGAACCCGCCTGCCACGCCGGAGGTCGCGGGTTCGAGTCCGTCGCTCCCGTATGAATCGCGGCCGCAAGACCGCGGCCCGGCGCGCAGCCGTTCTGGAACGTTCGTGGAACGCAGCGACGACCACCGGTGGTGAACGCCGGCAAGGCCAGGACCGGGAAAGCCACCCAAAGAGCGACCGACGGAGACCGGCGAGAACGCGCGGCAAAGCACGGCGCGGAACTGTCACGCCGGAGGTCGCGGGTTCGAGTCCCGTCGCTCCCGCTTCCCGCTTGGCGAGGCCGCGAACGCGGTCGTCCACATGGGGTTTCGAACCGGGCGCTTTCCCGGCCACGACGAGAGCGGCGATCCCGAGGACGCCGAGCGCGACCCAGACGGGGGTCAGCGTGTTTCCGAAGGCGAGCTCCCCAGCCTGTCCCGCGAAGATCAGTACGCCCGCGAGGATCGCCGCGACCGCTGTACGCGAGTCGCGGCTGCTTACGAGGGCTTGGCGTTTCGATTGGCGAAACCCCGTCATGAGAGTAGGCTCGGCATCATCACCAAACGACGGATTCTGTACTGGCTGGCTGCGATGGTCGCCGTGCTCGTCGTGGGAACGACTATCGGCCTCATCTGGGCCGACACCAGCGACGTTGCCGGTTTGATTGCCGTGGTGACGAACCTCGTCGGTGGCCTCGGAATCGTGCTTCTCTTGATCGCGCTTGGCGTCGTGACTTGGCGTCAGCGGCAAGCGGCTTAGGCCGCGGCGTACGGCTCGCGGGCACTCGCGAGCGCCTGACTCGTTCTGGCCTATTGGTCTGTGCTACTCGCCGTAGACGCGAGTCCGTTGTCCTCACGCAGATCCGTGCCGACGATCCCGCGCGGAGTTACCTCGAGGAGGCAGGGACGACCCCACCAGGATTCGCCGATCTGCAATCTGGGATGGCGGGCAGCGGCCAGAATCAGTTCCGCACCTGGTCGGCATCGGTGAGGCACAGCGGCTTCCTCGTCCAGATCCAGGCGCCGACCGGGAGCTGGTGCTGCGGGCCGCGCGGGCGCTACGGCCGATCCCGGCGGGCGCGCGTTAGCGCTGCCGCCGCGGATCACCTTGAACCGCCCCGCACAAGCTCTTGGCTGTGCGACTGGCGCATTGACTGGCGCGCATCGAGTGCTGGAGTGCCAAAGTCGTCCGTTTTGCAGCACGTTTCCGAGTCAGACGCGCAGCTTCCTAAACCGCGTGCGCAGGTTCGATTCCTGCCGGGGCATCAGGCCGTAGCTGATGTCGGGTCGTCGGCGACCGCTAACGCCACAGCCTCCTCCACAGACAGTGCGCGGCCTTCGGCGCGTGCGGCTGCGAACGCGGCTTCGCCGAGCGACGCGCTCGCCCTTCGGACCGCGTCCTCGAAGCCGCCGGCGTTGGCGGCCGCAAGCGGTGTTCCGGCCGTCTCGCGCAGCGCGTCGGCGGCGCCGATGAGCCTCGCCGCTCGCTCGGGTCTTCCCTCGGCCTCGGCGGCAAGCGCCAGCACGTGGACCCCATCCGCGATTCCTGCGGTGGTGCCATGCCTGCGGTACAGCTCGATGGATTCCTTGGCCAGGCTCGCCGCCGCCCCGGTCTCTCGAGCCGCCAGCGCCAGCCTGCTCCGGTCGACGAGGATGGCCGCCAACGCCGAGTCGTCTTCGTGCTCGCGCGCGAGCTGCTCCGACTCGTCGAGCAGCTCGTTCGCCCGGCGGTGGTCCCCGCCCTGCGCGGTCAGGACGCCCAGCTCACGGAGCGAGACGATCAGCCCGCGGACGTGCCCGAGCTCGCGAGCCAGCTGCAGCGATTCGTCCGCGTACTCCAGCGCGCGATCGCGTCGGCCGAGCTCGACCGCGGCCTGGCCGAGCAGGTGGACCGTCCGCCCGATGCCTTCGCGGTCGCCGAGGCTCCTGTAGAGCGCGAGGCTCTCCTCTCCCACCGCCGAGCAGTGCTCGGCATCGCCGCGGGCGAGCGCGAGGAAGGCAGCCGAGTGGAGTGCCCGAGCTCGGAGCGGGCTCTCGGCGCCCGGAGCGCTCGCGAGCGCTCGCTCGAGCGATGAGAGCCCCTCCTCGAAGTGGCAGCGGCTGAGCCAGAACTCGAGCAGGCCGACGGCGATCCGCAATGCCAGCTCGGGGTCCGATCGGTCTGCCCACGCAAGCGCCGACCGCAGATTCGCGTAGTCGGCCTCGAGCCGTTCGAGCCACGCGGCGCGGTTGGGCCCTTGCACCGACTCCCACAGGGCAGCGGCCGCCTCCTCCGCAAGCGCCGCGAACCGAGCGGCGTGGCGACGGCGGAGCTCCTCGGCGCCTCCTCTCGCCTCGAGTCGCTCCACCGCGTACTCCCGGATCGTCTCGAGCATCGAGTAGCGGCTGTCGTCACGCTGCAGCAGGCTCCGGTCGACGAGACGCTCGAGCTCTTCTGACGAGGCCCCGCAAACCGCTTCCGCGTCGTCCGAGGTGCAGCCCCCGGAGAAGACGCCAAGCGCCGCAAAGAGCGCGCGCTCTTCGTCTTCGAGCAGGTCGTGACTCCACTCGACCGTCGCGCGGAGCGTCTGGTGGCGTTCGGGCAGGTCCCGCGGTCCCTCCGTCAGGACGGCGAGCCGCTCCTGCAATCGCTCGGCAAGCTCGGCCGGCGCGAGCTGCCGGACGCGCGCCGCGGCGAGCTCGAGTGCGAGCGGAAGGCCGTCGACCGCGACGCAGATCTCGGCGACCGCCGCCGCGTTCGTCGCGTCGAGACGAAAGCCGTGGCGGATCGCCTCTGCACGAGCCACGAAAAGCCCGACTGCCTCGTTCTGCGCGAGCACGTCCAGCCGCCGGACGTCCTCGTTGTTCGGCAGCCGGAGCGGCGGCACGCGGTACTCGTGCTCGCCGGACAACCGCAGAAGTGCGCGGCTCGTGACCAGGACGCACAGTCCCGGCGCAGCTGCGAGCAGCTCGCTCACGACCGGCGCCGCCTCGTCCACGCGCTCGAAGTTGTCGAGCAACAGCAGGGTCGTCCGCTCTCGCAGAACCTCCTTGACGCTGTCGAGCGTCGTGCCGCGGCCCTCGCCGAGAGGCAGCGCGTGCGCGATTGTCGGCGAGACGTCAGCCGGATCGTCGAGCGGGGCCAGGTCGACGAAGTAGGCGCCGTCGGGCAGCGCCCTTCCGAACTCCCAAGCGGCCTCGAGCGCGAGCCGTGTCTTTCCGGTTCCGCCTGGACCGGTGAGTGTGACGAGACGGACGTCGGGGCGGCGGAGCAATCCGGTCACGGCGGCGAGCTCGAGCCCACGGCCGACAAGGGCCGTCGGCGGGGCGGGAAGGTTGCCCTTCACCGCGCGGACACGCGCCTGCGGCGCGAGCGCCGGATCCTGGCGCAGGATCGCGCCTTCCAGCCGCCGAAGCTCGGGCCCCGGCTCGACGCCGAGGTCCTCGCCGAGCGTGCGCCGCGCCTCGCGATACGCGTCCAGCGCCTCTGCCTGGCGGCCCACGCGGTAGAGGGCGCGCATGAGCTGGCCCCGAAGCCGTTCCCGGTACGGGTGCTCGGAGATCAGGCGCTCGAGCTCTGGCAGGAGCACGTCGCCTGCGCCCTCGTCGAGCTCCGCGTCGATGCGGCGCTCGACGGCGGCGAGCCGAAGATCGTCGAGCCGGGCCGCTTCCGCGGACGCGAACGGCGCGTCGACTCCCACGAGGGCGGGGCCGCGCCAGAGCTCGAGCGCCGCGGCGGGAGCGTCCTCCTGGCGCTCGAGGAAGCGGGCGAGGTCGAGCTCACCGGGCTCGACCCGCAGCATGTAGCCGTCGCCGACCGTCTCGATGCGATCCGGTCCGAGCAGCTTCCGCAGGGCATGGACGGCGACCTGGAGGGCGTTCTGAACGCGAGCCGGCGGGTCTTCGCCCCAGAGCGCGTCGATCAGCACGTCGCGCCTGACGACCTCGTTCGAATGGAGGAGCAGAAACGCCAGGAGGGAGCGCTGGCGCGGCCCACCCACGGGCAGGACAGCGCCGCCGCTCTCCACCTCGAGCGGGCCCAGCAGCCGAAACTCGAGCCTCCCCCTGTCCGCAGAGGTCACCGTCGTAAGCCTGCCGTAAGCGGGCCGTAAGCGCTGCGCCCGATCGTTCGAGGCGTCAATCGAACGAAGGGAGCTCACCAACATGATTCGCGCAGGAGATTCGATCGAGAACCCGGTCACCGGCGAGCGCATCGTCTTCCGGAAGACGTCCGCGGAGACGAACGGCGAGGCCGTCGTGGTCGAGTGCTTCGTCAAGCCGAACGGCGCCGTTGCAGCGGCGCACGTGCATCCGTCCCAGGACGAGCGCTTCGAGGTGCTCAAGGGCTCGCTCACGCTCAAGCTCGACGGCCAGGAGCTGCCGGCGGGGCCCGGCGACCGGATCCTCGTTCCGGCCGGAACGAAGCACCAGTTCTGGAACGCCGGCGACGAGGAGGCGCACTTCGTCTGCGAGGTCCGGCCGGCGCTCAAGTTCGAGCAGCTGATCGAGACGATGTTCTCGCTCGCCGCCGACGGCAAGACGAACAAGAAGGGGCTGCCGAACCCGCTCCGGCTCGCCGTGATCGCACGCGACACGTTCGACACGGTGCAGCTGCCCTTCCCGCCGGCCTGGATGCAGCGGGTCGGCCTGGCACTCGGCGCACCGATCGGCCGTCTGTTCGGCTACAAGCCGACCTACACGTCGACGGCGGCGCCGGCCGAGAGCGAGGCAGTCACCGCGTGAGGCGACGTCGCTTGAAGCGCCGGCTGTTCTGGACGGCCGTGATCGTCGCCCTCCTGCTGATCTGGCTGATCACGCAGGTCCTCCGCGCCGCCGAGGCAACCGCCGCGGCGGCGCGGCGCGCCCACAGCTCAGCCCATGGAGCAGCGGCTTCATAAACCGCATCTATGCTCGACACATGGATGCAACGCGGCCACGTCTTCGCGGCGTCCTCCACCAGTACGCCTTCTTCGTCTCGCTCGTTTTCGGCGGCGCACTCGTCGTCGTCGCGTCCGGAGCGAGCGAGAAGGTCTCGGCCGCCGTCTTCGCCGCCGCCCTGGCGACCATGTTCGGCGTCAGTGCGCTCTACCACCGGATCACCTGGCGGCCCGGGCCAAGGCGCTGGATGCGGCGCCTCGACCACGCCGCGATCTACCTCCTGATCGCCGGGACGTACACGCCCTTCGCATTGCTCGTGCTCTCGGACGCGTGGCGCTGGACCGTCCTCCCGATCGTCTGGGGCGGCGCGCTCGCGGCGATCGTCCTCAAGCTGGCTTGGGTGGACGGGCCGAAATGGCTGGCCGCCGCGCTCGGGATCGCACTCGGCTGGGTCGGAGTCGTGGCGCTCCCGCAACTCTGGGACCACGCCGGCCTGGCCGGCATCCTCCTGCTCGCGATCGGAGGTGTTCTCTACACGTGTGGCGCCGTCGTGTACGCCAGCGGCCGGCCCGATCCGAACCCGGCCGTGTTCGGCTACCACGAGCTCTTTCACGCGCTCGTGATCGCTGCGGCCGCGTGCCAGTACGCGGCCGTCGCGGTGGTCCTCTCCTCCTAGATCTTCCGCCGCTGCCGCGGCGGGCCCCACTTGGAGCGCCGCCCCCGGCCCGAGTAGACGAGCCGCTTGGGTGCGACGCGCATGCCCTGCTGCTCGAACTGCTCGTGCTCACCGACGCTCCGCGCGACGTGGCTGACCTCGGCCTGCTGCTCGGGCAGGACGAGCGTGATGCCGGTGCCGTCTCGTCCGGCGCGGGCGGTGCGCCCGACCCGATGGGTGTATCCGGTGTTGTCGGCCGGTGGATCGAAGTTGATCACGTGTGAGATGTTGTCGAGGTCGAGGCCCCGCGCGGCAACGTCGGTCGCGACGAGGGTCTTGACCTTGCCCGCCTCGAACTGCGCGAGCGCGCGCTCCCTGGCACCCTGGCCCATGTCGCCGTGCATCGCGGCCGCCTTGACTCCGTGCCGCCGCAGCCTTTGCACCAGCCGGTCGGCGCCGCGCTTCGTCCGCACGAAGACGAGCGTGAGGCCCTCGTCGTGGCCGAGGATCTCCACCAGGGTCTCCACCTTGCTGTCGGCGGTCACCCCGACGAATCGGTGATCGGTCTCTCCCTGCTCGAGCACGCCCGGGAGCTGGCCGTCGACGCGGCTCGGGTTGTGTGTGTACGCCCGAGCGAGCTCGGCGACCTCGCCGTCGAGCGTCGCCGAGAAGAACATCGTCTGCCGCTTCTTCGGCAGCCGCCTGACGATCGCGTCGACCTGTGGCTGGAAGCCCATGTCCAGCATCCGGTCGGCCTCGTCGAGGACGAGGATGCGGATGCCGTCGAGGTTGACCAACCGTCGGTTCGCGAGATCCTGGAGCCGGCCCGGCGTCGCGACGAGGATGTGCGCGCTCTTCGCCGCCTTCCCCTGCGCGGAGACCGAGGTGCCGCCGTACACGGCCGTGACGCGCAGGCCTCTCGTTCGCCCGATGTCCTCGAACTCCTCGGCGACCTGCGTCGCGAGCTCCCTGGTGGGGACGAGGACGAGTGCCGAGGGACGCGCGTCGGCGGCGTCGAGGCGCTGGACGATCGGCGCGGCGAATGCGATGGTCTTGCCCGACCCCGTGGGGGACCTGGCCAGGACGTCGTTCCCGGCCAAGGCGTCCGGGATGACGAGTGACTGGATCGAGAACGGCGTGTGAATCGACCGCCGCGCGAGTGCAGCGGCGATCGGTTCGGCCACGCCGAGGCCCGCGAATGATTCCCTTGTCATGTGGTTCTCCTTCAGTTCGGTTCGAGATTCGCCTGCCTCGAAACCGCCGAAGAAGAAACGAGAAGCTCACCTCACGGGCCCGGCCGGATGCCGTCCCTGCGGCACACGGTAGCGGAGAAATGCCGATTCGGGGCAGTTCGGCTTGGACAAACGTGCTTGACCGGTTAAGCTATTGTCCATGACGAGCATGAACGGACGACACTTTCCCAGCGATTTCCTCTGGGGCGCGGCGACGTCGGCATATCAGATCGAGGGCGCGACCGAGGCCGACGGCCGAGGCGCGAGCATCTGGGACACCTTCTGTGAGACCCCGGGCAAGATCCGGAACGGCGACTCCGGAGCCATCGCGTGCGACTCCTACCACCGCTATGGCGTGGACATCGAGCGCATGCAGGAGCTCGGCCTCGGCGCCTACCGCTTCTCGATCGCCTGGCCGCGCGTCCTCCCCGAGGGCCGGGGACGCGTCAACGAGGCGGGGCTCGATTTCTACGACCGCCTGGTCGACGAGCTGCTCGCCGCGGGCATCCGCCCGTTCGTCTCGCTCTACCACTGGGACCTCCCGCAGGCACTCGAGGACGCCGGCGGCTGGCCTTCGCGTGCCACGGCGGAGGCATTCGGCGAGTACGTCGGGGTCGTCGCCGGGCGACTCGGCGACCGGGTCCGCGACTGGCTGACGCAGAACGAGCCGTACTGCGTCTCGTGGCTCGGCTACGCACTGGGCCTCCACGCCCCGGGCAGGACCGAGCTCCCCGCCGCCGCGGCCGCCGCACACCATGTGCTCCTCTCGCACGGCCTCGCGGTCGAGGCGCTTCGCCGCGAGAGCCCCGGATCCGAGGTCGGCATCGTCCTCGACTCGTGGCCGGTCTACCCGGCGAGCGACGACCCGCGCGACGTCGAGGCCGCGAGGGAGCAGGACGGCTTCCGGAACAGGCTCTTCTTCGACCCGGTCCTGCGAGGCAGCTACCCGGACGACGTCCTCGAGCATCTCGGCGACTCGGCGCCGCCGGTTCGCGACGGCGACCTGGCCGCAATCTCCGCGCCGATCGACTTCGTGGGGCTGAACAACTACTCGCGGACGGTCATCGAGGCCGACTCGGAGGGGAAGCCGCAGACCGTCACGAACGGCGGCCCGACCACGGAGATGGGCTGGGAGATCTATCCCAGCGGGATCTCCGACGTCCTCACCCGCCTGCACCGCGACTACGGCGTCCAGAAGCTGTACGTGACGGAGAACGGAGGCGCCTTCCCGGACGTGCTCCTCCACGACGGGCGAGTCGAGGACCGCGACCGGATCGACTACCTCAACAAGTACCTGGGAGCAGTCGGCAGCGCCATCGCCGACGGCATCCCGGTCCGCGGGTACTTCGTGTGGTCGCTGCTCGACAACTTCGAGTGGGCGTACGGCTACTCCCGGCGCTTCGGGCTCCTCTACGTCGACTACTCGACGCTCGAGCGCGTCCCGAAGTCGAGCTTCTACTGGTACCGGGACCTGATCGGCGCCGGGCAGCTGCCCGAGCCGGAAACGTCCTAGTCGGCTTCCGGGCCGAGAGCGACCAGGTGGTCGTCCTCGACCTCGAGCAGCGGCACCGCGTCGGCCGCCTCGCCGATCCCCGCTTCGGGCCCGAAGATCTCCCGCTCGACCTCACCCCACTTCTTGTGCAGCTGCGGCACGGAGGCGATCAGCAGCTTGGTGTAGGGGTGCACGGGGTTCCCGAAGACCTTCTCCGTCGCCCCCATCTCGACGATGCTCCCGCGGCGCAGGATCACGGTCCGCTCGCTGATGTAGTTGCCGAGCGAGAGGTCGTGCGTGATGAAGAGGACGCCGAGCCCGCGAGCCTTCAGCTCGCCGAGCAGGTTCAGCACGTCGATCCGGGTCGAGGCGTCGAGCATGCTGATGATCTCGTCCGCGACCAGATACTTGATGTCGAGCAGGAGCGCGCGCGCGATCAGTAGCCGCTGAAGCTGGCCGCCGCTGAGCTGGTGCGGGTACTTGCCCAGCACAGCCTCGGGCTCGAGGCTCACAGCATGGAGGGAGGCGTCCAGCTTGCGACTCCAATCCGAGCCGCTCGTCCCGGGGAAGTACGCGCCGCGGATCATGCTGAAGACCCGGTCGATCTTGAAGATCGGGTTATAGGAGCTGAAGGGATCCTGGAAGACGCCCTGCACGTGGCCGTGGTAGCCCTTCAGGCGCCGCCGCTCGAGCGTGGAGACGTCGGTCCCCTCGAACGTGATCGAGCCGTCCGTGACCGGCGTCAGCCGGAGGATCATCTTCCCGACGGTCGACTTCCCGCTGCCGCTCTCGCCGATCAACGAGACGACCTCGCCGGGCTGGAGGTCGAAGGACACGTCGCGGACGGCGGTCAGGCGCTTCCCGCCGAAGGTGCCGACCTTGTAGACCTTCGTGACCCGGTCGAGCTTGAAGCATCAGACGACCTTCCAGCAGGCGACTTCGTGGCCCGGCGCGATCTCGACGGAACGGCGGCTCCTCGACGCACTTCTCGAACGCGAACGGGCAGCGGGCCCTGAACCTGCAGCCCGTCGGCGGATCGAGCAGGGGCGGCGGCCGGCCCTGGGATTCCCGTGAGCTTCTGCTCCTCGTAGGTCACACCGACCTCCGGGCAGCGAGGAGACGAGCAGCTGCGTGTACGGATGCAGCGGCGCATCGATGATCACCTCGGCGGGCGCCTTCTCGGCCAGCTTGCCCGCGTACATGACGAGGATGGTGTCGGCGACCTGGTACAGGATCGCCAGGTCGTGCGTGATGACCATCATGCTCTTCACGTAGCCGCGGTCGCGGAACTCGACGAGTGTCTCGGCAACGGCCTTCTGGGTCGAGACGTCGAGCGCGGACGTGATCTCGTCCGCGATCAGGAGCGCAGGGTTGAGCAGCGTCGAGAGCACCATCACCGTCCGCTGCTTCATCCCGCCCGAGAGCTCGATCGGATACATCCCGAGCACGTCGTGCGACAGCCCCACGAGGGTCAGCCGTCGCTCCAGTTCTGCCTTCACGGTCGAGAAGCGCACACCTCTCGACTCCAGCAGCTCCTCGATCATCTTCCCGACCTTGCGGGTCGGGGTCATCGCGCTCATCGCGTACTGGGGGACGATCGAGACGCTCTTGAACCGGTACTGGTTCATCGCCTTGGAGTCGTCGATCGGCAGCTCGGCGCCGTCGAGCTCGACCCGTCCCTCGATGTGCTGCATGCGGGCGTCCATCCGAATCAGGCTCTTTCCGAGCGTCGACTTCCCGCAGCCCGACTCGCCGGCGAGGCCCATGATCTCGCCGTCCGCGATCCCGAACGTGACGCCGTCGACGCACTGGACGTCCCCGCGGAGCGTTCGGTAATAGACCCGGAGGTTGTCGACCTTGACGCTCATGTCCGCCGGAGCTTCGGGTTGAAGACCTCGTCGAGGCCGACGTTCATGATGTAGAGGGCGGCGACGATCGCGGTGATCCCGATTCCCGGGACGATGAACCACCACCACATGCCGAGCACGAGCGCGCTGTTCGAGACGGCGACGTTCAACATCAGCCCGAGCGACATGACCTCGGAGGGGCCGAGCCCGAGGAAGTCCAGCGTCGCCGCGATGAGGATCGAGCCGCCGAACAGGAGAATGAACGTCAAGAAGAGGTAGGAGCTCATGTTCGGGGCGATCTCCCTGACGATGATCCGCAAGCTCCCCTGGCCGGAGAGGCGCGCCAGGCTGACGAAGTCGCGCGTCGCGAGGGAGAAGGTCTGCGCCCTGATCGCGCGTGCCGCCCACGGCCACGACGTGACCCCGATCAGGATGGCCTCCCAGATCAGGCTCCCGACCGAGAGGTATGCCGAGACGATGATCAAGACCGCGATCGTCGGGATCACGAGCACGACGTTCGTGAGCATGCTGAGGATGTCGTCGACGATGCCGCCGAAGTAGCCGGCGATGAAGCCGACCGTCATCCCGATGACGGCGGCGACGATCCCTGCCACGGCGCCGACGATGAAGCTCGAGCGCATCCCGTAGACGAACTGGGCGTAGACGTCCTGGCCCGGGGCCGTCGTGCCGAACCAGTGCTCTTTCGACGGCGGCTGGCCGAGCGCCTCGTAGAACTCGAAGGGGTCGCGGTCCGTGAGCAGCGGGCCGAAGATCGCGAAGAGCAGCAGGAACACCAGCAGTGAGAGCCCCGCGACGAGCTTCTTGTTGCGGAACGCGAAGTAGAGAGTCTCGCTCCGCTGCCGCTTCTGGGTCGTGCCGGTCGGCGCGACGACCGTGCCGGCGACGACGGTCTCGTGCTGGGGCTCGACGGTGTCCATCGGCTACGACCCCTGGAGCCCCGTGCGCGTCCGCGGGTCGACGATCACGTAGGCGATGTCGACCAGGAAGTTCGCGATCAGGACGCCGACGATGATGAACAGGAAGATGCCCTGGAGCAGGAAGTAGTCGCGGTTCGTGATCGCCGTGATGATCAGGGTGCCCACGCCGGGATAGCCGAACACGATCTCGGTGACCAGCGCTCCACCGACGATGACCCCCAGGGCAAGGGCCAGGCCCGACATCTGCGGAAGCACGGCGTTGCGGTAGGCGTACTTGCGGACCAGCCGATTCGGCGCGCCGAGCGCCTGGAGGTAGTTCGCGTAGTCGGCCTCGAGCTCGTAGATGATCAGGTTCCTCATCCCGATCGCCCACCCTCCGAACGAGACGAGGAAGAGTGTGAGGAACGGGAGGAACCAGTGGTGGAGGAAGCTGCGGGCGAACTCCCACGTCCACTCCGGTTGCAACGCGAAGTCGTAGGCGCCCGAGATCGGGAAGATCTGCCAGCGGAACGCGAGGAAGTAGGCGAGGACGAGCGCCAGCCACATGTACGGCGTGGCCGTGAGGACGTAGGCGACCGGCAGCGCGGTGTTGTCGAGCACCTTCCGCCGCGCCGCGAGCGCGCCGACCCGGTTCCCGGCGATGTAGCTGAGGACGATCGCGGGGATCAGCAGCGCCAGCGTGTACGGGATGGCCGCCCGGATCAGGTCACTGACCGACGACCCGACGTACGCGATGCTCGGGCCGAGGTCGCCGTGCGCGAGCCCGAGCCAGAAGTTGAGGTACTGCCTCCAGAGCGGCTCGTCGAGGCCGAAGGACTCCGTGTAGTACCCGTGCATCTCCTGGGCCGCGGTCGGGTCCGCCTGGATGCGGGCGATCAGGCCAGAGATCGGGTCGCCGGGCATGAGCCGCGGGATCGCCCAGTCGATCGACGCGGCGACGAAGAACGTCAGCAGGTAGATGGAGAGCTTGCGGGCGAGGTAACGGCTCACGTCGAGAAGTGGCCGCCGCTCCTCCCGGAGGAGGAGCAGCGGCCCGACTCTAGGTTGCCGTCACTGGTCGTGAAGACCTACCTCGGCTTCAACTTCGCAAGCGCGTCGATGCCCGTCATGTTGATGTAGCCGTTCCAGGTCGACGGCGTCGCCTGGTTTCCGCTGGAGGTCGGGAAGTTCGTCCAATGCGTCGTGTTGTACTGCGCCCACATGCCGTTGTACCAGAGCGGAATTGCGGGCAACTGCGTGAGGATCACCCGTTGGATCTGCGAGTGGATCCGCTTCGCCCGAGCGACGCTCGTGCTCGGGACCTTGTTCAGCTGCGTAGTAAGCGCCCAGGCCTGTGGCGACGAGAACCGCTGGAAGTTGGCCGCGGTCTGTGACGCCAGGATCGGCAGGCGGAACAGGTAGTCGTAGTAGGTGTACGCGGTGTTGCCGATCTGCTTCTCGTTGTTGATCACGAGCTCGAACTTGCCCGTGTTGCGCTCGTCGACGAGCCCGTTGAAGTCCGGATAGGCCGGCGTGATCTTGATGCCGGCGTCCTTGGCGCTGTCGGCGATGATCTGGATCGCCGTCTCCCAGTCAGACCAGCCCTTCGGGACGATCAGCCGGAGGTTGATGGTCGATCCGTCCTTGTCCTCGACGAACCCGTCGCCGTTCCGGTCCCTGTAACCGGCCTGGGTCAGCCGGTTCCTCGCCCTCGAAGTGCTGAAGCTGAAGCCGAGGCTCCGTGCCTGCGCCTGGTTGACCCACCGGTTCCAGTTCGGGAGCAGGCCGGTCGGATTGGCCTTCGAGACGATCCGCTGGTAGTCGGCCACGACGATCCTGTTGATGTCGATCGACTCGGCGAGTGCCCTGCGGAACGTGACGTCGTTCAGCGGCTTCTTGGTCAGGTTGGGAACGAGCCACGCCGTGTTGGCGGCGAGCATGTACGGCGCCCGCTTGTAGTAGGTGCCGACCCTGCCTCCCACGTGTCTGTTGATGCCGGGGAAGAAGTTGTTGCTCAGGTCGATCCGGTTCTGCAGGAAGTTCTGCAGGGACGCCGTGTTCGACGTGTTGTGGATGTCGACGATGTGCTTCATCGGCATCCTCATCCCGTAGGCCCTGGTGGCCCACCAACCGTCACGCCTGTTCCACTGCAGTGTCTGACTCCCGCCGGCACCGCCGCCGTAGCGGAACGGGCCGGTCCCGACGATCCGCCTGGTGTTCGACGCGTTGCCGGAGACAAGCTCCTTCGCGCTGTAGCTCCGGAAGATGTGCCTCGGCACGATCGGGACCGTGTACCGGTTCGAGTCCCACTCCTGGTAGTTCGGAACGCCCCTGAAGTGGAACGTCACGGTCCTACCCCGCGTGGTGACCCGCTGGAGGCCGGTCTTCCACATCGTCCCGTACTGGGCGCCCGTGTTCTTCTGTGTCTCGAAGGTGAACTTCACGTCGGCAGCCGTCAGCGGCTTCCCGTCGCTCCACTTGACGCCGCGGCCGCACGGTGACGACGTAGTTCCTCCCCACCCACTTCCCGCTGCTCGCGAGCCACGGGATGAACCTGTCCTTGAGCGGGTCGTACCGGAAGAGCGTCTCGTACACGAGGCCGACGACGCCCGTGTTGTAGTCGGGCTTGAGCGGGTTGAAGTTCGTGTAGGGGCCCCATTGCTTGCCCGACGTGTAGAGGGTTTGACCGCGTGGCACCGCGGCAGCTTCCTGCGGGCCTGCTCCGGCCCCGCCTGCGGTCAGCGTCGCGACAACCGCGAGAGCGACCACGCTGGCAACGAAGCCGAAGACCTCGGTCTTCCTCCTTGACTTGCGGCTTGCCATGATCCTCCTCCTCATCCCTCCTGCTTCCATTCGTGGATTAGACGACGTCGACCGACTTTCAGCGGCCACTTTCAAGCTCGGGCATCACTCCCTTCGCTCGCCGCGGTCGCCGATACGCGGGCGGGGGGTGATCCCGCGTATCGGATCGACGCGGCGCCGAACGGCTCGAGCGTCAGCTCGCCCATGTCGGGATCGAGCTCGATGCCTGTCAGAACTGGTTGGGTCGAGAGCGTTTCCCCTGAGGTGTTCACGAAGAGCGCGGTCTCCGCGCCTCCGGTGCGAATCCGACCGACCAGGACGCGCGGATCGTCGACCCGCACCGGCCGCGACACGCCCGACGCCTCGGCCAGCGCCGAGTAGATCCGATACGTGTCCTCCGGATTGGCGGCGGGCGTCTTCGCGGCCATGTGCTCGATCGGGTACGTGCAGAGCACGGTGCAGCCGGCTCCGGTGCGGTGGCGGAGCAGAGCCGGCCGGCCGTGCCCGTCGATCGCGACGACCTGCGCGCCCTGCGGCTCCAGGGGTAGGAAGGCGCGCGCGCTGGGCTCGCCGGCGACGCGGAAGGTGAGACGTGCGCCCTCCGCGATGTCGCCGAGGTCGTCGACGAACTGGAAGATGACCTCGTCGTCCTCGATCGGGTCGACGAGGCCGTAGCGCAGGCGGTGGCGGACGCCGAAGATCTCGTCCAGCCATGACAGCCAGGGGCCGCGCTGGGTCGTGGTGCTCCCGGCGAAGTACGAGGCGTACACCGTGGCGCCGGCCTCGGCGAGCTCGCGGAGCCGGTCGAGCCCGGGTGACGTCAACAGCTTCGCGCAGGGCACGAGGTAGAGCCGGGCGCTTCCGGGAAGGCCGTCGCGCTCTCGCACGAGCTCGACCGGGAGGTCGGCCTCGCGGGCGGCGACGTACGCCTGGAGCAGGTTGTCGCGCAGGTCCTGCCGGTACGCCGGATCGGTGAAGGGCAGGACCCGTTCGAAGTGCTCGGGGACGACGAGAGCGGCGTCGCCCGCCACGCGCTCCCACTCGCCACTCGAGAGGCCGCGCACGAGCTCGGCGAACTCGCTGATCTCGCGGAGCTGCGGCTTCGGACGACCGCGGACGTCCGTCAGGCCGAAGTGCAGCTCGAAGACGTGATGGCGATACGGGTCCTGGTGCCGGAGGTCGTCGAAGTCCGTGTTGTTCCACGCGAGCCACCCACGGGCTCCGGCGAGGAGCGACGTGTGGAGCACCTGGCGGTAGTAGGCGGCCGCATGCTCGTCGGCGGCGAAGTCCGAGCTGACGCCGAACTCCTCCAGCACGACCGGCTTGCCCAGGCTTCCCGCGAGCTCACACGCGAGCGCGGGAGTGAGGACCTGCCGGACCGGGTCGTCCTCCATCGGGTACGAGTGCGGGCCGAAGAAGTCGACGAGCGGCGCGAGCGCCCGCAGCGAGTAGCCGTTGTCCCGACCGGACACCTCCACGCCCCATGCCCCGTCGCCGATCGAAACCGGCTGGGTCGCACCACCCGCGCGCAGGGCCTGGATGAGGATGCGAGCCCAGGCGGTGACCTCCGCGGCGCTCGCGCTCCCGCCGTAGAGCGGCATCTCGTTCGAGAGCAGCCAGGCGGCGACTGCGTGCCGGTGAAATCGGCGCGCGATCTCCTCGGCGAACCAGGCCTGCTGGCCGACCAGCCAGACGTCACGATAGAGGTCGCGCCCCTGTCGCCAGGGTGGATCCCAGTTCTCCCCCGACATGTGCCCGACGATGAGCGTCGGGATCGTTTCGAGCCCGAGCTCCGAGTGCGCATCCAGGAAGTCACTGAACCGGTCGAGGACCTGATCGTCGAGGGTCTCCGGCTCCGGGACGAAGTCCGGCCAGTAGCAAAACGAGCGTGTGACGGTGCATCCGTGGTCGGAGAGAACCTCGAGCTCATCTCGCACAACCGCGGGGTCGTAGTGCATCCACATGCGCGGTCCGCCGGTGCGCGACCAGAAGTTGGCGCCGATCCATGGCGTCGAGATGTCCCGCGTGGACGGTGTAGCCGCCTGGGATCTCGTCGGGGGTCGCATCCGGATGTGAAAAGTCCATCACTTATCCGGTTCAGTGTCAACCAGCTCGTAACAAAGCGACGTGCTGCTCAGGCCCGAGCTGCGCGTCCCCGGACGCCGCCAAGGCCGTTCGCCTGACGCGCAGGACCGGTGCTTCCGCGGGGCGTGAGCTCGCCCCGCTGCGTCTCCTTGTCGTCCGTCGTCCGGCCCTCGATGACCTCGAGGAGGTGACGGATGGCGGTGCCGCCGTAGGAGACGATGTCGCGGGTGATCGCAGTCAGCGGCGGATGCACCACCTGGCTGATCAGCGAGTCGTCCCAGCCGACGATCGACACATCGTCCGGAACCGCGAAGCCCATCTGCAACGCGACTCCCAGGCCGGTGACGGCCAGGAGGTCGCTGTCGTAGATGATCACGCTCGGAGGCTGTGGCTCCGAGAGGAGCTTGCGCGTCGCGCGGGCGCCGCTCTCGGCGGAGTAGTCCGTCGGGATCACCTCGGCCTCGAGCCCAAGCTCCTCCGTGACTCTGAGAAATCCCGCCGTCCGCTGTGCCGTGTGGACGAACTCGTCGACGCCTGCGACGCGCGCGATTCGCGTGTGGCCCAGTGCCGCGACGTAGCGAACCGCCTCGATCACGACACCGGCTTCGTCGTGCCAAACCGCAGGTAGAGCGCCATTTTCCACCGGTCCGCCGATGACGACGGCGGGCAAGCCGAGGCGAACGAGCTCCCGAACGCGCGGGTCGTCTTTCCGTAGGTCGACCATGAGGACGCCGTCCACGCGGCGCTCGCCCCACCACCGCCGGTACACCTCGATCTCGTCCTCCACGGACTGCACGAGCTGAATCGAAAGGGCGATCGACCTTGCCGAAAGCTCGGACTCGACGCCGGCGATGAACTCCATGAAGAACGGCTCGAGCGCCAGCGTCTTCGCGGGCCGGGCGAGCACGAGGCCGCAGGCGTCGGCGCGCTCGACTGAGAGCGCACGCGCGGCACGGTTGGGATACCAGCCGAGCTCACGGGCGATCTCGAGGATTCGCTCCCTGGTGCCGTCGGAGACTCCCGGGCGCCCGTTCAGCGCATACGAGACGGCGCCCTTCGAGACTCCGGCTCGCTCCGCGATGTCACTGATCGTCACTCGGCGAGCGCGCTCAGCCAAAGGGGGCTCCTTTCCAGGTGGCCGACGGTTGCCAGACCGGCGCCGCGCCGGCCGCGTCGAATCATAATGACTTGACCGGTTCAGCGAGTGAACTGAAACGGGTTCCGCGGGCGAGCGCGCGTGACCCGTTAGTGTCTCGCCCGCGGTCGTCGCACCGAGCGGAGCGAAGGAACAGCCGTCGGCGCGGCGAAGGCGGCAGTTCCGGAGGAGGATCGCATCCCTAGGCGAGCTCTACGGTGACGGAAGGTCATACACGCTCTCGGCGACGCCTCCTGGCGCTCGGCGGGATGTGGCTGCTGCTCGGCGGCCTGCTGACGGCGCTTGGCCTCGTCGTCGTCGTCGTGGCGGTTTCCGCCCTCCTGTTGGTCGCGACCCTCGCGGTGATCGGGATTGGCCAGCTTCGCCGGCTCGAGCTGCGGAAGGGCGTGCGCACAGCGACCCAACGGACCGCGTCGACGCTCCAGGTGGCGCGCGAGCGGGCGCCGAGACCGCGGGCTCCGCAGCTCCACACTCGCCAGCACGCCCGGAAGCTGCGTGCGCGGGCGAGGACGGCTGCCGCTGCGACGCCACGCCGGACCGAAGATCTCGCGACCCGGGCGTTCGAGGGCTACGTCAAGACCATGTACCGGCTGAAGCTCCTGAGGCTCCACTCGATCGACCCGAGCGAACGGGCGCAGCAGCTCAACGCGGTCGGCGCGCAGCTCCGGCGGGACGGCGAGCCCGAGCAGGCGGCCGAACGCCATCGGGCCGCCCTCGCGATCGTCCGCGACCTGGGAGACCCCCACGCCGAGGCGCTGACACTCAACAATCTCGGCCTCGCGCTCGCCCACGGCGGCGCCGAAGATGCCGCCCTTCAGCATCTCGAGGAAGCGCGGGACGTCCTGCGCGATCTGGGCGACGCGGAGTACGAGGCGCGCGTCATCGCCAACCTCGGCCTCGTCCACCGAAGGCAGGGACACGACGAGGAGGCCGCCAACCTGCTCCACGAGGCCCTCGGCAAGCTTCCGCCCGAGTCGCCGGCGTACCGTCAGGTCGAGGAAGAGCTGCTCCGCGCCAGCTGATCAGAACACAACGCGCCGATGGCGGCCCACCGGCGCGTTGAACTGGGAGGCTTCACTCCCGGACCGCCCGTTGACGTTGCGGGCGGGCCTGATGACGCGATTTTCCCGCCGCTCGATTAAAGAACGATCAAAGGAACATGAGAGTTTTCGTCGAGCGGACGAGCGCTACGCGCCCGGGGTGTAGCCGGACCTGTACTCGACGTTCTCCTTGCGGGCGATCTCGACGAGGTACTTCGAGGCCGCCTCGCTCTTCCTCCTCTGCAGCAGCTCTTGACGGATCTGCTCCTTGACGTCGGCGTAGGCAAACGTCTTCCCCCGCCGTACCGGCCCAAGCGCCTCGATGACGTGCCAGCCGAATGTCGTCCGGACGGGCCCGACGATCCTGCCCCTCGGAGCCGAGAAGACGACGTTCTCGAACGCGGCGCTCGTGTCGCCCTTCGTGATCTCGAGCCGGCCGCCGGAGGTCCCGGCCCGTGGATCCCGCGAATACCGACGGGCGAGCTGGGCGAAGCTCGCGCCCGACCGAAGCTGGTTGACGAGCCGCTGAGCGAGCGCCCGCTGCTCCGTGCGTACGAGAATCTGGCGAATCTCGCGCTTGGCCGGCGTCGCGTAGCGCCGCTTGTTCTTGTCGTAGTACTTACGCACCTCGGCATCGGTCACCTTGACGTCGGTGCCGACGTCCTTGAACAGCTCCTGCTGGACGAGGGAGGTTTCGAGGTCGGCGCGGGCCTGCTCCTCGCTGACGCCCTGCTTCGCGAGGGCCTCGCGGTAGCGCTTCTCGCTTCCCCCGTAGTACTGCTCCACCAGCCGTTTTTGCCTCTGCTCGAGCTCCTTGTCCGAAATCTCGATGTCCTGATCCTCGGCTGCCGCGACCAGCTGCGCGCGGCTGACGAGGTGCTTGACGAGCTGGTCGCGGAACTGCCGGTACTGAGGCGTTCCCTCCTTCGGGAACGGGCGGCCGCTCTCCTTGGCGGTCGCGCGGGCCTGCGCGAGCAGCCGGTCGAGCTCCTCCTTCGCGACCGTCTCGTCGCCGACAACCGCTACGGCGTCCTTGGGCACGCCGTCGGAGCCGCCGCAGCCGATCGCCCCGAGAAGGGCGGTCGCTGCGAGACAGGGAATGAAGATGTGCCGCACGCTCTTGCTCACCACTCGCTCAAAGTATTTGCGGGGACGGCAAAGCCACGATAAGCCGAAGGTGAGCGTTTTCTTATGAGCCGACCGCCGTGCTCGGCAGGTTTCTGAGCCTGAAACGCGAAAGGCGCAGGCGGCCTCAGCCGGCGCTGACGAATTGGACGACGAGCTGCGGCGGACTCTGGCCCTTCTCTCTGCTGTGGAACTGCTGCTCTGCGTCCGCGCTCTCGACGGCGTCGCGGATCAGGAAGCCGTGGTTGGCGCCGTCGCCGACCGTCGCCCGGACATGCGAGGTGACGTCCCATTCGCGGTAGCCGGCGCCGGAGGCGGTCGTCGCCGCCGTGCCAATCGTCGTGGGCTGGTTGCTCCAGGAGACGCTGTTCTCGGCCCACGCGGCCCCGATCCGCAGCGCTTGCAGCGTGCGGGCCGGCTTCACCGAAGCCGCGTACAGCCTGAGCACGGCCCTCTCGATCGCGCAGCCCTGCGGCACGACGGGCAGGGGGAAGCGGACGAGTGCGCGGAAGTTGTCACGCGGCCCCTTGGACTGAACCTTCAAGATCGAGTCGGTCCCCTTGTTCGACGAGGGGCTGTTCTCGTCGATCCACGCATCCGCGGCCGCGGCCAGCGTCGCCGGCGTGGTGCACGTGGGCGTCGGCGGCGCGATCGTCCAGGTGTGGGTAGCTGGGGAGGCGTCGAGGTTGCCCACCGCGTCCCTGGCGCGGACGCGGAACTGGTGCGAGCCCGTACCGAGTCCCGTGTACTGGCGTGGAGTCGCGCAGGCCGCGAACGCAGCGCCGTCGAGGGAGCACTCGAACGTCGAGCCGGACTCGCTCGAGGAGAAGCCGAACGACGCGTTCGTGGAGGTCGTCGTCGCCGGCGGCGCCGGGCCGATCGTCGTGTCGGGCGCGACCGTGTCGATCGTCCAGCCGGCCTGCGCCGGTGTGCCGTCGACGTTCCCCGCGGCGTCCCTCGCCCTGACCTGGAACTGGTGTGCGCCGTGCGCCAGGCCCGTGTACTGCCGTGGGGATGAGCAGGCGACGAAGGCGGCACCGTCCAGGGAGCACTCGAAGGTCGAGCCGGATTCGCCGGCGGTGAAGCTGAAGCTCGCGCTCGTGCTCGCCGTGGTGGCAGGCGGGGCGGGGCCCGAGATGGTCGTCTCCGGCGCGAGCGTGTCGATCCTCCAGCTCACGGTTGCAGGCGTTGCGTCGACGTTGCCGGCCGCGTCGGTCGCGCGGACGCGGAACTGGTGGGTTCCGTCCGTCAGGCCGGCGTACGTTTGCGGCGAGGAGCAACTCGCGAATGCGCCGCCGTCGAGCGAGCACTGGAACGTCGAGCCGGACTCGCTCGCCGAGAAGCCGAAGCTCGCGCTCGTGCTCGCCGTGAGCGCAGGCGGGCCGGAGTCGATCGTCGTTTCGGGCGCGAGTGGGTCGATCGTCCAGGTGTAAGCGGCCGGCGTCTCGTCGACGTTTCCTGCAGCGTCCGTCGCCTGGACGCGGAACTGGTGGCTCCCGCCCGCGAGGCCGGCGTACTCACGCGGGGACTGACAGACGGCGAAGGCGGCTCCGTCGAGCGAGCACGCGAATGTCGACCCGGTCTTGCTCGACGAGAACGAGAAGCTCGCGCTCGTGCTCGAGGTCAGGGCGGGCGGGACGGAGTCGATCGTCGTCTCGGGTGCGGTCGTGTCGGGAGGCGGCTCGATCGTCCACGCGTGAGTCGCCGGCGACCCGTCCGTGTTCCCCGCCGGATCGGTGGCGCGCACACGGAACACGTGCGGGCCGACGGCCAGCGCGGTGTGCTCGCGCGGCGACGTGCAGGCAGTGAACGCACCGTCGTCGAGCGAGCACTCGAATGTCGAGCCGGGCTCGCTCGAGAAGTGGAAGCTCGCGCTCGTGGCGGTGGTGGTCGCCGCCGGCCCGGAGTCGATCGTCGTCTCGGGCGAAGTCCGGTCGATCGTCCATGTATGCGAGGCGGGACTGGCGTCGGCGTTGTCGGCGAGATCGACGGCGCGCACCTCGAACGCGTGCGCGCCCTCGGGCAGGCCGAGGTAGAGCTTCGGGCTCGAGCAGTCAGCCCACTCGCCGGCGTCGAGGCGGCACTCGAACCGGAGCTGTGCGTCTCCGGTCCGGTCGTCGCTCCCGACGAACGCAAATGTCGCCGTGTCGTTGTTGTTCGGGTCGGCGGGGCCCTCCGTGATCGAGGTGTCGGGCGGGGCCGTGTCGATCACCCAGAGACGGCTTGCCGGCGTCGGATCGCTGTTTCCGGCAGCGTCGGTCGCGCGAACGCGGAACTCGTGCGCGCCCGCGACCAGAGGGCCGTACTCGCGCGGTGAGGTGCAGGGCGCGAAGGCCGCCGCGTCGAGTGAGCACTCGAGCCGCGACCCGGGCTCGCTCCCCGAGAACGCGAAGCTCGCGCTCTGGCTGCTGGTCGGGTCGGCCGGACCGGAGTCGATCGCCGTCTCTGGCGGCGTAACGTCGATCGTCCACGCGTACGACGCGGGGCTCGGGTCGCTGTTTCCGGCCGCGTCGGTTGCGCGAACCTGGAAGGTGTGGGTGCCGGGCTCGAGGTCCGCGTAATCCGCGGGCGAGCCGCAGGCCGTGGGCGTCCCGCCGTCGAGGGAGCACGCGAGCCCCGAGCCGGACTCGTCGGACGAGAACTCGAAGATCGCCGCTGTGCTGTTGGTCGGATCCGACGGCCCCGTCGAGATCGTCGTCTGCGGCGCGGTCTGATCGACCGTCCAGGCGTGGCCTGCGGGCGTCGCATCGGTGTTCCCGACCGCATCGACGGCGCGCACTGCAAACGTGTGGCGCCCTTCGCCGAGCCCGTCGTAGCTCGAGGGGCTCGTACACGCCGCGAACGGTGCTCCGTCCAGCGAGCAGACGAACGTCGCCTGCTCGCCGGCGGAGAATGCAAACGTCGCGGATGAGCTGTTGGTCGGGTCCGCGGGGCGGGCGTCGATGGAGGTCTCCGGCGGGGTCAGGTCGACCGTCCACACCGCACTCGCAGGCGTCTCGTCGACGTTGCCCGCCCGATCGATCGCGCGCACGTCGAATGTGTGCGGCCCCTCGCCGAGATCCAGGTAGCTCTGCGGGCTCGCGCACGCGGCGAACGGTTCGCCGTCCAGCCTGCACTCGAAGCTCGACTCTTCCACGGCCGAGAAGGCGAAGCTTGCGGAGGTCGAGCTCGTGCTGTCCGGGGGCGCGTCGTCGATCGACGTCTCGGGTGCCGTCAGGTCGATCGTCCAGCGGTGAACGGCCGGTTCCGGGTCGACGTTTCCGGCCCGATCCACCGCGCGCACCGCCACGCTGTGGGAACCCTCGGCAAGCCCCTCGAAGCGCGCCGGGCTCGAACAGGACCCGAAGGGACCATCGTCGAGCGCGCAGGCGAAGGCGCTCTCCTCGTCGGCCGAGAAGACGAACTCGGCTGTGGAGCTGTTCGACGGATCCGCCGGACCCGAGTCGATCGTCGTCTCGGGCGGCGTCAGGTCGACCGTCCACTCCACGCGCGCGGCCACCGGCTCCAGGTTCCCGGCCGTGTCGGTCGCCCGCACCTCGAAGCTGTGCCGCTCCTTCCGCCAGCCCCTCGTAGCTGGCCGGGCTCGAGCACGCGGCGAACACAGCGCTGTCGAGTCGGCACTCGAAGCTCGCCGCCTCGTCCGCCGAGAAGACGAAGCTCGCCGATGCGCTCGCCGTCGGGTCGGCGGGCTGCTCGTCGATCGAGCTCTCCGGCGCCGTCAGATCGACCGTCCAGACCGCACGGGCCGGCGTCTCGTCGACGTTTCCAGCCGGGTCGATCGCCCGTACGTCGAACGTATGCGGACCCTCCCCCAGCGTCTCGTAGCCCTGCGGGCTGGAGCAGGCGGTGAACGCTGCGCCGTCCAACCGGCACTCGAAGCGGGCCTCTTCTCCGGCCGAGAACTCGAAGGTCGCGGACGTCGCGTTCGTGGGATCGTCGGGGCGGGCGCCGATCGACGTGTCGGGGGCGGTCAGATCGATCGTCCAGCCGTACACCGCCGGCTGCGCGGTCGGCGTTCCCGGCCCGGTCGATCGCCCGCACCTCGACCACGTGGCCACCCTCCGCAAGACTCTCGTAGGTCTGCGCCGCCGAGCAGGGGACGAATGGCGCGGCGTCGAGCGAGCACTCGAACGTCGCCTCCTCGTCCGCCGAGAAGGCGAACTCCGCGGATGAGCTGTTCGACGGGTCCGCCGGAGCCGAGTCGATCGCGATCACGGGTGGAGTCACGTCGATCGTCCAAAGCGTGAGCGCCGGGGCTCGTCTCCACGTTCCCAGCCGAGTCGATCCCGCGCACCTCGAAGCTATGCCGCCCCTCGTCGAGTAGGTCGTAGGCCGCCGGGCTCTCGCAGGCGCTGAACTCACCATCGTCGAGCCGGCACTCGAAGCTCGCCGCCTCATCCGCCGAGAAGGCGAAGCTCGCCGCCGTCTTGTTCGTCGGGTCGGCCGGGCCCGAGTCGATCGCCGTCGCCGGCTCGGTCAGGTCGACCGTCCACGAGTACCGGGCCGGGACCGGGTCGACGTTGCCGGCGGCGTCGATCGCGCGCACGTCGAAGACGTGCCCGCCCTCGGCCAGATCCGGTGAGGCTCTCCGGGCTCGCGCACAGCGAGAAGGCTGCATCGTCGAGCCGGCACTCGAAGCTCACGCCGTCGGCGGCGGAGAACGCGAGGGTCGCCGAGGTGGCGTTGGTCGGGTCGGCCGGTCCCGAGTCGACTGCCGTCTCGGGCGGAGTGAGGTCGATCGTCCAGCTGTAGGCAGCCGGCTCCGGGTCGACGTTCCCGGCACGGTCGATCGCCCGCACCTCGACGACGTGGCCACCCTCCCCCAGGCTCTCGTAGCTCTGCGCCGACGAGCAGACGCCGAAGGGCGCGCCGTCGAGCGAGCACTCGAACGTCGCCTCCTCGTCCGCCGAGAACGCGAAGCTGGCCGACGAGCTGTTGGAGGGATCCGACGGGCCCGAGTCGACCACGTCGTCCGGCGCCGTCAGGTCGACCGTCCACGCTCGGCTTACGGCCGGGCCGACGTTGCCGGCCCGATCGATCGCCCGCACCTCGAGGGCGTGGCGGCCGGCGGCGAGTAGGTCGTACCTGATCGGGCTGCCACAGTCGCCCCAGCCGGACGCCGGGTCGTCGAGCCGGCACTGGAAGCGAAGCTGCGAGAGCTCGTCCAAATTGTCGGAGCCGGCGAAGCTGAGCTCGGCCGACGTCTCGTTCGTCGGATCGACCGGTCCGGAGAGGATCGCGGCCGCCGGTGCCGTCAAGTCGACCGTCCATTCGTAGGTCGCCGGCGTCGGATCGACGGCGCGGACCTTTCTCGTCGCCCGCACTTCGAGCTCGTGCCCGCCTTCTGCCAGCCCGTCGAGCGCCGTGCGGCGACGCGCACGCCGCGAACGCCGCACCGTCGAGCGAGCACTCGAAGGCGCGTCGGCGCGGTCGGAGGAGAACATGAAGGTCGCCGCGGTCGCGTTCGTCGGCGAGGCCGGCCCGGCGTCGATCGTCGTCTCTGGCGTCGAGTCGTCGAAGACGAGCACGAGCTGCGGGGGATCGTCCGTCACCTTGTCCCGGCTGTTGATCGTCTGCTCGTCGCCGACGCCGTTCTCGTCCGCGTCGCGGATCAGGAAGCCGTGGTTGGCCGACGTGTACATGTCCAGGACCTGGTCGACGACAGTCCACTCGAGCGGCCCCTGGGCCGACGGGGATCCCAGCTGCGGGGCCGATCACGGCTGGCTGGTTGCTCCAGGTCACGCCGGCTTCGCTCCACGCAGAGCCGACCTGCAGCACCTCGAGCGTGCGGCCATCCTTCGCCGCTGTCGCCTCCACGCGAAGGACGGCCGAGGCGATCGCTCGTGCAGCCGGCGGGCAGGGTCGGGAGCGGGAAGCGGACGAGCGCCCGCGCGTTGGTGCCGATCTGCGACTTCACCTTCAGCGTCGAGTCGTTGCCGAAGTTGTTCGAGGGGCTGCTCTCGCTGACCCAGCTGTCGCGGTCGGCGGAGAACGCCTGCGGAATCTTCGGGCACGCGCCCGGCGCGGGCGGTGCGTCGGGGTCGTCGAAGACGAGGACGAGCTCGGGCGGGCGATCGGCGCCCTTCTCGCGGCTGTGGAACGACTGCGCGCCGGTCTCGTTCTCCGCGCGGTCCCGGATCAGGAAGCCGTGGTCGCCCGTGCACGTACATGTCGCGCGTCTGCGCGAGAACGTCCCACTCGAGCACGCCGAGGCCCGACTGGGTCGTGGCGGCCGGTCCGGCCGTCGCGGGCTGGGTCGCCCAGGTGACGCCGAGCTCGGTCCAGTCGGACGAGCACGCGCACGCGCCTCGAGCGTGCGGCCCTCCGTCGCCGCGGAGGCGTGAAGGCGCAGCGTCGCGGCCACGAGCTTGCAACCCGGCGGCACGGGCGGGAGGGTGAAGTGGACGAGCGCGCGCTCGTTCGTACCGGCCTGCGACTTGACCTTGAGGATCGAGTCGCTGCCGAAGTTGCGCGTTCGGCGCGCCCTGCGACACCCAGCTGTCGAAGTCGGCGGGCACCGGCCGCTCGGTCAGCCCGGCGCATTGCTGCTGCCGCCGCCGCCCGGGCGTCAGCTCGGACTCGTAGGCGCCGGCGTCGAAGCGCGTCGAACTGCGGCCGGTCGACGCCGCGCTGATCGACCGGCGGGCACGGGTCGAGCTCGGTGCAGACGGCCCTCTCCTGGGCCGGACTTCCGGCAAGCAGGGCGTGCGTCTGGGTCGGACCGCCGTTGTCGGCGAGCGGGCCGAGGCGGGGATCGGTGCCCGGCTGGTCGCTCAGCTCGCTGAGCTGGCAGGTGTTGGCGTTCTCCACGTTGCCGCCGAGCGAGGTGATCGTGCCGGCGCAGTTGCCGCCGGCCGGGTTGTTCGCGACGATCGTGTTGGCGAGGAACACAGTCCCGTCGCCGACGAGATCGCCGCCGCCGTTGTTGATGCCGCCGCCGGACGCGGCGAGGTTGTTCGTGACGGTGCTGTTCCGCATCGTCAGCCGCGAGGAGATGAGCACCCCGCCGCCGAACTGGCTCGCCCGGTTGCCCGAGACCGTCGTGTTCTCGAGCGTCGCCTCACCGTCGCCGTCGCGTGAGGACGCCGCCGCCGCTCTCGGCCGAGTTGCCCGACAGCGTGCTGCGGGTGACCTCGAGCGGCGCGTCGCCCACGTGGTGGATCGCGCCGCCGACAGCGGCCGTGTTGCCGCTGATCGACGTCGTCGTGATCGCGAGCGGGCCGTCGCCGCGGCTGTCGATGCCGCCCCCGTCGCCGCTTCGACTTGTTGTCGCGGATGCGCGAGTCCTCGACCGCGGCCGACTCGCCGACTGCCATCGCCTTGTCGCCGTGCGTACGAGATGCCGCCGCCGCCTTCCAGCGCAGAGTCGGAGACGTTGCCGACGACGTCGATATTGAGCATGCGGACGGCGCCGGACTGGACGAGGATGCCGCCGCCCTCCTCCTCCGCGTGGTTCGCGGAGAAGCGCGTGCCGGTGATCGTCACCTGGCCGCCGCCCTCGTTGCTGAACCCGCCGCCGCCTCGAGCCTTGTTCTCCGTGAACGAGCCGCCGGTGATCACGACCTCGCCGCCGGAGTTGGAGTGCATGCCGCCGCCTTCGCCGCTGGCAAGCGAGGCGGTGACGAGCGCGGGGTTCTTCGTGAACGTCGAGTTCTCGACCGTGACGAGGCCGGTCCCCTCGTTGGCGAACCCGCCGCCGGTGACGGCGGAGTTCTCGCTGAACGTGCTGTTCAGGATCGTGACGCCGCCCTGGTTGCCGTTGAGCATGGCGCCGCCGAGGCCCTCGGCGCTGTTCTTCGAGAAGGTGCTGTCGAGCACGGCGATGGTGCCGCCGGTGGCCGCGATGGCGCCGCCGTCCTTCGCCGCGTTCTCCGAGAACGTGCTGTCGGTGAGGTGACGCTGCCGGTCCCGTTGAAGATCGCGCCGCCGTCGGAGCTCGAAACGTTCTTGGAGAAGCTCGACCCGTCGACGGCCAGGATGCCACCGCCGTCGTTCGAGATGCCGGCGCCGTTGCGCCCGCCGCCGGCGTGATTGTCCGAGATCTGCGAGTCGGTGACGGTGATCGACCCGATGGCGTCGAGCTCGGCGTTGTTGGCGATCGCGCCGGCTCCCCTGAGGGTCTCGTCGAGCCCGACCACGCTCGCCGAGTTCCCCGAGATGCTGCTGTTCGCGACGCGTCAGCGTGCCGTCGCGGTTGTTGTTGATCGCGCTCCCGCTCTCGCCGGCGTAGTTCCCCGAGACCGTCGACTCGGAGACGGCCACCGCCCCGCCGATGTGGTTGTCGATCGCGCCACCGGTCTTGCCGGCGACGTTGCCCGTGAGCACGGCGGCGGTGACGATGACGGCCGCCGTGCTGTTGTTCATGATCGCTCCGCCGTACTCCGCGGCGTAGCCGTCGCTGACGGTGAGGTCGGAGAAGCTCACATCGCCGCCGTCGACGAGGACTTCGAAGATGCGGTCGAGCCCCCGCACGTCCGGGGGAGCGCCGGCCGGCGGCGATGCCGCCGTCGACGAACGTCGAGCCGGCTCCGGCCCCGCGGATCGCGAGGCTATCGGTGATGTCGAGGTCGCCGGTCGTGATGTCGTTCTGGTTCAGGGGCGGAATCGCGAGCGCGTACGTGCCGGCCGGGACCACGATCACGTCGGCCCCGGGAATCGCGTTCGCCTCCTGGATCGCGGCCCGCAGCGTGCACACCCCGGCGGTCGTCCGGCACAGCCCGTCGCCGACGCCGGCGTCGAGCGCGTCGGCCGTGCTGTTTACCTGGAAGTTGAGGCCGGCGGCGCCTGCCACCCCCGCCGCCTTGAGGCCGAGGAGGGCGGCGAGGGCGAGGATGCAGGCGACCGCCACGAGCCTGGGACCACGTGAAGCGATCCACCGCAGGAGGCGTGTCCGCATCGCACATTCGAGGATAGGACCGGTTGATGAGAGGCCGGCACAAACGTGATGAGAGGCCCGTCAGGTCCCGATGAGAAGGCGTTTACGTATCCGGGCCGATACCGCTCGGCGGCTCGTACACGGCGACGTCCTTGCCCGCCGCTCGTGCGCCGGCGGTGGGCGGTGGCCGGCGTCGGCCGGTGCTCAGTCGTACTGGATGACGAGCTGCGGCGGGTTGTCCGTGAGCTTCTCGCGGCTGTGGAAGGCCTGATCCATGCCGCCGGCGTTCTCGGTCGCGTCGCGGATCAGGAAGCCGTGGTTGAAGCCGCCCGGCGCGTACATCGCCTGGGTCTGGCTCGTGATCGTCCACTCGCGGTAGCCGAAGCCCGACGTGGTCGTCACGCCCGTGCCCGACGTGGCGGGCTGGTTGCCCCAGGTCACGAGGTTCTCCGTCCACGCCGCTGCGAGCGGGATGGCCCGCAGCGTGCGCCCGTCCTTGTACGACGAGGCGTACAGGCGGAGCTTCGCGCTGACGACGTCGCAGCCGGCCGGGAGCGTCGGGAGGGCGAAGCGGACCAGCGCCCTCGCGTTGCTGCTCGACTTCGAATCGACCTTCAGGACCGAGTCCCCGCCGTTGTTCTTCGCCGCGTCGCTCTGCAGCACCCAGCTGTCCGCCACCGAGGTCACGGTCACCGAGCCGGCGGTGCAGTTCGAGATGTTGGCCGTCCAGCTGCGTGTCGCGGACGACTGGTCGGGGTTGCCGGCCGCGTCGATCGCGCGGACGCGGAACGTGTGCGGGCCTGCCGTGAGGCCGCTCAGGTGGCGCGGCGACGAGCACGCGGCCCATGGGGCGTTGTCGAGTGAGCACTCGAATGTCGCCGCCGGGTCGTCCGCGGAGAACGTGAACGTCTCCGTGCTGCTCGTCGTCGTCCCAGACGGGCCGTTGTTGATCGTCGTCTCCGGCGGGACGAGGTCGACCGTCCAGGTGTACGTCGCCGGGCTCGGATCCGCCCTGTCGGCGAAGTCGATCGCCCGCACCTGGAACGTGTGCGAGCCGTGCGCGAGCGTCGGTGTAGCTCTTCGGGCTCGCGCACGCAGCGAACACGCCCAGGTCGAGCTTGCACTCGTAGCGGAGCTGCGACGCCGGCGTCGAGTCGTCGGTGCCGGTGAACGTGAAGCTCGGCGAGTGCGTCGGGCTCGGGTTCGTTCGGCTTGGTCAGGATGCCCGTGTCCGGCGGTGCGAGGTCCGGAGCCAGCTCGACCGTCCACGAGCGAGCCGCCGGCGTGGCGTCGACGTTGCCGGCCGCGTCCTTCGCCCGGGCCTTCAGCGTGTGTGCGCCCACGCTCAGGCTCGAGTACGTCTTCGGCGAGGCGCAGGGGCTGAACGCTGCGTCGTCGAGCGAGCACTCGAAGGTCGCGGCGGCCTCGTTCGAGGAGAACGTGAACGCCGCGGTGGTGCTGAGCACGGTTCCGGACGGGCCGCTCTCGATTGTCGTCGCCGGAGGCCTCGTGTCCGGCGCGGCGAAGCGGATCACGAGCTCCGGCCGGTTCATCGGGGCCTCGCGGCTGGCGATCTGCTGCTCCGAGCCGCCGTTGTTGTCACCAGCGTCCCTGATCAGGAAGCCGTTGTTCACGCTCGCGTACATCGCGAGCACCTGAGCAGACACGTTCCACTCGCGCCAGCCCGGCGTCGCGCCCGCACCGAGGCCCGACATCGTCGTCACGGGCTCACCGGCCGTCAGCGGCTGGTTGTCCCACGTGACGCCACCCTCGCCCCAGGTGCCCGCGACGCGCCACGCCTCGAGAGCACGGTCGGTGATCAGCGAGTTCAGGTGCAGGCGCATCGTCGCCGACTCGACCGCGCAGCCTGCCGGCAGCGCCGGGAGGTTGAAGCGGACGAGAGAGCGGGCGTTGTTCGCCGGGCCCTTGGAGATGACCTTGATGGTCGAGTCGCCACCCTTGTTGGTGAGCGGCGCGGCCTGGTCGATCCAGGCGTCCGCGCCGGCGCCGACGGTCTGCTGCGTTCCGCAGCTCATGGCCGAGCCCGAAGCGGCGGCGTAGCTGTAGACCATCTGCGGCTGGTTGTCCGACTTCTCCCGGCTGTGGAGCTGCTGCTCGGAGCCGCCGTTGCCCTCGGCCGCGTCGCGGATCAGGAAGCCGTTGCTCGCGCCGGCCGCCACCTGCGTCGTGACGTCCCAGGAGCGGTGACCCTGCCCGGAGTCGGTGGTGGCCGCCGTGCCGCTCGTCGCCGGCTGGTTGCTCCAGTTGACGCCGCTCTCCGTCCAGGTCGCGGCCAGCGGCAGAGCCTGGATCGTCCGGCCGGCGGAGTGCCCGCCCGCGTAGAGGCGCAGCGTCGCCGACTGCAGGACGCAGCCGGAGGGCACCGTCGGCGCCGGGAAGCGGACGAGCGCGCGGCTGTCCTCGCCGGACTTCGACATCACCTTCAGCACCGAGTCGCCGCCGTGGTTGTTCGACGGGCTCTTCAGCTCGATCCAGGCGTCCGCGTCGGCGCCGACCGTCTGCACCGAGGTGCAGTCCGGCGCCACGACCGACCACGTCCACGTGGCGGGCGTCGGGTCGGCGTTCCCCGCCTGGTCGACCGCGCGGACGTCGAACGAGTACGGAGCGCCCTGAGCCAGTCCTGTGTACGTCCTCGGGCTGGTGCAGGCCGTGAACTCCGTGTCGCCGTCGAATCGGCACTCGTACCGGAGGTCGGCTACCGCATCGAGGTTGTCGCTGCCGGTGAACGTGAGCGTCGCCGACGAGAGCGTGCTCGGATTCGACGGCTTCCCGGTGATGGACGTCTCCGGCGGTGTCCCGTCGGTGATCGTCCAGCTGTAGCTGTCCGCCGACGGATCGACGTTGCCCGCGCCGTCGATCGCCCGCACCTGGAACGTGTGCGGCCCGGACGCGAGCGCCGTGTAGGTCATCGGCGACTCGCAGTCGGCGAACGGCGCGGCGTCGAGCGAGCACTCGAACGCCGAGTCGATCTCGTTCGCGTTGAACGTGAACGTCGCGCTCGTGGCCGTCGTCGAGCTCTGCGGCGTCGTCGAGGATCGTCGTGTTCGGCGGCACCGCGACCGTCCACGTGTACTCGACCGGCGTCTCGTCAGCGAGGCCGTACGGCTGGAGCTTCGCGGCGACGGTGAGCGTGTGCTCGCCGTCCTCGAGGCCGCTGTACGTCTTCGGGTTCGCGCAGAGCGACTCGCCGAGACCGTCGAGGTCGCAGAAGAACTCGACGTTGGTCTGGTCGGACCGAAACTCGAACGTTGCCGTCGCGGAGTTGCTCGGATCGGCCGGGAAGGCGACGAGCGTCGTCTCCGGCGGCGCCAGAACCGTCCACTCGTAGCGGGCCGGCGTCTGGTCGACGTTGAGCGCGAGGTCGGTCGCCCGCACCTCGAACGTGTGGTCGCCGGGCTCGACTTCGTACTCCGCGGGAGACTCGCACTCGGCGAATGCCACACCGTCGAGCGAGCACTCGAACGTCGCGCCGGCCTCGGAGGCGAACGTGAAGTTCGCGACCGTGGACGGGCTCGGGTCGGCCGGCTGCGTCAGGATCCTCGTGTCGGGCGCCTCCGTGTCCGGAATCGACCTCGATCGTCCAGGTGTAGCTCTCGGGCGACTGATCCGCGTTGCCGGCGAGGTCGACGGCGCGCACCTCGAAGGTGTGCGGGCCGGCCGCGAGGTCCGAGTACTCCATCGGCGATTCGCACTCGGCGAACGGCTCGGCGTCGAGCGTGCACTCGAACGTCGCGTCGAGCTCGCTCGCCAGAAGCTGAACGTCGCGGTCGTGTCCGAATCGTCGGGTCGGCCGGCCGTCCCTGCAGCGTCGTCTCGGGCGGAACGGTGTCGAGGATGACGTTCCACGTGTGGCTCACCGGCGCCTCGACGTTCCCATGCGACGTCGGTCGCGCGGACGCGGAACGTGTGCGGGCCGAGCTCGACCGGTGTACTCCGCGGGCGAGGCGCACGGCGCGAACGGCTGCGTGTCGAGCGAGCACTCGAAGGTGGCAGTCGGGCTCGTTCGAGACGAAGTGGAAGCTCGCCTCGAGCAGGGTCGTCTCCGCGTCGGGGCCGTTCAGGATCGTCGTCGTCGGCGCCGTCCGGTCGGCCGCGACCGTCCACGTCCAGCTCGCGGGCGTCTCGTCCACGTTGCCGGCCGCGTCGGTCGCGCGCGCCTCGAGCGTGTGCGGGCCGTCGGCCAGGCCGGTGTAGACGGTCGGATCCGGGCAGGGCGCGAAGCCGGCGTTGTCGAGCGAGCACTCGAAGGTCGAGACGGCCTCGTCGCTCTGGATCGGCGAACGTCGCGCTCGTGCTGATGCTCGGGACGGCCGGGTCGGGCCCGAGGACGATCGTCGTCTCCGGCGGGTCGAGCTCGGTGACCGTCCACGAGTAGAGCGTGATCGGCGGCTCCTCCTGCTCCTCGGGCACGAGCACGCGCACCTCGAAGGTGTGCGGCGCCATCAGCAGGCCGTTGTACGTCTTCGGCGACGTGCACGGCGACCACTCACCGGCGTCGAGCGAGCACTCGTACGCCGGGTTGGTGGCGTTGGCGGAGAACTCGAACGTCGCGCTCGTCTCGTCCGTCCGCAGGTCCGGGCCGGACGTGATGTCGACGGGCGGCGCGGCGATGGCGACGTCCCACTCGTACTCGGCCGGCTCCGGGTCGGCGTGGCCGAGTGCGTCGATCGCGCGGACTGCGAAGGCGTGCTCGCCGTAGATCAGGCCGGTGTAGACCTGCGGCGAGGTGCACGGCACCCACACCTGGTCGTCGACTGCCTCGTCGAGCGCGCACTCGAAGGTGACGCCCTGCTGGTCGGACGAGAACTCGAACGTCGCCGTCGAGTCCTCGGACGGGTTGGGCGGCGTCGCGTCGAGGATCGTGTCCGGGTAGGCCGAGACCGTCCACTGGCGCGTGGCCGGCGTCGGGTCGGCGCCGCCCGCGATGTTGACCGCGCGGACGGAGAGCGTGTACGTGCCCGGCAGGGCGACGGTGACCGAGTACGGCGAGACGCAGCTCTCGTACAGCGCGCCGTCGAGCGAGCACTCGAACGTCGCCGTCGGCTCGTCGCTCGAGAACGTCGAAGGTGCCTTCGAGCGACCACGTCGGCTGCTTCCGGCGAGGCGGTCGATCGTCGTGTTCGGCGCGACGACCGTCCAGTTGTGCACGGCCGGGCTCGAGTCGAGCGTGCCGGCGTCGCTCCGGGCGCGGACGATCGAGCTTGTGCGCTCCGAGCGCCAGGCCCTCGATGATGTAGTTCGACTCGCACGAGCCCCAAGTCCCGCCGTCAAGCGAGCACTCGAAGGTCGCCTCGGGGTCGGTCGACGAGAAGCGGAACTCGGCGACCGTGCTGCGGGTCGAGGCGGCGGGGCCGGAGTCGATCGTCGTGTCCGGCGCCACGACCGTCCAGCTGTGGCTGGCCGGCGTCGCGTCGGGGATGCCGGACGTGCTCGTCGCCACCACCTGCAGCTCGTAGTTGCCGGGCACGAGGCCCTCGATCACGTGCGGCGACTCGCAGCCGCTCCAGGTGAGGCCGCCGTCGAGCGAGCACTCGTACGTCGCCGTCGGATCGTTCGGGTCGCCGGTGGAGAAGAAGAAGGTCGCGGTCGAGCTCGCCGTCGTGGCGGCCGGGCCGGACTCGATCGTCGTCTCCGGAACCACGAGCGTGGTGCCAGTCGCGAGGGCGAACGGCGACAGGCTGTCGGTCACGCCGCAGACCTCGCCGGCCACTGGATCGCCGGAAGTCGTGATGTCGACCCAGCTGCTGGTGTCGGCGTCCCAGTGCAGGAGGCGGACCGGCTCGGCCAGCGACCCCGGCACGTAGGTGAGGCAGACGGTGACGGGCGCGGTGTATCCGGCCGTCGTGTCGATGTCGTAGTACGAGGCGCCGGCCGCGAGGTAGCCGACGGGCAGCGCCGGGCCGCCGGGCACGACGTCCGCGGTGGTGTTGCCCGCCGTCGCGACGCTGGCGAACGTCACCGTGGCGCTCTGGCCCGCACCCAGGTCGAGGTCGACCGAGACGTTGCTGCCGACGGACGTGTTCGGCGGAGGCGGCGCCTCGACCGTCCAGCTGTAGGTGTCCGCCACGCCGACGTTGCCGAACTCGTCGATCGCCCTGACCCGGGCGGTGTAGGCGCCCGGCGTCAGGCCGGTGAGCTCGTACGGCGACGTGCACGCGGCCCAGTTCGTGCCGTCGATCGAGCACTCGAACGTCAGGCTCTCGGCCGGCGTGGTGTTGTCGGTGCCGCTGAAGACGATGCTCGCCGTCGTCTGGAGCGTCGTCGCGGGCGGGCCCGACTCGATCGTCGCCACCGGCGGGATCGCAATCGTCCAGGTGTAGGTCGCCGGCGTCTCCTCGACGAAGCCGTAGCGGTTCGTCGCCTCGACCTCGAGCACGTGCTCGCCCTCGGCGAGGCCGGTGAGGATGCGCGGCGACGCGCAGTCGGGCACGACGATGCCGTCGAGGAAGCAGGAGAACGTGGCGGGGCGTGCTCCGGCGCCACCGAGAGCGTGAACGTCGCGGTCGTGCTCTCGTCGTGGCTGGCCGGCGGGCCGCGTGATCGTCGTCGTCGGCGCGCCCGACGACCGTCCAGGTGTAGGGCCCGGCCGCCGGGCCGGCGTTGCCGGCTCGAGTCGACGGCGCGGACGAGCAGGGTGTGCACGCCGGCCTCGAGGGTGAGCTCGGCCGTGTTGTCGGGCGGCGCGGCGCACTCCTCGTAGGCTGCTCCGTCGACGCTGCACTCGAACACGGCGTCCGCCTCGTTGCTGGAGAAGACGAACGACGCAGGCGTGCCGAGCGGGATCTCGGCCGGCGGGCCGGAGACGATGGTCGGGGCCGCGGGCGCGGTCAGGTCGACGATCGTCCACTCCCAGCGTCGCCACCTCGATCGGCACGAGCAGGTTCGGCTTCTCGGCGTAGATCTCGAAGGTGTGCAGGCCGGCCAGCTCGCCGTCGTTCGCGGCCCGGATCTCGGCCTCGGTGTACGTCTTCGGCGAGGTGCACCCGGTGGCCGAGGGCACGGAGCCGTCGAGCGAGCAGAAGAGGACCATGTCCGTCGGATCCGACTCCTCGACGGTGAAGCTGAACGTCGGCAGTCGTGGCCTCGGTCTCGCCGCCCGACTCCGCGGTCGGCCCGCTCGTGATGGTCACGACCGGCGGTGTCAGGTCGCCGATCTCCCACGCAGAACGTGGCCGGCGTCGGGTCGCGCGCGCCGCCGGAGCCGATCGCCGTGACCTCGAAGTCGTGGTCGCCGGGCAGCAGGCCGCTGTACGTCACCGGCGAGGTGCACGGCTGCGGGGTGGCCTCGTCGAGCGAGCACTCGAAGGTGGCGCCGGCCTGGTTCGCCGAGAACGTGAACGTCGCGCTCGTGCTCTCGGTCTGGAAGTCCGGTGCCGGGATTGCGGGCTCGACGAGGTCGATCGTCGTCTCGGGCGCGCGGCGAGATCGTCCAGGTGTGGACGGCGGGCTCTCCGGCGCCGAGGCCGTCGATCGCGCGGACGCGGAAGACGTGCGTCCCCGCCGCGAGGTCGGTGTACTCGGCCGGCGAGAGCGCAGGAGCCGAAGCCCGAGTCGTCGAGCGAGCACTCGAAGCTGGCGCCGGCCTCGTTGGACGAGAAGTGCAGGCTCGCCGACGTGCTGTTGGTCGGGTCCGCCGGGCCGTCGTCGATGGTCGTGTCGGGCGCGAGGTCGATCGTCCACGCGCTCGCCGCCGGCGTCGGGTCGACGTTGCCGGCCGCGTCGGTCGAGCGGACCGAGAACGTGTGGTCGCCCGCGGCGAGGCCGGTGTACGCGGCGGGCGAGGTGCACGCCGCGTACGCCGCGTCGTCGAGCGAGCACTCGTAGGCCACGCCCGGCTCCGACGTGAACTCGAAGCGACGCGCTCGTGCGAGCGGATCGAGACGGCCGGGCCGACGTGATGGTCGTCTCCGGCGCGACGTGCTCGACCGTCCAGCGTGTAGCTGACCGGGCTCGGGTCGACGTTGCCGGCCGCGTCGACTGCGCGCACCGACGAACGTGTGCGGGCCGTCGAGCAGGCCGTGCAGGTCCTTCGGCGACGTCGCACGGCCCAGCGCGCCGGCGTCGAGGCGGCACTGGAAGGTCGCGCCGCGCCTCGGACGAGAACGTCGAAGCCGTGCGGTGCCGCTGTTGCGTCGGCTCGGCCGGCGGCCGCGTCGATCGACGTCTCGGGCGCCGTCGCGGTCGACCGTCCAGGTGTGGACGATCGCCGGAGTCTCGTCGACGTTGCCCGACGGCGTCGGTCGCGCGCACCGAGAAGGTGTGCGGGCCGTCCGCGAGGCCGATGTAGCCGCTGCGGCGACGCGCACTGGACGTACGGGCCGCCGTCGAGCGCGCACTCGAAGGTCGCGCCGGCCTCGGCAGGAGAACGTGAAGTCGGCGCTCGTGCTGTTGCGTCGCCGTCGGCCGGCCGTGCACCGAGCGTCGTCTCCGGCGCCGTCGTGTCGGGCGGGCCGATCGTCCAGGTGTAGCGTCGCCGGCGTCGGGTCGGCTGTGCCGTCCTCGTCGGTGGCGACGACCGAGAACTGGTGGACGCCGACGCCAGGCCGGTGTACTGCGCGGCGAGGTGCAGGCCGCGAAGCGCGCCGCCGTCGAGCGAGCACGCGAAGGTCGAGCCCGCCTCGGTGGAGAAGAAGCCGAAGCTGGCGCTCGTGCTCGATCGTCGGGTCGTCCGGGCCGCCCGAGATCGTCGTGTCGGGCGCCGTGCCCTCGACGACCGTCCAGGTCCAGCTCGCCGGCGTCGGGTCGACGTTGCCGTTGATGTCGATCAGCCTGCGACCACGAACGTGTGCGTGCCGAGGCCGATGCGCCGGGAAGCCGAGCTCGGTGTCCGGGAACATCGCCGGCGACAGGCACTCGCCGAGCTCGACGCCGTCGAGGGAGCACTCGAACGACCGAGCCGGGCTCGCTGGAGGTGAACGCGAAGCGCGCCGGTCGTGCGCGCCGTCGGGCTGCTCGGGCCGGCGATCGATCGCCGTGTCGGGCGCGTTCGCGACCGTCGAAGCCCACTCGGCCGGGAGCTCGCCGGCGATGCCGAACTCGTTGACCGCGCGGACCTGGAACAGGTACTCGCCGTCGGGCAGGTTCGTGTAGCGTGTGCGGCGACGAGCACGGCTCGAACAGGTTGTTCAGGAACGGGTTCGGCGTGATCCGGCACTCGAAGGTCGCGTTCGGCTCGGTCGAGGAGAACGTGAACGTGTGCTCGGTGCCGGGGCTCGGGTCGGGCGGCGTCGACGTCGATCGTCGGCTCGAGCGGCGGCGCGATCACGCGCCACTCGTAGCCGCGCCGGCTCGGGCTCGACGTTGCCGGAAGATGTCGATCGCGCGGCACCATGGAAGACGTGCACGCCGGGCGTCGAGCTCCTCGATCAGGTACGGCGACTCGCAGCGACTCGAACGGCTCGGCGTCGAGCGCGCACTCGAACTCGATCTCGGGCCCGACGCGCCGAGAACTGTGAAGATCGCGGTTGATGTTCGTCGACGGGTTCGTCGGCGCCGTGTGGATCGTCGTCTCGGGCGCCGGCGGTCGGCGGCTCGTACGTCCACGTCCAGGTCGCCGGGCGTCGGGTCGGCGTTCAGCGCCAGGTCGACCGCGCGGACCTGGAACGTGTGCTGGCCGGGCTCGAGCTCGACGTACTGGGCCGGGTTGAAGCACTCCTCCCACACGGCTCGCCGGTCGTCTCGAACTCGATCGCGCACTCGAACGTAGCGTCGACCTCTCGTTGGAGGAGAACTCGAAGCGTCGCCCAGTCGTCGATCGTGTGGCGGGCGGGCCCGTCGAGCGATCGTCGTCTCGGGCGGGTCCGCGTCGATGCCCGACCTGGAGAGTGCGTGCTCACCGGCGGGTGCTCGACGTTCCGGCGAGGTCGATCGCGCGGACGCGGAAGCGTGTGCTGCCCGGCGTCAGGTCGCTGTACTCCATCGGCGACTCGCACTGCTCGAACGGCTCGACGTCGAGCTGGCACTCGAACTCGAAGACCGGCTCGTTGGCGGTGAAGCTGAAGATCGCCTCGAACACGCCCTCGACCGCGATGACGCTCGGCGGTGTTGATCGTCGTCACCGGCGGCGGTCGTGTCGAGCACGACCGTCCAGCTCCAGCTCGGCCGGCGACGGGTCGACGTGCAGGGCGAGGTCGACCGCGCGGACGCGCAGGATGTGCGGGCCGGGCGTCAGGCCGGTGAACTCGACCGGGTCCGGGCACGTCGGTGAACGGCGGCGCTGTCGAGCGCGCACTCGAACGTCGCCGGCGGGTCGTTGCTCTCGAAGGCGAAGGTCGCGATCGGACTCGCCGCGTCTCCGGATCGATCGTCGTAGCTCGGGTCGGCGGGCCGAAGACGATCGTCGTCTCGGGCGGCGTGCTGTCCACGACCGTCCACTCGTAGGTCGTCGACTCGGGCTCGGCGCGCCGATCGTCTCGGCACGAGCACCTGCACCTCGAAGTCGTGCGGGCCGAGCGGCACGCCGTTGTAGGTCTTCGGCGAGACGCAGAGCGAGAACGCGCCGCCGTCGAGCGAGCACTCGTACTGGAGGTCGCGGCCCTCGGCGGAGAAGTCGAACCTCGCGGTCCGGCTCTCGGTCGTGACGTCCGGGCCGGAGGTGATCAGCGACCGGCGGCGCGATGCCCTCGACGTCCCAGCTCCCACTCGGCCGGCGTCGGGTCGACGTTGCCGTCCGCGTCCACGGCCCGCACGGCGAAGTCGTGCTCGCCGAAGATGAGGTTCGGTGTAGGTGATCCGGCGACGCGCACGGCGTGAAGCTGCCGCGGTCGACGGCCTCGTCGAGCGCGCACTCGAAGGTGGCGCCCGGGAGGTTGGAGGTGAACGTGAAGGTCGCGGTGCTGCTGTCGGTCGGGTCGGCCGGCCGGTTGATGATCGCCGTGTCGGGCATCGGCCGTGACGGTCCAGCTGGTAGCTGGCCGGCGTCGGGTCGACCGTGCCGGCGTCGTTCATCGCGCGGACGAGCAGCTCGTGGTTGCCGGCAGGAGGTCCTCGATCAGGTGCGGCGGTCGAGCACGAGCTGAACGGACGCGCCGTCGAGCGAGCACTCGAAGGTCGGCCAGCGGGTCGTTCGAGGAGAACGTGAAGCTCGCGGCCATGTTGACCGATCGTCGGCGGGCGGGCCCGTGAGGATCGTCGTGTCGGGCGGCGTGACCGTCCAGCGGTGGACGGCCGGCGTCGCGTCGACGTTGCCGAGCGCGTTCACGCGCGCGGACCAGCAGCTCGTGCGTGGCCGGGCAGCAGGCCCTCGATCACGTACGGCGTGTCGCAGGAGCCCCACCGGCGGCAGCGGGTCGTCGAGCGCGCACTCGAAGCTCGCGGCCGGGTCGTTCGAGGAGAACGTCGAACGATGGCCGGTCGGAGTCGGGCTGTGACCGCGTCGGGCCCGGACTCGGATCGTCGTCTCGGGCACGACCGTCGGCGTCGCCGGCGACGATCGCGAACGGCGACAGGCTCTCGGCGTCGCCGCAGACCGTGCCGGCGACCTCGTCGGCGGTCAGCGTGACGTCGACCCACTCGGTGCCGTCGTGGTGGAGCAGCCGCGGACGGGCAGGTCGTGTGCGTGCGCCGGGTTGTACGGCAGGCAGACGGTCACCGGCGCCGAGTACTCGGCGGTCGTGCTGACGTCGTAGTAGACCGGCGCCGGCGGACAGGTAGCCGGCCGGCAGCGGCGGCGCCGTGTCGAGCGTGCTCAGCCGATGGTGTAGCCGGGCATCGCGTGACCTCGGCGAAGGTCACGCGTCGCCACGACCGGGACTCGTGAGCTGGACGATCACGTCGGTGCCGGCCGGCGTGTTCGGCGGCGGCGGCGCCGCGACCGTCCAGGTGAGGCTGGCCGGCGTCGCGTCGACGTTGCCGGCGCCGTCGGTCGCGAAGACCTCGAGCGTGTAGTTCGCCGAGCGGGAGGTCGGCGAGCTCGTAGCGGCGAGCTGCAGCCCGCGAACGCGCGCGCCGTTGAGCGAGCACTCGAAGGTCGACGTCGAGCTCGTTGGAGGAGAACGTGAGCTCGCGGTCGTGCTCGTCGGTGGTCGCCGACGGGCCGGAGTCGATCGTCGTCTCCGGAGCGGTGCGGTCGTCGATCGATCCACGTGCGGCTCGCCGGCGGGTCCTCGACGAGCGGCTCGGGCTCTCCGGGTCGTGCCTGCGACCTCGAAGGTGTGCTCGCCGAACGGCGTTCAGCTCGGTACCGCGTCAGCTGCGCCTCGGTGTAGGTCACCGGCGACGTGCAGGCGGTGAATCGGCTCCCGTCGAGCGAGCACACGTAGGTCACGCCGGCCTGGTCGGCGGCGAAGGTGAACGTCGCCGAGGTGTCGCCGTCGGTCGACCGAGGCGTCGGCCGGGCCGGCGGTGATCGTCGTGATCGGCGGCCCGACGACGGTCCACGTGTAGGACTCCGGCGTCGCGTCGACGTTCAGGCTCGGGTCGACCGCGCGCACGAGCAGCGTGTGCAGGCCGGGCTCGAGGTCGAGCTCGAGCGATGTTGTCCGGCGGCGCACGGCGCAGCGAGCTGAACTCGGGCACGCCGACCGGGTCGAGCGCGCACTCGAAGCTCGCGTCGGGCTCGTTGCTGGAGAAGACGAACGCGGCGAGCGTCGTCGAGCGCGACCTCGGCAGGCGGGCCGGAGACGATCGTCGTCTCGGGCGCGGTCGAGGTCCTCGATCGTCCACTCCCACTCGGCCGGGATCGGCTCGGCGAGCAGGTTCTGCACGAGCGCCTGGACCTCGAACGTGTGCGCGCCGGCGAGCTGGCCGCTGTCGGCCGCTGGCGCGAGAGCTGCGGCCTCGGTGTACTCCTTCGGCGACGTCGCACACCGTGAACGGGGCGCCGTCGAGCGAGCACTGGAAGCGTGCCGCCGGGATCGTCGGCGGAGAACGTCGAACGTCGGCGTCGTGTCCGTCGGTGGCGAGCGGCGGGCTGCGTCGTGATCGTCACGACCGGCGGCGTCAGGTCGCCGATCTCCCAGCTGTACGCGGCCGGCGTCGGCTCGACGTTGCCCTCGGCGCCGACGGCGCGGACGAAGAACTCGTGCTCGCCGATCGCGAGGCCGGTGTAGCGTGACGCCGCGAGCGCGCACGGCGTGAAGGCGAGCTCCTGGTCGAGCGCGCACTCGAACGTCGCGCCGGGCTGGTTCGCCTCGAACGTGAACGTCGCGCTCGTGCTCTCGGTCTCGGCCGCCGGGACCGGTCAGGATCGTCGTCTCCGGCGGCGGCGTGACGCGCCAGTTGCGGACCGCCGGGCGTCGGGTCGACGTTGCCCGCCGCGTCGGTCGCGCGGACGCGCAGCTGGTGGCACGCCGACCGACAGGTCGCTGAGCGCGAGCGGCGAGGTGCAGGCGCTGAAGGCCGCGCCGTCGAGCGAGCACTGGAAGGTCGAGCCCGGCTCGTTGGCGGAGAACGTGAGCGTGGCGCTCGTGCTCGCCGTCTCAGCGGGCGGCCCGGTGTCGATCGTGGTCTCCGGCGCGCGTCGTGTCCGGCGGCGCCTGCGACGTCCAGCACGTAGCTGGCCGCGGGCTCGCGTCGACGTGGCCGACGCCGTCGGTCGCGCGGACCTCGAACGTGTGCGGCGCCGACGCGCGAGGCCGGTGTACTGGCGCGGCGAGGTGCACGGCGCGAACGCGGCGCCGTCGAGCGAGCACTCGAACGTCGAGCCGGCTCGCTGGCGAGAACGCGAAGCTCGCGCTCGTGTCCTGCGGTCGTCGCGGGCGGGCCGGACGTCGATCGTCGTCTCCGGCGGCGTCGTGTCGACGATCGTCCAGGCGTAGGCTGGCCGGGCTCGGGTCGACGTTGCCGGCGTCGTCGACCGCGCGGACCTCGAACGTGTGCCGGCCGGCGGCCAGGTTCGTGTAGGTCTGCGGCGCTCGCACTCGCTCCAGGCGCTCTCGCTCTGCGCTGTCGAGGCGGCACTCGAACTCGAGCCGCGACGACCTCGCCCTCGAGCACCAGCGTGTTGTCGGTGCCGGCGAACCCGAAGCGCGCGGTGCCGGTGCTGCTCGGGTCGGCCGGCGCGCTCGACGATCTGGGTGTCGGGCGGCGTGACGTCCTCGACCGTCCACTCGTAGATGCGCCGGCGACGGGTCGACGTTGCCGTGCGCGTCGATCGGCGCGGACGTAGAAGAAGTGGTCGCCGCCGCCGAGGCCGGTGTACGTCTTCGGCGAGGTGCAGGCGCGAACGCCTTCAGGTCGAGCGAGCACTCGAACGTCGAGCCGGTCTCGGTCGCCGCGAAGCTGAAGGTCGCGCTGGTGCTGGTGCTGACGGTCAGCGGCGCCGAGCTCGATGTAGCGTCTCGGGCGGCGTCGTCGTCGCCCTCGACGATCGTCCAGCGTGTAGGACGCCGGCTCGAGCTCGACGTTGCCGGCGGCGTCGGTCGCCCGCACCTGGAACGTGTGCGGGCCGAGTGCGAGGCTCGCGTGTAGGTCGACCCGCGTCGTGCACGGCGTCGAACGGCGCGCCGTCGAGCGAGCACTCGAAGGTGGTGCCGAGCTCGCTCGGCGACGAAGCGGAACGTCGCGGTCGTGCTCGACGTCGGGCGGCGGCGTCAGCGTGATCGTCGTGTCGGGCGGCGTCGGTCTCGGCCGGCCGCCTGGACGGTCCAGCCGTGGAGCGCCGGCGAGATGTCGACGTGGCCGTCGGAGTCGACCGCGCGGACGGCGACCCTGTGCCAGCCGACGGCGAGGCCGGTGTACGTGACCGGCGAGGTGCAGCGCCGCGAACGCGGCGCCGTCGAGCGCGCACTGGAAGGTCGCGCCCGGCCGTGTCGGACGGGAACTCGATCGTCGCGCTCGTCGCGGTGGTGGTGTCGGCCGGCCCGGAGGTGATCGATCGTCTCGCGGCGCCGGGACGATCGTCCAGGTGTAGCTCGCGGGCGTCGGGTCGAAGAAGTCGCTCTCGTCGACCGCGCGCACGCGCAGGGTGTGCTGGCCGAGCGGGCAGCTCGATCAGCGAGGTGGTTGATGATCGGCTGGCCGGGCAGCGGCTCGGGCCCTTCCTCGCAGCCCTCGAAGAGGCCGCCGTCGAGCGAGCACTCGAACTCGGCCGGCTCGGTCGAGGAGAACACGAACGCGGCCGACGTGCTCGTCGTCGACGCCGGCGGCCCGGAGACGATCGTCGTCTCGGGCAGGTTGCCGTCGACGTCCCAGCTCCACTCCTCGGGCGTCATGTCGAGGACGCCGAACGGGCGTCACCGCGCGGACCTCGAGGATGTGCTCGCCGTCGGTCAGCCCGGTCAGCGTCGTACGGGTTGGCGCACGGCAGCGAACGGGCCGAGGTCGAGCGCGCACTCGAAGGTCGAGCCGCTGACGGTCGAGGAGAAGACGAAGTGTCGCGGTGCGCGCCGTTGATCTCGCCCTCGGGCCCGATGTCGATGAAGGTCTCCGGCGCCTCGACGATGGTGAAGTAGCCAGCGCGCCGGCGTCGGGTCGACGTTGACCGTCGGGTCGTTCGGGTCGATGAGCACGGCGCGCACGCGGAAGATGTGCGTGGCCGAGCGCGAGGCCCGGAGTACTGGGACGGGGTCTCGCACTCGTCGAACGCCTCGCCGTCGATCGCGCACTCGAACGTCGCGCGCGGGTCGTTGGCGGTGAACGCGAACGGCGACGGTGGCGTCGCCGCCGGCCTCCGGGTCGATGCCGCCGGTCACGGCGGGCGGGCCGTCGGTGATCTCGTGTCGAGGCCGGTCGTGTCGATGACCGTCCACTCCTAGGTCGACGACCGGCGCGTCGACCGCGAGCCTCCTCGCCCTCGAGCACGCTGGACCTCGAACTCGTGCGGGCCGAGCGGCAGGCCGTTGTAGGCCTTCGGCGAGCATGCACGGCGAGAACTCGCCGCCGTCGAGCGAGCACTCGTAAGATCGACGGTCCGTGCCCTCGGCGGAGAACTCGAAGCGGGCGCTGCGGTCGCTGGTCGTCAGGTCCGGGCCGGACGTGATCAGCACCGGCCGGCGGGATCGCCGCCGATCTCCCAGCTCCACTCGGCCGGGGTCGGGTCGACGTTGCCGGCGGCGTCCACGGCGCGGACGAGGAGCTCGTGCTCGCCGAAGAGCGAGGTCGGTGTAGGACGTACGCGGGCGCGCACGGCAGGAAGAACAGGTTCTCGACCGCCTCGTCGAGCGCGCACTCGAACCTGACGCCGGGCAGGTTGGAGGCGAAGACGAAGGTCGCGCGTCGTGCTCTCGGTGACCTCCTCCGGCCCGGAGTTGATCGAACGTGTCGGGCGGCGGGCCGACGCGTCCAGCGGTAGACCGCCGGCGTCGGGTCGACGTTGCCGAGCGCGTCGACGGCGCGGACGCGGCAGCTCGTGCGTGCCCGGGCAGCAGGTCGAGGAACTCGGCGGACTCGCGGCAGCACGGACCGAACGCGACGCCGTCGAGCGAGCACTCGAAGCTCGGCCAGCGGCTCGTTCGACGGAGAAGTCGAAGATGCGCGATCGGGCTCAGCGTCTGCGTCGGCGGGCCGGAGTCGATCGTCGTCTCCGGCGGGAGGTCGACCGTCCACTCGTGCATCGCCGGCGACTGGTCCGGGATGCCGATCGGCGCCGCGCGCGCGGACCTGGAAGCGTGTGCTCGCCCTCGGCGAGGCTCGGTGTAGGTCAGCGGCGACGCGCACGGCGTGAACGGCGCCAGGTCGAGCGAGCACTGGAAGGTCGCGCCGGCCTGGTCGGCGGAGAACGTGAACGTCGCGGTCGTCGACGTGCTCGGGTCGAGCGGAGCCGAGATGATCGTCGTCTCGGGCAGCGTCGACGTCCGTCGGGCAGCGCGACCGTCCACTCGAAGTCGCCGGCGGCTCCTCGACGTGCAGGAACCTGTTCGTCGACTGCACCTCGAAGGTGTGGTCGCCGACGTGCAGCGTCGCGTGACCGTCACCGGCGACGTGCACGGCGCGAACTCGGCGCCGTCGAAGCGAGCACATGTACGTCACGCCGGTCTGGTCGGCCGTCCAGCTCGAACGTCGCGCTCGTGCTGGTCGTGGTCGTCGTGCCGGCGTGTTCGCGGGCACGTCGGCGGTGATCGTCGTCAGCGCCGGCCCGAGCGACGTCCAGGTGAACTCCACCGGCGTCGCGTCGACGTTCAGGCTCGGGTCGACGGCGCGCACGAGCAGCGTGTGCTGGCCGGCCTCGAGGCCGCTGAACTCGTGCCGTGTTGTCGGGCGGCGAGGCGCACGCGCTGCACACCGGCGGCAGCGCGACCGGGTCGAGCGCGCACTCGAAGCGTCGACGCCGGGCTCGTTGCTGGCGAAGGTGAAGATCGACGGCAGGTCGACGTTCGATCTCGGCCGGCGGCGCCGGCGCGATCGTCGTGTCGGGCGCGCGTATCGTCGTCGACCGTCCACTCCCAGATCGCCGGCACCGGCTCGGCGAGCAGGTGCAGCTTGTCGGCCGTGACCTCGAGCGTGTGCGCGCCGGCGGCAGTGCCCGGTCGCGAGCGCCAGGTCGGCCTCGGTGTACGTCACCGGCGACTCGCAGAAGTCGAGCAGGCCGCCGTCGAGCGAGCACTGGAGCGCGTGCGCGTCGGGGTCGTCGACGGTGAACGTGAACGTCGCGCTCGTGTCGTTCGTGGCCGGCGGCGGGCCCGGTGTGGATCGTCACGACCGGCGGCGTGACGTCGCCGCTCGCCCAGCTCGCAGACCGGCCGGCTCGAGGTCGACGGCGCCCATCGGGCCCTTCGCGCGCACCTCGAGCTCGTGCTCGCCGAGCGGCACGCGTGAGCGTGTACGGGTTCGGGCAGGGCTCGAACGTGCGCCGAGGTCGAGCGAGCACTCGAACGTCGCGCCGGCGGCCGGGTCGGCGGCGAAGGTGAACGTCGCCGTCGTGGTCGCCGGTCTCGGCTCCGGGCCCGGTGAGGATCGTCGTCTCCGGCCCGGCCTCGGTCGTGAAGCGGTGCTCGGCCGGCGTCGGGTCGACGTTCTCGAACTCGTCCACGGCGCGGACGCGCAGCACGTGCTCGCCGCCCGGCAGCTCCTCGAGCGGGAGGTAGTGGAACGGCGTGTCGCAGCCCTCCCACGGGCCGCCGTCGAGCGAGCACTCGAACTCGAGCTCGAACCAGGCGGTCCGTTGTCGGTGCCGCGCGAGCTCGAAGCGCAGGTGTCGGGCTCGATCAGGTCGGTCGGGCCGAGGTGCACGACCGACACGATCGTCGTGTCGGGCGGCTCGACGTCCTGGACCTCCCACTCCCGACTCGGCCGGCGTCCTGGTCCTGACCGCGCTCGCCGTCGAGGTAGCGGAACTAGTTCACCGCGTAGACCTCGAACTCGTGCGTTGTCCTGCGATCAGCGGCCCGGCGATGAACGGCGAGGTGCACGGCGTCGGGCAGCGAGCCGTCGACCGAGCACATGAAGGTCACGTCCGCCTGGTCGGAGTCGAACGTGAACGTCGCGCTCGCGCGCGCCGCTGATCTCGGGCGGGCCGGAGGTGATCGATCGTCTCGGGCTCGCCGACGACGGTCCAGGTGTGGCTGCGCCGGCGTCGGGTCGACGTTCTCGAGAGGTCGATCGCGCGCGCCTCGAGCGTGTGCTGGCCGGCGGTCAGGCCGGTCGAGCTCGAGCACGGCGACTCGCAGCCCGCGAACTGCTCGCCGTCGAGCGAGCACTCGAACTCCTCGACGCAGCTCGTTGCTCTGGAAGCCGAAGATCACGTCCGGGCCGGAGACGCGTCCGGCGGCGTGCGACGATGAACGTGTCCGGCGGGTCGGTGTCGAGCGGCGGGATGACCAGCCACTCGTACGAGCTCGGGCGTCGAGTCGACGACGCCGGTCGGGCTCGACCGCGCGCACCTGGAAGACGTGCGGGCCGATCGTCGAGGCCCTCGACCGTGTGCGGCGTGGTGCACGGCGTGAAGTCGGCGCCGTCGAGCGAGCACTCGAAGTCGAAGACGGGCGTGCCCGTGTCGAAGTCCTCGCCGAGGAACTCGAACATCGCGATCGTGCCCTCGGTCTCCTCCTCCGGGCCGAGCTCGATCGACGTGTCGGGCGCGTTGAGGTCGACGTAGGTCCACGTGCGCTTCGCCGGCGTCGGGTCGACGTTGCCCATCTCGTCGATCGCGCGGACCTGCGACCGTGTGCTGGCCGTACGCGCCCTCCTCGACCTCGACCTCGTAGGGCACGCCCGGCACGCCCGGCGTGGCCAGGATCGGAGGAGCAGGAGCCGAGCAGGACGCCGTCGAGCAGGCACTCGAACTCGAGGTCGAGGTCGATCGTCTGGTCGTCGATGCCGGTGAACTCGACAGCACGATCTGGTTCGCCGTCAGACGCTCGGCGGGCCCTTGACGATCCGCGTGTCGGGCGGCGTCGTGTCGAGCGGCGAGCGCGACCTCCCACTCGTAGAGCGTGGGCACGCATCTGCGGCGAGCTCGCCGAGCGGGCTCGATCGCCTGGACCTCGAACTTGTGGCTCGCCGGTCTCGAGCTGCGTGTAGGTCACCGGCGACTCGCACAGCGTGAACGGCAGGCCGTCGAGCGAGCACTGCAGCATCGCGCCGGGCACGTCCGACGGCGAAGGTGAACGTCGCGCGTGCTCGTCTCGGTGAGGAGGTCGGGCCCGGTCGAGGATCGTCGCGAGCGGCGCCATCGTCGGAGCCGTGCGGCGAGCGCGAAGAGGCCGAAGTCCTCGGGCTCGGCGCAGACCAGGCCGGCGATCGGAGTCGTTCCTGAGCGTGATGTCGGTCCACTCGCTGCCGTCGTACTCGAGCAGGCGGGCGGGGCCCTCGGCGTAGTCGGCCGGGTCGTACGGCAGGCAGAGCGCTGACGGGCTCGCCGTACTCGGCGGTCGTGTGGATGTCGAAGAAGCGGCCGCGCCGCCGTAGCCGGGCAGCGTCGATCGGCGGGCCGCCGTCGAGCTCGTCGAGCGCGGTCGCGCCGGCGATGCTGACCTCGAAGAAGTGAGCGTCGCGTCGCCGGCGCCGCCGGCGATCGGCAGCGTCGACGCTCGACGTTGTTCCCGACCGGCGTGTTCGGCGCGGCCGCGCACGACCGTCCAGCGGTAGCTCCGCCGGGGTCGGGTCGACGTTCTCGGCACGTCGACGGCGCGCGACGTGCAGGACGTGCTCGCCGGCGAGCAGGTCCTCGAAGACCGCGCCGGCGACTCGCAGCCGCCGAAGCCCTCGAAGTCGAGCGAGCACTCGATCGTCGCGGTCGCCCTCGTTCGAGGCGAAGCCGAAGTACGCGTTCGGGCTGGCGGTCGTCGCGCGCGGCCCGTACGTGATCGCCGTGTCGGGCGGCGTCGTGTCGACGACGGTCCACTCGTAGTGACCGACGACCGGCTCGTAGAGCGGCTCGAGCGGCTCGCCGTCGGATGTCGAGGAACGGTCGGGTGGGTGCGCGTAGACCTCGAACTCGTGCTCGCCCGGCGGCCAGGCCGCGGGATCGTCGAACGGCGACGTGCACGGGCCGGGTCGCCGCCGTCGAGCGAGCACACGAAGAAGACGTCGCCGCTCGGTCGGGAGCGGTCAGCGCGAACTCGAACGTGGCCGACTGGTTCTCGCTCTCGATGTCGGGGCCGGAGTCGATGATCGTGAGCGGCGGCGTCACGTCGCCGATCTCGCCACTCGTACTCGACCCACTGCTCCTCCCAGATCGCCGTCCGGGTCCTGCGCGAGGACGGCGAACACGTGCTCGCCGAGCGGCGAGGTCCGGTGTACGTCTCTCCGGCGAGCTGCAGTTCTCGTCGAGCACGCCGTCGAGCCAGCACCAGTAGGTCGAGCCGGGCGTGTCGGCCGCGAACGTGAACGTGGCGCTCGTGCTCTCGGTGATCTCGTCCGGCGGGCCGGAGAGGATGGTCGTGACCGGCGGCGGCTTGACGTCCCACTCGTAGCGCGCCGGCGTCGGGTCGCAGTTGCCCGCGGCGTCGCGCGCGCGGACGAGCAGCACGTGCGTGCCGCGCGTGAGGTCGGAGAACTCGATCCGGCGAGTGCAGGAGCTGTACGCCGTGCCGTCGAGCGCGCACTGGAACGTCAGCGGCGCCGACGCGGTTGTCGCGTGCCGGTGAACTCGAACGTCGCGACCGCTCCTGCGTGACCGCGCGGCGGCCCGGTGAGGATCCGCGTGTTCGGCGGCGATCATGTCGGGCCCGAGCTCGACGTCCCACTCGTAGAGCGACCGGCGGCTCCTCGACGACGCCCTCGGGGTTGGTCGCGCGGACCTGGAACTCGTGCTCGCCGTCCTCGACCGTGAAGAAGCACCGGCGACGGCACGAGACGCACGGTCGCCCGAATTCGGCCGCCGTCGTAGCGAGCACTCGAACGTCGAGCCGGGCTGGTCGGCCGCGAACGCGAAGACCGCGTGTCTCGCTCGTTGCTGACGAGACGCCCTCGGCGTTCGAGCGTGCCGGGCCGGCGTGATCGTCGTCACGGCGGCGGCACGACCGTGAACGTGCGGACCTCGGCCGGCGTCGGGTCGACGTTCAGCGCGAGGTCGATCGCCGGATGCGAAGGTGTGCTGGCCCGGCCTCGAGGCCCTCGCATGGACTCGGGCGACTCGCACGGCTCCCACGGGTCGACGTCGAGCTGGCACTCGAACGTCGAGCTCGAGCATCCGGCGTCGCGTTGTCGGTGCCGTGAAGGCGACGTCCAGGAACTCGAACTCGGACTCCGGGATGACCGGGATCTCGGATCGGCGGGTTCTCGAGCCGATCTCGCCGGCGGCCGGTGAGTGATCGCCGGTGCTGGGCGGCGTCGTGTCCGCCGTCATCGTCCACGTGTAGGTCGGCCGGCGTCGGGTCGACGTTGCCCTCGAAGTTCGGGTTCGGCTGCTCGGGTTCTCGAACGCGGCTCGGCCATGTCGATCGCGCGCACCTCGAACGTGTGCTGGCCCGGCGCCATCTGCGGGTCCTCGTAGGTGTAGAGGTCGAGCAGGTTGAACGGGCTCGTGCACTCCTCCCAGTCGAGCTCGTTGGTGCTGTCGATGCGGCACTCGAACGTGAGCAGCTCGCGGCGGCGTCAGGTCGTCGGTGCCGGTGAACTCGAAGATCGTCGAGCTCGAGCTCGGGCGCGGGCGCACGCTCGATCGTCAGGTCTCCGGCGGCGTGATGTCGCTGCGCGTCGACGATCTCCCACTCGTACTCGGACGGCCTCGACCTGCTCGACGCCGTCGGCGTCGGTGCGCGATGACGCGCAGCATGTGGTCGCCGGGCGAGCAGGCTCTCGTACGTGACCGGCGGCGTGCACGGCACGAACGGCTCGAGGTCGAGCGAGCACTCGAAGGTCGCGTCGGCGACGTTGGCCTCGAAGTCGATGATCGCGGTCGTGCTCAGCGTCTCGCCGCCGGTGGCCGGGTCGAGCGGCGTCTCGGGCGGCGTGAAGCCCGTCGACTCGGGATGCGGCCCGGGCAGGAAGATCGTGTGCGACGCCGAGCAGGCTCCAGGTGTAGGTCGCCGGCTCGCCGACGTTGCCCTCGAAGTCGATCGCGCGCACGAGAACGTGTGCGGGCCGACCTCGGTCTCGTCGAGGCCCCACTCGAAGCCGCCGCGGTTCATGTGCTGCGCAGCCTCGAACCCGCACGGCTCGTACGGCCAGAAGTCGACCTTGCACTCGAAGGTGACGTCGGGCTCGTTGGAGTGGAACGTGAAGATGCGCGTCCGTGCAGCCACGTCTCGGCCTGCGGCTTCAGGTCGATGATCGCCTCGGGCGGCGTCGCCGGCCGGCAGCGGCTGGTACGCCCACATGAACTTCGCGGGCGTCGAGTCGGCCAGGCCGGCTCCGTTCAGGTCGATCGCGCGCACCTCGAAGGTGTGGACGCCGGGCGAGAGGTTGAGGATCTCCGCCGGGTACTCGCAGTCCTCCCACGCGAGCGGGTCGTGTGCTGTCGATGCGGCACTCGAACACGAGCTCGTGGATGGGCGTGACGTTGTCGCTGCCCATGTAGGTGAAGCTCGCGTTCCGGCTGTCGCTGGGGTTGGCCGGATGGTCGACGATCCACGTCTCCGGCTCGCCCGGAACGGCCCCGGTCGTGCAGATGACGCTGTAGCACTGCTCGAACTCGGCGTTGCCGGCGGCGAAGTTGCCGCCGCGGTCGATCGCGCCGATGGCGGCGTAGATGCCCCAGCCGCCGTTCACGCGGGCGCTGTTGTCCTTGACGATGTGGCCGGCGCCCTCGATGCGAGATGCCGTCGCCGCCGTTGCGCGTCGGCGTTGTTGCCCTCGAGCCAGTTGCCCTGGCCGAGCGGGCGCGGAGTCGGCGATCTCGATGCCCTCGCCGCCGTTCTCGTGCGCCGTCGTTGTCGATGACCTCGTTCCGGAACGACAGCTCGCCGATCTCGATGCCGATGCCGAGCGTGCCGCTGGCGTTGTTGCCCTCGATGCGGTTGTCGTACGACTCGCCGAGCTCGATGCCGCTCTTGGCGCCGCGGAGGTCGTTGGCGCTTGATGAGCGTTGTCGTGCGCCAGCTCCATCGAGACGCCGGCCGCGAGGACGTCGCGGATGCGGTTGTGGATGACGGCGACGCTCGACGACTCGACGATCAGGACGCCGCCGGCGCCTTCCTCGATCGTGTTGTCCTCGATGTGGACCCGGTTCGTCGGCAGGAGCTCCTCGCCGAGCGTGATGCCGCCGCCGTGGTTCTCGGTCATCGTGTTGTTGACGATGCGGTGGTCGGAGCCGCCGATGGAGCCGATGGCGTTACCGCCCGAGGTGGCGATCTCGTTCTCCTCGATGCGCGCGCCTGTCGCGTGCTCGAGGTAGATGCCGTCCTGGGAGCTCAGGGCGAACTCGTTGTGGCGGATGATCGCGTTCTTCGTGCCGCTGTACATGGCGATGCCGTAGCCGTTCGAGACCAGCGTGTTCCGCTCGATGATGTTGCCCAGGCCGTTCTGGTCGGCGTCGGCGAGCCCGATGCCGCCCTCCTGGTTCAGCTCCAGCCGCAGGTCGCGCACGATGTTCGACCCCGTGCCCGGGTTGAGCATGACGCCGTAGTCGAACTCGTGGACCGTCGCCGTTCATGATCGTGACGTTGTCGAAGCCCATGTTCGTGATGCCGCCGCCCAGGCCGACGCCGTCGATCGTGTGCCCGTTCAGGTCGAGCGTGATGCTGCCGGTACCGATGACGAGAGCGTTGTCCGGGCACTCGAGCAGGTCGTTCATCACCTTGACGCTCTCGAGCAGCACCTCGCCGCAGACGACCTCGCGGGCGACCGGAGCCGGGCGCACGCGCCAGATGTGGGTCGCCGTCGCCTCGCCGGCGCCGCTCGACGCCCGCACCGTGAACGTGTGGTTGCCGACGGCCAGCGGGCCCGGGTACTCCTTCGGCGAGCGCGCAGGGCGCGAACGCGGCGGCGTCGAGCTTGCACTCGAACGACGCGCCTGCCGCCGCCGCGGCGAACTCGAACGTCGCGCCCGTCTGGACGGTCGTCGCGTCCGGTGCCGAGGTGATGCTCACGGCCGCCGGTGCCAGCTCGGGCGGATTGACCCACCACTCGTATGTCGGCGGACGTCAGGTCGATGTTCCCGGCCGCGTCCACGGCGCGGACCGCGAACGTGTGGGTGCCGACCGGCAGATCGAGGGCCGCGGGGGACGAGCACGGGCCCCACGCCTCCTCGTCGAGCTTGCATTGGAACGTGACGGTCGGGCTCGCGTTGTCGCTGCCGTCGAAGCGGAAGCGCTGAACGGCGGTCGAGCTCGGGTCGAGCGGCGTCTCCAGCAGCTGCGTGCCGGGCGCGATGATGTCGCTGATCGGCACGTCCACGCCGGTGCAGACGATCGTGAAGCACTGGAGCGGCTTGAGGGTGATCGGGTCGAGCGGTCCGTGGTTGCCCTGTCCCTTGTTGCCACCGCCGTCCGTGTTGTGGCGGCCGTTCGAGCCTTCGCTCGCCCAGATGCCCCAGCCGCCGTTGTCGTTGGCGAGGTTCGCCTTGATGACGTGGCTGACCTTGGAGACGTAGATGCCGTAGCCCTTGTTGTTGTTGACCGTGTTGCCCTCGATCCACGACCCCGAGCCGCCGGTCGTCTCGTCGCCGATGTAGATGCCGTCGCCGTCGTTGTGCGACGACTCGTTCTTCAGAAGCGTGTTGCTCAGCGAGAGCGACGCGACCGAGATGCCGGTGCTGCCGGAGTCGCTGGCGTCGTTGGCCTCGAGCCGGTTGCCGCTCGAGGCGACCAGGTCGATGCCGCCCTTGTTGGCGCTGACGTCGTTCCCGAGCAGGACGTTGTCGTCCGCCCGGTAGAGCGAGATGCCCTCGGCGCTGCCGAAGTGGGCGACGTTGTCGAGCAGCTGGTTCCCGTCCGACTCGAGGATCTCGAGCGCAGGCGCCGCTGGGCTCGAGGATGGTGTTCTTCTCGACGCGGTTGTTGTTCGACTGCTCGCCGACCGTGCCGGTACGCGTGATGTCGATCTTCACGCCCTCGGCGTTCTCGGAGAGGTCGTTCGAGACGACGGTGTTGTTGTTCGAGCCCTCCATCAGGACGGCCGAGCCGCTCGAGCCGAAGATCGTGTTGCGCTCGAGCCTGTTCGAGTGCGACCGCTCGAGCATGACGCCTTCGGAGGGGTTGACGTTGATCTCGTTCTCGAGGATCAGCGTCTCCTTCGTCTTGTACGCGAGCCCAGATGCCGATGTCGTTCGCGACGATGGTGTTGAAGCGGATGATGTTGCCGAGGACCTTCGAGTCGAACGACGAGGGCGGCGGCGGCGGCAGCGGCAGCAGCATGTCCCTCGGGTGCGGCACGTGGCCGAGCCCGATGCCCGCCTCCTGGCTCTGCTGGATCTCGAGCTGCTCGACGATGTTCTTCTCGGTCTCGGGGTTCAGCATGACGCCCCAGTCGAACTCGCGGATCTTGCCGTTCTTGATCGTGACGTTGTCGTAGCCGTCGTTGCGGATGCCGGCGGCGACTCCCTTGCCGTCGATCGTGTGGCCGTCGAGGTCGATCGTGATGCCGTTCGCGCCGACGACGAGGCCGTCCCACAGACAGTCCGCGAGGTCGTTGCGGACCTTGATGCTCGTCGTGATGACCTGGCCGCAGAAGATGAAGCCGGGGACGGGCGCCGAGCCGACGTTCCACGAGAACTTCGCCGGCGACGGGTCGATGTTGCCGGTCATGTCGATCGCCTGGACCTCGAACTTGCGGATGCCGATCGGAATGCCGCTGTACTCCTCGGGCGACGAGCACGGCTCCCAGTGGTTATAGGTCGCCGGGGCGTCGAGCTTGCACTCGAACGCGCCGTCGAGTCCTCGCTCGAGAACGTGAAGGTCGCGTTCGTGAGCACCGTATTCGGGTCCGGGCCGGAATCGATCGCCGTGTCCGGAGGCGTCACGTCGGTCTGAGGCTGGTTGATCGTCCACGTGCGCACGGCCGGCGTCGGGTCGACGTTGCCCTTCAGGTCGACAGCGGCGACCTCGAACGTGTGCGAGCCGGGGGCGAGGTCGGAGTACGTCTTCGGCGTCGTGCAGTCCCCGAAGGCGACGGGCTGACCGTCGAGCCGGCACTCGAACGTGAGGTACGGCCCCGGAATCAGGTTGTCGCTCCCGGTGAAGCGGAACGTAGCCTCGGTGCTGTCGACGGCGCCCATCGGGCCGGCCGCGATGAACGTGTCGGGCGGGAGGATGTCGTCGCCCGCGAGCTCGTCCGGGAGGGTGATGTCGATCTCCCACTCCCAGCGCGCCGGCGTCATGTCCTGGTTCTCGACGTTGTCGAGCGCGCGCACCTCGAGGTGGTGCGGGCCCTGCGCGAGCATCGGGATGTGGAACGGCGACGCGCACTCGATCCAGATGCCGAAATCGATCGTGTCGACGTCGGGCGGCTCGTTCGGATGCGGCGGCTCGGGCTCGGGATCGGGCGGGATCGGCGGATCCGGCGGCGCGTCGATCCGGCACTCGTACGACATCGCGGTCGCCGGCGTGGTGTCGTCGGTGCCGGTGAACGTGAAGGTCGCCGACGTCTGCGCTGATCTGGCCACCTGACACCGCGCCGCCCGGGCCGGTGAGGAACTGCGTGTCGGGCGCCACGACGTCCTCGGGCGTCAGCGGCGGGGCGCCGCCTCCCTGACACTCGAGGCCGGCGCACTGCTCGTCGAGGGGGTCGACGGGCTCGCCGGGGCCGCGGCCGTTGCCGCTCGCCTTGTTGACCAACGGATGGCCCAGTGGAGGCGCATGGTTGGTGTGCGTGTACGGCTCGCCCGGGCAGCTCGGGGTTCTCGCCGATCTCGATGCCGATGCCGGCGTTGTTGTGGGCGGTGTTGTTCCTGACCGTGTGGCCGCCGTCGGCGACCGCAATGCCGGTCTCGCCTGTTCTCGTTGGTCGTGTTGCCCTCGATGAGGGCGCCGCCGACCGGCTGGCCGAGGGTGTTGAAGATCCCGCTCTCGACCGAGATGCCGGCGCCGCCCGTCAGGTTGGCGACGTTGTCCCTGACGACGATGTTGGCGCCGTTCCCGATCTCGAAGCCGCTCTGCAGCGAATGGGACGCGTTGTTCCCCTCGATGAGGACGTTGTTCGACTCGCCCGTGTCGACGCCGCTCGGGTTGTAGCGCACGTCGTTGCCGATCACGACCGTGTCGTTGCCCTGGGTGACCACGACGCCGCCGTCCGAGCTTCCGTGCGCGAGGTTGTCGATCACGCGCGTTCCGGTCGAGTCCTGGATGTAGACGCCCGCGTCGCCGTTCCGGACCATCTCGTTGCGCTCGACGAGGTTCCGGTGCGAGCTCGGCCGTGATGACGAGCGCAGCGTCGCCGAAGTCGCTGAAGTAGTTGTCGACGAACTCGTTCTCGTTCGAGAACTCGAGGTTCGCGCCGGCGTCACTGTCGATGTTGGGGTTGAAGGACACGCCGAGCATCTCGTTGCCCTCGAAGCGGTTGCGGTTGGCCTCGATCAGCTGGAAGCCGACGCCGCCGTTCGAGAAGAACTCGTTGTCCTTGACCAGCGTGCCCTCGGTGCCGTTGATGAGCGAGAGCGCCGCCTCGCCGTTGCTCGTGAAGACGTTGTTGCGGATCGTGTTGCCGTTCCGCCCGTCGTCGGCGTCGTTCAGCTCGATGCCGGCGAGGATGTGGCCCTCGAGCCTCAGGTCGTGGACGACGTTGTAGGTCGTGCCGCCGGTGAGCATGACGCCGTAGCCGAAGTTCTTGACGGTGCCGTTGCGGATGACGACGTTCGCTGTGGCCGCTGTTCCGGATGCCGGAGATGAGGCCGTTCTCCTGGCCCGCGATGAACACGGCGTTGCTCGAGACCGTGTGGCCGCCGAGGTCGAGCACGATGTTCGGCGCGCCGATGATGAGGCCCTCGCCGATGCAGCCCGTCACGTCGTCCGCGAGCAGCGTGCTCTCGGTGATGACCTGGCCGCACTGCGCCTCGACCGGCGGTCCCGTCGGATCGGCCGGCGGCGGCGGCACCGTCGTGTCGTCGTCCGCGTAGCGGAGGACGAGCTCGGGCAGGGTGCCCGGCTCCGGCGGCGGCTCCTGGAACGTCTCGCGGCTGGTGAAGCTCTGCTCGGCGCCGTTTTCGAGGTCGCTCTCGTGCGAGTCACGGATCTGCCAGCCGTAGCTGACGCCGGCCGCGAGCATCTCCTCGACGTGCGAGAGGACGTTCCACTCCATATAGCCATCGGTCTGCGGCGGCACCACCGCGACCGGATCGTCGCTGCTCGTGTCCGGCTGGTTGGGCCACGTCCCCGGCTGGCTCATCCAGGTGAGCGTGCTCTCCTTGAACGGGCCGGCCAGCGGGGTGGCCAGGATCGTCCGTCCCTCGTCGCCTCCCTCGGGACCGTCGTTGAAGAGGCGCAGCGTCGCCGACTCGAGCGTGCAGTTGGCTGCGTCCGTGGGCAGGTCGAAGCGGAAGAGCGAGCGCGCGTTCTGGCCGATGGTCGGCACCGGCGGGACGGCGTCGGGATCGCCGGTCGCATCGGAGGCGACGCTCAGCTCCGTCTCGAAGAGGTAGTTCTCCCACGGCACGACCTCGTTCACCCAGCCGTCGGCGGTCGCCGTGAGGGTGATGTTGGCGGTGTCGCAGTTGGTCCCCTGAGCGACCGTCCACGAGAAGCGGGCCGGCGTCGGGTCGACGAGCTCGGAGCCGCCGCTTTCCGCCCGCACCTCGAGCGTGTGCACGCCGCTCGCCAGGTTGCTGAAGATCATCGGGTTCGTGCACTCGAGCCAGAGGTCGGGATCCTTCGTGTCGAGCCGGCACTCGTACTCCATGAACATCGGCGGCGTCATCGGGTCGATCGCCGAGAAGGTGAAAGTGGCCGACGCGGCTGTTCGTGACCGCCGGCGGGTGCTCGACGATGATCGTCTCGGGCGGCTCCTCGGCCGGCCAGATGTCCCTGATCGCCGGCGTCGGGTCGACGTTGTCGTTCCGGTCGACCGCGCGGACCTCGAAGCGCGTGAGACCCTCCTCGCCGACGAGGATCGACTCCCACGGGCTGTTGCAGCCGAGCCACTGGAGCTCCGGCGGCACCGGATCCCACGGCGCGATGACCTCCGGCTCTTCGACGAGGTCGACGTCGTAGAGCCGGCACTCGTAGTTGAGGTCCTCCGTCGCGGTCTGGTTGTCGCTCCCCGTGAACCGCCACTCCATGGTCTCCTCGGTGTTCTGGATCGGGCCCGAGAGGTACTCGGTGTCCGGCGGGGTGGTCGTCGGGCGGCGGGGGGTCGCCGACGAACTCGAAGGCGCCCATGTCGCAGCGGCCGTTCTGCGGGCGCGGGATGCCGCGGGCGTCGGTGTCGGGGCACGGCGTCACGGCGGCGTCGATCGCAAGGCTGCCGTAGTTGAGGCGGTGCGTCATCACGGAACCGCCGTTGTCGGCGAGCGCGTCGACGGTGAACGTCGGGCTGAAGCGGTCACGCATCGGCGCCAGGCCCGAGTCGCTGTTGCCGGCGACGGCGAGGAAGCACTTCGTCTTCTCGGGCAGGAGCGCCTCGCCCGTGGCCGGGTCTCCGGGGTACTGCTTCCCGCCGGTGTCCATGTTGCCGCCCTCGGACGTGACGTAGAAGTCGCAGCTGCCGCCTTCGACGCTGCCGCCGACGATCGAGTTCCGCACGACGACCGCTTCGTTGGCCTTGGGCGGGACGTCCGGCACGAAGTCCGACTCGGCGACGCCGATGCCGCCGCCGCGCGGAGCGGAGTTCCGCCAGACGGTCAGGTTGATCAGCTTGAGCTCGCCGTCGGCGTCGTGGAAGATGCCGCCGCCGCCGGTGGCCGCGACGTTGCCCGAGATCGTCGTGTTCTCGATCAGCGAGTCGCCGTCGGCGAGGCTGAAGATGCCGCCGCCGTGGCCGCCTTCCTCGATGTCGCCGTCCTCGCCGATGACCGGGTGGCGCGCGACGTTGCGGAGGAAGAGCGACCTCCGCACGATGAGGTCGTTGTCGGGCGCGTTCGCCAGGCCGCCGCCGCTGACGGCGCTGTTCCGCTCGACCGTCGAATCGAGGATGAAGAACGGGTTGCTCGACGAGTTGTAGATGCCGCCGCCGTTGAGGACCGCGTAGTTGTTCACGACGTGCAGCCGCTCGAAGGTGACGCGGAAGCCGCTGTTCTCGATGCCGCCGCCGTCCGCGCCGGCACGGTTGTTGCGGATGACGCTGTCGCTGATCTTGACGTCGCCGGAGTTGTCGATGCTGATGCCGCCGCCCTCTTCGCTGGCGTCGTTGCCCTCGAACGTGGAGCCCGTGACGGTGACGGGGCCGCCCTCCGTGTAGAGGCCGCCGCCGCCCGCGATGTTGACGCCCGGGTCATTCGGGTCGACGGGCTCCGGCACTTCCCCCGGGTCGAGCGGCTCGGGCGGCTCCGGCACGCCGCCCTTGTTGTTCTTGAAGATCGAGTCCTGGATCGTGACGAGCCGCTCGCTGCCCGTCCACGCGCCGCCGCCCTCGCCGTTCGACTCGTTCGCCGTCGAACGTGACGCGCGTCACGGTCATGCTGGCGCGGCCCCCGTTGGCGAGGCCGCCGCCCTCGTCGCCCGCCTTGTTGCCGGCGAAGAGGACGTCGGTCAGGACGAGGTGGCCCTCGCCGTCGCTGACCATGCCCCCGCCGGAGCCGAGCGTCTGGATGGCCGGCGGCTCCGTGCCAGGAGGCGGAGGCGGCGGGTCCGGGGCTGCCGCTGCGTTGCCCACGATCGTCGACCCCGTGATGGTGATCTTCGAGCGCAGGCCGATCGAGGTCGCCGCGCCGGCGCTGTAGATACCGCCGCCGTCATGCGCCCGGTTGCCGGACACGCGTGCTGTCCTTGATCGTCAGCTTGCCGCCGCTGGAGTAGACGGCGCCGCCGGTCGCCTCGGTCGTGTTGTCGGTGAACTCCGAGTTCTCGATGATCAGGTTGCCGTCGCCGAGGTTCGCGACTGCGCCGCCGTCGTGCTCGGAGTAGTTGTCGCGCAGCCTCGAGTTGCCGATCCAGATCGTGCCGACGCCGTCGAACTGACCCTCGTTGGCGATCGGGGTCGAGTCCGGCGGCAGGACGCCCGGCGCCGGGATCATCTCCTCCGGGTCGAGGGGATCCGGGATCATCGGGCCCGGGTTGTCGATGATGTCCGAATTGAAGATCGAGATGTAGCCGGCCGATTGGTTGTTGATCGCCGAGCCGCCGCCGCCCGAGCTGTTGTGCTTGAAGAGCGAGTCGATGATCTCGATGCGCCCGGGCTGCGGCATCGGGATCGGATCCATCGGGAGCCAGTCGTAGTCGAACGGATCGGCGTTGTTGATCGCGCCCGCTCCGCCGGGCTGGTTCCTCAGCACCTGGACGTCTCCTGAGGGTGATGACGCCGGACGACCAGTTCTGGATCGCGGCGCCGTCGCCGTCGACGGAACCCTCGCGAAGCGTCACGTCTTCGAACGTGACGTTGCGCGCCTGCGGATGGATCTCGAAGAGTCGATCCATACCGACGGCGTCGGCGTTGTTCTCCGGCGGCGTGCCGCCGTCGATGATCGTCCCGGCGGCGGCGTTGCCGCGGATCGTGACCGGATCCATGATGTCGAAGTCGCCGCTGGCGGGGGTGTCGTCGTTGACCACCGGGATCCCGAGCGCGAACACGCCCGGAAGCCCGAACGTGATCGTGTCGGCGCCGGGATGTGCGTTCGCTTCAAGGATCGCGGCGCGGAGCGTGCACGTGTTTCCCGAGAACGCGCCGGTGCTGCAGGTGCCGTCGCCGGGATTCATGTCTGCTTGATCGGCAGTGCTGTTGACCGTGTAGGTCACGGGAACGGCTGCGAACGCATTCGCCGAGAGCGCGACCGCCGCCACGCTCAACGCGATCGTTGCGATCGCGAGCCGAACCAGGACGCGGCGCGCGCGGTGGGGGAGGAGCGCGCTCGGCCGGGTCTCGCCCAGGTCGGAGGTCGTGCGGTCGTTGACGTCCTCGCGTAGAGGCCGTGCGAGGGCGGGGAGGTCCCGAGCGCGCAGGCTCAGGGAGACGGCCATGGCTGCCGCGACCAGCAAGAGCGAGGCCGCATTCGCGGCCTCGGGGTTCAGCAGGAGGAAGGCGTAGAGCGCAAAGGCAGCGCCGCCGGCGAGCAGGGTCCGCCGGCGGCGAGCACACGTGCTCGTGTCCTCGCCGCCGGGTAGGGGGAGGACCCGATCGACGTTCGGCCGGGCGCGTCAGCCCCGGCCTCCAGAGACCTGTTAAACGTCGAATGTCGCTTAGGTCGCAACCAAAACTCCCCGCGCCAGTGTGGAAGCGGCGAATCAGGGTTCCGTCAAACCACGGTGAGAGTTCGTTTATCTGTGTCTTTCTCATGGTCCCGCTCCCTGGCCGCGCATCCGGTCGAGAGCCGGTGCCGCAGGTGCGGGCGGCGAGGCCTACCCGGAGAGCCTGTAGCCGACGCCTCGGACCGTCTGGATCATGTCCGGCGCCGAGCTTCTTCCGGAGCGAATTCACGTACACGTTGACGAGGTTCGTCGTGGGATCGAACGAGTAGCCCCAGACGTGGGAAAGCAATTGCTCTCGGCTCAGGACGTTGTCTGCGTGCCTGATCAATGTTTCGAGCAACGCGAATTCCCTCGCCGTCAAATCCACCGTGTTTTCGCCGACGGTCGCACGTCTCGTGCGTAAATCGAGCCGAATCTGGCCGGCCGTCAAGACATCGGCCTCTTGCGTCCCCGTTGTTCGAAGGCGTGTCTTTACCCGAGCCAGCAATTCGTCGAAATGGAAAGGCTTCGTCATGTAGTCGTCGGCGCCTCCTTCGAGGCACATGACGACGTCGCGCTCGCGCCGTCCCGTCAGCACGAGAATCGGCAAGGTCTTTCCGCGCGAGCGAAGCTCCTGAAGCACGTGAAATCCGTCGCGGCTGTTCAGACCCATGTCGAGCAGGAGGAGATCGAACTCGTCGCTCAACCCGAGCGCCTGAGCCTGCTCGCCGTCGCCTGTGAGGAACGTCGTGAACCCGTTGGCCCTGAACCCCTTCTCGAGGAAGGACCCGATCAGCGGGTCGTCCTCGGCAATGAGGATGCGGGTCACTCGGCTGCTCCCTGCTCGACCGGGTAGCGCGGGATGATGATCGTGAACGTTGCGCCCTCGTTGAGCCGGCTCTCGAGCTCGACTCTGCCGTCGTGGGCCTCGGCAATCGCCTTCACGTTCGCGAGGCCGAGCCCGCCGCCCCGGTATCGCCTGCTCGCCTCGCGCCCGCGCGTGAAGCGGTCGAAGATCCGTTCCTGCTCCGAGAGGGGGACGCCGGTGCCCGTGTCGCGGACCCAGATCAGCGCCTCGTCATGGGTGAGCGCGGTTCCGATCGCGATCGTGTCGTCGGCGCCGGTGTGCTGGACGGCGTTGTGCGCGAGGTTCATCACGGCCTCCGTGAGGCGGTGCCGGTCCGCGAGCACCGTGCCGCCGGCGGCGTGGTCGAGCACCCAGCTCCGAGGCGCCAGCGCGCTCGCCTTCGCGACGAGCTCGTGCGCGATCAGCGCGAGGTCGAGCGGCTCGCGTTGCACGAAGTCCGGCTGCTCCGCCTCGGCGAGCAGCTGGAGGTCGTCGACCATCCGGCTCATCCGGTCGAGCTCGTCGATCACGAGGCTGACGGTCTGGCGCTGCTCGACGGGGTCGTCGCCCATCAGCTCGAGATGACCGCGCACGATCGTCAACGGGTCGCGCAGCTCGTGGCTCGCGTCCTGCACGAACTCGCGCTGACCGCGGAAGACGCGCTCGAGGCGGTCGAGCATCGCATTGAAGCTCCGCGCCATCTCGGCCGCGTCGCCCGCGCCGTAGACGCTGATCCGCCGGGTCAGGTCCGACTGCGAGATCGACTGGGCGGTCTGCGTCAACTCTCGGACCGGGGCGAGGGCGCGGCCCGCGATCAGCCACGCGGCCGCGGAGGCGAGCAGCAGGACGACGAGCGTTACGCCGACTCCGTACGTCTGGAGATCCCTGATCTCTTCCAGCTCCTTTGCCGGAAGGGTCGCGACGACGAACGCGCCCGTGTGCGGTCCCAGCTCCACCCTGCGAACGCGGTAGTGGGCCTTCCCGAGCTCGGTGCTGAACGTCCCCGTCACTCGCTCGCCTCGTCCCGGGCAGGTTGCTCGAGAGCGCCGCCCAGTCCGCGAGTGTCTCGGCCGGAAGCCGGACGAGCGGGAACCGCTCCAGGATCTGGCGGTGGAAGCCGCCGTTCACGAACGTGAACAGCGCCTCCTCGCTGCTCGGCACGTTCCGCTCGAGGTAGACCTGGAACAGCCGGCGAGGATGGGTGAACGGCTGGCCGGTCAGCGGGATCGCGGCCGACGGCGAGGAGCCGCTCGAGCTCGGCGACCTCCTGCTGCCCCGCGTCCTGGATGCGGTCGTCAAGCCGGATGAGCAGGATCTGGCGAATCGCCAGCGTCGAGAGGATAGACGTGACCGCGAGCAGGATCACGTAGGACGCGAGGATCCTCGTCCGGGCGCTGCGCGCGACGCCGATCCACTTCTGGTCTCGGCGGGGCGTGCGCTCGGGGGTGGCAACCGTTGAGCGCCCGGGCCGCCGCACACGTGGCGGCAGCTCCTCCTCGGGGGCGGCGGCGCCCGGTAGCGGGTGGACGTTGGTCGGGTCCGGCGTGCTCAACCGGCCGCCTCAGGCGCGAGCGTTGGCATATGGAGTTCTCGCGCGCGCGCACGCGCGCGAGAGCCGAAGGTGTGTCTGTGAGGTGGAACGTGTTGCCCGCAGAAGGCGTTCATTGACCGCATCAGGCCCTCCCGCATGCAGTGTGCCCCTCCACTCGGCTTGCTTCAAGGCTCACATGCGAAAGATGAGAAATCTCTCATCTTCGGCTTATTGTCCTCTTGGGGTCATTGATGATCATTTCGAGCGTGAGATACGCGATCCTCGCGGCGCTCGTCGTTCGCCCCGCTGGCCGTCGCCGGGAGCTATCTCTCGGACGACCCGACCAGCACGCAGGTCCCCCGAATCGAGCTCGCACGTGAGCCTCACGGCCGAGAAGCCGAAGGCCAAGCGCGACAGGCCGTGCGCTCGAAACGGCGGAAAGCTCGAGCGGCCGGGGTGCGGACCGTACGCCGCTCGAGCACGCCGCCGGCTTCACAGCAGGCGCCGCCTCCACCGCCTCCGCCTGCCGTTCCCTCGGCCGGCGACGACGAGGGCGACCGCGTCGCTCCGCAACCACAGCGACGGCCGCCACGCGCCGCGCCGGTTCCAGTGCCCGAGCCGGCGCCCGCCGGCGGCGAGGCGCCCGATGATGACGAGGACGGCGAAGGCAACAGCGACGGTGACGGTGACGACGGCGGCGGGAGCGGAGACGACGGAGACGACTGAGAACCTTCGCGAGGAGGCGGTCCGACCGCTCGCGTGGTCGCCGCTTCTCGGCCGGGTGCGCGGGCTCCGCCGGCTGCGCCCGACCAGCCTGCGGACGCGGATCGCCGCCTGGTTCATCGGGTTCTTCGTCCTCGCACTGGCGGCCTCGATCTTCGTCATCTACCAGGCGTTGATCATCCGCCTCGACCAGCGGATCGGCGCCGAGCTCACCCAGGAGGTTGCGGAGCTCCGCAAGCTCGTCGACAGCAACCGGCCTCCCGCCGGAGAGCCTGTCGCGGATCGAGCGGAGCGGCTCTTCGAGCTGTACCTCCAGCGAAATGTCCCCTCCAAGAACGAGGCGCTGATCACCTTCACGCGCGGCGAGCCGTTCCTGCGCAGCCGCCAGGTCGTGCCCTACGACCTCGACGCCGACCCCGTGCTGGTAGCTCGGTGGGCGGCGCTGAAGACGAGCGAAAGGGGCCAGCGTCGACACGCCCGCCGGACGCGTGGACTACCTCGCCGTCCCGGTCGGAGTTGGACGAGAGACCGGGGGAGTCTTCGTCGCGGCGATCTTCCGCGACCGCGAGAAGCGAGACGTCATCGCCGCGGTCCAGGCCGCCAGTGCCTTCGGCATCGCCGTGCTCTTCCTCGCCTCGCTGATCGCGTGGCGGCTCGCGTCTGCCGTGATCAGACCGGTGCGTGAGGTCACTGCCACGGCGAAGTCGATCTCCGAGACCGATCTCAGCGCGCGAATCCCGGAAGGGGGGCGAGATGAGGTCGCCCAGCTGGCCGCTACCTTCAACGGGATGATCGAGCGGCTCGAACGAGCCTTCGAATCCCAGCGTCGCTTTCTCGACGACGCCGGCCACGAGCTGAAGACGCCGCTGACGATCGTGCGGGGCCATCTCGAGCTGCTCGGCGACGATCCCGAGGAGCGGCGCGAGACCATCGCACTCACGATCGACGAGCTCGACCGGATGACACGGATCGTCAACGACGTGCTGCTGCTCGCCAGGCACGAGCGGTCGGACTTCCTCGAGCTCCGGCCGGTCGACATCGGCGTCCTCACGGAGGAGCTGCACGCGAAGGCCTCGGCGCTGGCGCCGCGCGACTGGGTGCTCGAGCAGCGAGCCCGCGGTGTGATCATCGCCGACCGGCAACGGTTGACCCAGGCCGTGATGCAGCTCGCGCACAACGCCGCCCGCTACAGCACGACGGGCGAGGCGATCGTGCTCGGCTCGAGCGTCTCGGGCGGTGAGGCGCGCTTCTGGGTCCGGGACCACGGGCCCGGGATCCCGCGCGAAGAGCAGCGCGCGATCTTCGAGCGCTTCCACCGCGGCTCCGGCACTCAGCGCTGGGAAGGCGCCGGCCTTGGCCTCGCCATCGTCGACGGCGATCGCCGAGGCGCACGGCGGCCGGGTCGAGCTGCAGAGCCGCCCGGGGGCAGGCGCAACCTTCACTCTGGTCGTCGCGACCGATCCACCGGCCGGAGCCAGGGACGCGGGCAAGATGAGCAGGATCCTGATCGTCGAGGACGAGACGCGCATCGCCTCCTTCCTCGAGAAGGGTTTGCGCGCCAACGGGTTCTCGACGCAGGTGACCAACGATGCGGTACGGCGCGCTCGCCTATGCGCGCACCGGCAAGTTCGACCTGCTGATCCTCGACCTCGGCCTGCCCGACCGGGACGGGCTCGACGTTCTCCGCGAGCTCCGCCGCAAGGGTGTCGGGATGCCCGTGATCATCCTCACCGCCCGCGACAGCGTCGGCGACAGGGTGCTCGGACTGGACGGCGGGGCCGACGACTACATCACGAAGCCGTTTCGCTTCGAGGAGCTGCTCGCCCGCGTTCGCGTACGGCTGCGCGTCGAGCAGACCGCCGAGCCGACGGTGTTGCGTGCCGGGGACGCCGCGCTCGATCTGCGCATGCGCCGCGCGGTCGTCGCCGACCGGACGGTCGATCTGAGCGCGCGCGAGTTCGCACTCGCCGAGGTCTTCTTCCGGCATCCCGGTCAGGTGCTGAGCCGGGAGCAGCTGCTTGAGCCAGGTCTGGGGGTACGACTTCGACCCCGGCTCGAACATCGTCGACGTCTACGTCGGCTATCTCAGGAAGAAGCTCGGCAAGGGGGTGATCGCGAGCGTGCGAGGGATGGGGTACCGGCTCGAGCACCAGCAGCCGAGCGCCGCCTGAGCCGCCAAGACAGTAAGGGGCTTCTCATCGCCATCTCACCAGCCGTTCACCACCCCGCTTTCAATGCGACGGGACGTGATCGCCCAGCTCGAGGACGTCGTCGGCGCCCCCGTCCGGCTTGAGCTGCTCAAGCAGCACGCCGGCGGGAACTCCACGTACCGGGCTCGCGGCTCGCGTCGAACGGGGATCGTGAAGCGTTACCGGGCCGCCGACTTCGCGAGAACGATCGCCAGGCGCATCTCTTCGCTCGGCGAAGGTCCGGTCGAGCCGGTCGTCCCGAGCGTCTGGGCCGAGAGCGACCACCTGCTCGTCCTGTCGGAGATCACGGGCAAGTCCGCTCCGCGCGGCGGTGCTCGCCGGTGACGAGATCGCCTGCTACCGAGCCGGAGCCGTACTCGGGGCCTGGCACTTGTACTGGCGCAACGCCGCGCCCGCGACGCTTTGCGCGCCACTCGCTGGAACGACGAGCTTGAGCTCCTGCGGCGCGACTCGGCGCAGGCCCCGGATCCGATCACGAGCGCAGTCGAGTTCGCGATCAGGGCGGTGGAGCACGACGAGGAGTGGCCGGCGCTGACCGTCGTCCACCGAGGTCTGGACGAGGAGCAGATCCTGCTCGACGACACCGTCGGCCTGATCGACCTCGACGACGCCGCGATCGGGCCGCCCGAGCTCGACGTCGGCAATCTCTGCGCGACCTCGACCACCTCGCGCGCCGCTGCGGGCGGAACCTCGACGGGATGCAGCACTCGTTCCTCGACGGCTATCTCTCGAGCGGCCCGCCGCTCGATCTGCACCTGCTCCTCACGTGCCGGTCGCTGAGCCTCCTACGGCTCGCGTGCGTCCACCGGGACCCGGAGCTCGCGACTGCTCACCCGGGATCGGCCTGGCCTCCTCCGCCCGACCTAGCCTCGGCCGGATAGACCTTCAAGGACGGGCCGCGGGTGAGCAACAGAACCCGCGGCCCGTGTATGCAGCTCGGCTGCTGCGGCCGCAGCCGACTGCTGCAGACGCATACTCGCCGCAGCCCATAAGGCGGTCGTGAGAAGGCGATGAGAATCCGCTTTCGGCGACGAGGCTCAGGCGTTTCGAACGGCGGTCGCGTCCTGGAGCCCGCGGTCCCGTCCGCTTCGCCAGATCAGAACGCCGATGCCGAGGAGCACAGCCTCGACGAGCGTGATCGCAAGCCGGTTCAGCACGGTCGCGCCCAGCGCGACCGGTGCCGAGGCAACCGCGAGCATCAGGCCGTACATCGAGGCCTCCCGTACACCGAGCCCCGACGGCGCGAGTATGGAGAGCACCGCCACGATCGCACCGACTGCAGCCGTCCCGCCGAGATACGGCGCATCCTCCAGGCCGGCGTCTCCACCGACTGCCCGGATCAGGAAGAGCACGGCGACTCCTCCGACGACCCAGCTCGGCCGAGTAGAAGACCAGGAGCCCGAGCATCGTCCGCCAGGGGAGGGTCGGCGGCGGGCCGGCGCCGAACGGCCGGAACACGAACCCGGCGACGGCCCGAAAGACCCGCGGGTGCAAGAGCCCCGCGACCCCGATTCCGAAGAGGACGACCGGCCAGATCGGTGCGTCCCAGCCAGAGACGAACGGCAGCGCGCAGACCAGGACGAGCACGCCGGCCACGGCCGAGAGCCCGGCCTCGAGCAGGATCGAAGCGACGACCACCGACGTCTTGTCGATGCCGCCAGCCTTCCGGAGCCAGAGGACGCGGGCGGCCGGCGTCCAGATCGCACCGGGGATGTACTTCGCCAGCATCGACGCCATCTCCGACTGGAGTGCGATGCCGTACGACGTGCGGATCCCGAGCGCGCGGAGGATCCACTGCCAGCCCAGCACGAACATGAGGTAGTACGCGGCCAGGACGACGCACGCGATCGCGAGGTCGAGAGGATCCGCGTCCCGGAGCCGCGGCAGCGCGTCGCTCCACGTGTCCCGAACGGCCCAGGCGAGAAAGCCCAGCAGGGCGGTGACGAAGACGACCTGGAGCACGACGAACAGCCGGCGCCGGGCGGCGATCCTGGCGAACATCTCCCGCATGGCCTCACGGTAGTCGCCGGAGCCGGACCTAGAGGCGGCCGGCCTCGACGATCCGCTGGAGGAACTGCTGCGTCCGTGGCTCCTGCGGCGTGGAGAAGATCTGCTCCGGCGGGCCCTGCTCGAGGATCACGCCCCCGTCGAGGAAGCAGACCCGGTTCGCGATCTCGCGTGCGAAGCCCATCTCGTGCGTGGCGATCAGCATCGTCATCCCGCCGGCCGCGAGCTCGCGGATCACGTTCAGCACCTCGCCGACGAGCTCGGGATCGAGCGCGCTCGTCACCTCGTCCAGCAGCATCAGCTGCGGCCGCATCGCCAGCGCCCGCACGATGGCGACCCGCTGCTGCTGGCCGCCGGACAGCCGGTCCGGATAGTCCTCCGCCCGCTCCGCGAGCCCGAACCGGCCGAGCAGCTCGAGCGCCTCCGCCTCGGCCTCCGCCTTGGACTTCCCGAGCACCTCCCGCGGCGCCAGCGTCACGTTCCGCAGCACCGTCATGTGCGGAAAGAGGTTGTAAGCCTGGAAGACGATCCCGATGCCACGGCGGACGCGGTCGGCATTCACGCCGGGCGCCGTCACTTCCTCGCCGCCGACCAGGATCCGCCCCTCGTCGATCGGCTCGAGCAGGTTGACGCAGCGCAGCAGCGTCGACTTGCCCGAGCCGGAGGCGCCGATCAGGCAGACGACCTGGTGCTCCTCGACCTCGAGGTCGATCCCGTGGAGCACCTCCACCTCCCCGAAGGACTTGCGGACGCCGTGCAGCTCGACGGCGCTCACCGGCGCCGCCTCCGCTCACGGGCGACGAGCCAGTCGGTGAAGCGCGCCATCGGGATCGTCAGCGCCACGAAGAGCAGCGCGGTCGCGAAGTACGGCGTGTAGTCGAAGTTCGCGGCGACCTCGATCTGCGACTGCCGGAACGCCTCGACCGGCCCGATCAGCGCGACCAGCGCCGTGTCCTTCTGGAGCCCGATGAAGTCGTTCAGCAGCGGCGGAACCACTCGCCGCACTGCCTGCGGCAGCACGACGAACCGCATCGCCTTCGTCTTCGAGAGGCCGAGCGAGCGGGCCGCAGCCTCCTGGCTCGGATGCACCGACTCGATCCCGGCCCGGTACACCTCGGACACGTACGCCGAGTAGACGAGCACGAGCGCCACGATCCCCCAGACGAACTCCGAGCGCGGCACGCCCGAGATGGCCAGCGCCGGAACGCCGAACCCGAACAGGTAGATGACGAGGATCGTCGGCACGCCGCGGAAGAAGTCCGTGTAGATGACCGCCAGCAGCCGAACGGGGAAGAAGACCGGCCCCGGCAGGCTCCGCAGGATCGCGATCCCGAGGCCGAGCACGAGGATGAAGACCTCGGCGATCAGGAAGATCCGGATGTTCACGAGGAGCTTCGGCGCGATGTCGCGCAGCGACTCCTTGAAGATCTCCCAGTCGAAGAACTGCTCGCGAACCTCGGGCCAGCCGGGAGCGCTGGTGACGAGCAGGACGATGAGCCCGAAGAACGCGAGCGTGCTGACGACCGCGATCAGCGTGCTGCGGCCGGCCCCGCCGCCGCCCAGGATGCGGGACTGGCGGTTTCCGGCCGCTACTCGAGGACCGGCGCGCTGCCGGCGAGCCACTTCTGCTCGAGCTCGTCGAGCGTCCCGTCGTCCTTGATCGCCTGGATCGCCTGGTTGACGCACTCCGTCAGCGGGCTGTCCTTCGCGAGTACGACGCCGAAGTACTCGCCGTCCTCGGGCGCCGGGAGCCGGCCGGCGACCTTGCCCTGGTCGACCTGGACGGCCGCCATGAAGAGCGCGGTCGGGAAGTCCACGACGATCCCGTCGACCTGCTTCGCCTTGATCGCGGAGATCGCGTCGTTGTTCGTGTCGTAGACGGACGGCTCGCTGCTCGGCTGGATCGTGTCGTTGATCGCCTCGAGGCTCGTGGTGCCGATCTGGGCGCCGAGCTTCGCGTCCTCGAGGTCGGCGATCGTCGTCACACCGTCGATCTTGCTCCCCTCGGTCGTGACGATCGCCTGCTCGACGTCGTAGTACGAGTCGCTGAAGTCGACCGCCTCGGCGCGCTCGGGCTTGTACGAGATCTGGTTGATGTCGAAGTCGAACGACTTCGGGCCTGGACGGAACGACTGGTTGAACGGGACGACCGTCCACTTCACCTCGTCGTCCGTAAAGCCGAGCTCACGGGCGATCGCATATGCGGTCTCCTGCTCGTAGCCCTTCTTCGTGGGCGCCGTGGTCGGATCCCACGGCTCGAACTCCCCGGTGCCCTCGAACCAGGGCGGGAAGGCGGGGTTGTCGGTGCCGATCGTCAGTTGGCCCGCGTTGACGAGCTCGAGCGACTCCTTGTCGCAGGAAGCCTCGGCAGTGGTGGTTCCGCCTGCGGCACCGCCCTCGTCGTCATCGTCGCCTCCGCAGCCGGCGGCAAGCAGGAGCCCCGCGCCGAGGACGAGCACGATCAGCGCCTTCCGCATCGGGAAGACGATATCGAGTCAGCTCGGGCTGAGCTCCAGGTGTCGGACGGGGGTTCCGTGCGCGTCGAGCGCGGTGCGAACGGTCTCGTCCTCGAGCCAGGTGGCCTCGTCCCCGGGCCTCGTCACGACCACGATCTCGTCGGCCGGGAAGTCCCGCAGCGCGTCGCGGATCGCCTGCGCAGCGTCGGTGCTTTCGCTCGTGCGATCGATCTCGACCCTGGTGTCGTCGCCGGCAGCGGATGCGACGCGCCGGGCCGCCTCGTCCGCCTCGCGCCGCGCGTCGTCCTCGTCGTTCGTCAGCCACTCGAGGAACGAGACGTCCGCCGCCGGCGCGACCACGCGGATCTCGTCGGCGTCGGGAAGCGCCTCGCGGAGGCTCGACTCCTCCGCAGGCACGGTCGTCACAACGAGGGCTCGCTTCGCCACGACTCCTCAGTACCCCGACGGCAGAATCCTCAACCGATGCGCTGGCTCGACCCCTCCTGGCGCGCCGAGGCCGAAGCGTGGATCCGCGAGCGCGTCGAGGTCGCCGGTGCGATCGAGCAGCCGCACGTCTATCCCTGGTCGACGGTGCTCAGGGTTCCGACCGCCGAGGATCCGCTCTGGTTCAAGGCGACGACGCAGGAGGTGCACGGCTTCGAGCCGCGGCTCACGGAGATCCTCGCGAAGACTCGGCCCGACCGGGTGACCGAGCTCGTCGAGATCGACGCCGGCCGGGCCTGGATGTTGATGCGGGACGCCGGCACCCGGCTGCGCGAGCTCGAGCCGCCGGATCTCGGCGCCTGGGAGACGATCCTCCCCCGGTACGCCGAGCTGCAGATCGCCGTCGCGCCGAAAGCGGCCGAGTTGCTGGCGCTCGGCGTCCCGGACCAGCGTCTTGCAGGGCTTCCCGGCAAAGTCGAGGCTCTGCTCGACGACGATCGCGCGCTCATGCTCGGCGAGTCCGTGGAGCTGAGCCCCGAGGGGCGCGACGAGCTCCGCCGGCGGCTGCCCGAGCTCCGCGCGCTCGTCCAGCGGCTGGAGGCGTTCGGAATCCCCGAGACGATCCAGCACGACGACCTCCACGACGGGCAGGTCTTCGTGCGGGACGGCCACTCCCGGATCCTCGACTGGGGCGACAGCTGCATCTCGCACCCGTTTCATACGCTGACGGTCACGCTTCGGGCGCTGGCCTGGCGGCACGGGATCCAGCCGGGCTCCGAGCAGCTGCTTCGTCTCCGGGACGCCTATCTCGAGCCGTTTGGCGCGCCGGCCGCAGCGGCCGACCTCGCCTATCGAACCGGGACGCTCGGGCGGGCGCTCGCCTGGCACCGGTACGTCTCCGCCGCCGCACCCGAAGAGCGCGATCCGGAGGACGCCGAGAGCGTGCCGTACGGCCTCCGGCTCTACCTCGAGGCCGGCCCGCTCGGGACGTGGGAGTGAGCTTCTAACTTCTGCGGCGGCACGGCGTTATAGTCCGGTAGGAACTATGCCACTCCGGACTATCGCCGCGATCATCGCCGTCTCGGCCGTGCTCGTCCCGGGCGGGTCTGCAGCACGCCTCGATGCCTCCTCGGACATCCGCAACCTCGTCGCGGAGCTGGAGCTGCGCCACCCGGACCCGTACCACGCGGTCTCGCGCGACGAGTTCCACCGCGCCGCCGACGCCCTCGCCGCTCGCAGTCCCGGGCTGACGAGGAGCCAGACGATCGTCGGAGTCATGCGCCTCATGCACATGCTCGGCGAGCGGGACGGCCACAGCGGCCTCTTCCCGTTCATCCCGTCGAACTACGGCGGCCTGCACTCCTACCCGCTGCGGCTGTGGCGATTCCCCGAGGGGATGCACGTGATCCGGTCGGTGGAGGCCGGCCTCGTCGGAGCCCGGGTCGTGTCGATCGGCGGCCTGCCGATGGCCGAGGTGGAGGCTCGCGTCCGGCCGCTCGTGCCACGCGACAACGAGTGGAGCCTCCTCGACAACCTGCCGTACTTCGTCGTCACGGCGGAGGTGCTGGACGGTCTCGGAATCGCGCCGACCTGGGAGCTCGAGCAGCGCAACGGAGGCCGCGTGGAGCGAACCTTCGCCGCGATTTCGAACGCGGAGTACGCGTCGACGCTCCTGGACGGCTGGTGGCAGCAGTCGCGGCGCGCGCCGCTCTTCATCCGGCTGAGCCACGTCCCGTACGGGATCTCCGTGATCGACCGCGGGCGGGCCCTCTACGTGTCGTACAACCAGACGACCGACCCCGGTCGCGTGCCCCAGAAGCTCGTTCGGCTCGCCGCCCGGAAGCGTGTCCGCAAGATCGTCGTCGACCTCCGCATGAATGGCGGCGGCAACAACACGACGTACTACGGGCTCGTCCAGGCGTTGCGGCACCGCCGGGTGAACCGTCCGAACAGGCTCGCAGTCCTGATCGGCCGCCGAACGTTCTCCGCCGCCGGGAACTTCGCCGCCGACGTCGACCGCCGCACCCGGGCTCGCTTCTTCGGCGAGCCGACAGGCGGCGCGCCGAGCCAGTGGGGCGACCATGTTCCGATCCCGCTTCCCTCGCTCGGCGTGAACTCCGGAACGGCGATCGAGTACGTCGGCGACCCGAGCGACACGCGGGTCGCGACGATGCCGCAGGTCCCGGTCGAGATCACTGCCGCGGACTGGTTCGGCGGGCGCGATCCTGTGCTCGCGGCAGCATTGCGCTGATGCTGACGGCGACGGAGGCGGCGCTGCTCGGGCTGCTGCGGAAGGGCCCGATGTCCGGCTACGACCTCCGGAAAGACGTGGAGCGCAGCGTCGGGTACTTCTGGGCGCCGGCGAAGACACAGATCTACGCCACCCTGCCCAGGCTCGTGGAATCGGGACATGCGACGCAGCAGAAGGTCGTCCAGAGCGCACGCCCGAACAAGACGATCTACGAGCTCACGGAATCGGGCCGCGAAGCGCTGCGCGAGTGGGTCGAGGAGGCGCCGCTCGACGCGGGACACGGCCGGAATCTGATCCTGCTCAAGCTCTACTTCGGCGAGGGCGCCAGCCAGGATGCACTCCTCCGCCAGGTGCGCGAACGGCGGGAGGAAGCCGAGCGTCTCCTGGCCGAGCTCGAGGAGCTCGATGTGTCCGGAGAAGGCGGCTCGCCGTTCGAGGCGATCGCCCGGCGCTGGGGGCGTCTCTACGCAGAGTCACTGCTTCGATGGACGCAGGAAGCGGAAAGAGCACTCGCCGGCCTCCCCGCAATCCGCTGACGGCGGCGCGGCGCGTTAGCATCGAGGAACCCCTCGACGGAAGGATCGTCATGCAGCTGATCGAACGCCTCGATGCCGCCCGGCGGCGCTGGAACGTTCTCGAGCATCCCTTCTACCGGCGCTGGGAGTGCGGTGAGCTCTCGCGCAGCGAACTGACCGCGTACGCGGGCGAGTACCGCCACGCCGTCGTCGCTCTCGCCGGCGCCGCCGAGCAGGCCGCGCCGCTCGCCGGCGCCGAGCACGTGGACGAGGAGCGCGCGCACGTCGACCTCTGGGACGACTTCGCGGCGGCCGTCGACGCCCGCCCGGGCCCGGCTCGTCTCGAGGGCACCTCGAAGTGCGTCGCAGCGTGGACGTCGGCGGGCGATCCGCTGGAGGCGCTGGGAGTCCTCTATGCGATCGAGGCCGGCCAGCCGGACGTCTCGCGGACGAAGCTGGACGGACTGGTCGAGCACTACGGCTTCGAGCCCGAGAGCCCGGCGACGTCGTACTTCACGCTCCATGCCGAGCGAGACCACGAGCACGCAGCCGAGTCGCGGGAGCTCCTCGAGCGCCATGCGACGCCTGAGGACGCGGACCGGATCGTCGACGCGGCGGAGCGAGCGCTCAGCGGGAACTGGGCGCTGCTCGACTCGGTCGAGGCGCTGCGCTAGGGACGACTAGTCGACGTAGCCGACGGAGACGCGGGATGAGCGCGGGCAGGATCGCCCTCCTCGTCGCCGGCTGCGTTGTGGCGCTCGTCTCGCTGGCGCTCCTCGCGACCGGCGGCGTGGCTCTCTGGGCCTACACGACGCAGCGCGACGACGACGGCTACTACACGACTCGGCACGAAACGTTCCTGACCGAGGGCTACGCCCTTCGCTCCGACGACCTCGATCTCGGAACCGAGGGCCCGGACTGGCTGTTCGACGAGGGTCGGCTCGCGACGATCCGGCTCCAGGGCGTGAGCGCCGAGCCGGGCAAGCGGCTCTTCTTCGGCATCGGGCCGGCAAGCGACGTCGAGCGATATCTCGACGGCGTCGAGCACGAGATCGTCGTCGACGTCGAGATCGACCCGTTCGAAGTCGAGTATCGGCACGTTCTGGGCGAGCGCACGCCTGCGCCGCCGGCCTCCCAGCCGTTCTGGGCGGCCAGGGGCGTGCGCGCGATCGAGTGGGACGTCGACGAGGGCCGGTGGATGGCGGTCGTGATGAACGCGGACGCGTCACAAGGGATCGTCGCCGAGGTCAGCGTCGGAGCCAAGAGCGACCTGATCCTCTGGGCGGTGCTCATCCTCCTCGGCCTCGGCTTCCTCTTCGGGGCGGCCGCCGCTGGGTTGATCGCGCTCGCCGTCCGCGGAGCACCGGCCGCCGTCGCCGCGGCGCCCGAGGCGCCGCCTCCGCCAGGTGTCTATCCGGTGCAGGTCGAAGGCGAGCTCGAGCCGGGACTCAGCCGCTGGCTCTGGCTGGTGAAGTGGCTCCTGCTGATCCCGCACCTCTTCCTGCTTGCGTTCCTGTGGGCGGCGTTCTTCGTCGTCACGATCATCGCGTTCTTCGCGATCCTCTTCACGGAGCGCTACCCGCGCGGCCTCTTCGGCTTCAACCTCGGCGTGATGCGCTGGACCTGGCGCGTGGCCTGGTACGGCTACGGCGGGCTCGGGACCGACCGCTATCCGCCGTTCACACTGGCCGACGTCGAGTATCCGGCCCGGCTTCACGTCCCGTACCCGGAGCGGCTCTCGCGCGGGCTCGTCCTCGTGAAGTGGTGGCTGCTCGCGATCCCGCACTACATCGTGATCTCGTTCTTCGTCGGGCCGGGCTGGTGGTACGACCAATGGCACGGCCCCGGGCTCATCGGCGTCCTCGTCTTCTTCGCGGGCGTGGTCCTGCTCGTGAAGGGCCGTTACCCGCGCAGCCTCTACGAGCTCGTCCTCGGCATGGATAGATGGGTCGCGCGCGTCGTCGCCTACGCCGCGCTCATGCGCGACGAGTACCCGCCGTTCAGCTTCGACCGCTAGTCGCGCTCGGCCGGTGGCACGATCACCACGGGGCAGGGCGCGTGGTGCACGACCTGCTGGCTGACCGAGCCGAGCAGGAGGCCCTTGAAACCGCCGAGGCCCCGTGAGCCCACGACGAGCAGGTCTCCTTCGCGCGCGGCTTGAAGCAACGCGTCCGGAGCCGAGCCGGTGACGACACGGGCTTCGATCGTGACGTCGTCGCTCGCGACCTGGTCGATCTCCTCTGCGACCAGCCTTGCCGCCGCCTCCTCGAGTCGCTCGATGAGCGACGGATCGGGGATCGAAGGCGGCGCCCCGAGGATGGGCTCGGGCGTCACGAAGAGGGTCGGGACGGTGTACGCGTGAACCGCGATCACCACCGACTTGCGGAGGCGAGCCTCGTCGACCGCCCATTGGAGCGTCCTCCGCGCATGCTCGGATCCGTCGACGCCGACGACGATCCGGCCGATCCCATCCGAGGACATGCGGGGATTCTGCAGCAGTGCGCACGCAGTTGCGGGAACCACGCGCGGCCCACGCGCACAAAGTCGTCACAAGACCGCAAGGACGCCGAGGCGCCGGCATCCATCTAAACGACCGGGTTGGTCGTCCGGGTCCGGGAGGCCAGATGCGGCGTGGCGCCCCGAGGCCCGGACGACCCGGCCCGGTCGGTGGTTGGAGGTGCGGCTCCAACTACAGTGCGGGCCGTGAGGCTGGTGCTGATAGCCGCAGCCGCCGTGTTGGTCGCGGGGGGTGCGGGTGCTGCGGCACAACCGGCTTGGCGGCCCGCACGACCTGTTCCGGTTCCCCGCACCGAGGTCACGGCGGCACCGCTCGGCCAGGAGATCGCCGTCGTCGGCGGCTTCCTGCGCACCGGTGCGAACACGGGGCGCGCCGACGCCTACTCCCCGGCGCGGAACCGCTGGCGCCGGCTTCCGGATCTTCCGGTCACTGTGGATCATGCGATGGCGGCGGGGGTCGCCGGCCGCCTGTACGTGGTCGGCGGGTATGGACCCGGATCCGTCGCGCGCAACACGGCCTTCGCGTTCCATCACGGCCACTGGACGCCGCTGCCGTCGATGCCCGCGCCGCGCGCGGCGGCCGGCGCGGCGATCGTGGGAGGAAAGCTCTACGTCGTCGGCGGCGTCGAGGCGCCGGGACGGCTGGCCCGCACCGCCTTCGCCTTCGACTTCGACACGGCGCGCTGGACGACGATCCGCGGGCCCAGGCCGCGCGAGCACCTCGGCGCGGCCGCGCTCGGCGGCCGGGTCTACGCCGTCGCGGGACGGACGGGCGGACTCGACACGAACCAGGACGTGGTCGAGGCGTTCGACCCTCGCAGCGCGCGTTGGCGGGCGGTTCCGCCCGTGCCGGGCAAGCGCGGCGGCACCGCCGCGGCCTCCGTCGCAGGACGGCTCCTCTCGGTCGGCGGCGAGGAGCCCGGCGGAACGATTCGAACCGTGTACGCCTACTCGCCGTCCAACCGGCGGTGGACGAAGCTGCCGGGGATGCGGACGTCGCGCCACGGCCTCGGACTTGTCGGCTGGCGCGGCCGCGCGTACGCGCTCGCCGGCGGGCCCCAGCCGGGGCTGACCGTCAGCGGCGCGAACGAAGTCCTGGCGCTCTCCTCCAAGTAACAAGTTGTTACAAGGACTGGAGGCGGCTCGGCGAGCGGCCTCGAGGGGCTAGTAACACTGTGTTACTTGCTCTCTTCCGGGCGCAGGCCAGTTGCGACCACGCGGCGGCCGTCCCGCTCGTAGACGACGTCGACCGTGTCGTGCTTCCGGTACGTGCCGGCGACGCCGAGGAACATGCTCGTCCAGCGCAGGGCACCGAGCTTCCCTCCTGGGCGAGCGAGCGAGTGAAGACGAGCGTCCTGCCCTGCACGCGGTAGTCCTGCCCCGCTTGCTGGGGGACGCCGTTCACGAAGACCTCGAAGTCGCTCGGGGACGTCGTCCGGGAGCTCGACCCGTGACTCCGCTTGCGACATGCCGCTCGATGTGGCTTCGTCTTCGGACACGCCCATAGAATGGCGCAGTCCGTGGTCGCTGCAGCCTTGTTCGCCGCTACCGGCCTGACCCCCGTCACGGCGGAGTCGCCGAACGCCGAGCGGATCGGGGATCTCTACTGGTTCGTCTCCTTCTGGGCCGCCCTCGTGCTGCTCGCTGTGCCATTCCGCTGACGATCTTCGTCATCCGCTACCGCAGCCGGGGCGCGACCGCACGTCGAAGGCCCGCAGATCCACGGCTCGACCAGGCTGGAGATCGCCTGGACGCTCGTCCCGGTCGTAATCCTCTTGATCGTCACCGGATCACCTTCTACAAGCTTCCGGGATCACGCTCGAGGACGAGGCGGAGGCCGGGGACCTGCGCGTCCGGGTCGAGGGCCGGCAGTTCTACTGGCAATACCGCTACCCGAACAGCGTGATCGGCGTCGACCGGCTGGTGGCGCCGCAGGCCGGCTCGTCGTGCTCGAGATCACCGCGCCGGAGAGCGACGTCAACCACAGCTACTCGGTGCCGGCGTCGGCGGCAAGTTCGACGCCATCCCCGGCAGGACGATGGGACGGCATGGTGGACAAGATCGGTGTCTTCGAGGGCGGTGCGCCGGTCTCCGGGATCAGCGTGCGCGATGCTGGGCAAGATCGAGGTGAAGCCGGCCGACGAGTTCGACTCCTGGCTCGAGGAGCAGCGCAGGACCAGGAGGCCGGTAGCTCCGACCTCGGCGAGCAGAATGTCGTCGGTGCCTGCGCGAAGTGCCCCGGCCCGAAGATGAAGCTGATCGGGCCCAGCTTCACGTCCGCGAGCGTCGCCGATCCCGAGGCGATCGCGAGGTGATCCAAACGGCGCGGGAAGATGCCCGCGATCGGGGAGGAGTGGGAGGGCTTCCAGATGGAGGCGCTGACCGACTACCTGGGCAAGCGGTTCCCGAAGAAGAGTTCGTCGCGACCCGCGCCGAGACGCCGACCTACGGGTTCCATGGACGGCCGGCCGGGTCAGCAGCTGGGTCGCGACGGTCGACCACAAGCAGATCGGGATCTCTACATCGTCACGAGCCTCATCTTCTTCCTGGCCGGCGGTCTGATGGCCCTTCTGATCCGGACGCAGCTGGCGACGCCCGACATGGATTCGTCGTCGCGACGACTACAACCAGCTCTTCACGATGCACGGCACGACGATGATCTTCCTCGTCGTCGTCCCGATCTTCGCCGGTTTCGCGAACTACCTCGTCCCGCTGATGATCGGCGCCGGCGACATGGCGTTCCCGCCTGAACGCGCTCTCCTCTGGCTGTTCCTGTTCGGCGGGATCGTGCTCCTTGGAAGTTTCTTCGCCGATGGAGGCGCCGGCCCAGTCGGGCTGGAACGGATGTCACCGAGTTTCCGCCGAGGTCGCAGGCGACGGCCAGGATCTCGAGCATCAGCCTGCACATCCTCTCAATCTCGTCGCTGGCCGGGGGCGATCAATTTCATCGCGACGATTCACAACATGCGCACGGCCGGCATGACGGTGGATGCGCCTGCCGCTCTTCGTCTGGTCAATCCGAGATCTACGCGGCGCTGCTCGTCGGTGGTCTGCCGGCACTGACTGCGGGTCTCGCCGTGCTGCTGCTCGACCGGGCCGACCTGACGGAGCTTCTTCATTCCCGACGAGGGCGGCGACGCGATCCTCTACCAGCATTCTTCTGGTTTCTCTCCCATCCCGTGGTCTACGTCATGATACTCCCCGCCATGGGGATCATCTCCGAGGTGATCCCGATCTTCGCCCAAGCCGATCTTCGGCTACAAGGCGATCGCTTCTCGGCAGTGGCGATAGCCCTCTTCGCTGCTGGTCTGGGGGCACCACATGTGCTCGGTCGGCTTGCCCTCTCAGGGTAGCCGGTCTGTCATCTTCGCGTCGCTCACGTCGCGGTTCCGACCGGAATCAAGATCTTCAACTGGATCGCGACAACCTGGCGCGGCTAACCTGATCTTCGATACGGCGATCCTACTTCGCGCTCGGCTTCGTCGCCGTGTTCACGAATCGGAGGGTTGTCGGGGATCT
>CAWCVG010000009.1:0-83558 GCA_963798935.1 uncultured Actinomycetes bacterium
GGAGGGCGACCATGATCAGCGCCATCAGCACGAACGAGAGCGCGGCGGCGGCCGGGTAGTCGATCAGCTCGAGGAACTTCGACTGGATCACGTTCCCGACCATGTACTGGTTCGGCGTCCCGAGCAGCTGGGCGTTGATGAAGTCACCCGCCGCCGGGATGAAGCACAGGAGCGTGCCCGGCCACGATGCCCGGAGCCGAGAGCGGGAGCGTCACGCGCAGGAACGCCCTGGTCGGGCTCGCGTAGAGGTCCTTCGCCGCCTCGAGGAGCCGCGGGTCGATCGCCTCGAGCGAGACGTAGAGCGGCAGCGCCATGAAAGGCAGGAAGTTGTAGGTGATCCCCGCGACGACGGCGAGCGTCGTCGCCAGAAGACGCCCGTCGGCGGAGAGCACGTGGATGTCGCGCAGGAAGCCGACGACCGGCCCCTGGTCGGCGAGGATGTTCTGCCAGGCGAGCGTGCGGATCAGGTATGTGACGAAGAACGGCGCGACGATGAAGAGCAGCAGGAAGTTCTTCCAGCGCCCGCCGCGGAACGCGATCCAGTAGACGAGCGGGTAGCTGATCAGCAGGGCGGCGACGGTCGCGATGCCGGAGTAGACGAACGAGCGCACGATCTGCTCCCGGTAGTCCGAGATCGCGTCCACGTAGTTCGAGAACGCCCAGTCGAAGGTGTATCCCTGCTCGAACGTGCCCGACTGGAGCGACTGGTAGCCGAGGAAGCCGAGCGGGACGAGGAAGAAGACGGCCAGCCACGCCAGCCCCGGCGCGAACAGCAGCACCGGGGCGAGCCAGCGGTGGCGGTGGATCAGGTACACGGCGCCTTCATGCGCCGAGCAGCGACTGCCATTGCTCGATGTAGTCCTGGTTGTTCAGCGCCGCCGAGTCGAACTGGTGGACGTTCGAGAGGATCTCGTCGTCGGGGAAGATCAGCGGGTTGTTGGCGGACTCGGGGTCGAGCTTCACCGCCTCTTCCTTGACACCCTTGACGGCCGAGATGTAGCCGGTGCCGACCGCGATCATCGCGGCGACCTTCGGGTCGAGGACGAAGTTCATGTACTCGGAGGCCGTCGGGACATGGCCCTCGAGGGGGATGAACATGTTGTCCGTCCAGATGTCGCTGCCCTGCTCGGGCAGGTTCCAGCGGAGAGTCCTTGTTCGCCGCCAGGCCCGTAGCTACGTCGCCCGACCAGGAGAGGGCGACTGCGATGTTGCCCTTCTCCAGGTCGGCCACGTAGTCGTTGCCCGTGAAGCGGCGGATCTGGCCGGAGTCGACAGCCTTCTGGATCCGGTCGAGCGCCTTCTTCCAGCTCTCGTCGGTGACCTTGCTCGGGTCGTCGCCGTTCTCGAGCATGATCGGGCTCATCGTGTCGGCGACCTCCGTGAGCAGAGTCACCTTGCCCTTGAGCTTCGTGTCCTCGAGCAGCTGTTGCATCGTCGTCACGACCTCGCCGCCGCTCGCGCTCATGTTGGTCGCGATGCCGGTGATCCCCGACAGCCACGGGAGGCTGTAGCTGCGGTCGGGATCGAACGGCGGGCTCTGCTGCGCCTCGATCAGGTTCGTGATGTTCGGGATCCGGCTCTTGTCCAGCTCCTCGACCCACTGCTTGCTGACGAGCAGCCCCGGGAAGCGGGAGTTGTCGGTCATGACGATGATGTCGCGGTCGATCCCGCGCCCCTGCGAGAGGGGGCCCTGGATCTTTCCGAAGTACGTGGCGTTGTCGTTGACGTCCTCGACGTAGTTGACGTTCACGCCGGTCTGAGCGGTGAACTGCTCGAGCGACGGGCTCTTCTTCTTCGGGTCGCGGTCGATGTAGAGCTGCCAGTTCGAGAAGCGCAGGGTGCCGGCGAGCGCGGCGCTCGCGCCGGTCGTCGTCCCGGCCGCCTCCTCGTCATCGCCGCCGCAGGCGGCCAGGAGGCCCGGGATGGAGAGCGCGGCTCCGCCGAGTGCGGCACGGCGGAGCAGCTCGAGACGGGTCAGATCGGTCATGCGGGTTCTTCCTCCTCTGTGTCGCGGTCGACGACGAACGTGGATTCCGGGGCGAAGGCGACGTGGACGGACGCCCCGCGCTCCACGCTGCGCAGGCCGGGCTCCGTGTTCTGGGCGTAGACGGTCAGCAACCCGTCCGGGGTCTCGACGACGTACTGGGTGGCGACGCCGACATAGGAGACCTCCTTGACGGTGCCGGAGAGCTTGTTGGCCCCGTTCTCGTCGAGACGGAGCTTCTCCGGCCGGACACCCGCGGCGACAGGCGCCCCTGGCTGCGGCAGCTCGTCCGCGACGCGGACGACGGCACCGCTCCGCAGCCGGATCGTGTTCCGGTCCTCCACGGTGCCCTGCAGGAGGTTCGAGGCACCGAGGAAGCGCGCGACGAAGCTCGTCCTAGGGCGCTCGTAGAGCTCGTCGGGCGGCCCGAGCTGCTCGATGCGGCCGTGGTTCATCACGGCGATGACGTCCGCCATCGTCATCGCCTCCTCCTGGTCGTGCGTGACGTGGACGAAGGTAATCCCCATGTCGTGCTGGATCCGCTTGAGCTCGAGCTGCATCTGCTTGCGGAGCTTCAGGTCGAGCGCACCGAGGGGCTCGTCCAGGAGGAGCACTTGCGGGTTGTTGACGAGTGCCCGCGCGAGGGCGACCCGCTGCTGCATGCCGCCCGAGAGCTGCCGCGGCTTCCGCTGCTCGGTCCCCGCCAGGTCGACGAGCCCGAGGATCTCCCGCACGCGGCCGGCGACCTGGCTGCGGGCGACGTTCCGCCGGCGCAGTCCGAAAGCGACGTTCTCGAAGATCGTCAGGTGCGGGAAGAGCGCATAGCTCTGGAAGACCGTGTTCACGTCGCGCTTGTACGGCGGCAGACCTGAAACGGCCCGGTCGCCGAGGTAGATCACGCCTTCGTCGGGCTCCTCGAAGCCGCCGATCATGCGTAGCGTCGTCGTCTTGCCGCAGCCCGACGGCCCGAGCAGCGCGAAGAAGGAGCCGCGCGGGATCTCGACCGTCAGCCCGTCCACGGCCGTGACATCGTCGAACCGCTTCGTGACGCGGTCGAGCCGCACGTCGGCGACGGCCGTCTTGCCCTCCGCAGTGGTCGTCGTCACATCAGGCGCCCTTCGCCTGCGAGGACCCGCCGCCGTAGGGGTACCACCAGTCCTTCGGTGCGAGGGAGGTCTCGATGTGGACGTGCTTCGTCTCCTGGAAGGCCTCGAGGCCCTCCTGGCCGAGCTCCCGTCCGAGGCCGGACTGCTTCATCCCGCCGAAGGGGCCGGCGTCGTTGTCGGTCAGCGGGTCGTTGAACCACACCGTGCCGGCCTTCAGCTCACGCATGCAGCGGAGGATGGTGTCGAGATCCTTCGTGTAGACGTTGGCGCCGAGCCCGAAGCGCGTTCCGTTCGCGAGCTCGATCGCCTCGTCGAGGCTCTTGACCGGGACGAGTGGCGCGACGGGGCCGAAGGTCTCCTCCCGGAGGAGGTCGGTCTCCGCCGGCGCGCCGGTGACGACGGTCGGAGCGTAGAAGTAGCCGGTCCCGTTGCCGCCGTTCGACCCGCCGGTCACGACCTCGGCGCCGGCGGCTGCGGCGGCATCGACCTGGGCGGCGACCTTGTCCCGCTGGCGCGCCGAGACGAGCGGGCCGATGTCCGTGTTCGCGTCGAGCGGGTCGCCGACGACGAGCGAGTTCGTGTAGTCGACGAACGCCTGGAGGTAGTCGTCGTAGACCGGCTCGAGGACGTAGAAGCGCTCGGCCGACGTGCAGACCTGGCCGGCGTTCAGGAAGGCGGCCCACGCGCCGCCCTTCGCCGCGACATCGATCGCGGGCGCCACGTCAGGGCAGACGATGAACGGATCCTTGCCGCCGAGCTCGAGGTTGATCCGGGCGACCCGGTCGGCGCAGACGTGGGCGATCTTCTTGCCCGTGTCGACGGAGCCGGTGAACGCGATGCAGTCGACACGCTCGTCCGCGACGATCGCCTCGCCGACCTCCCCGGCGCCGGCGAGGATGTTGATCACGCCGGGCGGGAAGTGCTCGAAGCATCCCGCCAGGGCGAGCGTCGACAGCGGCGTCAGCTCCGAGGGCTTGGCGACGACCGTGTTGCCGGCGGCGAGCGCCGGCGCGAGCTTCCAGGAGAGGAGCAGCAGCGGGTAGTTCCACGGGACGATGCAGCCGACGACGCCCATCGGCTCCTTGAGGACGAGGGAGAGCTGCGTCGACTCGATCGCCGGGATCACCCGACCGGCGAAGTTGCGCCCGATCTCCGCGTAGTAGTCGAATGCCGCGGCCGTCCAGCCGATCTCGTCGGAGTTCTCGATCCGCGGCTTCCCGCCCTCCCGTGTCAGCAGCTCGGCGAGCTCGTCCGTCCGGGCGCGCATGCGGGTCGCGGCCTCGTGGAGCATCTCTCCGCGCTCGACCGCCGGCGTCGCCGCCCAGGAGCGGGCCGCCTCGCGCGCCGCCGCGATTGCCGCGTCGACCTGCTCGGGCGAGGGCAGCGGGACGCGCGCCAGCTCCTCCTCCGTGAAGGGGTTCTCGACCGCGAGCTCGTCTCCGTCTCCCGCGACCTGCTCCCCGCGATCAGCAGCCGCGTCTCGATCAACCGAGCTTGGCCGTCCGCGCGGCGCCGTCCTGGACGCGGGCGCCCCAGTCGTAGATCTGCTTCCAGAGCTCCAGGTAGAGGAAGCTCTCGGTGGAGGCGACGCTCTCGATCGCGCGGATGCGGTTCGTCAGGTCGAGGAGCTGGCGCCGGTCGGCGCAGACGAGCTCGACGAGGATGTCGAACTGGCCGGCCGTGATCACGACGTAGTCGGCCTCGTCCCAGGTGGCGATCTCGTTGGCCACGGGCTCCGGCGGCCCGTTCGTGCGAATCCCGACCATGGCCTGCGCCTCGAAGCCGAGCCCAAGCGGGTTCGTGATCCCCGTGACCTGAAGGATGTTGTCGTCGCAGAGCCGCGCGTAGCGGGACCGGATCGTCGCCTCGGAGACGCCGAGGTCGGCGGCGATGCGCCGGAACGACTCCCGCCCGTTCTCTCTGCAGCGCCTCGATGATGCCCTGGTCGACGGCGTCGAGGCTTCGGGGGAGGCTGACCGCACCCCGACGCTCAGGTTGGTCTGAGCTGCGCAATGCGAGGCGTTCTTACCACTCTTCGGCGCACCGGGTCAACCCGGACCGGTTTGGAGGCGCGGATTACGAGTCGTCGTCGGGTGGGACGACGAGCACGGGCCGCTCGGCGACCTGGAGCAGCTTGTGCGGGATCGAACCGAGGATCGCGCTCCTGAGCGGGCTCTCACCCTGGGTCCCGACGACGATCATTCGCGCGTCGTACTGCGTCGCCGAGCCGGCGCAGGGCCTCCGCGGGACGCTCGGCGACGAGCTCGACGTGCGCCTGGACCCCCTCTGCGCGGGCGTGCTCGATCGCCTCCCGGGTCATGTCGTCGCCGATCTCCTCCAGCGCCTGCCGGTGCTCCTTGAACTCCTCGCCGACCATCTTGCCGGGGGGCTCGAAGGCGTAGGCGATCACGAGCCGGTCGCCCAGCGTCTTGCAGAGGTCGAGCGCGGCCTTCAGCGCGCACCGGGCGCAGCCCGAGCCGTCGTAGCCGAGGACGATGGTCGCCATTACGAGACGAGCTCCGGGTCGGCCTTCTCGAGCGGCTTGCGCGAGAAGAAGCGCTCGTGCCCGCCGAGCCGCCAGAGGACCATGATCACGGCGCCGAGCAGCAGGAAGCCGAGCCCGATCACGAGCGGGACGCCGAGGCCGAGGAACTCCTGCCCGGTGTAGGACGCCTCAGGGTCGGCGAAGCTCCGGACCGCCTCGATGAACAGGTACCCGAGCATCGCCGCGCCGACCAGCGGCGCGACGCCGATGAAGACGAAGTTCTTGACGGAGCGCGTGAGCTCGCGGCGGTAGTAGACGACGCAGGCGAGGCCCGAGAGGGCGTAGTAGAAGGCGATCATCAGCGCGAGCGCCGAGAGCGTGTCGAAGAGGAAGTTCTCGCTGATGAAGTTCGCCGGGACGTACCAGAGCGATCGCGAGCGCGGCGACGAGGATCGTCGAGATGTGCGGCGTCCGGAAGCGCGGGTGGATGGCGGCGAGGCGCCGCGGCAGCGCATCCGCGCGAGCCATCGAGAACGACGTTCGAGAGGCGGGGATGATCGTCGTCTGCGTCGAAGCCACGGCCGAGGTGACGATCGCCAGGATCACGAGCTTGTCCCAGGGCGAGCCGAGCACGTCGCCGGCGAGCGTCCCGAAGATCGCGTCGTCGTCGTCGAACTCGGCGAGCAGCTCGAGGCCGGCGAAGGCCACGACCGCCGTCGCGACGGAGACGTAGGTGACGACGAGAATCACCGTGCTCAACACGGCCGCCAGTCCCGGACGCGGACCGGGAGTCCTCGGTCTCCTCGGTGAGGTTGACGGCCGACTCCCAGCCCCAGTAGATGAAGACGCCGATCAGCAGCGACGAGACGAGCGTGGCGCGGCCGTCGATCTCGAAGGGCGAGAACCACGAGAGCGACGGGTCGATCGAGCCCTCGGGCGCGTCTCCGCCCCAGACCTTCGCCAGCGCGACGCCGGCGAACAGGAGGAGGGCGCCGACCTGCGCGAGGATCATCACGTTCTGCACACGAGCGGAGAGCTCGGTGCCGATCACGCAGATCGCGGTCAGGACGACGATGTAGGTGACGGCGAGCACGGTGACCGCCACCTTCGAGCCGGCCGCGCCGTCGGCGCCGACCAGGAGATACGAGTACCGGGCACCGACGTCGGCCAGCGAGCCGACGACGAGGATCCCGGTGGTGCAGACCGCCCAGCCGCCGATCCACCCCGGCCACGGCCCGAGCGCGCGCGTCACCCAGGAGAACGTCGTCCCCGCGTCCGGATCCGCCCTGTTCATGTAGTAGAAGGCGGTCGCGATCAGGAACATCGGGATGAAGGACGCGAGCAGCGCGGCCGGCGCCTGCACGCCGACCATCACCACCGTCGTCCCGATCACCGCCGCCAGCGAGTAGGCCGGCGCGGTCGACGCCAGGCCGATCACGATCGCGTCGAGGAACCCGATCGCGCCCGCCTTGAGGCCTTGCTCCTCCTCGACGAGCACCGGCTGCTGTCGGAACCGTCGTCTCGGCCAATCGCGTCAATCGAGCTTGACCATCACGTGCTTGATCTGGGTGTAGTCCTCGAGCGAGTAGGCGGAGAGGTCCTTGCCGTAGCCCGACTGCTTGAAGCCGCCGTGCGGCATCTCCGAGACGAGCGGGATGTGGTCGTTGATCCAGACGGTGCCGAACTCGAGCTTCCGCGCGGCGTTGAGGGCCCGGCCGACGTCGCGGGTGAAGACGGAGGCGGCGAGCCCGTACGTTCACGTCGTTCGCCCACGCGATCGCCTGGTCGTCGTCGTCGAACCGCTGGACGGTGACGACGGGGCCGAAGACCTCGCGCTGGACGATCTCGTCGGTCTGGTCGACCCCTGCGACGACGGTCGGGTTGACGAAGAACCCGCGGTCGCCGTTCGTCCCGCCGCCCGTGAGCACCTGCGCGCCGGACGCCCGGTCGAGGAAGCCGAGGATCCGGTCCTGCTGGGCCTTCGAGATCACCGGGCCCATCTCGATCTCGTCGCCGTCGGCGGGGTCGCCGACGTTCATGGACTCGACGGCGGGAACGAGCTCCTCGAGCAGCTTGTCGTAGATCTTCGGGCCGGCCATCACGCGTGATGCGGCTGTGCAGTCCTGGCCGGAGTTCCAGTAGCCGGCGATCTTGATCGCCTCGGCCACCTGCGCGGGATCGGCGTCGTCGAAGACGACGACCGGCGCCTTGCCGCCGAGCTCGAGGTGGACGCGCTTCAGCGTCTCGGACGCAGCCTTCGCGACCTCCCGGCCCGTTGCGACGTCGCCGGTGAGCGAGACCATCCGGACGTCCGGGTGCCGGACGATGCCGGCGCCGACCGGCTCGCCGTCGCCGGTGATCACGTTGAGCACGCCGGCCGGGATGACGTCGGCCGCGAGCTCCGCGAAGCGCAGCGTCGAGAGCGGCGTCTGCTCGGAGGGCTTGAGGACCGAGACGTTGCCCGCCGCGAGCGCGGGGGCGAACTTCCAGACCGCCATCATCAGCGGGTAGTTCCACGGCGCGACCTGGCCGACGATTCCGATCGGCTCGCGGCGGATCATCGACGTGTAGCCCGCCATGTACTCGCCTGCGGAGCGCCCCTCGAGGAGGCGGGCGGCGCCGGCGAAGAAGCGGAGGTTGTCGGAGCAGACCGGCATCTCGTCGCGCGCGGCACCGAGCGGCTTCCCGACGTTCCGCGACTCGATCTCGGCGAGCTCGTCGGTGTGCTCGTCGATGACGTCGGCGAGCTTGAGGAGCAGCTCGGCGCGCTCGGCCGGCGTCACACCGCGCCACTCGGCCCACGCCTTCTTCGCGGCCTCGACGGCGCGGTCGACGTCCGCCTCGGTGCCCTTCGGCACCTCCGCGATCGTCTCGCCGGTCGCGGGGTTGAGAACCTCCTCCGTCCCGCCGTCGGAGGCGTCGACCCACTCGCCGCCGACCAGGTTCTTGTGCTTCTCGACGCTCACGCTCATGGACGAACCTCCTGGATTCGTGCGGAACCTATCTCACCCTCGGGCACCGGCGGCTGCTCCAGTGGTGCCTCCGACGCCGGTGGGCTCGCGGGTGAGGCGCACGGCGATCCAGACGGGGATCACGGAGAGCACGATCACGGCGAGAGCAACGACGTTGATGATCGGGAGTTGCTCCGGCCGCGCCAGGTTGGTGAAGATCCAGATCGGCAGCGTTTGCTCGGCGCCCGACGTGAACGTGGTCACGATCACCTCGTCGAACGAGAGCGCGAAGGCGAGCAGCCCGCCCGCGAGGAGCGCCGTCCGCAGCTGCGGGAAGGTGACGTGCCGGAAGGTCTGCCAGGCGTCGGCGCCGAGGTCCGACGATGCTTCCTCGAGGTTCGGGGAAGCCCGCCTGAGCCGCGCGATCACGTTGTTGTAGACGACCACGATGCAGAACGTCGCGTGCCCGATGACGATCGTCATCAGCCCGAAGTCGATCCCGAACCTGACGTACGAGGCATTCAGCGCCATTCCGGTGACGATCCCCGGCAGCGCGATCGGCAGGATGACCAGGAACGAGATCGCCTCCCGGCCGAAGAACCGATACCGGGCGACGGCCAGCGACGCCAGCGTCCCGAGCACGAGCGCGATCGCGGTCGCGACCAACCCGCATTTCACCGAGAGCCAGAGCGCGGCGCGGACGTCCTCGTCCCGCCAGGCCTCCCCGAACCAGGCGGTCGTGTAGCCGGAGATCGGCCAGCCCTGGGTGGTGCTTTCGTTGAATGCGTAGAGCCCGATGATGATGAGCGGGATGTAGATGAAGGCGAGCGTCGCCGCCGTCGCCAGCCGGAGGAGGATGCCGCCGGCGCTCACAGGTTCTCGAACGCGCCCGCCCGCTTCGCGAGCGTGAGGTAGATGACCATGATCACGACGGGCACCGTTGCGAAGGCGGCGGCGAACGGGAGGTTGTTCGCGACGCCGACGTTCGTGTAGACGACGTTCCCGATGAAGTTCGTGTTGCCGACGACCTGCGGGGTGATGTAGTCGCCGAGCGTCAGCGAGAAGGTGAAGATCGAGCCGGCGACGATCGCAGGGAACGCGAGCGGGAAGACGACCCGCCGGAAGGTCCCGAGGCCGCGCGAGCCGAGGTCGGACGATGCCTCGAGCAACGAGTTCGGGATCCGCTCGAGCCCCGCGTAGATCGGCAGGATCATGAACGGGAGCCAGAGGTAGCGTGAAGACGAGCCAGGTCCCCGTCGTCGTGTAGCCGGGCCCGCTCAGGCCGAACGGCTCGAGCGCCCAGTTCAGCGGGCCCTCCCCGGCGAGGAGGATCCGCCAGGCGTAGACCTTCACGAGGTAGCTCGCCCAGAGCGGCGTCAGGATCGCGACGACCAGGATCGCCTTCGTCCGCGGCGAGGCGATGCGCGCCATGTAGAAGGCGATCGGGAGTGCCAACAGCGCGTCGGTGACCGTCACCGCCGCCGCGAGCCCGACCGTCCGGAGCGTGATCCGCCGGTACACGTCCTCCTCCCAGAGCGTGCGGAAGTTGTCGAGCGTGAACTCGCGGACGATGTCGCCGGTGAACGGATCGACGCTCCACACGGCCGTCAGGAACAGCACTGCCAGCGAGCCCAGATACGCGACCCCGAGCCAGGCCAGCGGCGAGGCAAGGAGCGCGGCCAGGGTCGCCCGCGGATGGCGGAAGAGAAACGCCGAGAGGCGCCTCCCCGGGCCTTGCCGGGGAGGCGCCTCTCCGTACGGAACCGAAGTCAAGCTCCGGTTAGCCCTTGATCTCGGTCCAGGCCGCGGTCCACTCGGCGTAGTCCTTGCAGACCATGCCTCGGTCGTCGCCGCAGTCCTTGATCGGCGTCTTCCAGTACGCGACCTTCGAGAAGTAGTCCTCGTCCTGCGCGTGGAACGTCTCGCAGTGGTTCTTGTCCGCCGTCAGGTTGCAGGCCTCGGCGTTGACCGGGGCCTCCCCGAAGTACTCCGTCGCCTTGGCGTTCGCCTCCGGCGAGATGATGTAGTTCATCCAGAGGTACATGCAGTTCGGGTTCTTGGCCTGGGAGGAGATCATCCAGGTGTCCGACCAGCCGGTGGAGCCCTCCGTCGGGAGGATCGCCTTCACCGGCACCGGGTCTTTGGCCCCGGTCAGCTGATTCGCCTGGTACTGCCAGGTCGTCCCGACCACGGTGTCCTTGTTCGTGAACGACTGGATCTCCTTCGCGGCGTCCGACCAGTATTCGCCGATGTTCGCCTTCTGCTGCTTGAGGAGGTCGACGGCGGCCTGGAACTGCTCCTCGTCGAGCGCGTACGGATCCTCGATGCCGAGGTCCGGCTGCGTGGCCTTCAGGTAGAGCGCCGCGTCCGCGATGTAGATCGGGCTGTCGTACGCGGTGATCTTGCCCTTGTACGGCGAGTCGGCGTCGAAGACGACGCTCCAGCTGTCCGGCTCGGGCTTGACGACGTCCGTGCGCCACATGAGCAGGTTCGCCCCGCGTCCGTGCGGGACGCCGTAGGGGACGCCGTCGACCGTGTTGTGCGGCTGGTCCTTCAGGCCCTCGAAGACCGCGTCGTAGTTCTCGATCAGGTCGAGGTTGACCGGGGCCACGTCCTCGCCTGCGATCAGTCGCAGTGTCGCGTCACCCGACGCAGAGACGCCGTCGTAATTGCCGGTCTTCATCAGCGTGACCATCTCGTCCGAGGTCGCGCCGACCTTCGAATTGACCTTGCAGCCCGTCTCCGTCTCGAACGGCGTGACCCAGTCCTTCTCGACGTAGCCGGCCCAGTTGATCAGGTTCACCTGACCCTCAGCCGGGCCGATCTCGGTGAGCATCCCTTCGGTCGAGGAGGTCGTCGTGGTCGCGCCGCCGGCGCTGTCCTCGTCGTCGTCGCTGCCGCAGCTCGTCGCGGCCAGCAGCGCGACGCAGCAGTAGATCGCAAGCCCGGCCCAGCGGGCCTTACGCCATCGTGCCTTGCTCATTCGTCCTCCGTCTCTCCCCCCGGATCGATCTCGTAGGTGTGTTCCGGACGCCATTCGAGGCGCACCGGGCGACCGCGTGCCTCGACGACGTCCGCCGAGGTGGTCTCGAGGTTCTGGCGGATCACGCTCAGTGCTCCGCCTCGCTCGAGGTCGACGATATAGCGGGTGATCATGCCGACGTAGACGACCTCGCGGATGCGTCCCTCCTCCACGACCGACCCGGGCGCGGGCTGGTCGTCGTCGGCGAGGAGGCGGATTTTCTCGGGCCGCACGGTGAAGCGACGGCGGTCCCTCTCGAGGACGTTCGACACGCCGACGAAGCCGGCGACGAACTCGCTCGTCGGGCGCTCGTAGACATCCGCCGGCGTCCCGATCTGTTCGATGCGGCCGTCACGGAAGACCGCGAGGCGGTCGCTCATCGTGAGCGCCTCCTCCTGGTCGTGCGTCACGTAGACGAAGGTGATCCCGACCTCGTCCTTGATCCGCATCAGCTCGAGTTGCATCTCCTGGCGCAGCTTCAGGTCGAGGGCGCCGAGCGGCTCGTCGAGCAGGAGGACGCGCGGCCGGTTGACGATCGCTCGGGCGAGGGCGACGCGCTGGCGCTGGCCGCCTGAGAGCTGTCCCGGCCGGCGCGGGCCGAGGCCGGCGAGCCGAACCATCTCGAGCGCTTCCCCTACTCGGGTGCGACGCTCCGCTCGCTTGACGCCTTTCACGCGCAGGCCGTAGCCGACGTTCTCCTCGACGGTCATGTGCGGGAAGAGGGCGTAGTCCTGGAAGACCGTGTTGACGTCCCGCGCGTACGGAGGGATTCTCGTGACGTCCCGGCCGCCGAGGAGCACACGGCCGGAATCCGGCTGCTCGAACCCGGCGATGAGGCGGAGCGTCGTGGTCTTGCCGGAGCCGCTGGGGCCGAGGAAGGTGAAGAACTCGCCTGCCGGGATCGCGAGGTCGACGCCGTCGACTGCGACCACGTCGCCGTACGACCGGTGCAGAGCGATCGCCTCGATGTCGAAGGCGCGCGGTTGCTCCGAGCCGGCGGTCTCAGGCCGCGGCTGCGCTTGCGTCGACAAGCGACTCCTCCAGGAGCTCGAGCCCGCGGGCGAGGTCCGAGTCCGAGATGACGAGCGGGACGAGGATGCGGATGACGTTGCCGTTGAGCCCGCACGAGAGCAGGATCAGGCCCTTCTCACGAGCCGCGGTCGTGACGGCCCTGGCGAGGTCCGGCGTCGGCTCGGCGAGCTCGAGCGCGAGCATCGGGCCGAGGCCGCGCACCTCCCCGACCGCCGTGTTGTCGGCGGCGATCTGGTCGAGTCGGCCGCGGATGACGTCACCGAGCTCGCGGGCCCGCTCCAGGAACTCGGGCCGACGGACCTCCTCGAGCACTGCCACCGCAGCGGCGCACGCGAGCGGGTTGCCGCCGAAGGTGCCGCCGAGGCCGCCGGGCTCGACGGTGTCGACGATCTCCGCCGTGCCGGTGACTGCCGCGAGCGGGAGGCCGCCGCCGAGCGACTTGCCCGAGACGAGGAGGTCGGGCTCGACTCCGTACTGCTCGATCGCCCAGACGGTGCCGGTCCGGCCGACGCCGCTCTGCACTTCGTCCGCCACGAAGAGGATCCCGTGGCCTCCGAGCAGCTCCTGGAGCCGCTGCGGGAAGTCCGGCGGCATCGGAATGAACCCGCCCTCGCCCTGCACCGGCTCGAGCACGGCGCAGGCGATCGTCCGGGGATCGACCTCGGCCTTGAAGAGCTGGTCGACGGCGGCGAGCGCGTCGTCCGACGAGATGCCCCGGTACGGATACGGCGCGGGCGCGCGGTACACCTCCGGGGCGAACGGCCCGAAGCCTTGCTTGTACTGAACCTTGCTGGTCATCGTCATCGTCAGCAGCGTCCGGCCGTGGAACGCGCCGCCGAAGACGAGGACGGCGGGACGGCCGGTCGCCGCGCGGGCGATCTTGACCGCGTTCTCGACTGCCTCGGCGCCGCTGTTCAGCAGGATGCTTCGCTGTTCGGCGCCGGGGCAGGGCGAGAGCTCGGCGAGCAGGCGGCACACCTCGACGTAGGGTTCGTACATCCCGACCATGAAGCACTGGTGCAGATAGCGGTCGAGCTGTTCGCGGATCGCCTCCACGGCGGCCGGGAGCCCGTGGCCGGTGTTCTGGCAGCCGAGGCCGCCGGCGAAGTCGATGTATGTACGGCCGTCGGCATCCTCGATCCGCGCGCCCTCGGCCCGTGCGACGACGATCGGAGGTGTAGCGATCCCGCGCGCCACGTACCGTTCGCGCGCCTCGATCACCGCCTCGGACGACCCCGTCCGCTCACGGATCGACATGCGCGGGGGACCCTAATGAAAACGCTGCGAACCTTCGCTTTCCTGTGATCGCCGTCGTCGGAGCCTCGGGGACGATCGGGCGCCGCGTCGCGGGCTTCCTGGAGGAGTGGGGGGCGCCGTTCGTGCGGCGCGACGCGCGGCTCGAGGGCGAGGAGGCGCTCGACGCATCCGACCCGGACGCCGTCGCCCGCGGGCTCGAGGGCTGCTCGGTGGTCGTCAACTGCGCCGACTACCGCCTCAATCTCGCGGTGATGCGCGGCGCGCTCGCGGCAGGTGTCCACTACGTCGACCTCGGCGGGCTCTACCACGTGACGACCGAGCAGCTCGGGCTCGACGGGGAGTTCCGGGCGGCGGGTCTCGGCGCGCTGTTGGGGATGGGCTCGGCGCCCGGCAAGACGAACCTGCTGGCGGCGGCGGCGGCGCGCCGGCTGGGTGAGGAGCCGCGCGCTCTGGAGATCTGGGCGGCGGCGCGTGACCCCGCGGCCGCGGAGCATCCGTTCCCGGCGCCGTACTCGGTGCGGACGCTGCTGGACGAGCTGCACCTGCGGCCGGTCGTCGTCGAGGACGGCGAGGCGCGCGAGGTGGAGCCGTTGTCGGGTGAGGCCGAGCGCGACCTGCCCGAGCCGGTGGGGCGGGCGAAGGGGATCTACACGCTCCACTCGGAGCTCCGCACGCTCCCCGAGGCGTTGCCCTCGCTCGAGGCGGCGTCGTTTCGGCTCTGCCTCGCGCCGGGCCTGCTCGAGAAGCTGCTCGCGCTGGAGGAGGGCGAGGAGCCGCAGCCCTACGAGCAGTCCGCGGAGGCGGTCGCGGTGCACCTCGTCGACCTGCGCGGCGAGTCGAGGCGAGTCGTCGGCTGGACGCTCACGCGCGGAGGCTCCGCCCGTTCGACGTCGGAGCCGGCAGCGCGGGCGGCGGTCGAGCTCGCGGCGGCGCGGCTGCGGTTCTCGGGCGCGCGTGCGCCGGAGGAGGCCGTGTCCGATCCGGAGGACTTCCTGGGGCTGCTCGACACCGAGGTCTACTGGGAGGTCGCGTAGGCGATCCAGCGGCGGGCGCACTCGTCATTGTCGCCCTCTTCGCGGATCGTCCAGGTGAGGTCGCGGCGCCCCGCCGGGCTGAAGGTGAGCGGATCGAGGGCGGCGGCGAGCTGTCGGGGCACGGTGACGACGATGTCTCCTCTGAGCGTCGCGCGGACGAGCTCGTACGAGAGGTGTGGCGTGGCGCCTTTCGGCGTCGGCCCTGCGACGGCGTCCGTGTCGCGCCGGTCGGCGATGGCGTCGAAATCCTCGTCCGGGTCGTAGACGCGCAGGTCGACTCGGCAGCCGGTCTCGCGCTCGAAGCGGGCCGAGTCGGCGTCGGAGACGATCCCGACCGGCGCGAGGAGTCGAACCTCGCGCTGGTCCTCTCCACCGCAGCCGGTGAGGGCCACGAGAGCCGCTGCGAGGAGGGGTCGGGCAGACATACTCGCCATTGTGTCCACCTTCGAGCGAGTCGCCGACCTGCCGCTCGTCGTCGAGAGCTACCGGCCCGAGCAGCTGGAGCGGGCCGTCTCGAGCGAGTTCGTCCGGACGACGACGCAGGTGCACCTCGAGGGTCGTGGGGAGGAGGGCATCGGCGAGGACGTGACCTACGACGGCGCGGCCCACGACACCCTCGCCTCCCTCTCGCTCGATCTCGCCGGCGAGTGGACCATCAGCTCGTTCTCCGAGCATCTGGACGAGCTGGACATGTGGCCCGAGCCGCCGGGAATGGCCGCGTTCAGTGACTACCGCCGCTGGGCGTTCGAGAGCGCTGCGCTCGACCTGGCGCTGCGACAGGCGGGCCGGTCGCTCGCCGAGGCGCTCGCCCGGGAGCCTCGGCCCGTTCGGTTCGTCGTTTCGCTTCGGCTCGGGGAGCCGTCGTCGCCGGCGCCGATCACCGACCTGCTCGCGGCCTATCCCGGCACGCGGTTCAAGCTCGACCCGGTTCCCGACTGGTCGGCCGAGCTCGTCGACGAGCTCTCCGCGCTCGGGCTTGTCGACGTCGTGGACCTGAAAGGTCAGTACTCGGGGACGGTGGTGGACAACCCCCCGGACGCGGAGCTCTACCGGCGGGTCGCCGAGGGCTTTCCCGATGCGTGGATCGAGGATCCTGCGTTGACCGAGGAGACCGACGCCGTCCTCGAGGCCCACCGCGACCGGATCACGTGGGACGCACCGATCCACTCGGTCGCCGATATCGAGGGGGCGCCCTTCCCGCCGCGGACGATCAACGTCAAGCCCTCCCGCTTCGGCCCTCTCGAGCGGCTCTTCGACACCTACGACTACTGCGCCGCGAAGGGGATCGAGATGTACGGCGGCGGCCAGTTCGAGCTCGGCGTGGGGCGCGGGCACATCCAGTACCTGGCGTCTCTGTTCCACCCGGACTCGTCGAACGACGTCGCGCCCGGCGGCTTCAACCTGACGCCGATCGCTACTGGGCTCGAGTCGAGCCCGCTCGATCCTCGGTTGGACGGGGTCGGGTTCCGCCGGCTCGCCTGAAACCGGCGCACTTTCGTCACAGACCCGTCACCCACGCGCGCGATTCTCCGGGCTAGCGTCGTGCCATGACCAGGATCACGACGGCATGGGGAACCGCCAAGCTGCTCGAGGAGGTCACGCTCCCTCAGCGGGCCGGACAGAAGCGGTTCGCGTCCGTCGTGCAGCTGCTCGAGGACGACAAGGGCGACTGGCTCGTGCGCTTCGCGTACACGACGGACGGCACCGCCCGGCGCGGGCCGGTGACGCTACGAGGCGCCGACATCGAACGACTGCGCGACCGGCTCGGCGACCACCCGTCGCTTGCCGCCGCCCTCGGGTTCGTGGGGAGGTGAGCGCTAGACGCTGACGCCGACGACAGATCGATCTCGGGCGGCCCCGACGAGGCCGCCGAGGATGAGCGCCCCGTCCGTGGAGCCGAGCAGAGGGTCGACCGCATGCTCGGGATGCGGCATCAGGCCCATGACGTTCCGCTCCGCGTTCACGACGCCGGCGACGCCGGCGACGGAGCCGTTCGGGTTGTCCTCGTAGCGGAGGACGATCTGCCCGTTCGACTCGAGCTCGGCGAGGAGCGCGTCGTCCGCGAACCAACAACCCTCCCCGTGCTTGATCGGGATCGTGAGGGTCTGCCCTGGCTCGCAGAGTGCCGTGAACGCCGTGTCGGCGCGTTCGACCCGGAGATCGACATCACGACAAATGAACGAGAGCGACGCGTTCGGCCGGAGCGCGCCGGGAAGTAGGCCTGCCTCGCAGAGGATCTGGAAGCCGTTGCAGATCCCGAGCACGGGCCCACCGTCCGCCGCGAACTCGGAGACGGCCTGCATCGCGGGCGCGAAGCGTGCGATCGCGCCGCAGCGGAGGTAGTCGCCGTATGAGAACCCGCCGGGGAGAACGACCCCTGCGACGTCCGGAAGCCGCTCGTCGGCGTGCCAGACGGCCACTGCTTCCGCCCCGAGCAGGTCGAGCGCGTGCAGGGCGTCCCGGTCGTCGTTCGAGCCGGGGAACGTCAGGACGCCGATCTGCGGCCGTTCGCTCACGGGCCGTCCGCGAGCTCGATCTCGTAGCTCTCGATCAGAGGGTTGGCGAGGAGCTGCTCGCACATCCGCTCGACCTCCGCCCGCGCCGTGGCCGGGTCGGCCGACTCGACCTCGAGATCGACGACGCGGCCCACGCGTGCGTCGCCGACAGGAAAACCGAGCTGGCGCAGCGAGCTTTCGACCGCCTGACCCTGCGGGTCGAGGATGCCCGGCTTGGGCCGAACGAGGACAGTCGCTCTCATCGGAGCACCGACTGGGGATCGTCGAGGTAACGGTCGAACGGGAGCTCGGTCAGGCGTTCGAACGCCTCGACGTACCGTGCGCGCGTTCCTGCAACGACGTTGTCCGGAAGCTCCGGGCCGGGTTCGGTCTTGTCCCAGCCGACCGTCTCGCAGTAGTCGCGCGCGAACTGCTTGTCGTACGACGGCTGGCCGCGGCCCGGCTCGTAGCCCTCAGCGGGCCAGAAGCGAGAGGAGTCGGGTGTCAGCGCCTCGTCGCCGAGACAGAGACTGCCGTCGCCGTCGAGGCCGAACTCGAACTTCGTGTCGGCGATCAGGATCCCGCGGTCGGCTGCGTATCCGGCCGCGAACTCGTACAGCGCGATCGAGACCCGCTCGAGCTCCTCAGCCCGCTCGGCGCCGACGAGGTCCGCGGCCTGCGCGCGCGTGATGTTCTCGTCGTGGCCGGTCTGGGCCTTCGTCGAGGGTGTGAAAAGCGGCTCCGGAAGTTGCTCGGACTCCTGCAACCCCGTGGGCAGCCGATGCCCGCAAACCTGGCCGCTCGCCACGTAGTCCTTCCAGCCGGAGCCGGTCAGGTAGCCGCGGACGACGCACTCGAGGGGAAGCATCTCGAGCCGCCGGCACTCCGTCGACCGTCCGTCGCCACGAAGCGCGAGCATGTGGTTGTCGACGATCTCCCGCGTCCGTGCGAACCAGAACGCAGAGAGGCCGGTGAGCACGCGTCCCTTGTCGGGTATCGCCGTGGGCAGGACGACGTCGAACGTCGAGATCCGGTCGCTCGCGACGAGCAGCATCCGGTCATCGTCGAGCGCGTAGAGCTCGCGAACCTTTCCGCTCCCGACGTGGGTGGCGGTCTCAGGCATGGACGGGCTCCTCCTTTCGGGTCAGGGCGGACAGCCGGTCGAACACCACGTCCACGTGGCGCGTGTACGCCTCGAGGTCGAAGACCGAGTCCAGCGCCGCGCGATCGAGCTTCGCCGAGATCGCAGCGTCCGAGCGCACGAGCGTCGGGAAATCCTGTTCCTCCTCCCAGGCGCGCATGGCGTTCCGCTGGACGAGCTCGTACGCCTGCGAGCGCTCGAGTCCGCTCTCGACGAGGGCGAGCAGCAGGCGCTGGCTGAAGAAGAGCCCGTGGCTCGCGTCCAGGTTTCGCCGCATTCGCTCCGGCCGGACGACCAACCCCTCGACCAGCCACGCGAAGCGGTCGAGCATGTAGTCGACTGCCAGGAACGCATCGGGAATGACGACCCGCTCGGCCGACGAGTGCGAGATGTCGCGCTCGTGCCAGAGCGCGACGTTCTCGAGCCCGACGAGCGCGGCGCCCCGCACGACGCGCGCAAGGCCACAGATCCGCTCCGCGACGATCGGGTTGCGCTTGTGCGGCATCGCCGACGAGCCCTTCTGCCCTCGGCCGAACGGTTCCTCGACCTCGCGAACCTCGGTGCGGGCGAGATGGCGGATCTCGAGCGCAAACTTCTCGAGCGAGGCCGCGGTGACCGCCAGGGCGGAGAGCAGCTCCGCATGGCGATCCCGCTGAAGGATCTGCGTAGACGAGGGCGCGGGCTCGAGCCCGAGCTGCTCGCAAGCAAGCCGCTCGACCTCCGGATCGATCGCGGCGTAGGTGCCGACGGCGCCGGAGAGCTTCCCCACTCGAAGCCTCTCGAGTGCGCGTGCGACGCGCGCGCGACCACGGTCGAGCTCGAAGGCCCAGCCGGCGAGCTTGAGCCCGAACGTCGTCGGCTCGGCGTGAACGCCGTGCGTGCGCCCCATCATCAGCGTCCCGCGATGTCGCTCGGTCTGCTCGACGACCGTGGCAAACGCCCGATCCACCCCATCGAGGATCAGCGCACCCGCGTCACGAATCTGCAGCGACAGTGCGGTGTCGAGGACATCGGACGAGGTCAGCCCGTAGTGGAACCAGCGCCCGACCGGCCCCAGCGGCTCCGCGACCGCGTCCACAAACGCCGCAACGTCGTGCTGCGTCCGCTCCTCGATCTCGGCCACGCGCTCCGGTGTCGGCGCCTCCGCCCGCTTGCGGATCTCCCGCGCTGCCTCCACCGGAACCATGCCCACCGAGGCCCAGCCGTCGAGCGCCGCCAGCTCGACCTCGAGCCAGCGGGCGAGCTTGCTCTCGTCCGACCAGACGCGAGCCATGGCCGGACGCGAGTAGCGGGCGATCACCGATCCGACTCTACACAGCGCCCAGGCCGGTGCCGGGTGCCGGTCTCAGGCCTCGGCCGCCGGCAGCCCGCCGCCCTGGGCGAGGATCCGCGCGGCGAGGATCGCGGCGTTGCGCGCGCCGTCGACCGAGACACACGCGACGGGAACGCCGGGCGGCATCTGGACGATCGAGAGCAGGGCGTCCAGACCGTCGCCGACGCTCTTGCTCGACTTCAGCGGGACGCCGATCACGGGCAGCTCCGAATAGGACGCGACGACTCCAGGCAGCGCCGCCGCCATGCCGGCGCCCGCGATGATCACCCGGACGCCGCGGAGCGCCGCGGTCGACGCGTACTCGGCGACGGCGCGCGGGTCCCGGTGCGCGGAGAGCACGTGGAACTCGTGCGTGATCCCGCGATCGTCCAGCTCTTGGAGGGCGGGCTCCATGCGCTCCCGGTCCGACTCGGATCCCACCAGGATCCCGACCAGCGGGCCGCGCTCGGCGAACTCGACCAGCTCGAGAAACGGCTCGGTCTGTGTCTCAGGTCGCAACGTCTGCAGTCCTCGCAGCGATGTCTCGACGGTACTGCATGCCGTCGAACGAGATCGAGGCGCACGCAGCGTATGCGGTCTCACGGGCCGCATCCAGCGACGCGCCAAGCCCGGTCACGTTCAGCACTCGTCCGCCGTTCGTCACCAGCCGCCCGCCGTGCACTGCGGTTCCCGCGTGGAAGACGAGCGCAGTGGCCGCCGCGTCTTCGACGCCCTCGATCGGCGTTCCGGAGTCGCCGCGCGCCGGGTAGTCGCGCGAGGCGAGAACGACGGTGACCGCCGCCTCTTCACCGGTTCCGATCGCCGTCCGGCTCAGGTCCCCGCCCGCCGCCGCCGCCAACGCCTCGAGCAGGTCTCCGTCGATGCGCGGCAGGATCGCCTGCGTCTCGGGGTCGCCGAAGCGGCAGTTGAACTCGAGGACCTTCGGCCCGGCGGCCGTCAGCATCAGGCCGGCGTACAGCAGGCCGACGAAAGGCGAGCCGCGAGCCGCGAGCTGGGCGAGCACCGGCCGGTGCACGGTCTCGAGGAGCTCCTCCACGTCCGTCTCGGAAACCTCCGCGACCGGCGAGAACGCGCCCATCCCGCCGGTGTTGGGGCCGGTGTCCCCGTCGCCGATTCGCTTGTAGTCGCGGGCCGGCGCGAGGGCGACGGCGCTGGAGCCGTCTGCGAGCGCGAACAGCGAGACCTCCTCGCCTTCCAGCAGCTCCTCGATCACGAGCGGCTGGCCCAACCGGCCGACGGCGCGAAGCGCCTCGTCCAGCGACGGCTGATCGGGACAGACGAAGACGCCCTTGCCCGCGGCAAGTCCGTCGACCTTGACGACGCAGGGCGGTCTTGCGACCGCCAGCGTCGCGGCGGTGGGAACACCGGCCGCGCGCATCACGTCCTTCGCGAAGGTCTTCGAGCCCTCGATCCGGGCCGCCTCGCGGCTCGGGCCAAGGACGCGGACGCCGGCGTGGCGCAGGTCGTCGGCCACCCCTGAGACGAGCGGCGCCTCCGGGCCGACAACGACGAGATCGGCGTCGAGCGACCGCGCGAGGTCGAGCAGGCCCTCACCGTCCTCGGCACGGACGGGGTGGCACGTCCCGAGACTCGCAATCCCGGGGTTCCCCGGCGCCGCGTGCAGCTCGTCGAGCAGAGGGCTTTGCCGCAGCTTCCACGCAAGCGCGTGCTCGCGGCCGCCGGAGCCGATCAGGAGCACCCTCACGTGTGGCGAGTGTAGAGCCGTCCTCGGAGGTTTCAAAGCCGCCGAACCCGGCGAAAGTCCGGTCGTGGTCGAATCAGGGCTCGATCTGCACGACTGGGAGAGTGAGTGGCAGCAGCTGGAGCCGCTCGTCCGTGACTACCCAGCGGAGGCGCTGCCCGAGCTCCACGACCTGATCGTGCGGATGCTCCAGGAGCGGAAGATCCTCGATGACGACCTCGTAGCCACCGAGGGCGCCGACCCCGAGCTGCTCGCTGAGTACGTCGCGGGGAAGGATGTCGTCGACCGGCTCGAGCGCAACGAGACCGTCGACCCGGGCGACGTCGCCTCGGTCGTCGGCGGCTACCGCTCGCTCTACGAGTTCCTGATGACCGAGCGCTCGGCGCCCCTAAGGGCCGGGCGATCGCCTCGAGGCCGCGCTGGGCGAGCACATGCTCCCGCGCGGCGCCGGTGCCGATCAGGGAGACCTCGACCTCGAGCTGCTCCTCGACAAAGCTGACGTAATGACGGGCAGCCTCGGGCAGCCGCGACACGTCGTCCATCCCGTCGAGCGGCTCGTCCCAGCCGGGGAGCACCTTGTAGACAGGCTCGCAGTGGTGGAAGTCGCTCTGGTGGGCCGGAAACTCCTCGGTCTCCGTCCCGTCGCGGAGCCGGTAGCGGACGCAGACCGGCAGCTCGGCGAACGACGACAGGACGTCCAGCTTCGTCAGTGCGAGCGACGTGAAGCCGTTCAGCCGCGCGGCGTAGCGGAGGCCGACGAGGTCGAGCCAGCCGCAGCGCCGTTCGCGGCCGGTGACGGTTCCGTACTCGCCGCCGAGCTCGCGGACCCGCTCCTGATCGCCGCCCTCGATCTCCGTGGGGAAGGGGCCCTCCCCGACGCGCGTCAGGTACGCCTTGGCCACACCCAGCACGGCGTCGATCCGGTTCGGCCCGATCCCGATCCCCGTGGCCGCCGCGCCGGCGACCGGGTTCGACGAGGTCACGAACGGATACGTGCCGTGGTCGAGATCGAGCAGGGTTCCCTGCGCGCCCTCGAAGAGCACGAACCGGCCGTCCCGTAGCGCCCGGTCGACGAGCAGCGACGTGTCGGCGACGAAAGGCCGGAGCCGCTGCGCGTAGCTCTCGTACCGGGACGAGACATCCTCGAGGTCGATCGGCTCGGCGCCGTAGACCTGCTCCAGCCAATGGTTCTTCTCGGCGAGTGCGACCTCGATCTTCTGGCGCAGGATCTTCGGGTCGAGGAGGTCCTGTACCCGGATCCCGAGCCGTGCAGCCTTGTCGCCGTACGCCGGGCCGATCCCGCGCCGAGTCGTCCCGATCTGGAGCTTCCCGAGCCGCCGCTCGCTCGCCCGGTCGAGCGCGACGTGCCACGGCATGATCAGCTGAGCGTTGCCCGACAGGTGCACCCGTTCCGTCGAGAGGCCGCGCGCGTCGAGGTCGTCCAGCTCCTCGATGAAGACGGCCGGGTCGACGACGCAGCCGGCGCCGAGCACGCACTCCTTCCCCCAGAGGATCCCGGAGGGCATGTGCCGGAACTTGTACGTCTGCCCGTCGGCGACGATCGTGTGCCCGGCGTTCGGCCCGCCCTGGTAGCGGCAGACGACGTCCGAGTGCTGCGCCAGCAGGTCGACGATCTTGCCCTTGCCCTCGTCCCCCCACTGCGCCCCGACGATGACGGTCGCTGGCACGGACGGAGTCTGCCGTACCCGGCGGTCGCCTAGCCGGCGGCGAGGTCGGCGAACTTCGCGTACCGGCTCAGGAACGCGACCTTCTCCGTCCCGGTCGGCCCGTTGCGGTGCTTCGCGAGATGGATCTCGGCGATCCCCTGCTGGTCGGTCTCGTCGTTGTAGTACTCGTCGCGGTAGATGAAGAACACGAGGTCCGCGTCTTGCTCGATGCTGAGTTATGAACGGACATGTCCTCAGCTGACGAAGCTCTGGAGGCCGTCGACCGTGAGGTCGAAGACCTCGTCGTCGCCGTCGGGCTCGATCGAGACGATCTTGTCCCAATAGACATCGCTCGCAGCAAGGTCGGCCCATCGGTTTCCGAGGCCATCAACAGTCGCGACCGACGCAGCACGGTCGCGGCCGATCGCGGCCTTGTAGAGCGTTGACCCGCAATGCGACATCCCGAAGCCCGCGCTGGAGCTCGCGCGGTAGTGACGCCTGCCGCGGCCATGGCAGGGACGACGATGGACTCTCCAGGCATCTCGGTGGAATCGTGTCGCGATTGGTGTTCGCTCGGAACGACGGGCCGCCCAGCTGCGCTGATCTCAGTGTGAGCGTTCGCCCGGCTGGCGTCCTAGCCCGCCCACGAGCAAGAGGAAGCGCTCGACGTCGGGCTTGCCGGTTACGGCGAGTCGGTGGGACGGTCGTCCTTTCGAGCCCATCGAAACCCGGCGGAGTGTCGAGCGGTGATCCCGAAGGCGCAGAAGGAGGGACTGCACGTCTCGCGACAGCCGTTCGCTACTGGAGTCGAAGCGGATGGCTGGGGTAGACGGTCCCTGCCTCCGGCCTCTCGAATCACGCCGTCTGTCGCCCAGAGATGGCGGAGGAACACGCCGATCGCGGCCGGCGGCTGTCGGAAAACCTCCTCGGGTACTCGCTTCTCGTAGCTCCGCAGGCCGAAGACTGCCGAGCCTTCGTGAGCCAGGCGGCGACGGGGTTGCGGACACCGTGCGTCAGATGCGGCGTCGCAGAGAAAGATAGGTCTGGTACCAGCCTCGCTCGCGGACGATCCGCGGCCTTACGGCAGCGCCGAAGAGGTCCGTTGCAAGACCGGCAACGAGGTTCGCCAAGTCGCGGTCGTTCGACGTGTACTGGATCGCGTGCCGTGGCAGCGTGCAGCCGTCTCCGATCAGGTGGCCGAGCAGCGCGAGCTCCTCGTCCGACATCGTCTGAGCGTCGGGACCAGGCAGCTCGCGCGGAACCGCGATTCGCATCCCGGGCGCCATATCGTCCAGACGCCGCCAGCCGTCGAAGGCGAGGAACTTGTGATTGCCGGTCGCGCGGATCGTCTTCCCGAGACGCGTCGTCAGCCGGTAGACGGGCTTCCGTCCGGTCAAGAACGCATTCGTGACGACGCGCGGCTCGAGCTTCCACGTCTGATCGTCCACCGCAAGCACCCGGAACCCGGTCTTGCCCACCAGGTCGCGGATCGGGCGGTAGACACCCTCGTCCGGGAGGTACACCCGGGAGTCGCCGGCGAGGCAGCCCGACTCCCGCAGGTCGGAGAGGATCGGCCGCTTGTCGTGCCGCTGCTCCACGGCGCGCGAGAGCTGGGAGAGCGCGAGCACCGGGACGTCCAGGTCGCGCGCCAGCACCTTCAGGTTCCGGGAGATCTGCGAGACCTCCTGGACGCGGTTCTCGACCGACGCGCCCGACGTCATCAGCTGGATGTAGTCGACGACGATCAGCCCGAGGTTCGGCTCCTTCGACTTGAGGCGCCGCGCCTTCGACCGGATCTCCATCATCGTGATCGAGCCGGTGTCGTCGACGTAGATCGGCGCCTTCGCGAGCTTGTCGCAGGCTGCGGTCAGCCGGGGCCAGTCGTCGGCGGCAAGCTTGCCGTTCCGCAGCCTTTGCGACTCGACCTTGGCCTCGCTGCACATCAGCCGCTGCGTGACCTCCGACTTCGACATCTCGAGCGTGAAGAGCGCGACCGGCGTCCCGCGCCGCACCGCGATGTTCGCCGCCGTGCAGAGCGCGAGGCCCGACTTCCCCATGCTCGGGCGGGCCGCCATGATGATCAGGTTCCCCGGCTGGAAGCCCGACGTCAGCCGGTCGAGGTCGCGGAAGCCCGACGGGACGCCCGTGATCTCCTCGCCGGCCTCGTAGAGCGCGGTGATCCGCTCGAAGCTCTCCTTCAACAGGCCCTCGATATGCGCGAACTCGCCCGTGACCCTGCTCTGGGAGAGCTCGAAGATCACTTGCTCGGCCCGATCGACGAGGTCGCCCGCGTCGCCCGGCCGCTCCCAGCCCAGCCGCGCGATCTCCTGCCCGGAGCGGATCAGGCCGCGCAAGGTCGCCATCTCGCGGACGATCCGCGCGTAGTGCGCGGCGTTCGCGGTGGCAGGGACGAGTGCGGCGAGCTCGTGGATCCGGACGCGACCGCCCGCGTCCTCGAGCTCGCCGCGTTCTTCCAGCGCGTCGACGAGCGTGATCGCGTCTACGGGCTCGCCGCGCGCGTACAGGGCGAGGGCTGCGCGATAGACCTTCGCGTGGCTCTCGCGGTAGAAGTCCCCTGCGTCGACGATCTCGCTGACGGCCCCGATCGCACCTGGGGAGAGCATCATCGCGCCGAGGACGGACTCCTCGGCGTCCAGATTCTGGGGTGGGACCGGGGCCGCCTGCGACGGCTGGGCGAGCTGGGCGACCACGCCCCGATTAGACCCGCTGCCGAGGGGTTCGCTCAAGCCCGTTGTCCCTTACTACTAGGAGAAAAGTGGCGGATATGCAGGTGAAAGAACGCATGTTCCCCCGTATTGTCCACGGCGGAGCGGACGTTGTCCCCAAGGGAGCCGCACAAGCGGCTGCCTGAAATTCCCGCTGCCTGCGGCTTTTTCGCGCATTCATCCACAGGCTCTGGAAAAGCCTGTGGACGAGTCGTGACGGATTCGTTACCGGTCGGAGTCGGTTTCTGCCGCGACGGGCTCGGTGTCGGTCGCCTCTTCGGGCGCCTGCTCGGCCTCCGCGTCCTCCGCGGCCGACTCGTCCGAGGCATCGGCTTCCGCTTCTGCGGCCGCGGCGGCCTCTTCGGCCTCCGCCGCCTCGACGATCTCGATCGCCTCGGCCTCCGCCGTTGCCGCTGCCTCCGCGGCTGCTTCGGCCTCGGCTGCGGCTGCGGCCTCCTCGGCCTCCGCTACGGCCTGGAGCTCCTCCATCTGGGCGATGTCGCCGCCCTCGGGAACCACCTCCAGGCGGAGATCCGCGGAGACGTCCGTGAAGACCTCGACCGGAACCTCGTACCGGCCGACGCGCTTCACCGGGTCGCCGAGCTCGATCTTCCGCCGGTCGACGCGGATCTTGTGGTCGCTCCAGAGCCGATCGGCAACATCGGTCGCCGTCACAGAGCCGAAGAGCGAGCCGGTCGGGCCGGCCTTCACGTCGAAGCGGATCACCGTCTGCTCGAGCCGCTTTGCGATCTCGCCGGCCTCGTCGTGCGTTCGGGCCTCCTGCCGGGCGCGCATCTCGTCGTGGCGTCGAAGCTCCTCGAGCCGCCCGGGCGAGGCCGCCTCCGCGAGCTTCCGCGGGAGGAGGTAGTTGCGCGCGTACCCGCGGGCCACGTCCACCACGTCGCCGCGCAGGCCGACCTTGTCCACGTCCTTGAGGAGAATGACCTGCATCGCCTAGGTGGTCGCGTACGGCAGCAGCGCCATCTCGCGCGCGCGCTTCACGGCCACCGCGACCTGGCGCTGGTGGCGCCGGCAGGTGCCGGTGATGCGGCGCGAGCGGATCTTCCCCTTCTCGGAGACGTGCCTCCGGAGGATGTTCGTGTTCTTGTAGTCGACCTCCTCGATCTTGTCGCGGCAGAACTGGCACGAGCGGCGCTTGATCGGCCCGGTCGGGGGCCCGCGTCTCGAGCTGCGCTGCTCTCGTCTGGCTTTCGGCATGCAGTGGCTCCTAGAAGGGGATGTCGTCGTCGGCGCCGGTCGTGCCGATGTCGGCACTGCCGCTCTCGGCAACGCCGGCCGGCACGAACTCACGCTGGCCGCCGCCCTCGCCGTCGCCGCGGCTGTCGAGGAATTGCACCGTATTTGCGACAACTTCGACCTTGGAGCGCTTCGAGCCGTCCTGTGCCTCCCACGACGACCAGTCGAGGCGGCCGTCGATGCCGACCCGCCGGCCCTTCGAAAGGTGCTGGGAGAGCATCTCGGCCTGGTTTCCGAAGACCTTGATGTCGAAGAAGTTCGGCTTGTCCGTCCAGTTGTCGGCGTCGTCTTTCTGGCGCCCGTTGACTGCGAGACCCATCTGCAGCACTGGGGTTCCCGACGGAAGGTGCCGGAGCTCGGGGTCGCGGGTAAGGCGCCCGACGAGCGTTACGCGATTGATGTCGCCTGCCATCTCTACTCCTCCTCTTGAACGACGGTTTCGGCCTCGGCTCCATCCTGCCGCGCCGGGCCGGACGCCGCCACCGTCTCGCCGGGACGTCGCTCGGATCGCCGCACGGCCAGATGGCGCATGACCCCGTCGGTGATCTTGAGGACCCGCGAAATCTCCTCGAGCGTCTCCGTCTCGGCCGTGAAGGTCAGCAGGTGGTACGTGCCGTCGGTCTTGTGGTCGATCTCGTAGGCGAGCTTGCGGCGTCCCCAGACATCGTGCGACTCGACGCTGCCGCCGTTCCGCTCGACGAGCTCGCGGGTGCGCTGGACGATCTCCGACTGGCGCTCCTCGGGGAGCTCCGGATCGAGCATCAGCAGAATTTCGTAGGGCGTCACGGGCCCGATTTCTCCTTCCTTCGGTCTTAGGCGGCCTTGCCGTTTCGAGGGCGCTTCGGGCGGCGCACGGCGGGCAAGGCAGGAAGCGGGCGGCAGTGTAGCATCGCGCTCGTGAACCGCCGCCTCGCGTTCCTGGCCGGGGGAGTGGCGCTCGGCGCAGCGGGGGTGTGGCGCGTCGTCCGCCGGAGGCCGCGACCGGAGGCGGAGTCCGACCCGCGCGCAGAGGAGCTTCGCGCCCGCCTGGACGAGTCTCGTGCGGTCGTCGACGACCGCGAGGAGTTCGAGGGCGCCGAGACGACCGTGGACGCCGTCGACGCGGTGCCGGAGCCCGAGGAGCGGCGGCGCGCCGTCCACGCCGAAGGCCGTGCGGCGGTCGACGAGATGCGCCGCTCTAACGAGGACTGAACGCCGCGACCCCGGCGGTGAGCCCGCGCGCGACGCGCCACTGGTAGGCGCTCGAGCGCAGCAGCCGGCCCTCGGTCGGGTTCGTCATGAAGCCGGCCTCCACGAGCACGACCGGGACGTTTGCCCAGTTGAAGCCGGTCAGGTCGGGGCGTTCCACGAGACCGAGATCATGGGCGCCCGTCGCACGGACGAGCGAGCGCTGGATCGTCCGTGCAGCTTTCCTGCTGGGCCCGTAGACGTCGTCCGTCCAGCCGGCACGCCGCGCGGGGAACAGCGTGGACGCGCCTCGCCGGGAAGTGTCGGTCGAGCCGTCGGCGTGGATGCGGACCATCAGCGCCGCGTGTCTTCGGTTGCAGAACTGCGCCCGCTCGATGTTTCCCCCGCGGTAGGCGGAGCCCGTGCGCGTCATCGCGACTCGGTACCCGCGCCGGACGAGCAGTGTCCTCGTTCGGTTCGCGATCGCCAGAACAGCCTCGGCCTCGCCCCTGGCGCCGCCGCCGTCCTTGACCTTGCTGATCGCAGAGCCGGGCCCGATCGGCTCCTGCTGCCGGGCGACCGCGGGCAGGGTCCCGTGCCCCGGATCCAGGCAGATCAGCGCGGCCGTCATGGCAAGGGCTTCGGCGAACACGGGCGAATCCTAGGAAGCTTCCAGCTACCCTCCACCCGAATCTGTGCAAGACCGCACTGCCAAGACGATCCTCATCTGCGAGGACGACGACAATCTGCGGCTGCTCATGCGCGTCATGATCGGCGCCGGTTACACCATGCTGGAGGCGGGGGACGGCGACGAGGCGCTCGCGCTGGCGGCCGAGCACCGGCCTGACCTGATCCTCCTCGATCTGATGATGCCCCGGATGAGCGGCCTCGACGTGCTGCGGCGCCTGCGGAGCGACGTCAGCGTCGACGGGACGCACATCATCGTGATGAGTGCCTGGCCGGATTCGCGGGAGGCATCGCTCGAGGCGGGCGCCGACCGGTACCTCCAAAAGCCCTTCGAGCCGGACGAGCTCACCAAGATCGTCGAGTCGCTACTGGGCGGGGCTGACGAATGAGGTCGCTGTCGCTCTCGGCCCGGATGATCGCGGCAAGCGTCGTTCTCGCCGTCCTGGTTGCCGGCGTGTTCGTGGTGCTCATCCATGCGGTCACAACGCTCGACGACGCGCGGGACCGGGAGGCCCACTCCAAGGACGTCCGTGCCGCGACCGTCGTGATCGAGAAGCTCGTGCTCGATCAGGAGACAGGCCTTCGCGGCGTCGTGCTGAGCGGCAACACGCAGTTCCTCCAGCCGTTCGACCGGGCCCGTGCGGTGATGCCGCAGAGGCTCAACGAGCTCGAGCAGCTCGTGTCCGAGGATTCCCAGCAGCGGCGCCGGGTCGCAGGGCTGCGCGAAGCAGTCGACAGCTACGTCAACGACTGGGCACTCCGGCTCGTGGACATCGCCCGCAGCAACCCGCTCGCGGTCAGGCAGGCGGTGGCGGCCGAGGAGGGGAAGCAGTACACCGACGACATTCGGAACCGCATCGAGGCGCTCCTCGCCGCTGAGGACGGACGGGCGAGAACGAGCGCCGAGCATGCCGAGGAACAAACGACGCGTGCCATCGTCCTGGGCGTGGCCGGGCTCGTCGCCTGCGCCTTGCTCATCTTCCTGTTCGGCCTCTACCTGGCGCGCTCGACCGCGCACCCGGTGCGCGCGGCCGCGAAGGCGGCCACTCGACTCGCCGAGGGCGATCTCACGGTCCGGCTCGCCGAGAGCGGGCCAGGTGAGGTAGGCGGCCTCACCGCTGCGTTCAACCACATGGCGGAGGAGCTGGAGCGCCAGCAGCATGAGCTGAAGGACCAGAACGAGAAGCTCCGCGAGAGCGAGCGCCGCAAGTCGGAGCTCGTCCGGATCGTCTCGCACGAGCTTCGGACTCCGCTCGCGAGCATCCTCGGCTTCACGTCCGTCTTGCTCAACCGAGAGACGGCGCCCGAGGACCAGCGCCGCTATCTCGAGATCATCGACCGGGAAGGCCGCAGGCTCTCGGATCTCCTCAACGACTTCTTGGACGCCGAGCGGCTCGACGAGGGCCACCTGCTCCTCGAGCACGAGCTGATCGACATTTCGCGTGTCGTGGCCGAGCAGGTACGGCTCTTCGAGGGCCAGAGCCAGAAGCACACGCTCGACATGGAGATCCCGGCGGCTCCGCTGACCGTCCGCGGAGATTCGCACCGGCTGGCACAAGTCGTAGGCAATCTGTTGTCCAATGCGATCAAGTACTCGCCCGAAGGGGGCACGGTGCACGTGCTGGCCGAGCAGGACAACGGCATGGTTCGCGTCAGCGTCCGCGACGAGGGTCTCGGAATCCCCGACGATCAGCAGGAGCGGGTGTTCGTGAAGTTCTTCCGCGGCGACGCGCCGGCGAGCGGGATCCCGGGCACCGGGCTCGGGCTGACGATCGCGCGCTCGGTCGTCGAGGCCCACGGCGGCCAGATGAACTTCGAGAGCGGGCGTGGCGAGGGTTCTGTTTTCTGGCTTGAGATTCCAACTGCGGCAGCGGGATGACCAAGCTGCCCGTCGAAAGGAGTGGGGGGATGCGTCGTTTCGCGTACATGCTGGTGCTGGCCATGGTGTTTGCGGTGCCCGGGTTCTTCTACGCGTGGAGTGGGAGCGCGTGGAGCTCGGGCGCGGTGACGGGGCCGGCGACGATCCGGATCACGAGCCGCGAGATCAGCCGGGTCCGAGTTGACCTCGGGCGTCCCGGGCGCGGGGCCGGTGACACGGAGATCGTCAGGCAGAACCTGTTCAACCGGCGGGTCCGGTCGAAGCCGATCGGGCACTCCGAGTTCGTCTGCACGCTGACCACGGCAACGACCCGCGCGTGCACGGTCACGATCTTCATGCCCAAGGGCAGGTTGGTAGCGGGCGGATCGATCCAGTACCAGGATCTCTACGAGCTCGCCATACTCGGCGGCACCCGGCTCTACGACAACGCTCGCGGGACCCTGACAGTGATCCGGACGACGCGGAAGCCGCGCCGGCACATCTACCTCTTCAGGCTGGCCGGCTAGCGGAATCCGTTCACGGAGCGGCGCAGGAGTCGAACCTACCGAGCCGTGGGTTGCACGACCGCACCGGTTTTGAAGCTCGGCGATTTGGCTCAGTAGCGCCGCCGACGTGGTGCGCGCAGTGTGCGCGCAGAAACGGTTCGAGGACACCTAGGTGGCGATCTACTGCGCCGTGTGCGCGGTGCGTGAGTTGGGCCGGTGCGCGCGGATCAGACGGGTTCTGGCTTTGGCCGGGATGTTTTTGGAGTAGCCGGAAGCGGACGAACGCGGCCCAGAGCGTCCACGTCAGCGTTGTCGCTCTGGTTGCTGCGCGTCCTAAGCCGGAGAAGAGGATCCGACGACAATGCTGGCCGGTATCGCGGCGAGTGTGGGAAGCCAGGTGTCTCTCGATCCGGCGATCCTGCGGAACGCGAAAGCGAGGATGATCGGGGCGAGCAAGGTGAAGGCCGTGGTGAAGCGACTTCCATCTTGTGGGCATCCGAATGCCACGAGTCGCTGGCAGTTGGTGTCGATCCCCTGGCAGTCGAGCCGGAACATGCCGTCAAGGAAAACACCGACGCCACAAGGAGGAGCGCCCGGCTCGAGTCGTCCAAGGGTGTCGGCGACAAAGCACGCCAGAGACCAAGCGCGAGGACGACAATGAGCAGCCAGTCAGGTTCGCCCCGATCTGGTTGTAGAGCCAGGCGCTTGACGCGGTCATGGCTCCGAGGTCGGAAATATCGTCATCGGTCGAGCTATAAGCCTCGGGTTGCACAAGGCCGCGACGCCCAGCCGATTGTGTTGGTGACCGGGACAGCGAGGCCGCAAGTCGCCGCTATGCGGAGGAACCGGCTATCGCGTCCCCGTTCACCTCCTGGCGACGTACCGTTTGCTGGCCGGATGGAAACACCGAAGCTCGTTCGGGTACTCGCGGAAACTCTCGGTTTCTCGGTAGTCCGCTCGACGGACGCTAGCCGAGCGTCGCGCCTCCAGCATCGCGAGGCACGTGTCGAGACGTGTCGCCGCCTCCTCTTCGTTTCCTGGCATGAGGTGGCCGTGTCGGTCGTAGGTGATCGTGACGCTGCGTGCCCGAGGTATGTCGAGAGCGCCTTCGCGTTCACTCCAGCGGCGTCATCGGCGACGCGAACGTGTGCCGGCCTCGTTGCAGGCCAATCGGCATCAGGCCAGCGGCACGCCAGGTCCGGTTGTGGCGCTCAGAGCCTGCGCGACACCTGCGGCTCTCGCGCATGCGACGCCAGTTTGTGCGCCAGTGCGCGCCACTACGAGGCGGTCTTGAGCGGTTCGAGCGGAGATCGGTCAGCGAAAGCCGAACGAGCTTGAAACGGCTGTAACCGTGGGCTATCGGCTCGACGGAGCGGCGCAGGAGTCGAACCTACCGAGCCGTGGGTTGCACGACCGCACCGGTTTTGAAGACCGGCTGGGCCACCGGGCCCATGCCGCTCCCTGGGCGCGATCCTAGCCTCCGACACTGGCGCGCCACGCTCCTGCCCGGTCCCGTGCAGGTCACGCTTTCGGACGTGCCGCCCGCCTGAGCACGCGCGCGTCTCCCGCCCGCCGGGTCACGCCGTCGACGTCCAGCCGCTCGAGGAGGAGCTGGGCCGGTCTGCGGGAGATTCCCAGCAGGTCGCGGAAGCGCGCCAGCTCGATCGAGCCCGCCCGCTCGCACTCGCCGACCGCGGCCTCGCTGGCCTCCGCGTAGGCGGCCGGCGACACGGCATGGCCGTCCGCGAGGCGGACCAGCCGTCCCTGCGCCTCCAGGAAGCGGGCGAGCTCGGGGTCGTCCAGGCGGAGGCCTGCCGGGCCGGCCGCGACGAGCGCAGCCTCGATCCGCGCGGCTTCGGCCGTACGGTCACCCAGAGCACCGGCGCCGCCCGCGAGGTAGGCGCGACCATCGCGCACCTCGAGGTCCAGGAGCGGTGCGATCGCGGCGCCCCACGGCTTCCCCGCAAACAGCTCCGCGATGGAGACGCCCGGATCGAGCGGGGTGACCGCGGCCTGCTCGGTCAGGCGCTGCGCCACCGCCGCCCGCTGCGCTTCGAGCCAGTCGAGCCGGTAGTAGAAGTTGTCCGTCTGCGCGAGCTCCGCGAGTCCCGACTCGAGCTCGGCAGCCGTGAGGAGCCCTCGTGCCCGCAGAGCATCCGCCGTCGTCGGCTCGCGCACAAGATGTCTCACGATCGTCTTCGCATCACCTCCGTCCAAGAGCGCCAGGCGCTCGGGGTCGAGCCCACGGGGCGGAGCGGGGTCGAGGACGACACCGCCGCCGATCGTCGTCCGGGTCCGGAAGACGACTCGGTCGCCGCGCGCCGCGACCACCGCCTCGCTCAGCCGCAGCTGACCGTAGTTGCCGTCGCGGACGATCCTGGCCGGGATTGCGGCCGTTCCGAGCAGAACGGTCAAAGACGGCGCAATGTCGTCACTCTCCAGGCGCACATCGAGGCGAAAACCGACCGGGTATGCGCCCGGCTCGACCAGCGCCTGGCCACGCCGAAGAGCCCCTCGATCCACCCCGACCAGCCCCACCGCGACGCGTTGCCCTGCCTCGGCCCGCTCGACGCCCTCGTCGTGGACCTCGACCGAGCGAACCCGACCCCTCAGGGCTCCCGGCTCGACGGCCAGCTCGTCTCCGGCGCCGATCGAGCCGGACCAAAGCGTCCCGGTCACTACCGTCCCGACTCCGGCCAACGAGAAGACGCGGTCGATCCAGAGCCGGGTCGGCAGATCCCGAGCTCTCTCCCCCGACAGGGCTCGACTCGCCGCGCGGGCGAGTGCAGCGCGAAGCTCGTCGAGCCCCTCGCCGGTCGTCGCGCTCACGCGAACGACCTCGGCTCCGGCCACCAGCTCGCGAGCCGCCGCGACGGAAGCCTCGATCCGCTCCGAGGCAACCGCATCGACCTTCGTCACGGCGACGACGCCGAGTTCCACCCCGAGTAGCCGCAGGATCTCGACGTGCTCGCGCGTCTGCTCGCGGACGCCTTCACCCGCATCGACCACGAGCAGGAAGAGCGAGATACCCGTTGCGCCCGCGACCATGTTCCGCACGAACCGCTCGTGTCCCGGGACGTCGACGAGCGACAGCCGCATCCCCTCGCCCAGATCCAGCGGCGCGTACCCGAGGTCGATCGAGATGCCGCGGCGCCGCTCGTCCGGAAGCCGGTCCGTGTCCTTACCGGTCAGCGCTCGGACGAGCCAGGTCTTGCCGTGGTCGACGTGCCCGGCTGTTCCTACCGTGAGCGGCAAGCGAGCACCGCTCGAGCTGCCTCGTCGACCTCGCCGTCCGACAGCGTGCGGCAGTCCAGCAAGAGCGATCCGTCGCGCACCACGCCCACACACGGCGGGCTCGCCCACCCGCAGCGGCCCCGCCAGCTCCTCCTCGACCGCGCACGCGAAGCTCCCGAGCTCCGCCAGCGGAAGCGCGCCGCCGCCGACCCGCGCCACTGTCGCCTCGACCCGCCCGTCGACGATCGACGCCAGCCGCTCCGCCCGCGCACGAACCGACGACGCAGGCTCGACGAGCATCCGCAGCACCGGAACCTCGCGCAGCGCGCGAGCCGGCTCGAGATAGAGCCCGAGCGTCCCCTCCAGCGCAGCCAGCGTCAGCTTGTCCGCCCGCAGCGCCCGCTGGAGCGGATGCCGCCGAAGCAGCTCAATCAGCTCGGCCCGCCCGACGACGACCCCAGCCTGCGGCCCGCCGAGCAGCTTGTCTCCCGAGAAGCACACGAGGTCCGCGCCTGCCTCGATGCTGTCCCGCACCGAGGGCTCGTCCGCAACCTCGGCCATCGCACCGGAACCGGCGTCCTCGATGACCGGAAGCCCGTGCCGCTGCCCGACGGCGACGACCTCGCCCAGCCGTGGCCGCTCCGTGAACCCGACGACCCGGAAGTTGGACTGGTGCACGCGCAGCAGCAGCGCCGTGTCGGGCCCGATCGCGCGCTCGTAGTCGGAAGCCCGCGTCCGGTTGGTCGTCCCGACCTCGACGAGCCGTGCGCCGGACCGAGCCAGAACCTCGGGGATCCGGAACCCGTCGCCGATCTCGATCAGCTCGCCACGCGAGACGACGACCTCGCGGCCCTCCGCCAACGCCGCCAGTGCCAGTAAGACCGCCGCGGCGTTGTTGTTCACCACCAACGCCGCCTCCGCACCTGTCAATCGCCGCAGCAGCCCCGCCACGTGATCCTGCCGCGACCCACGCCCGCCTACCGACAGGTCGTACTCGAGATTGGAGTACCCGCGCCCGATCTCCCGCACGCGCTCGAGCGCCGCCTCCGACAGCGGAGCCCGCCCGAGGTTCGTGTGCACGAGGACGCCGGTCGCGTTCAGGACTCGGCGAAGCGCCGGAGCCCGAGCCGACCCAACGGCCCCGCGCACCCGCGCCGCCAGATCGCCCGGCTCGAACCCGGCGCGGATCTCCTCGCGAGCCTCCGCCAGCACCCGACGGGCGGCGTCCACGGCGAGCGGATCGTCAACGGTGCGCGCCAGCTCGTCCACGGACGGCAGGTCGCGCAGCCGCATCGGCCTACTGGGCGTCCGCTTTGCGCGGCACCGCCGTCGTTCCCGCCTGCGCGCACCGCTCCTCGTAGCACCCGACGACGAGCTTGACGGCCCGCTCCGGATCCTCGGTGACGAAGAGCAGCTCCTCATCCTCAGCCGAGATCAGCCCGTCGGCGAGCAGCCGCTCGTTGATCCACTTCACGAGGCCGCTCCAGTGCTCGTGGCCGAACAGCACGACCGGGAAGTTGAAGACCTTGCCCGTCTGGATGAGCGTCAGCGCCTCGAACATCTCGTCGAGCGTCCCGAAGCCGCCCGGCATCATCACGAAGCCCTCGGCTGCCTTCACGAGCATCGTCTTCCGCGCGTAGAAGTGCTTGAAGACGAGACTGAGGTCCAGGTACGGGTTGACCGACTGCTCGTGCGGCAGCTCGATCCCGAAGCCGACCGAAAGGCCACCGGCCTCCTGCGCGCCGCGGTTCGCGGCCTCCATCACGCCCGGCCCGCCGCCGGTCACGACCGCGAAGCCGGACTCCGCGAAGAGCTGACCGATTCGGCGGGCCGTCTCGTAGACCTCGCTGTCGGGCTTGACCCGCGCAGAGCCGAAGACCGATACGCCCGGCCGATCGATGCTGTCGACCGCCTCGAAGCCGGTGCGGAACTCCTCCGCGATCTGGAAGACGTTGCGCGGCAGGTTGCCGTCATGCGCTTCGAGGATCCGCCGGTCTTCCATGGCGCTAGAAGTCGCGCTCGACGAAGCTCGCGTCCATGCCCAGCACGAGCAGCGCCGCCAGCGTGAAGTAGCCGACGGTTGCGGCGGTTCGCTGCCAGCGCGTGACCTCGTAGTAGGCGCGCGACTCGGGCTGGCCCCGCTCCTGCCATCGGCGGTAGAGCTCGAATCCGACGATGATGACGATCAGGATCAGGAGCGGGTTCGGGGCCCAGAACAGCAGCGCGACGAGCCCGAGGAAGCCGAGCACCCACATGCCGGGGTGGATGGCCGCGGCGATCCGGCCGCCGTCGAGCGGCACGACGGGGATCAGGTTGAAGAGGTTCACGAGGAACCCCGTGAAGGCGAGCGCCAGCAGGAACTCGGAGTTCTGCTGCTCGCCCGACGAGCCAGACCACGGCGCAGCCGAGGCTCCCGACGACCGGCCCGGCGAAGGCGACGAGCGCCTCGCGCCATGCGTTCAAGGGGTTGTCGCGCAGGAGGATCGCCGCGCCGAGGAACGGGATGAACATCGGCGCGCTCACGTTCAGGCCCTGCCGTCGAGCTTCGAGGTAGTGGCCGAGCTCGTGCACGAACAGCAGCAGGACGAAGCCGACCGCGAACTTCCAGCCCCAGAACAGCGCGTACGCCCCGACCGAGACGAGCATCGACGCCGAGGTCGTGAAGATCTTGAGCTTGAAGATCGCGACGAAGATGAACTTCGCCTTCCAGACAAGCAGAGCCAGAGCGATGAACGGCGTCGCGAGCTTGCGGAGGATTCGGAAGCGAGGCTCGTGCCTGACCGGGCCGCTGTCGTAAGGCTCGTAGGGCCGGAGCTCCGCCTCCTGTTCGGGGCTGAGCTGACTCACGGTCGCATGGTAGCCGCGGCCCTCTGTGTCGAGCTTGCCCCAAAAGTGTGAATCAACCGTGTCAGGCCCTCATGTTCCCGCGGGTTCGCGGTAGACCAAACGCATTCACAGTTCACGAGCGAGGAGGCAGGAATGGGACGCCGGCTGGTCGCCGCGACAGCGCTTGCAGCCGCTGGACTCACGACGCTTGCCGCCGGTCTGGGTGCGACGGCGGCGAGCTCGGGCCCGGAGGCGAAACCGAAGAAGCCGAAGGCGAAGGTGAAGGTCTTGCGAGGGCCGCGCGGGTTGCGAGGGCCGCGCGGGTTCGCCGGGCCGCCGGGCCTGTCCGGCCCGCAAGGACCCCCGGGCCCGGCCGGAGGCCAGGGCGAGGCCGGTCCGCCCGGGCCGGCCGGTGCGCCTGGACCCGCCGGCTTGCCCGGCCCCTCGGCGATCAGGATCGGCTTCGACGTCCCGGCCGGAACCGCCGAGACAGAGATCGTCAGCGCCGGCGGCCTCGTCCTCAAAGGCGCGTGCAGCGCCGGCGGCGACCTCTCGCTCGAGGCGAGCTCGACCGCAAACAACGCGCGAGCCCGGGCGATGGTCGTCGCCAACGCGACGCCTTCGGACACCGCGGCGTACGACGAGGACGACGACCTCGACACGATCGACGGCTTCGACTTCGTCGGCGCCGCGGACGACGACGCGATCGCGACGCTCGTCTACCGGTCGGCGACGGGCGGGGTCGTGACGGCGAACCTCGTCCTCGAGCAGTACTCGGTGGGCGGGGCCGCGCGATGTCTCGCTGCCGGCTCGGCGGTGGTCGCGAGCTAGCTGCTACCGGACGGTTGGGAGGTCGACGCGGCGGCCGTCGGCCTCCACTTCCGGCGCCGAGAAGATGCAGTCGACGTGGATCGCGGCGTCGTTGTCGCCGCCGTAGGCGCCCGTGTTCCTGCCGATGGCGACGTGGGCGGTGTTCGCTGCCTTCTCGTCGAGCATCACGTGGCCGCGCGGCTTCACCGCCGGGTTGAGGCCGATGCCGAGCTCGGCGATGACGTCGGCGCCCTCACCGGCGTCCGAGACCAGCTCGCGGAGCATCTGCGCTGCTCGTCCGCCCGAGATCTCGACGACACGCCCGGCTTCGAAGCGCAGCGTGACAGGCTCGTCGACCAGCCCCTCGACCGTGTACGGGCACGGTGAGGTCGGCGACGAGCACGCCGTCGGCCCCGTGCTTCAGCGGCGCGACGAAGACCTCGCCGCCCGGGTAGTTCGCGAACCCGCGGTCCTCGAGGCCGAGGGCGTCCGTCAGCCAGCTGCGCCCTTCGATGTCCAGCGTCAGGTCGGTTCCGGCGCGTCCGCGAATCCGGATTCGCTTCGACCCGTCGAGCTCGGCCAGCAAGCGCCGCGCCGGCCCTTCGAGGTCGGCGGCCGGCTGAGAGAGCTCGCCTTCGAGCAGCTCGGGCGTGACGAAACCCATGTAGATCTCGCGCCCGCCGTGGCCGAGCAACGTTTCACCGACGGAGAACCGAGCTCGCGCCTCGGCGGGATGCGGAGCCTCCGAGAGGAAGAACGCGAGCGTCGCCCGCTCGGCCGCGTCGAGAATCGGCTGCGGCGCGCGAGTCATCGGTCGTTCGCCGGCCCAAAGCTCGAACGTCGGCCGTCCGCCGGCCTCCTTGACCGCGGTCGCGAGCTGGGAGCCCTGCTCGACGAGCGGCTCGTCGACGAAGACGAGCACCTCCTCGCCGTCGCGCAGCCCGGAGGCGTCGATCAGGTTCCGGCACCAGCCGGGCGTCTCGTACTCGCGTTCAGCCCGCACGTGCGCATCCTGCCGAAGAGACCTCCGACGCGCGCAACAGGCTACTCGTACGTTTGGTGCGTCAATCGCCGGCCTCGACGTGAGGAACAGGTCGCTGAGGCCGATAGATTGTCGAGGCTGCTCGTACGCACGGCTGGGGCGACCGGCGCGAAGGGCGACACGGGCGTCCGGGCACTCCCGTTGCGTACGCCTTGATCAGTGCTGGCGGGGGAGTAAACGCGACCTAGGGTCGTGTCACGAGACATCTGCGCCAGAGGTGTGACTTCTCGCGACCGCACTGAGGCACTCCGTCAAACGATCCGTCCGGCGGTCACCGCAGACTCGGCGGCTAAACGGCAACCGAAGGGGGATCGTCTTGAGAAAAGTGCTCGGACGCGTATCGCCGGCGATGGCCGTCGCGATGCTCGCGCTCTTCGTCGCGCTCAGCGGGACGGCTGTCGCGACAACCTCGGTCCTGATCACCGGCAAGCAGATCAAGAACAGCTCGATCACGGGCCTCGACGTCAAGAACAAGTCGCTGACGCCGCGCGACTTCCGCGGCTCGGTGCGTGGCCCGCGCGGCCTGCGCGGTGCCACCGGAGCGGCAGGTGGACCGGCCCGCAGGTGCGACCGGCGCCAAGGGAGACAAGGGCGACGCGGGCGAGGCCAGGAACGGCGGTCGCATATGCCCTGATCACTGACGCCGGCACCGTCGAGGCGAACGCTCCGGTCAAGAGCATCACCAGTGCGATGATCACGCACCCGGCCCGGGCGTCTATTGCTTCCGCGGCCTACCGGCCGGCGCGAAAATCGCGCTGGTGAGTGCCAACAACGTCGACGGTCAGAACGACACGATCGCGTCCGTCTACACGAACAACGTAGGAGCCATGGACGACTGCGATCCGAGCGCAGGCGAACGCTTCCGGGTCCGGACCTACGACGTATCGGCTGCGGCCCTCGAAGATCACGACTTCGTAATCTGGTTCGAGGACTAACGGACGAGAGTCAGGTCTTGCGCCGCGACGGGCGCAAGACCTGACTGCGTTACCGAAGGCTAGGGCGCGCCGCGGTTGACCTCGGTGTCGGACCCCAATGCGTGTCAAGCCCAACCTGCACCGAAAGTGTGACTTTTCATGCGCCTCGGTACCGTTCTCCGCATGAGTGCGGTGCGCGCACCGGCCCGGCTCCCCGGCGAGGAGCTGGTCGAACGAGGTCTTCAAGATCTCGCCGCCGGCGTCGAGTCCATCGAGGCTCTCTTGGTCTCGATTGGCGCCCCACGCCTCCGGCAGCTCGGTCTGACGATCGAACCCCTCGCCGCGCCCGAAGCTCGCCTCTACCGCCTTCTCGCTGACGAGTACGGCAACGGGGCGCACTCGCGCTACAACTCGCTCATCAGGCGGCTGGTGAGCTTCGAGCGGGCGGCCGGCCGTTTGCCGCATGCGTGAGGCTGCCGACGCTGAGCGAATCAAACGCTTCATGCAGGCGCTTGGCGCGGCGGCGCCCGAAGAAGGGACCTGCTACCTCGTCGGCGGCGGGACGGCGGTGCTCCTTGGGTGGCGCGAGTCAACGATCGACGTGGACATCGAGCTCGATCCCGAGCAGGACGAGGTGCTTCGAGCCCTACCGGCGATCAAGGACGAGCTTCAGATCAATGTCGAGCTCGCCTCGCCGCGCCACTTCATCCCGCTCCCTGCCGGCTGGGAAGAGCGGAGCCCCTCCGCCGGCCGCGAAGCGCGACTGACTTTCAAGCACTTCGACCTCCTCTCGCAGGCGCTGGCCAAGGTCGAGCGGGGCCATGCTCAGGATCTTCGACGATGCGCGGGAGATGATCGACCGGGGGCTCGTCGAAGCCGAGCAGCTCCAGGCCGCGTTCGAAGAGATCGAGCCTGAGCTCTACCGGTTCCCGGCGATCGACCCGGCCGATTTCAGAGAGCGCGTCGAGGAGTTCCTCGCCTAGATCACGAGCCCCGGCCGATCCATTCCTCGCCGCCCTCGTAGAGCTCCTTCTTCCAGAGCGGGACGCGCTCCTTCAGCTCGTCGATGACGTCGCGACAGGCTGAGAGCGCGTCCTTCCGGTGCGGCGCCGAGACCGCGATCGCGACGGACACTTCGCCGACCTCGCAGCGGCCGGTCCGGTGGGCGATCGCGACCTCGCAAAGGTCGTAGCGCTCCTTCACCGCGTCGGCGATCTCGGCCATGACCTTCTCGGCCATCTCGGCGTAGGCCTCGTACTCGAGGGCGATCACCTGCCGGCCTCGCGACTGGCGGCGCACGGTTCCCTGGAAGGTCGCGATCGCGCCGGCACCATCGTCCTCGGCCTCCGCGACCACGGCGGCGAGGTCGAGCGGGCCGTCCACCAACCTGAAGGCGCCGCCGGAGACTGGCGGGATGATCGCGACCTCGTCGCCGGCCGCGAGCGCCGTCGAACGGTCGGCGTACTCCCGGTTCACTGCGTAGAGCAGGCCGGCCGGCTCTTCGCCGAGCCCGAGCTGGGGCCAGACCTCGGCGACCGTCGCCGCCTCGAGCTTGCGCTCGCTCCAGCCGGCCCGCTCGCGCAGCCCTGCGAAGAGCTTGACGGTAACATTCATCGAACTAAACTTAGTCTAGTCCACTATGGCCATGGTCAATACACACGAGGCTAAGACGCATCTCTCGAAGTTGCTGGAGCGCGTCGCGAATGGTGAGGAGATCGTCATCGGAAGATCGGGCAAACCGGTCGCAAAGCTCGTTCCCTACGCGCCGAACAGGGAACCGAGGCCGTTCGGAACTCTGAAGGGCAAGATCTGGGCCTCGCCCGACTGGGATTCCCCGGAGACGAACGAGGAGATCGCGGAGCTGTTCTATGGCGGCGAGATCGAGCCTGAAACTCCTGCTCGATAGCCACGTCGTCCTCTGGGTCCTGGCCGACGATCCCAGGCTGGGTACTGAGGCTCGTGACGCGATCGGCGATCCCGAGAACGACGTGGCTGTGAGCGCAGCCTCGATCTGGGAACTGGAGATCAAGGTGGCAACAGGCCGACTGCGAATTGACGCGGAGCTCCTTCCGGAGGTCGTTCAGGTCGGTTACGGGGTCCTGGACATCACGGCACAGCATGGAGTCGCGGCCGCCCGCCTGCCGCTCCACCACCGCGATCCCTTCGACCGACTGCTCGTTGCCCAGGCCCAACTGGAAGGTCTGACGCTCGTCACCCGTGACGCGCTCTTCGCGCCGTACGCGGTCGACCGGCTTGCTGCCTAGTAGGCCGTTAGCCGTACACGCGCACGACGGAGCCGTAGCCCCAGCGCTCGCGGAGGCCGTTCGCGAGCCAGAGCGGGATACGCACGCAGCCGTGGCTCGCCGGCCACGCCGGCACCGACGGATACCCGTGGATCGCGAAGCCGCGCAGGAAGTACATGGGGTGGTAGAGCACCCAGTCCCAGCCGAAGACCTCGCGGTAGACCCGCCAGGTACCGACGGGGGTGTTGCCCGTCGCGCCGGTGGAGACGTGGATCACGCGCTGGACCTCTCCGCCTCGCACCTCGTAGAGCGTCTGGCGCGACTTGCTGACCTCGAGGTAGTCGCCGCGCGGGATACGTGGCCGGGGCCGCGAGGCGCCGACCAGGACTCGCCAGAAGCGCCGGTCGACGCGGCCGGTCCGCGGCAGCCCGTGCACCTTCTGGAAGGCAAGCACCGCCTCCGAGGTCGCATGGCCGTACCCGGAGTCGACGGACGGAAGCGCGTAGCCCAGCTCGGCAAGGCGGCGCTTCAGCTCGAGCACGCCCGGTCCGTGCGCGCCGACCCGGAGGCTCGGGCGGTGAATGCGCAACGCGAAGCGGCGCAGAACGCCCACGTAGCCGGGCGCCGGCCGAACCGAGACGCGCACCGCGTGCTTGCCGGCGCGGAGCATCCCGAGCCGAGCGCGAAACCGGCCTGCGGAGCCAACGCGAAGCCGTCGCGTCCGTCCTTGCACGCGGAGCACGACCGGGCCGGCGCGCGCAGGCAGCACCCGACCGGTCACGATCGAGCCGTCGAGCCGCGCGCGAAGCCGCGGCCGAATGCGAGTCGCGACCTCGGCCCGATTCCACGCCGACCATCCGCGCCTGGAAGACGCCCGGCTTGCGGGCCCGGCGCTCGAAGACGAAGACGCCGTCGGTGCCGGCCCTGGTTTGCGCGATCACGGTCCACCCGCTGGGAAGCTGCTGGACGAGGAACACCTCCGAAAGCGGAACCGTCGCACCCGTAAGACGTACGAAGCCGTCATACGCGACAACCGAGGGCTGCGCAGAGAGCGTCACGACCTCAGCACCCCAAGCAGGACCCGCGAGGGCCATTGCGGCCAGGGCTGTGAGCGGGACGACGCGCCGCATAGAGGCTCATTGTGCGGTCGGACGTACGATTCCTCCATGGCAACCGCCGAAGAAGGACGCGAGACCGACTCCGGGATCGAGATCAAGCCGGTCTACACCGAGGACGACGTCGAGGGGCTCGAGCTCGAGCTCCCGGGCGAGTACCCGTTCACACGCGGGCCGTACCGGGACATGTACCGCGGCCGGCCGTGGACGATCCGGCAGTACGCGGGCTTCGCCTCGGCCGAGGAGACGAACCATCGGTTCCGCTACTTGCTCGACCGCGGGCAGACCGGGCTCTCGGTTGCCTTCGACCTCCCGACCCAGCTCGGCTACGACTCCGACGACTCGCGCGCCGCCGGCGAGGTGGGCCGCACCGGAGTCGCGATCGACTCGATCGCCGACATGGAGCTGCTGTTCGACGGGATCCCGCTGAACGAGGTCTCGACGTCGATGACGATCAACGCGCCGGCGGCGTTGCTGCTCCTGCTCTACGAGCTCGTCGCCGAGGAGCAGGGCGTTCGGGGCGAGCAGCTGCGCGGCACCGTCCAGAACGACGTCCTCAAGGAGTACTGCGCGCGCGGCAACTACATCTACCCGCCGCGTCCGACCATGCGGATCACGACGGACGTGTTCGCGTACTGCCACGAGCGGCTCCCGCGGTTCAACACCATCTCGATCTCCGGGTACCACATCCGCGAGGCCGGCTCGACGGCGGTGCAGGAGCTCGCGTTCACGCTCGCCAACGGAATCGCCTACGCCGAAGCCGCGGTCGGGGCGGGGCTCTCGCCGGACGAGTTCGGCGAGCGGCTCTCGTTCTTCTTCAACGCCCACAACCACTTCTTCCAGGAGATCGCGAAGTTTCGTGCGGCCCGGCGGCTGTGGGCGCGGATCATGAAGGAGCGCTTCGGGGCGACGAACCCGAAGGCGATGGCGCTCCGCTTCCACGCGCAGGTCGGTGGGTCGACGCTGACGGCGCAGCAGCCGGAGAACAACATCGTCCGGGTCGCGATCCAGGCGCTGTCGGCGGTCGGCGGCGGCGCACAGTCGATCCACACGAACGGGTTCGACGAGGCCCTCGCGCTGCCGACGGAGCGCTCGGCGAAGATCGCGCTCCGGACGCAGCAGATCCTTGCCCACGAGGCGGGCGGCACCGACACGGCCGACCCGTTCGGCGGCTCGTACTTCATCGAGGCGCTGACGACGGAGCTCGAAGAGGCGGCGTGGGAGCTGATCGAGCGGGTCGACGAGATCGGCGGGGCGGTCGCGGCGATCGAGCAGGGCTTCGTCCAGCGGGAGATCGAGGAGGCGTCTTTCCAGTACCAACGCCAGGTCGAGCAGGGCGAGCGCGTGATCGTCGGCGTCAACCGGTACCAGGAGCACGAGGAGGAGCCCATCGAGCTCCACCGGCTCGACCCGGAGGCGGAGCGGCGGCAGCTCGAGCGCACGGCTCGGGTGCGGGCCGAGCGGGACAGCGAGGCCGCCGAGCGGGCGCTGGAGGAGGTCCGGCGCGTGGCGCGCACGGACGAGAACCTCCTGGCGCCGATGCGGGAAGCGCTGCGGCTGCGGTGCACGGTGGGCGAGATCTGCGAGGTCCTGCGCGAGGAGTACGGGACCTACGACGCCCAGCGCACGTAAGCCGGCGGCTCCCGATCGCGGGCGCGCACCGTCCCCGGCGGACGTGTCTTTGTGCCTGGCACCGGGCCAGCCCCGCGATGGACGACGCGCTGTGGAAACCGGCGGGCAGCACGCGATGGTTGAGGGGCACGGGCCGTGACGCACCGTCCGTCGGGACACGTCTCGGTGCCTGGCACCAGGACCTGCCCGAAGCGGCCGGGGTTCCGCCGCCATACGCTTCTGCCGAGATGCGGATCCTGCTCGTCTCGCAGATGTACCCGGGGCCCGACGACCCCGACCTGGGCGTGTTCGTCCAGGGACTGGAGCAGGAGCTGGCCGGGCGGGGGCACGAGATCGAGCGCGCCGTCCTCGACAGTCGCGCCGGTGGCAAGGCGCGCTACCTGCGGCTCGGCCGTGACGCGCTGAGCGCCGCGCGCAGCTTCCGGCCCGACGTCGTGTATGCGCACTTTCTCGTCCCGACCGGGATGCTCGCCGCACTCGCGTCCCGCGCGCCGCTCGTCGTGACGGCCCACGGACGGGACGTCCGGAACATCGGCGCCTTCCCCGGGATCGGCGCGGCCACCCGCTACGTGGTTCGTCGCGCGGCGGCGGTGGTCGCGGTCTCGCACTACCTCCGGCACGAGCTCGAGACGAAGGTGCCCGAGGCGCGCGGCAAGGTCGAGGTCGTCGACTGCGGCGTCGACCTGGAGCGGTTCCACGTCGAGCCGGCGCCCGAGGGCCCGACCGCGTATCTCTGCATCGGGTCGCTGATCGAGCGGAAGAACGTCGTGCGCCTCGCCGACGCCTTCCGGCAGGTCGGCTCCGGCACGCTGACGTACGTGGGCGACGGGCCGCTGCGCGGCGAGATCGAGGGGCGGCCCGGGGTGACCGTGACCGGCCGTGTCGCCCACGACGAGATCCCGGACCGGGTCGCTCGCGCCCATGTCGTCTGCCAGCCGAGCCTGATCGAGCCGTTCGGCCTCGCGCTCCTCGAGGGCATGGCCGCCGGCCGTTCCGTCGTCGGAACCAGGGTCGGCGCTCCGCCGGAGTTCGTCCCCGCGGCGGCCGGCGCGCTCGTCGATCCGACCGACGTGGGGGACATCGCCCGGGGCCTACGAGCGGCGGCAGCACTCCCTCGCCCGAACCCGGCGGCACGAGCGGCGGCGGAACAGCACGACCTCAGGCGGCAGGCGGATCGGGTGGAGGAGATTCTCCAGCGAGCCGCTCGAGATCGGCCAGGCGGCGCTCGACGAGCGGCCTGACCGTCTCCTCCAGGCCCGCTTCGCGGGCGAGCTCGAGCGCCTGCGCGTAGCTTCCGCGCACCTTTTCCGGGGCGACGCCCTGCTTCAGCCGGTTGTCGCCGGTGACGAGAAGTTTCTGAATCTGCTCACGAATATCGGCAGAGGGCACAGCCGAGAGCCTAACCTGGAAAAATCGCAACCTTCCTAATGGAATCTGCCGCCGCCCTGCCGAGCGAGATCGGCGTCCTCGTCGTCGACGACGAGCCGGTCTTCGTCGAGATGATCCAGGCGATGCTGTCCGCCGAGGACGGGATCCAGGTGATCGCGACCGCGGAGAACGGACGCGTCGGCGTCGGCCTGGCGGCCGAGCTCGATCCGGACGTGATCCTGATGGACGTGAGCATGCCGATCATGGACGGGATCGACGCGACGGCGCGGATCCGGGAGCGCGACCCGAACGCCTGCGTGCTCATCCTGACCGGAGGGACGACGCCCGGCGACGTCGATCGCGCCCGGAAGGCCGGCGCCTCCGCGTACATCACGAAGGACAAGATCTCGACCGACCTGATCGCGGAGATCCGCAGCCTGGGAGCCCGCTAGACCGCTGGTACCCTGGTCACCCGTGCTGCTCTTTCAGTTCACGCAGGCCGGGCTGGTCTTCTTCCACTTCATCGTCTCGATCGCGCTGATCATCCTCGTGCTGCTCCATTCGGGGCGCGAGGCGGGCCTCGGCGGGATGGGCTTCGTGCCGACTTCGCAGGGCGGGACGCACATCGTGGAGCGGAACCTGACGCGGGTCACGATCGTCGTCGCGCTCATCTTCGGGCTCAACACGGTCCTGCTCTTCCGCGTCCTCGAATAGCGCGGCACCGCGGCTACACTGACTCGCGCGCGCTGGTGGCGGAATTGGTAGACGCGCAAGGTTGAGGGCCTTGTGGGCTTTGCGGCCCGTGGAGGTTCAAGTCCTCTCCAGCGCATAGGACGGGGTCGTGTTCGAGGGATTCCAGCTCGAGTTCCTGGACGTCGGTGAGGTGACGCTCCGCGTGCGTCACGGCGGGGCGGGCTCGCCGGTCGTCCTCCTCCACGGCCACCCACGCACGCATGTGACTTGGCACAAAGTCGCGCCGTTGCTGGCTGTTCAGCACACGGTCGTATGCCCGGATCTTCGCGGCTACGGAGAGTCGTCGAAGCCTCCGACGACCGACGACCACGAGCCATACTCCAAGCGCGCGATGGCGAGAGACGTCGTGGCGCTCATGCGGCGTCTCGGGCACGAGCGTTTCGCCGTCGTCGGCCACGACCGCGGCAGCTATGTCGCCCTCAGAGCCGCGCTCGACCAGCCGGAGTCGGTGACACAGCTGGTGTTCATGGGCGCTGTCCCGATCGTCGCGGCGCTCGAGCGGGCCGACGCGCGCTTCGCCTCCGCCTGGTGGCACTGGTTCTTCTTCGGCCAGACCAACAAACCGGCAGAGGACTGGATCAACCGGGACCCGGACGCGTGGTACACGGCCACCCCCGAACACATGGGGGAGGAGGCATTCGAGGATCTCCGCAAGGCGATCCACAACCCGGAGACCGTGCGCGCGATGGTCGAGGACTACCGGGCCGGCCTCGGGATCGACCGCAGCCACGACGAGGCCGACCGCCGCGCCGGTCGGAAGGTCGAGTGTCCGACTCTCGTGCTCTGGGCGCGGCGTGACGATGCGGAGGAGCTCTACGGCGATCTCCGGCCGATCTGGGCGGAGTGGGCCGACGATCTGCGGGTCCAGAAGCATCGACTCGGGCCACCACATGTCCGAAGAGGCGCCCGAGGCACTCGCGTCAGAGCTGCTCGAGTTCCTCCGCTGAGCAGCCGTTCTTGACGCCGTCCGGACGCCTAGCTACCGTGATCGAACACATGTTCGCGAGAGGAGGCACCCAGTGACCGAGCGGCAGCGCGCGATCCTCGAGTTCCTGCACGAGTACGTCGACGACCACGGCTATCCGCCCACAGTCCGGGAGATCGGCGAGGCCGTCGGCCTGCGGTCGCCCTCGACCGTCCACGCTCACCTCGCACAGCTCGAGCGGGACGGTGTGCTCAAGCGCGACCCCACCAAGCCGCGGGCGATCGAGCTCGCCGACCGGAGGCGGCCGGACAGGACTGCCGACGTCGAGATGCGCCGCCTGCCGCTCGTCGGTCAGATCGCGGCCGGCGGACCGCTCCTCGCCGACCAGAACATCGAAGAGGAGCTCGGCGTGCCCGAGCCGCTCTCGGCCGGCGCCGACTTCCTGCTGCGGGTCAGGGGCGACTCGATGGTGAACGCCGGGATCCTCGACGGGGACATCGTGGTCGTCCAGCGGCGCCAGGACGCCCGCAACGGCGACATCGTCGTCGCCCTTGCCGGGGAGGACGAGAGCGCCGACGAGGCGACGGTCAAACGATTCTTCCGAGAGGGAGACCGGATCCGGCTCCAGCCCGAGAACGACGACCTCGAGCCGATCTACGCGCCGTACGTGGCGGTCCTGGGCAAGGTCGTGGGGGTCTTCCGGACGGTATGAGCGCCGTGGTCGCCCCGCTCAACCGGACGCTCGACCAAGAGCTGGTCGCCCTCTTGCGGGGAGCAAGCCTCGAGTGCCTCGTTTGCGGCGAGTTCGTGCTGCGCTCGAACGGGTCGATCTGCTGCCCGGAGTGCGGGTTCCGGCTGCGGGACCCGAAAGCCGAGGAAGCCGGGCTACAATTGGGCTTGCAGACCGGGTGACCGCGGGCCGGCCCAGAGCCGGTCCGAGGAAAGTCCGGACACCGCAGGGCAGGACGCTGGGGAAATCCCAGGCGGCGAAAGCCGATGGAAAGTGGCACAGAAAGGAAACCGCCAGAGGCGAAAAACACTCTCCGGAGACGCCTAGGGTAAGGGTGAAAAGGTGGGGTAAGAGCCCACCAGCATCGCGGTGACGCGGTGGCTTGCCAAACCCCGTCCGGTGCAAGGCGAAGCAGGCTCCGTCGACGCTGCCCGCCGAGGAGCCGGGTGCGCCGCTCGAGCCGTCGGGAAACCGCCGGCCTAGAGAGATGGTCATCCAAGACAGAATCCGGCTTACAGGTCTGCTACGAAGAGAGCCCCGCAAGGGGCTCTCTCCATTTCTGTAGCCTCGCTCGTCCGCATGACGGCGCTCCTCTTCTACGGCGACACCGAGCGTTCACCCGCCATGCGCCACGAGCTTCCGGTCACGATCGGAGACCCGTTTCTGCTCGGGGTCGTCGACGGGCGACTGCACGTGATGGCCAGCGACCTCGAACGATCACGGATCGAAGCTGTCGCTCCGGACGCAGTCCTCCACGACTACGACGCTCTCGGCTTTCGCGAGCTCCTGGGGACCGGCATAAGCCGGCATGAGCTCGAGCTGGAGCTCGCATCGCGTGCAGTAGCGGCGATGGGCATCCGCGAGGCGACCGTCGACCCCGAGATGCCCGTGGCGGTGGCCGATCGACTGCGGGCCGACGGCATCTTCCTCCATGCGGATCACGAGGCGATCGCGGCAAGGCGACGAGCGAAGTCCGAGCCGGAGCTGGCAGGCATTCGGCGGGCGCAGGGCGCCGCCGAAGCCGGGATGAGCGCCGCCGCGGAGCTGCTCCGGCGCGCTGGAACCGACGGCGGCCGGCTCATGGTCGACGGAGATGTCCTGACCGCGGAGTCGGTTCGGGCCGCCGTGCGCGACGCCTGCCAGGCGCGCGGCGCGCCGGCGCCTCCGGACATCATCGTCTCCTCTCCCTGGAGTGGGTTCGGTCACGACCCGGGCTCTGGCCCGTTGCCGGCCGACCTCCCAATCGTCATCGATCTCTGGCCTCGCGACGAGGAGTCGGGCTGCTGGGCGGACATGACCCGGACGTTCGTCGTCGGCGACGTCGGCGAGCAGGTGCGTGCGATGGCGGCGCTCGTGCTCGAGGCGATCGAGCGGGCACGAGAGGCGGTGGCGCCGGGGATCACCGGACGCGAGCTGTACGACCTCGTCTGCGACGTGTTCGAGCCGGCCGGGTACAGAACGCAGAGGACCGAACGGGGGGAGGACCCGAACGAAGGTTTTCAGTTCGCGCTCGGCCACGGCGTCGGCCTCGCCCTTCACGAGCCTCCGGGTCTCGGCCGCACGGGCCACGGCCCGCTGGTCGCCGGAGACGTCATCGCGATCGAGCCGGGCCTGTGGGTGCGCGAGGTCGGCGAGGTCCGGTTCGAGGACCTGCTCCTCGTGACCGAGGACGGAGGCGAGACGCTCACGCATTACCCCTACGAGCTCAGTCCCTAGCCCCGGGCGCAGGTGGCGGTGCGTGCCAAGCCCGACCTGATCCTCACCTCAAGTCGGACGCCCCGCGAGCCGGGGTTAGGACTCTACCCCTGTCTAGTTCCAGCCTCGCTTGACATATTCCTATATAGGAATATAAGATGGCGGCATGGCACGAGCAGCAACGACAGCGGACGCGTTCAACGCGGTGGCCGAGGCCCGTCGGCGGCAGATCCTGGACGTCCTCGCCGGCGGGGAACGGCCCGTGAACGACCTGGTCGACGCGGTCGGGCTCGCTCAGCCACAGGTGTCCAAGCACCTGCGGGTGCTCCGAGAAGTGGGGGCGGTCGACGTGCGCGAAGAGGGACGGCAGCGGCTGTACCGGCTGAACGGCCACGCGCTCAAGCCCATCCACGACTGGGTGAAGGACTACGAGCACCTCTGGTCGGAGCGGTTCGAGCAGCTGGACACGGTCCTGGAAGAGCTCAAGCAGAAGGAGGCAGGAAATGGCACTGACGAGTAGCGGGACGGCGACGGTGACACTCCCGACCGATGAGCAGATCCTCATCACGCGGGAGTTCGCTGCGCCGAAGCACCTGGTCTACAAGGCGTTCACCACGCCGGAGCTGGTCAAGCGCTGGTGGCACGCGAACCGCGGCGAGATGACGGTCGCGGAGATCGACCTGCGTGTCGGCGGCAAGTGGCGCTACGTCATGATCGCGGAGGGCGATTTCGAGGTCGGCTTCCACGGGGAGTACCGAGAGATCGTCCCCAATGAGCGGGTCGTCTCCACCGAGGTCTACGAGGGGATGCCCGACGCCGAGGCGGTCAACACGATGACTCTCACCGAGGTGGACGGCCGCACGACGCTCGCGATCCTCGTGCAGCACGAGCGCAAGGAACAGCGCGACGCGCACATCGAGTCCGGCATGGAGGCAGGGATGCAGGACGCGATGGACCTGCTGGAGCAGGTCGCGGTCTCGCTCGCCTGAGCCGAGCCCGCACTCCGGACCGCCGGGATGCCGATCCCGGCGGTCCGCGCGCGGCTCTCACAGGGGTCTCATCGGCCTCTCCTACGGTGCGGCCATGCGAACCGCACTCCTCGTAGCCGCCACGCTCGTTCTCAGCGGCTGTGGCGGCGACGGAAACGAGTCGCAGGAAGCGTCTCGCCCCTACGAGCTTCCGCAAGGCAGCGAGCCTGTCGAGCTCGACCCGGCCAACTTCGTCCGCACCATCGACAACCCCTACTGGCCGATGGGGCCCGGGTCGAGGTGGGTCTACCGCGAGGTCGGCGCGGACGGATCTCGGCAGCGCGTCGAGGTCACCGTCTCCGACCGCACCAAGGAGATTCTCGGCATCACGGCAACCGTCGTCCACGACCGGGTGACCGAGGACGGCGAGCTCGTCGAGGACACCGACGACTGGTACGCCCAGGACCGGTGGGGCGGGCTCTGGTACCTCGGCGAGGACACGACCGAGTACGAGGACGGGAAGCCGGTGAGCAAGCACGGCTCGTGGGAGGCGGGCGTCGACGGCGCCCAGGCCGGGCTGCTCATTCCGCCGAGCCCCGAGGTCGGCATGAGCTACCGGCAGGAGCATTACGCCGGCGAAGCCGAAGACCGCGGCCGGATCCTGAGCCTCGACGAGCAGGTCGAGGTGCCGTTCGGCTCCTTCGACGAGGTGCTGATGACCAAGGACTGGACGCCGCTGGAGCCGGACGTCCTCGAGCACAAGTTCTATGCGAAGGGCGTCGGGCCGATCCTCGCGCTGGGGCTCTCGGGCGGCGTCGGGCGAGAGGAGCTGATCCGCTTCAGCCGCGGCTGAAGTGCAGGCGGACGAGGGTGCCGGTGGGCGTCGTCCGAATCTCGACCACGTCCGCCAGCCGCCGAGCGATCGTCAGGCCGCGGCCGCCGGGCGCCAACGGGCCGGCGATCACGTAGCCGGCGAACGGATCGCCGATCCCCTGGCCGGTGTCGTCGATGTCGAAGACGAACGTGCCGCTCGTGGTCCAGCTGCGCACGCGCGCCACGTCTGCGGCATGCCGGAAGACGTTCGCCGCGACCTCGCCGGCCGCGATCTCTGCGTCGTTGCGGCGGTCCTCGGGAAGTCCGGCGGCCCGCGCCTCGTCGGCGACGAAACGGCGCACGGCACCTGCGTGGCCGAAGTAGCGCTCGCTCGCATCTTCCGGTGGGCGAGGAAGCGGAACGTCGTCGATCCGCTGCGCGAACTCCAGTGGATCGAGGTAGTCGGCGGACGGCGTGCGGCCTGCTCCGTAACCGATGGCGGGATGGGTCAGGAGGGCGTCCTCGATGATGTCCTGTGAGAGCTGGGTCGCGTCGTACGGGCACACCAACCAGAGCGGGTACTCGGCGAGCGCCACGTTCAGGAACGACTCGTATCGCTTCCATTCCGCCACGCCGGGCCCGCCGCGGGGCGGCCAGCAAGGCTCACCGAAAACCCGGATACGGGCGGCGCCGCGGTTCAGCTGCCGATCGATGAACTGGAGGAGGATCCCGAGTCGCTCGACCGTGCGATGCGCGTCTTGGCTCTCGGCCCATTCGACCGCCTTCGCCCGTCGGCCGAGCCGGGCTCGGAGCAGCTTGCCGTTGGCCGGCGTCGGTGCCGCAAGGATCGGCTCGCGAAGGTCGATGCCCTCCTCGAGGAAGGGCAGGGCGCCGGCCAGGAACTCCTCGTCCGACGAGTACACGAACGCGTCGTGGACCAGGCCGGGAGACTCAACGGTCACCACGGGAACGGATAGTAGCCCTCGTTTCGAACCACTAGCGCATCGGAATAGAGAGCCAAATATCAGCCGTGCCGCTCGCGGCGTTCGCGCTCCCTCCGTGCGCCTCGGCGATCGCGGAGGCGAGAGCGAGGCCGAGGCCCGCGCCGCCGCCCGTCCGCGCCGGATCCGCGCGGCTGAAGCGCTCGAACGCATGCGGAAGGAAGTCGGAAGGGAGCCCCGTGCCCTCGTCGCGCACATGAAGGTCGACGGCACCGTCGCCCTCGACCGCGTCGAGCCGGATCGCGCCAATGCCATGTCGCAGGGCGTTGTCCACGAGGTTGCCGAGCGCCTGCTCCAGGCGGAGCCTGTCGGCGTCGAGGACGATCGTGTCTCCGTTCCGTGCCTCGATCGAGCGGCCGGCCGCCTCGGCGCGTGACCGGAACGCCTCGCGAACCGCGTCGAGGAGCTCGCCGGCGCGAACGGGCTCGCGGCGGAGCGGCAGGCGCCCGTCGTCTGCCTGGGCGAGGACGAGGAGATCCTCCGCAAGGCGGACGAGCCGCTCGGTCTCGGCGCCGGCCGAGCGAATCGCCTCCTCCAGCTCAGGCCCCGTCCTTGGCGTGCGCAGCGCCAGCTCGAGCTCGGCCTGGAGCAGCGCCAGCGGCGTGCGCAGCTCGTGGCTCGCGTCCGCGACGAAGCTCCGCTCGCGCTCGATCGCGCGCTCGAGGCGCCCGAGCATCTCGTTCAGGGTGGCAGCGAGACGGGAGATCTCGTCCTTCGCCTGCCCTTCGGGGAGCCGGCGCCCCGGCTCCGAGCCCGAGATCGCGGCGGCCTCGGAGCGCATCGCCTCCACCGGCCGGAGCGCAGCGCCGGCGAGCCAGTACCCAAGCAGCGACGTGAGCAGAAGCGCGATCGGCGCGACGACGAGGAGCTGCGTCAGCAGCTCGGAGAGCGCCTCGTCGCGGTCCGCGAGCGACGCTCCGACCAGCACGGTGCGTCTGCCGAGGTCGATGTCGACAGTCGTGCCCCTTGTCCGCATCCCGCCCTCGATGCGGTCGCGCGGCACCGCGGAGATCTTTCCGGCGACAATCGTCGTGAACCCCTCCTCGTCGGCGCGACGGCCGGTCTCGCCTGTCCGCGCGAGGGCTACGGCGTCGGCAAGACGCGCGTCGAGCGCCTCCTCGATCCCTTCGTCGAGCGACGACTGGAGACGGAAGTAGACGAATGCACCGGTTGCAGCGAGTACAACGGCCATCGCTACGGCGAAGGCCAGCGTGAGGCGCGCGCGGATCGGGAGACCGCTCATTCGTCGCGCAGCCGGTAGCCGGACCCGCGCACCGTCTCGAGCGACGTCCGCCCGAAGGGGCGGTCCACCTTCTCGCGGAGGTAGCGGACGTACACGTCGACGACGTTCGACCGGTTCTCGTAGCCGTAGTCCCAGCAGTGGTCGAGTAGGTAGAGCCGGGAGAGCACGTGTCCCGGCCGCCGCATGAAGGCCTCGAGCAGGCGGAACTCCTTCGTCGAGAGCTGGAGCTCGGTCTCGCCGCGCCAGGCCTGGTGCGTCGCGGGGTCGAGGCGCAGGTCTCCGACCTCCAGCACCGTCGGGCGCTCGACGGCCGGCCGGCGGGCGAGCGCCCGGAGCCTCGCCAGCAGCTCGGCGAACGAGAACGGCTTCGTCAGGTAGTCGTCGGCGCCCGCGTCGAGGCCGGCCACGCGGTCGTCCACCGAATCGCGAGCCGTGAGCATGAGGACGGGAGCCCACATGCCGGACCTTGCGCAACTCGCGGCAGACGTCGAAGCCGCTGCGACCGGGGAGGAGGACGTCGAGGACGATCGCGTCGTACTCGGTCGCCTGCGCCATCCAGACAGCGTCGTCTCCCGTCGAGGCGACGTCGGCGCTGTAGCCCTCCTCCGACAGGCCGCGGCGGATCAGCCCGGCCATCTTGGGCTCGTCCTCCACGACCAACACGCGCATGGGTGAATCGTGGCAGCGCGAAGATGAGTGCCGGATGAGAGGACGCTCTCATCGCTGTTTCACGTCGACCGGGTACGTTCAAGCCATGAAGAGGAACAGGACATTGCTGGCGATCGGAGTTGCACTCGTGGCGGTGGCAGTCGGCGGAGGCGCGTACGCCTACGCCGGCGGCGGCGACGACGGCGAGGGAACTGCGACCGGCCCGGGCGCCGACCGTGCCCGGCAGGCCGCGGTCGCCCATCTCGGCGGCGGGACCGCCAACGAGGTCGAGCGCGGTGACGAGGAAGGGGCCTGGGAGGTCGAAGTGACGAAGTCGAGCGGCGAGACCGTCGACGTCCACCTCGACACGAGCTACAAGGTCCTCTCCGTCGAGGGCGACAGCGAGAACGAGGCCGGCGACACGGATTGAGCCCGGTGGCAATGGCTCAAGTCTCGAAGCCTCCGAGGGCCGCTTCGACGAGCCGCGGCAGCGTCTGGACGTTGTAGCCGCCCTCGAGCACGGCGGCGACGCGCGGCGCGAGGGCGGCCGACCGTGCGGCGAGCTCGCGGAAGCCAGACTCCGTGACGAGCATCTGCGCGATCGGATCCTCCTCGTGGGCGTCGAAGCCCGCCGAGACGAGCACGAGGTCGGGCTCGAACGCCCGAACTGCCGGCTCGACGCGCTCGTCCCACGCGGCCAGGTAGTCCTCGTCCGTCGACCCGGCAGGAAGCGGCACGTTCACGAGCGTCTCGCCTTGGTCGTCCGGCCCGCCCGTGCCGGGATAGAACGGCCACTGGTGCATCGACACGAAGAGCACCGTCGGATCGGAACGAAAGATGTCCTCGGTGCCGTTTCCGTGATGGACGTCCCAGTCGAGGATCGCGACCCGCTCGACCCCCAGCTCCGCCTGGGCGTACGTGGCCGCGACGGCGACGTTGTTGAAGAAGCAGAACCCCATCGAATCTCCGCGCGTCGCGTGGTGCCCGGGCGGCCGGACGAGCGCGAACCCGCCCTTGGGGTCAGACCCCGCGCTACGGCGCCGCGGTTCTCCAGGAGCCGCAACGCGCTTGGGGTCAGACCCCTTGAGTGGGCCCGTAGCAGATCTTCCGACGACCGCCGCGATCGCCGAGCCCGCCGCCAGGAGTGCGGCCTCGTAGGTCGTGTCCGAAGCGACCGTGTCCGAATCGATCAGCGTCGGCCGGTTGATGCCGCGGACGAGCTCGACCAGCTCAGGGGTGTGACAGCGGAGGATGTCCTCTTCGGACGCCGGCGCCGCCTCGCGGAACTCGAAGTGTCCCTGCAGCGCGCGAAGCCGTTCCTGCCGCTCCGGATGGTCGCCCGTCGGGTGGAGCCGTGCCATGTCGGGGTGGCTCACGAGCTCCATGGGACCTCCACGACGTCGGGAAGCTCGAGACTCCTCCAGAGCTCGTACGGGTCGCGCCCGTCCCGCGCGGCTGCGTAGAGGCTGAGCACCGTCCCGTGCGTGACGACGACGGCCGGCTCCTCCAGGCCGGCGACAGCTTCCTGGAACCGCGCCAGCGCCTCCGCTGCGCTCTCCTCGCCGAAGACCACCTCGCCCGGGCGCTCGAAGAGCTCCCGGATCCCCCGGTCGAATTCCTCCGGCGCCAGCCAGCCCACCGAGCGACGAGCCGTCTCCCGCAGCCCATCCGAGAGCTGCACCTCGAGCCCCAGCGCCGACGCCACGAGCGAGGCGGTCTCCCGCGCCTTCGGCTCGGTGCTGGCCAGCAGCGCGCGCGGCTCGTACCCGGCGAGCCGCTCTGCCAGCGGCCCGCACCGCCGCCGTCCCTCCTCGCTCAGCCGCCACTCCTCGGAGGGCACCGACGGATCGATTTCCGGCGCGCTATGCCGAACGAGCAGCAATTCGGCCGGCGAGGTTGCCCAGGCCCCAGGAGTCGAGGAGGGAGGACGCCTCCGCCCACGCAGGGGACTGATCGTTCAGGGGAGGGAGCGGAGCGGAGGCGTCGACCGTCGCAATTCGCCTGTAGAGCTCCAACTCCTCCCGCAGATTGGGGAAGCGACCGGCCTCCAGGGCAGCGTCGAGCGAGCCGTACTGGCTGAGGATCGAGGCGGCGGTCTTCGGCCCGACGCCCGGCGCGCCGGGGATCTTGTCGGACGGGTCGCCGCGCAACGCGATGAAGTCCGGAACCTGCCCGGGCTCGACGCCGTAGCGCTCGCGGACCTCGGCCGGCCCGATCCGCGCCAGCTCGGAGACACCGCGCACCGGGGTCACGACGACGGTCCGGTCACTGGCCAACTGGAACATGTCCCGGTCGGAGGTCACGACGACTGCGGTGCCGCCGCGGTCCTCCTCGGACCTCACGGCGGCGCCGACGAAGTCGTCGGCTTCGTAGCCAGGCGCCTTTCCGTAGGCGAAACCGAGCGCCTCGACGAGCTCCGGCAGCATGTCGAGCTGATCGAGAAGGCTCTGGTCGAAGACGCGCCCCGACTGGTAGCCCGGCAGCGCCTCGTGCCTGTACGTCGGAACCGTGAGCGTGTCCCAGCCGACGAAGACGGTCCGAGGGTCTTCCATCTCCCAGAGGCGAACGAGCATGTTCGTGAACCCGACGACGGCGTTCTGGTTGATCGATTTCGGGAGCGCGTGGTAGGCGCGGTGCGCCAGCGAGTCCCCGTCGACGACGAGCAGCGGCCGGCTCAAAGCGTCTCCTCGAGCTCGTGGATCGCGTCCATCAGCCGTTCGGTCGCGATCTTCGAGCTCCCCCGGATGTCTTCGGTGTCCAGGTCCGAGAGGTCGATCGGCGGGCCGTACGCGATCCGAAGCGGCCCGAGCTTCAGCAGGCGCTCGGTCCCGCCGATCGCCGCCGGCACGAGCGGAACGCCGGCCTGGAGCGCCACACGTGCGGCCCCGGTGCGCGGCCGCGCCTTGTGCTTCTTCGTGACGCCCTTGTTGCGCCGAGTCCCCTCCGGGAAGATCGCGACGACTTCGCCCGCCTTCGCGAGCTCGCCGGCCTTGCGGATCGCCTCCTCGTCTCCCATCCCACGGCGAACGGGGAACGCGCCGGCAGCCTCGAGGACCCACTTGACCGGCGGGACGTACATCTCGGACTTGGCCATGAAGCGCAGCTGCCGGTCCGGGTACAACGGGATGCCCAGCGGCCAGGGGTCCAGGTTCGACTGATGGTTGGCGGCAAGGACGTAGCCGCCATCGCGTGGAAGGTGCTCCTCACCCTTGCTCCGAAAGCGAAAGATCCGCCGAATCGGCCCGGCCGAGACGGCCCCGATGAAGTGGTACATGCGTGATTTCACGGCCGGGGAGTATCCCTGTCCCCGGAACTGCGTGGTTGACACACTTCGCTACGGTGTGGCGCGATGAAGACCCTGGTCATCGCAGAAAAGCCCTCCGTTGCACGTGACATCGTCGGTGCTCTTCCCGGTTCGTTCGACGAGCACAAGAACTTCTACGAGTCCGACGACTACGTGGTCACGTTCGCGGTCGGCCACCTCCTCGAGCTCTCCGATCCCGAGGACTACGACCCTGCCTGGAAGTCCTGGAAGCTCGACAACCTCCCCATCATCCCGGAGGAGTTCAAGGTTCGCCCGCGCGACAAGAAGTCCGCGACGCAGCTCAACCTGATCCACAAGCTCGTGAAGCGAAAGGACGTCGACCGCGTCGTGAACGCCTGCGACGCCGGGCGCGAGGGTGAGCTGATCTTCACGCACATCTACGAGACCTCGGGCGTCGACACGCCGGTCGACCGGCTGTGGATCAACTCGATGACGAAGGCGGCGATCCGCGACGGCTTCGAGAAGCTGCGCCCCGCGGACCAGCTGGAGCCCCTCCGCGACGCGGCGCGGTCGCGCTCCGAGGCGGACTGGCTGGTGGGCATGAACGCGACCCGCGCGGCGACGACCCGCCGCGGCTGGGGCGCCGGTGTCGTCTCGCTCGGCCGCGTCCAGACTCCGACGCTCGCGATGATGGTCAAGCGCGAGCGCGCGATCCAGGCGTTCACGCCGGAGCCGTACTGGCTCGTCCACGCCACGTTCGACCCGCGCTACAACGGCCTCTGGTTCGAGGACGACGAGACCCGCCTCAAGGACGGCAAGCGCGCCGACGAGATCGTCGAGAAGGTCACGGGCAAGACCGGACGGGTCGAGTCGGTCGAGCGCAAGGAGCACTCCGAGCGCGCACCGCTCCTCTACGACCTGACCGCCCTCCAGCGGGACGCGAACGGCCGCTTCGGTTTCTCCGCGCGCAGGACGCTGAGCGCCGCCCAGTCGCTGTACGAGGGCAAGAAGGCGATCACGTACCCGCGGACCAACTCGCGCTGGCTCTCCGGCGACCTCGTCCCGCAGCTGAAGCCGACCGCCGAGACGCTGGTGTCGATCCCCGACTACGAGCGAGGCGCGCGCTTCGTGCTCGGTCTCGACCAGCTGCCGCTTGCGCGAGTCGTCAACGACGCCAAGGTCGACGACCACCACGCGATCATCCCCACCGACATCGGGCACGACGTCTCGGCGTTCACGCCCGACGAGCGCCGGATCTTCGACCTCGTCGCGCGCCGCTTCCTCGCCGTGTTCCACCCGCCGGCCCGCTATGCGCGCACGACGATCGTCACCGAGGTCGAGAGCGAGCGCTTCCGCACCCGCGGCAAGGTCACGCTCGAGGCCGGCTGGCGCGGCGTCTACGGCGTCGAGGCCACCGATCAAACCAAGCAGGACGAGGACGCCGAGGGCGAGGGCGAGCTGCCCGCGCTTCAGCAGGGCCAGGAGGTCCGCTGCGCCGAGGCGGAGGCCGAGGCGAAGGAGACCAAGCCGCCGCCCCGCTACACCGAGGCGACGCTCCTCTCGGGCATGGAGACAGCGGGCAAGCTCGTCGACGACGAGGAAATGCGCGAGGCGATGAAGGAGCGCGGGCTCGGCACGCCGGCGACGCGCGCCGAGATCATCGAGACGCTGATCCGCCGCGAGTACATCGAGCGAGCGGGCAAGGACCTCCAGCCGACGCCGAAGGGGATGAGCGTCGTCACGATGCTCGAGGAGCACCCGATCACCTCCGCCGAGCTGACGGGCGACTGGGAGAAGCAGCTCTCGGACATCGAGCACGGCAACGGCGACCGCTCGGCGTTCATGGACGGCATCGCCGGCTTCGCGAAGACGACCGTCGAGCAGATCGCGAGCCTCCCGGACGACAAGATCAAGGTCGAGCGCGTCGAGCTCGGGCTCTGCCCGAAATGTGGCGCCGAGACCGGCGAGATCCTCAAGGAGAACTCACGCGCCTACGGCTGCACGAGCTGGAAGAGCCGCGAGGAGCCAGGCTGCGGCTTCGTGATCTGGAAGCGCGTCGCCGGCCGGACGCTCACTCCCGAGGTCGCGCGACAGCTGCTCGCCGACGGCAAGACGACCGAAGTGCTGTCCGGGTTCCGCTCACGCGCGGGGAAGCCGTTCCGTGCCAGGCTCCTGCTCAAGGAAGACGGGAAGGTCGAGTTCGAGTTCCCCGTCAGCAAGCGGCGCCAGCAGGAGCAGGACGCCGAAGAGGGGCAGGTGGAGCGGGAAGAACAGCCGGCCGCCGCCGAGTGAAAATTCGGTTAAAAGCGAGTGACAAACCTTTTCAGAAGCGCCGCGTCTCCCTAGGGTAGAAGCCGTCTATGCGCTGGTTCTGACGAACCGAAAAGCGCGCTCGTCCGGAATACGAGGAAACGAGGTCACGTTTTCCTGAGCGTGGGCCGAAAACCGGCCCTGTCGCCCTGGAAAAACGAGGAAAAGCGCCGTAGAGTCAGAAAGTTGGGGGTCCGACCGGCCTCTTAGAGTAAGCAGGTTGCCGAGACAGTTGAAAGGACGTAGAGAACCGCTTTGACACAGCATCAGCTTCAGGAACTTCTGGAAAGCGAGCAGGCTCGTCCGTTCATCGAGCAGGGCGAGGAGCGCGGTCACATCGAGCCCGTCGAGCTCGAGGCGTTCGCCGTCGAGCACGACCTCGGCGAGGAGGACGTGGAGCAGCTGACGCGCGAGCTCGAGGCGATCGGTCTCGAGATCCGTGAGGCCGCTGCCGAGGAGGCCGCGCAGGCCAAGGCGCAGAAGCCCAAGCAGCCCGATCCTGACGCCATGGTCGGCTCGGCGGACAGCCTTCAGCTCTTCCTCGCGGACGTCGGCCGCCACAAGCTGCTGACCGCCGCCGAGGAGATCACGCTCGCGAAGCGCATCGAGCGCGGCGATCTGCTCGCGAAGCGTCACATGATCGAGTCGAACCTCCGCCTGGTCGTCTCGATCGCGAAGGGCTACCGCGGCCTGGGTGTCCCGTTCCTGGACCTCATCCAGGAGGGAACGCTGGGCCTCAACCGCGCGGTCGAGAAGTTCGACTGGCGGCGCGGGTTCAAGTTCTCGACCTACGCGACCTGGTGGATCCGCCAGTCGGTGCAGCGCGCGGTGGCGAACCACGCGCGGACGATCCGCGTCCCGGTCCACGTCGTCGAGCGGCAGCAGAAGCTGTCGCGCGCGGCGCGCCGGCTCGAGGTCGAGCTGGGCCGGGAGGCGACGAAGGAGGAGCTCGCCGAGGCGACCGGTCTTCCGATGCAGCACGTCGACGAGGCGCTTGGAGCTGCCCACGCGTCGGTCTCGCTGAACCAGACGGTCGGCGCGGACGACGAGGGCGAGCTGGGTGACCTCTTCGCCGACCGCGAAGCCGCTGACCCGTTCGACGAGGCCGAGGAGTCGCTGCGCAAGCAGGGCGTCCGGCGCGCGCTCGACGCGCTGCCGGAACGCGAGCGGCGGATCCTGGAGCTCCGCTTCGGGTTCGAGGGCGAGCCGTGGACGCTCGAGGCGATCGGCCACGAGCTGGACCTGACGCGCGAGCGCGTGCGTCAACTCGAGGCGCAGGCGCTGGCCCGGCTGGCAGCTCTCCGCGACCTCGCCGCGGTCTCCGCGAACTAGAGGGTTGATGGGAAATTCGGCCGCAGTCGGGGGCGCTCCAGACCAAGCCGGGCAGTGCGGTCGTTCGTGGCGCGTAGCAGCGCTACGTGTCGCGGGCGAACGTGCTGATCCGGCGCCGTGTCTGGGGCGTCATCCGGCCGGCGGAATTTCACATCAGGCCTCTAGCTAGAGGACGATGGCGGTCGGCCCACGGGCCGGCCTCCGCTCTTCCGAAGCGGCCTCAGCATTCTCGAGCTCGAGGGCGGCCGCGCCTTCCTCGCGGCCCGCGGCCCACTGCTCCTCGACCTGCTCCTTGCCCAGCGCCTCCTCGAGGCTCGGGAGGAGATCACCGTCGAGCTCGAGCGCGCGCTGCGAGAGCTCCGCGTCCGCCTCGACCAGCACGGTGTGAGCCGCGCCGCGGAGCCGGGCCGCCACCTCGGCCTCGCCGCCTTCCAGCTCGACGGCGGCCAGCGCCTGGAGCGTCTCGGCCGCGAGCCGGGCAGCCTCGGGTTTCTGGGTGGCCGGCATCAGGTCACCTTGACGTCGAAGCCGACCAGGACGAGCGGCCAGATCGCCACGGCGAGGATCGACGAGAGCAGCGGCTTCGTCCGGTCGACGTTGTCGAAGGCGCATCCTTCGTGATACCTCGCCTTAACGCCAACCAAACCGCTCGTCTGGCGTCGGTTCCTATACTTGCCGCGAATTCGGCACGGAGCGAGAGACAGGAGGCTGACAGTGGGGCGGGTGTCCAAGAGGATTTTGCTGCTGCTCGCGACGGCGCTGCTGGTCGTCGGGGCGGCGGGCTGCGGCGGCGATGACGACGAAGAGGGCGGCGGGGAAGGCGCGACGGGCGGGACGCTCGTCTTCTCCGGAGCGGCCGACCCCGTCCTGATCGACGGAGCGCTCGTCTCGGACGGCGAGTCGATCCGGGTGATCACGCAGCTCTTCGAGACGTTGATCAACCTCAAGCCGGGGACGACGGAGCTCGCTCCTGGCCTGGCGACGGAGTGGGAGGTCAGCGAGGACGCGCTTGACCTACACCTTCGCTCTTCGCGAAGGCGTCAAGTTCCACGACGGGACGGACTTCAACGCCGAGGCGGTCTGCTTCAACTTCGACCGTTGGTACAACTTCAAGGGCCCGGCCCAGAGCCCGAGCGCGAGCTACTACTACAGCGCGTTCTTCGGCGGGTTCGCGAACAACGAGAGCGAGGATCTCTCCGATCCGCTCTACAAGAGCTGCGAGGCGCGCAACCCGACCACCGCGGTGATCACGCTCACCCGGCCGTCGGCCTCGCTCCTCGGTGCACTCGTCCAGCAGGCGTTCTCGATCGCCAGCCCGAAGGCGCTGGAGGAGTTCAACGCAGACGCCGGCACGCTCGACGAGGAGACCGGGTTCAGGCCGACCGGCACCTTCGGCACCGAGCATCCGATCGGCACCGGCCCGTTCGAGTTCGTCTCCTGGACTCGTGAGGACCGCATCGTTCTCAAGCGGTACGAGGACTACTGGGGCGAGAAGGCGAAGCTCGACGAGCTGATCATCCGGCCGATCGCCGACAACGCTGCGCGGCTCCAGGCGCTCCAGAACGACGAGATCCAGGGCTACGACCTCGTCGAGCCGCAGGACATCCCGACGATCGAGGGTGACGAGAACCTGAAGATCCTCGACCGGCCGGCGTTCAACGTCGCCTACGTCGGGATCGACCAGTCGCAGAAGCCGATGGACAACCTCAAGGTCAGGCAGGCCGTCGCCCACGGGCTCGACCGGCAGGCGGTCGTGGACAACTTCTACGGCGGCCGCGGCGTCGTGGCGAAGCAGATGATGCCGCCAGAGGTCGAGGGCTACGCCGACACGGTCGAGGAGTACCCCTACGACCCGGAGCGGGCGAAGCAGCTCCTGCAGGAAGCGGGCGTGCAGCAGCCGCTTCAGATCGAGTTCTGGTACCCGAGCGACGTCTCCCGGCCGTACATGCCGAACCCGAAGAACAACTTCGAGGCAATGGCGGCCAGCCTGAACAAGTCCGGCTTCAAGGTCGTCCCCAAGACGGCTCCGTGGGATCCGGACTACCTCGGGCGCGTGGACGAGGGCAACGCCGGCGCCCTGCACCTGATCGGGTGGACGGGCGACTTCGCCGACGCGGACAACTTCATCGGGACGTTCTTCCAGGACTTCAACCCGCAGTTCGGCTTCCGCAACCCCGAGCTGTTCAAGATGCTGGACGACGCGGAGATCGAGGCCGACCGCCAGGCGCGGATCGACATGTACAAGGAGGCGAACCAGCTGATCATGGAGCAGCTGCCCGCCGTCCCGTACGCGCACACGAAGCCCGCGCTGGCCTTCCGGTCGGACGTCGAGGGCTTCGTGCCGAGCCCGACGACGAACGAGCTCTTCAACACCGTCACGATCGGCGGGGGGAGCGAGTAACGAGAAGTACCTAGCAGGCAGCCGGCGGGGGAGCTGAAGCGTGGCCCGCTTCATCGTCCGCCGGCTGATCCTGCTCGTCCCGATCCTGCTCGGGCTCTCGATCCTGGTCTTCCTGTGGATCAGGGCCCTGCCGGCCGGGCCGGCCGAGTCGCTGCTCGGTGAGCGGGCGACGCCGGAGACGATCGCGCAGATCGAGGAGCAGTACGGCCTCGACGAGCCGATTCACATCCAGTACTGGGAGTACCTGAAGACGGTCGCGACCGGCGACCTCGGGACGACGATCAGGTCGCGGCGGCCGGTGACCTCCGAGCTCCGCGAGCGCTTCCCGGCCACGATCGAGCTCACGATCGCCGCGCTCCTCTTCGCCGTCACGTTCGGCATCCCGCTCGGGTTCGTCGCCGCCAAGCGCTACGGCACCTGGATCGACCACTCGAGCCTGGTCTTATCCCTGCTCGGGATCTCGATCCCGGTCTTCTTCCTCGCGATCCTGCTGAAGTACGTCTTCGCGGTCGAGCTCGGATGGTTACCAACCGTGGGACGGATCGACGTCCTGATCGACATCGAGCACCCGACGGGCTTCTACACGATCGATGCGCTGCTGGCCGGTGACCTCGTCGCCTTCTGGGACGTGATCAAGCACCTGATCCTGCCGGCCATCGCGCTCGGCTCGATCCCGCTCGCGATCATCGCGCGGATCACCCGCGCCGCCGTGCTCGACGTCCAGAACGAGGACTACGTGCGGACGGCGCGGGCCAAGGGACTCTCGCCGCGCGTCGTGGACACGCGGCACATCTTCCGGAACGCGTTGCTCCCGATCATGACGATCATCGGTCTCCAGGCCGGCCTCTTGCTCTCCGGCGCCGTGCTGACCGAGACCGTGTTCGCCTTCCCGGGCATGGGCAGCTGGCTCGTCGAGGCGATCCGCCAGCGCGACTACCCGGTCCTGCAGGGCGGGATCCTCTTCGTCTCGCTCGTCTTCGTGCTCGTGAACCTGGCGGTGGACATCTCGTACGCGCTCATCAACCCGAGGATCCGAGTCTCGTGAGCGTCGCTGAAGCCGAAGCACGAGGGCTTGAGCTCGACGCGCCGAGCGGCCTCTGGAACGAGGCGTGGCGCCGCCTCCGGCACAACCCCGGCGCGATCGTCGGCTTCGTGATCGTCGGGATCTTCCTTTTCGTGGCCATCTTCGCGCCGTGGGTGGCGCCGGAGGATCCACAGGTCGGCGACCTGAATCGCCTCGAAGGAGTCTGCTGCCCAGGGCCGTCGGCTGAGTATCCGTTCGGGCTCGACCAACAGGGTCGCGACGTGTTCTCGCGCGTCGTCTACGGCGCGCGCTACTCGCTGCTGATCGGGCTCGTCGCCACGGCCGTCGGCCTCAGTTTCGGCGCGTTCTTCGGCGCACTGGCCGGCTACTTCGGCGGCTGGGTGGACTCGGTGATCATGCGCGGCGCCGACATCATGCTCTCGATTCCGGGGCTGCTCCTCGCGATCGGGCTGGTCGCGATCCTCGGGCAGGGGCTCTGGCAGATCATGGTCGCCGTCGGGGTGACGCAGATCCCGATCTTCGCCCGGCTCCTTCGCGGCTCGATCCTGGCGGCGCGCGAAGCCGACTACGTGCTCGCCGCGCGCTCGGTCGGCGTGAAGGGACGGTCGATCCTCTCGGCCCACATCCTCCCGAACGCGATGTCGCCCGTGATCGTCCAGGGGACTCTGGCCCTGGCGACCGCGATCATCGACGTGGCCGGCCTCGGCTTCCTCGGTCTCGGCCCGCAGGATCCGTCCACGCCGGAGTGGGGGACGATGCTGACCGACACGACGCGCTACCTGCAGTCCGCGCCGCACCTCGCGCTCATCCCGGGTCTCGCGATCGTGATCTCGGTGCTCGGCTTCAACCTGATCGGCGACGGGCTTCGCGAGGCCCTCGACCCCAGGTTCAGGGGGAGGGCGTGAACGAGCCGCTGCTCTCGGTGGAGGATCTCGAGGTCCGCTTCTGGACCTCGCGCGGGATCATCCACGCCGTCAACGGCATCTCGTTCGACGTCGCGCCGGGCGAGACGCTCGGGATCGTCGGCGAGTCCGGCTGCGGGAAGAGCGTGACCTCGCTCGCGATCCTCGGGATCCTCCCGCGCGCCGGCCGCGTCACCGCCGGCTCTGTCCGCTACCAGGGCCGCGACCTCGTCGGCCTCTCGGACGACGAGCTGCGGACGATCCGGGGCAAGGAGATCGCCATGATCTTCCAGGACCCGATGACGAGCCTGAATCCGGTGCTCACCATCGGCCGCCAGCTCCGCGAGGCGCTCGAGACCCACTTCGACCTGGACAAGGACGAGGTCCACAAGCGGGCCGCCGAGCTGCTCGACCGCGTCGGGATCCCCAGCGCGAAGATGCGCCTGAAGGACTATCCGCACCAGTTCTCGGGCGGGATGCGCCAGCGGGCGATGATCGCGATGGCGCTCGCCTGCGAGCCGAAGGTGCTGATCGCCGACGAGCCCACGACCGCGCTCGACGTGACGATCCAGGCGCAGATCCTCGGCCTGCTCCGCGAGCTGGTCGCCGAGCGCGACACCGCCCTGATCCTGATCACGCACGACCTCGGCGTCGTCGCCGGCATGTGCGAGCGCGTGAACGTGATGTACGCCGGAATGTTCGTGGAGACCGGCTCGGCGCGGCAGGTTTTCGCCAAGCCGCGACACCCGTACACGCTGGGGCTGCTGCAGAGCGTCCCGCGGCTGGACGCGGCGCGGAAGACCGCGCTTCAGCCGATCGAGGGCGCACCGCGAGACATGCTCTTCCCGCCGAATGCCTGCCCGTTCGCGCCGCGCTGCCGGTACGAGGTCGAGCAGTCGCGCCAGGAGGTCCCGCCGCTCGAGCAGGTCGAGCCGGGCCACAAGGTCGCCTGCTTCAACCCGGTGCCCGAGGAGGAGTGGCAGCAGTCGCGCCAGGCGCTGGTCGCGCGATGAGCCAGAACGGCTCGCTTGCTCTCGCTCGACGACCTGAAGGTCTGGTTCCCGATCAAGAGCGGCGTCTTCCTCGACCGCCATGTCGGCGACATCAAGGCCGTCGACGGGGTCTCGCTCGAGATCCAGCGGGGCGAGACGCTCGGCCTGGTCGGCGAGTCCGGCTGCGGCAAGTCCACGGTCGGCCGCGCGATCATCCGCCTCTACGAGCCGACGGGCGGCCGGATCGTCTTCGACGGCCAGGACATCACCGAGCTGGGCGAGTCCGAGCTGCGGCCGCTGAGGCGGAAGATGCAGATGGTCTTCCAGGACCCGTACGCGTCCCTGAACCCGCGCCACTCGGTCGGAAGGATGATCAGCGAGCCGATGCGCGTGCACGGGCTGGGCGGCCGGCGCGGGTCGGCGAGGAGGGTGCGCGAGCTGCTCACGACCGTCGGGCTTCCCGCGGACGCCGCGAGCCGGTACCCGCACGAGTTCTCCGGCGGTCAGCGCCAGCGGATCGGAGTGGCCCGCGCGCTCGCCGTCAACCCGGACTTCATCGTCGCCGACGAGCCGGTCTCCGCGCTCGACGTCTCGATCCAGGCGCAGATCATCAACCTGCTCGAGAACATGCAGCGCGAGTTCGAGCTCACCTACCTCTTCATCGCCCACGACCTGGCGGTGGTGCGGCACATCTCCGACCGGATCGCGGTCATGTACCTCGGCACGATCGTCGAGATCTCGCCGGCGGAGGAGCTCTACGACAACCCGCTCCACCCGTACACGATCTCGCTGCTCTCGGCGGTGCCGATCCCGGATCCGGAGGTCGAGGCCAAGCGCGAGGCGATCCTGCTCCCCGGCGACCTGCCGAGCCCCGCGAACCCGCCGCACGCCTGCCGCTTCCACACGCGCTGCCCGTTCATCCAGCCGACACGCTGCACCGAGGAAGCGCCGCCGCTGCGCAAGCTGTCGGACGGCCACGTCGTCGCCTGCCACTGGGCGGAGGACATCAAGGCCGGCCGCATCCAGCCGCAGGAGCGCGAGGTCGTCATGGCCGACCCGCTCCCGGCCCCGGTGGAGGCGCCGCCCGTCGTTTAGACGAGTCGCGTTCAATGTAGTACGATCCGACGCATGAAACTGCGTAAGATCACTACGGGCGGTCAGATCTCACTACCGGCGAGCGTCCGTAGTAGATGGGGAACGAAAGTGGTTGCCGTCGAGGATCTTGGTGACCACGTCGTCGTCCGGCCGCTACCCGATGATCCGATCGCCGCGGCCCGCGGAGCCCTCAAGGAAGGTGTCTCCACCGGAGTACTCCGGGAGACAGCCAGAGAAGACGAAGCAGCCGCCGAACGCCGGCGTTGACGCTTCTCGACGCATACGCACTGGTGGCGCTCGCGGTCGACGAGCCCGCTGCCGAGGAGGTCGAGGGTCTCCTGCGCGCCGGCGGGGCGCGGGTTGTCATCGTCAATCTCGCCGAGGCGATCGACGTAACGCAGCGCGTCCACGGGATCGCCGCCGACGGCGTTCGAGCAGCGATCGAGCCCCTGCTCCTCGGGAACGTGCTGGCTACGGCGGTATCAGACCGGCCTCAGGCGTGGCTTGCTGCGGAGATTCGGACGGCGCACTACCACCGAACGGAGTCGCCGCTCTCGATGGCGGATTGCTTTCTGCTGGCGCATGCCGTCACGGACGGAGAATCGATCGCGACCTCCGATCCGCCGGTCGCGCGGGTCGCCTCTGCGCTTGGCGTCGATGTCGTGGGCCTCCCTGATTCGTCCGGCGAGCATCCCTAGGCCACGGGCGCGCCGCCGGTCGTCCAGCTCCGACCATCTCTCCTAGCGCCAAGGGTCGCGGTCGAGGAGTGCTCCGCGGCCGCGGCTCATCCGACCGATCAAAACGCCCGCTGCCGTGATGGGTAGGCCGATGACGATCTCGTAGATGAGGACGTAGCCGAACGTCGTCGAATCCGCCCCAGCCGGTGTCGGCACTGGAATGCTGAGAAGGATGATCGCCGGAGGAAGCAGCAGCACCCACCATCTGCCGACGAGGGCGGCCGCGAGGAGGTGCGCGAGCGTAAGCGGCACGAACCACCTGGGCGCGTAGGACGCATCCCCGCCGTAGGCCCCACGAGGCCGATCGCGACGAGCGCGAATCTCAGTGGCGACCTCTCTTGCGGTCATGGTGCCCACGATGCCGGTTCACGAGCATCCGCGCTGCCCAACCGTGGAAAGGAGACTCAGGTTCGTCCCCGGCCGGGGTTCGCCCGGACCGTGGTCTACCTGCAGGCCCGAAGGCCGCTCCTGACGATGGTCCTGCTCGGCCTCTTCGCCGTCCTGATCGTCCACATCATCTGGTACCCCTGGCCGGATCGGCCGTAGCCGCACACGGGGCCATCCCTCAAAAGGGGGAGGGACCTTTGTCCACAGGCCGCCGATACCTGGATCGTGGACGCTGCGGAGAGGAAACGGATCCTCAATCGGTACATGGACCACTCGCGGCGCTTCGAGGCCGTCGCCCAGCGACGGACCGCGAGCGGTGCGGGTGAGGTCATCCCGTTCACGGCTCCCCTCAAGAAGCTCGAGCAGGAGCCGACCGCCCGGGAGCTCCAAGTCCTCCAGCTGATCTCCGAGGGTCTCGTCAACCGTGAGATCGGCCACCGCCTCTTCCTGTCGGAAGAGACCGTGAAGTCCCACGTGCGGCACCTGCTCGCCAAGCTCCAGGCACGCTCTCGCGCGCATGCGGTCGCCGTCGGTTTCCGGCGCGGCCTGATCGCCTAGTCAGGCGCCAGCGCGATCGGTTCTCCGGAGTCTCCGCCCCTCTTTTCCCCACCCTGTGGACAGATCCCTCAACAGGGAGGCGCCCGCGTGTGGAAAACGGAGACTCCGCGAGCGGCCAGCTACCAGGCTTCGAGCCGACCACCAAGCACAGCGACGGCGAGCCTGACCCCGCGAGCGGTAATGGAGTTGCGATGCAACAGCTCGAGCAGCCCAATTGGAAAACTAACGAGGCAGGTCAAGCTTAAAGCCTTGGGCTCTTTGAAGGCCCCTGAGTTCGACGGCAGCTCGTGCCCGCACCACTTCAGGAGATCGGCCTACTGGCTTACGCCGCGGGCCTTGGCGCACGGGCGTCTCTCCTCATTTTGCGATCTTGCTGCTGTCGGGCATACGCCCGAGGGACCGCTCGCGGAAAGTCGGCGTCTAGTTGGCATTGCGATCATGGCGGAGCGACAGCCGTTCGGATTACCTCGAACATTGAAATCACCGTCCGGTCCTGCCTGCAATCGCATGCAATGCAATGGCGGTCGATGCCCATATCGCGATGCAATGCCTAGCACATCGCTCGAATGCGATTGATCCAAAGCAGTCAAGATAGGCTCTTGATACGCGAGCTGGCGCTGCCTTCGAGGCAATACTTGTCGGGGGAAGCCCCAAATGACTACCGCAATAGCCTCGGAGTAGCATTTGCGCGCGAAGTGTCTGGGACACAACGAGCCTGAGGCGAACATTCGTGCGGCCTAGCTTAGTCTGGCAATTGCTGTCGCTCTATTCTTAACGCCGAGCTTCTCATAGACATGCCGGATGTGAACCTTCACAGTAGATTGTGTAATGAACAAGAGCGCTGCAATTTCTCGATTCGTTAAGCCTCTAACAAGAAGCTCAGCGACCTCACTCTCGCGCGGCGTTAGGAATGGAGAGGCCTCGTCAATGAGGCCGGCTTTTCTCGCAAACGCGTGATCATCGAGTCGACTGAGCAGGCTCAGCACTTCCGCTTCTCTACCATCTGATCCGACGTCAGTGAGGATCGAAGGGGCCGAGCGGTAGATCGAGACGAACGTATCGACGTCTCCAGTCGTCTGGACAACGCTCCAAAGCCGTGCTGCGAGGGTACCTCGACTCGCTGAGCCCTCAGGCGAGCACAGGGCCCCAATAGCCGCAATGAGTACTTGAGCCTCAATCGTGGCACCGCTCCCGTCTTTCGCCGAGAGAGCTAGGCGCGCGGCAGTATCCATGTCGTCTTCGGCTGCGAAGGCGTAGCCACGCCAAGCCTCGACCTCGGCGCGGCTTGGAGGACTCAGGTTGGAGCCATCTAAGCGATTTAAGCAGGGCCACGGCGGCAGGGACGTTTCGTTGGCACAGGAAGATGCGAGCCCGTGCCACCGTCGCGAGCGCCTCAAGATGGTGATCGCTCCTAGGAGTGCATTCCTGCACCTGGTTGATCGTCCGAAGCGCTGCATCGTACTGCCGAAGACCAAGCCGTGCGATCGCCGTGTCGAGCAATCCGTGGGGGATTGGTAACGCAAGGCGAAAACGAGCCGCAGCGTCCAAGAGGCGTTCGGCGATTTCAAGAGCCTCGTCATATCGTCCTATTAGGTTGTGGCCAGTCGCGAGTGCATGAAGAAAGGCGGTTGCAGCAAGCGGGTCTCGCACCCGATCAACAAGGTGCGTTCGAGACGCTGCTTCCGTTACCGTTTCGACCACGCCGCCGCGGCGAAAGGACTCCATCAAGCGCATCGCCTCAAGGCGGAGCTTCCCTTCCGGGCTGAGATCATCGAGTATGACTGCCTCAGCGACGATGTCGGACGCGGAAGGATCATCGAGTTCCGAAGCGGCGTAATGCTCGCCCAAAAGGGCCTCTCGCCGGCTCGCCAGATCGAGGCCGAGACGCCTTGCTCGTCGAAAGTGACCGAGGCCACGACCCTCGTGACCGGACAAAATTGCCGCGTAACCAGCGCGCACGAGGGAGCGCCCTACGAGGGCAGAATCGTCGAGTTGCTTGGAAGCTTCGACTGCGAGATGTTCCGCACGTGCGTGATCGTTAAGTCGAAACGCAAGCTCGGCCTCGGCGAGATCCAGTCTCGCGTCATGAATTTGGAGTTCAAGGGCCTGATGGAGCCACCGCTCGAGTGTGACGAGTCTTCCTTCGCTCAAGAGCGCGTCAAGCGCGGCCACGAGGATCCGTGGGATCGAGGCCGCATCATGCGCCTTTGCGAGCTCGATCGCGTCGTCCCACGCGCCATCCTCTAGGCAGAAGTCGATGAGCCGTGCAACCAGGTTTGCGTAGCCCGGGTCGACATAGTGTGAACCCTGATTCAGGTGCTCGCGGACGAGCGGATGAACGATGTACATATCCGACGCGCTGGGTGACAGGATCCCGAGACCAAGCGCGAGCTCAAGCGTTTGTCTTGCGCTATTTCCTAGGAGAACCTCAGCGACCCTGGGCGTCAGAGTTGTCGGAAGGGCCAAAGCTCGGATGGCTTGGAGCTCGATGGGGGCTAGCCGGAGAAGGAGCTCCTCCGAAAAGTACTCCCCTAAGGAAGGAAGGGTGTAGCGCCCCGACGCTGGGTCACCCGTGAGTGCTGCAAGTCCGATGATCGCCGGCCAGCCGCGTGCGCTTGCGAGGAGTTCGTCTACCGCTGCCGTCCTCGGCCCAAGGACTGCCGTGGCCTCCTCATCATCCATCGCAAGCAGGCGATAGTTCAGTTCCTGGATCTCGCCGTAGAGAATCCGCCGCGCCGAGGCCCAGCTCGGCCGGTTCCGCGTCGTCAAGACCATCTGGATCGGCGTCTCGTTCGTCAGCAACTCGACCAGTCGCTCGGACGCTGCGGAGTCCATCGCGAAGTGATAGTCGTCGATCCCTAACCAGGCGTCACTCGGCCACTCCTGGACGTCCTCCGCGAATAATTCCGCCAGGACGTCCACATCTTCCTCCGGGTGGCCGACCGTTCGGATTCGCTGACGCATGCGCTTGCCAGCATCCGGAAGGATCTCTGCCGCTGCGATCGCGATTCCCGCCGCCAGGGCAGCCACGTCTGCGGAGGCAGGGCTGCCGCGGTACCACACGTCGCGGCGCGCGGGAACTTCCAGCCACTGCTGGGCGAGCGTGGTCTTGCCGTAGCCCGCTGGCGCTACGAGCAGCTTGATGCGAGCCGGGCTCTCATCCAGCAGGTTCGTCAGTCGCGGGCGCGGGATAATCCGACGCCTGGTTGCAACCGCCTCTAAGGCCATGGGTGGCAAGAGGCTAAACGGCTCGTGGGGCGATTGCGACTGTCCGAAATGGGGTCCGCGCCTGCGTCCCGGGACGCAGGCGCGGTGCCGTCAGTCCCCCGAGCCGATGGAGACCGGCCCGAGGCTTCGGGAAAGTGGGTCTTCCCCGGTGAGGAGCCGGTAAGCGACCGGGATCTGCCGACGCCGGGCGACGCCGAGCTTCTGCCGAAGCACATCGCAATGTGCCTTGGCCGTTCGCGGTGAGATGCCCAGCCGCTCGCCGACCTCCTCGTTCGAGCACCCCGCGGCGATCAGCTCGATGACCTGCAGCTGGCGCTGCGTGATGCTCGGCGGGATCCTCGTGAGTGCCTCTTGCATTCGGCGACGCTAACAACGCCCATTCGCCCCGCCTATTGACCGAAGGGCGTATTTCGAGGGCTACGCCCCGGTCGGCACGGGGCCCGCGGCTCGGTGCACGCCCGAGAGCGCCGGTGCCCAGGAGGCGAGCGGCGAGACGTCGCCGTCGCGGCCGTTCAGCTTGCGGAAGCCGAGCGCGTGCTCGGCTTGCATCATCTTGTGGATCTGGGTGGTGCCTTCGTAGATGATCGGCGCCCGGGCGTTGCGGAAGTAGCGCTCGATGCCGTACTCGGCCGAGTAGCCGTAGGCGCCGTGCACCTGGATCGCGAGGTGGGCGGCCTTGAACGCCGACTCGGTCGCGTGCCACTTCGCGAGTGAGGTCTCGCGCGTGTTCCGCCGGCCCTCGTTCTTCATCCATGCCGAGCTTGTGCTCGGTGTCCCGGGTCGAGACGCCGTTCCAGCCGCGCTCGACGACGAACGCCGAGATCCCCTTGTGCTTGGCCGCCGGGTCGGTCTTCGCGAACACGAGCTGATGGTCGGCGACGGACGCGTACGCCGATCGCCGCAAAGAGCTCGAACCTGCCGCTGTTTCCCGACCCGGCAAGGAGCCGGACGAAGACCCGGTGCTAGTGGTCGAAACAGCCTGACCGTGACCTAGACACGACTGCCGAACTGTTCTAGCCTGGTCTCGATAGGCCCTCGAAATTCTGCGGGTGTCTGCGGTCAAGGGCACCAGGAACGAAGGAGAGGAGGGCGAGCATGCGCAGGCGTTTTAGCCGCGTTGTGCTGGCATTCACCGGTGTCGCGGTCGTGGCGATCGCCGGCGGCGTCACCTTTGCCGTTGCCGAGATCGGCGGCGGCGGGGTGATCCACGGTTGCTACCAGAAGAACGTCGGCAACTTGCGTGTTATCGACCCCAGCGCCGGCGACAGTTGCCGGCCGTCGGAGGTCGCGATCAGCTGGAGCCAGACCGGACCACAGGGGCCAACAGGGCCGCAGGGGCCGCCAGGCCCGCAGGGGCCGCAGGGACCCGCTGGCGCCACCGGGCCGCAGGGGCCGGCTGGGCCGCAGGGCGCCACCGGCGCCACCGGGCCGCAGGCCGCGGGCCGGCTGGGCCGCAGGGTATCCCTGGGACACCGGGAACCGACCTCAGGGGGAAGTCCTGCCCGGGCGGCCAAGTCGTGAGGGGAGTCGATACAGCCGGTGAACTCATCTGCACGCCAATCAGCGTCGCGCCGGCGTGTCCGGCGAGCAGCACGATCACGTTCACCATCACGGCATCGGTCGTTTCCGGGTTGTACCACTGGCCCGGAGGCACTCAGACCCTGGCAGTGCCGGGAAGTCCCGGCTGCACTGTGACCGTCGCGCGGCCGAGCGGATCAATCGCCAATCTGGGCAGCGTCGATCCGACTCGCTGGGCCGTCACCGGCATGACGGGCTTCACGGGCACCAACGGCGGGATCGTGGGTCCCACATCCTGCTTTGGCGCTCTCAACTTCGTGGCCGCGACCATCAACAACCGGCCGGCGTGCACCAACGCGTCCGTGATCAGTCGTTTTGCGTCGGGCGGTGCAAGCAGCTTCGCTGTGACGGCTACTACTTCGGCTTCCGCGCAGGCGCGGCAACGAAGCAGGGCGGCGGCGGTCGGCAGTGAAGTCGATTCTCCGTGCCAACTCGCCTGGGCGAAAGGGCCACTAGCGCCTAGCTTCGGTTCGTCATAGGCTCGAAGAAGGGGGCCGGATCGGCGGCAAGTGCTATGGCATTCCGCCCCGGCCCCCTTCATTACCCGAGGGGCTCAGTGTTGGGTCCTCCGGCGCGACCATTCGCCGTCTGACGCGACGAACCGCGGTGCCCCAGGCGACGCAGAGGCGTCGACTGGACAACACTTTCGCCGCGCGGCCAAGGCGATCATGCGGCAGGATGAGCGACACCGACGTTGCTGGGCTACTGCAGATCGGCGTCCGGCTCCGGCTGCGGCTCTGGCGCGCGGGCTCGTCGTTGCCTCCCGCGCAAACGGATGCGTTCGTTCATGTCCATGCCACCAGGTTTGCACACGAGTGCAAACGCTAGGCTGCGCCCGTCTCGTAAGATCGGTGCGTGCAGCGACGCGAGGCCGGTTGCAGCTGCGGTCAGCTCCGGGTAACGACGGAGGGCGATCCCGTGCGGATCTCGATGTGTCACTGCCTCGCCTGCCAGCGTCGGACCGGCAGCGCGTTCGGGATGCAGGCGCGATGGCCGAAGGATCGGGTCGACGTCACCGGACGGTACACGGAGTACGTCCGCATCTCGGACCCGGCGGGAAGGGCACGTTTCGCTTCTGCCCGGACTGCGGCGCGACGGTCTTCTGGACGACCGAGCACGAGGGCTGGACGGACTCGATCGCGGTCCCGATCGGCGCGTTCGCCGATCCCTCGTTCCCGCAGCCGACCGTCTCCGTCTACGGGTCGCGACGGTATCCGTGGCTGTCCCTTCCGGACGGGATCGAGGAAGAGCTCGATTAGTCGGCGTCGCTAGTGGCCGCTTGGGCAGGTCCTCGACGACCAGTACCGGCGCGCCCAATCAGGTGTCATGACGTCGACGCGCCGACGGAGAGCGGTGTGGGGTGCCGCGGCTCGTACAGTCCGAGCTCGCCGCCGCTCGGCAGCCGGATCGCCGTCATGAGGCCGAACCCCTCATCGCTGACAGGCCGGCCGATGTCGACGCCTTTGGCCTGCAGCTCAGCGACGGTCGCATGGACGTCGTCACACATGAGGTAGAGCTCGTGCCGGCCGTCCTCGTCCGCCGGATGGGCTGCCAGCTCAGCAGGCGGCAGAGCGAAGATCAGCCACCCCTGGGGGGGGGGGAAGATAGACTCGCCGGCGTCGACAAACGGCAGCTCGAGCACGTCTCGGAAGAACGCGCGATCCTGCTCCGCATCCGTCGAGAAGATCACTGCATGGACTCCCGTGATCATGTCCGAACCTCCCTTTCAGCTTTAGATTCACCCTTACGACGAACGGAACCCGTTGAGATCGACGGTCAAGAGCGGCGCTTCCTACGGATGCGATGGCACAGCCCCCTGATCCACGCTACTCAGCGCGGCAGGCCCTCCGAGCGATGTCAGGCGAGAGCACGCTGGCCCAGGCGAGCGTCGGGCTCTGCGATCATTCTCCGAATGGTCGGCCTGCGTTGGGATGGGGACGAGCGCGGCGAAGGCGTCGCTGATGCGACCGGGTTTGTGGCCGGCGTCTTCGAGTTGGTCGACGCGATGCGGAGCCCGAGTTGGGTGGCCGAAGAACCCGGAGTTCATCTCCTCCCTCATATCGAGCGGGCATGCCGGACGCTGCTGCTTGAGGTCGAGGACGCTCGGTTGTCTGCTGACGGATCGTTCGATGTCCGCCTTTCCTGGACGGGGCAGGGGTGGCGGGTCGGGGAGATCCGTGCGGCGGTCTTCGCGCTCGTGGGCAGTTTTGCCGAGATCGCGACGTACGTCAGGCAGCGTCGGGTAACAACTGAGAACAGGGATGAGACGCTCCTCTTCGAGATCGTCACCGGCATCCTCGACGACGGAGACAACGTGTTTGCCCCGCACGGGCACACGGTGCAGATCAGCGTGTCGCCGGCTCCGTAGCCGCGGTCAAGCGTCGGCGCTCAGGGGACATTCCTGAACACTGGCGCAGGCGAGTGTGTTCTGGCCTATTTGATCCACGCTACTCAGGTGGCCGAAGGTCTTGTCGATCTCCTGCCCTGATCTCGGTAGGAGCATGGGTAGGAGCAACTTCTCGCGCATCCCGCCTATCTCGCACGTCTCGCATGGCTCAACCATGCGCTTCCCGCATCGTCTGCGCGGGTGCAAGTGCCCCCAGCGGGATTCGAACTAAACGCCCTGAGCAGGGGTTTTGGGTGGGCCGGTCGTTCTGATCCGTCACCCGTCCGGAACCGGCTCGCACGTATCACGCGATTTCGGGGGTGACGCGCCCGAGAAATGAGCCACACTTCCGTGATGGCCACTGGCCTGAAAGTCGGCGGCGACGTCGAGCAGGCTCTGGAGAGCGTCGGCGTCCCGAGCTACGTCGTCGACACAACGGGAATCGTCCGGTGGATCAATCCGGCGGCCGAGCGGCTTCTCGGCGACATTCGCGGTCGCCACTTCACCTCCCTGGTCGCGCCCGAGGAGCGCCGGGGCGCCCGCGAGCGATTCGCTCAGAAGATGCTCGGCACCATCCCGGCATCAGAGGCGACCGGCCACCTCGTCTCGGCCGCCGGGACACGGGTGCCCGTGGAGGTCAGCGCGGTGGCGCTCAAGAACGGTGAACGGGTGGTCGGCGTCTTCGGGCTGATCGAAGGACGCCCCGATGACACACCCAGAGCGCCACTCCCTCATCTCACCCCCCGTCAAGCCGAAGTACTCCGTCTCCTGGAGCAGGGCCGCTCGACGAAGCAGATCGCTGCCGAGCTCCAGCTGAGTACCGAGACGGTCAGGAACCACATCCGCGGTGTCTTTCGGGCTCTCGGCGTCAACTCCCGTCTCGAAGCCGTCGCCGCCGCCCGGGCCGCGACGCCCGATCAGCCGAGCAGCCCCGCGTAGTCGAGTTCGGCCTCGTCGATCAGCACATGCGAGTACGTGTTCGCGGTGACGGCAAGGTTGCGCTGGCCGACGTGCTCGCCGATCCGCGCCCACGGCACGCCGCCCAGGTGCAGCAGGCTGATGCCGCCGGTGCCGAAGGTCGTGCGGGCTGAACGCGGGGACGGCGGCGGCGGTGCAGGCCCTAGCGACCGCGGTGCGGAACCTGTCGCTGGCGAAGCTCCTGAAAGACGCATCGCCCGGCCGCGCGATCCTCGCGTGGGCACCGAGCCGACGACGGCCTCGAAGATGACCGGCGGCGGTGTCAGCCCAGCGGGCACGGCCGGTCTTCGCGACCGCCTGCGAGATACGCCAGCGGCCCCGTGGCTCGTCGAGGTCGCCCCAGGCCAGGGCCTAGAAAAAATTTGCCCCGGAACCGCCGAATCGAGGCCAAGACCGAGAAGGTCGAAGCGGCCGCCTAGCGCCACGAAGCGCTGCGAGGCGGGGCGGCGAGAGCCGCCCTCTCTCGCGACGGTGACCTGAGGAATAGACCCCTTCGTGTCATAGCGGGCGAGGCGAGGCAGGCAGGCTTGCTGCATCGGGCGATCACGTTGATTGCCTACAGAAACCGAAGGGAAATGAATGCGCAAGCTCATGATCATCGCCGCCGCTCTCCTGACGCTCGCAGCTCTGATCGCCACCCCGTTCGCCAACGCCGCCACCACCGACGCCAACGGCGTCGTCACCGTGACCAAGGGCGACATCCAGTCCGCCATGGGCTGGAACAACGCCAAGTGGGACGCCGCGATCGATGCTCCCAACGGGGTCGCCAAGGTCGGCAACCTCATCACCACCAGCCACGGCAGCATGCCGGTCGACGTTCCGGGCGGCTGGCTCACCCTGAACGGGCAGATCGTCGCCAACTACCCGAGCGACGAGTACTTCTCCAGCTCGTTCACCAACCCGGAGAACTGGGGCCCGTTCAGCACCCCGGTCTCGAGCTACTGGGAGGGCGGCATCGACACCAAGGTCACCCCGATCGTCAACGCCCAGAAGAAGGTCACCGGCTACAAGGTGAGCGCGGCTCCGACCGCCGACGGCTACGTGTACTACACCCGGCACACGACCTACACGAACCCCGAGTACGCCGGGGCCACGTATGTGTACCACGCCACCTCGCGCTGGCCCGCCAGCGTCGCTGGCAGCGGCGTCTCGGACGTGAAGGTCAACGGCAAGGCCGTCACGGTCACCCCGTACGTGGCCCCCGCCGTCTGATCCAACCCCGCACCAAAGCAACCAATCCGTACCACAGCAGCGCCCCCGGCTTACGCAGCCGGGGGCGCTCGTCGTTTTCGAACGTCGCCGACAAATCGGGAGAGCGGCAGGCTCCTCTAGCGAATCGACGGTTGCGCCCGAGGACGGGCCGGGCGTCGTTCTCGTAGCGGGCGACCGTCTCGAGGAGCTGGTCGATCTGTTCCTGCTGCGCCCGGACGACACCCTCGAGGTACTCGATGTCCTCGATGATCGCCCGCCGGCGGTCGCGCGGTGCCGGATGATCCCGAAGGCTGGGGCCTGCGCGCGCATCTGGGGGCGTCGGACGTACCGAGGCCGAACGCCTCGGCCGCTAGAGAAAAAGGTTACGGCCCCGCGATCTCGTAGTGGGTGACGAACATCTCCCGTTCGACGAGGAAGCGATCGTGCGCCGGGTAGAACACGGCCTGCGCGACGTCCTCGCCGGCGAAGGCGTTGATCGCGCGGCGACTCCAGAGGCTCATACTGGCCTAAGAACTCGGTGTAGATCGCCAACGTCACGCCGGAGGATGTAAGAAAACCGGTGGACAGGAGTCGCCCGGAAAGCGCGCCCACCGGTCTCCTCGACGTAATCGAGATAAGCGTCGGCGTCCTCGCGCTTCGTCCAGCCTCGCCAGGCGCGAGCGATCACGGGAGTTTTCACGGTAGCTTCCGGCGGCCTATTCCTGCTAGGCCGCCGCTGCAACCCGCTCGTCGGCCTTCCAGGCACTCGTCGACCTCGAGCGACTCGGCGTCAGGCAGTGGGCGGCTCGAGCGTTACGTCGCCGGCGGACTTCGACCCACGCCCCGATTCTTGATCCGTCACCGGTCCGGCAGCGTCTCGCAAAACCGATTCGTCACGAGGCACCGATTTGGTTCAATGATGCGGATTTTCGTCGGCCAGCGCGTGCCGGAATGCCCCCAGCGGGATTCGAACCTAGGACGTCCAGTCCGTCGGCTAGGTGCCGACGCGTGGCAGGTGGTGCCCGAGCGGCTCCTATGCCCCGGTCGGCACGGGGCCCGCGGCTCGGTGCACGCCTGAGAGCGCCGGTGCCCAGGAGGCGAGCGGCGAGACGTCGCCGTCGCGCCCGTTCAGGTTGCGGAAGCCGAGCGCGTGCTCGGCCTGCATCATCTTGTGGATCTGGGTCGTGCCTTCGTAGATGATCGGCGCCCGGGCGTTGCGGAAGTAGCGCTCGATGCCGTACTCGGCCGAGTAGCCGTAGGCGCCGTGCACCTGGATCGCGAGGTGCGCGGCCTTGAACGCCGACTCGGTCGCGTGCCACTTCGCGAGTGAGGTCTCGCGCGTGTTGCGCCGGCCCTCGTTCTTCATCCAGGCGGCCTGCATGACGAGCAGCTTCGAGGTCTCGTAGCCGAGGACCATGTCGGCGATCATGTCCTGGACGAACTGGTAGTTGCCGATCGGCTGGCCGAACGTCTCCCGCTCGCGCGCGTACTCGACCGACCGCTCGAGGCAGGCGCGCACCACGCCGCAGGCGCCCGCGGCGACGGTGAAGCGGCCCTGGTCGAGCCCGTACATCGCGATCTCGAACCCCTGGCCCTCCTCGCCGAGCAGGTTCTCGGCCGGCACCTCGACGTTCTCGAAGAAGAGCTCGCCGGTCGAGCCGGCCCAGATGCCGAGCTTGTTCTCGGTGTCCCGGGTCGAGACGCCGTTCCAGCCGCGCTCGACGACGAACGCGGAGATCCCCTTGTGCTTGGCCGCGGGGTCGGTCTTCGCGAAGACGAGCTGGTGGTCGGCGACGGACGCGTACGAGATCCAGTTCTTCGACCCGTTGAGCACGTAGGTGTCGCCCTCGCGCCGCGCCGTCGTCTTCATCGAGGCGACGTCGGACCCGGCCGCCGGCTCGGTCAGCCCGAAGCACGCGAGCTTCTCGCCGCGCGCCTGCGGCGACGAGGTAGCGCTGCTTCTGCTCCTCGCTGCCGTACCGGAGCAGCGAGAGCGAGTTCAGGCCGACGTGGACGGAGATCAGCGTGCGGAAGGCCGCCTCGCCGCGCTCGATCTCCTCGCACGAGAGCGCCTCGGACGACGAAGTCGAGGCCGGCGCCGCCGTACTCCTCGGGGATCACGATCCCGAGCAGGCCGAGCTCGGCCATTCCCTCGATGACAGCTCATGTCGAGCCTGTGCTCGATGTCGTTCTCGACCGCGTTCGGGAGGACTTTCCGGTCGACGAAGTCGCGGACGGTGTCCTGGATCAGCCGCTGCTCGTCGGTGAGCTCGAAGTCCATGCCGGCGGGAGTGTACGGGTCGCGCGCGGAGCTACAATCAAGATTGACTGACCAGTCAATCAGGATGGCAGCAGTGACAGCAATCGAGGAACCGATGGCGACCCAGACCGGGATCTCGTTCGCGCTGAGCGACGAGCAACGCGAGCTGCGCCGGCTGGCGCGGGAGTTCGCCGAGAAGGAGATCCGCCCGAAGGCCGCCGAGTACGACGAGCATCAGACGCACCCGGCCGACGTCGTCGCCAAGGCGCACGAGGTCGGGCTGATGAACCCGCACATCCCGGAGGCGTACGGCGGGCTCGGCCTGCCGGGCTTCGACGGGATGCTGATCGGCGAGGAGCTCTCGTGGGGCTGCGCGGGATCGCGGTCTCGATCATCGCCAACACGCTCGGCTCCGCGCCGGTTGCCCTCGACGGAAGCGACGAGCAGAAGGCGCGCTGGCTGCCGCCGCTCGTCGAGTCGCCGATCCTCTGCTCGTTCGGCCTGACGGAGCCGAACGCCGGCTCGGACGTCTCGGGCATCCAGACGACGGCGGTCCGGCACGGCGACGAGTACGTCATCAACGGCTCGAAGATGTTCATCACGAACGCCGGCCACGCCGACTGGCTGGTCGTCTTCGCATCGACGGACAAGAGCAAGGGCCACCGCGGCCTGTCCGCGTTCGTGGTTCCGACCGACCTCGACGGCGTCGTCGTCGAGAAGCACCTGGACAAGATGGGTCAGCGCGCGACCGACACGTCCGCGATCGCGTTCGGCGATGTGAAGGTGCCCGCCGAGAACCGGCTCGGCGAGGAGGGCGAGGGCTTCAAGATCGCCATGAGGACGCTCGACTTCACCCGCCCGGGAACCGCAGCCGGCGCCGTCGGGGTCGCACAGGCCGCGTTCGACTACTCGGTCGAGTACGCGAAGACGCGGGTGCAGTTCGGGCAGCCGATCGCGATGAACCAGGGGATCAACTTCCTGGTCGCGGACATGGCGACGGAGATCGAGGCCGCGCGGCTGCTCGTCTGGCAGGCGTCGTGGCTGCTCGACCAGGGCAAGCGGGCGACGCTCCAGTCCTCGTACGCCAAGCGGTTCGCGGCCGACACGGCGATGAAGGTGACCACCGACGCCGTCCAGATCTTCGGCGGGTACGGGTACATCAAGGAGTACCCGGTCGAGAAGCTCATGCGCGACGCGAAGCTGTTCCAGATCTACGAGGGCACGTCGCAGATCCAGCGGCTCGTGATCGCACGCGAGATCTTCCTCCCGCGCGAGTAGCCAAGTAACACTGTGTTACAAGGCTCGTGAGGCACCTCTACGCCGAGCGCGCCGCCGGCAAGAGCCTTCGCCGAATCGCGGCGGACCTCAACACCGACGGAACACCGACCGCACACGGCGGTCAACGTTGGTGGCCTTCGACCGTGCGCGCGGTCCTGACCGCGCGTCACCTGGGCTAACGGCCCTCGAGCTAAACATTGAGTTCGGGAATGTCCCTGAGGATGCGAGAGTCCGGCGGCTTAGTTCGCCCGGTGGTCGGGGAGCC
>CAWCVG010000010.1:0-15509 GCA_963798935.1 uncultured Actinomycetes bacterium
CCTCGTTCGGTCAGGCTTGACCGATGTCCCGACTCGGGGTGCTCGGCGAGCGGCAGTTTCGCCGCTACTTCGTCGGGCAGACGATGTCGTGGCTCGGCGACGGGCTCCTGCCGGTGGCGATCTCGTTCGCCGTTCTCGGCCTGACCGGCTCGGCGACCGACCTCGGGCTCGTCCTCGCCGTGCGGATGGTGCCGGTCGTGGTCTTCCTGCTCGCCGGCGGGGTCTGGGCGGATCGTCTTCCGCGGCAGCTCGTGATGATTGCGTCCGACCTCGTCCGCGGGAGCACGCAGGCGATCCTGGCCGTCCTGCTCCTCACCGGGACGGCGGAGCTCTGGCATCTGCTCTTGCTGCAGGGCGTCTACGGCGTCGGGGAGGCGTTCTGGCGGCCCGCGTCGACGGCGCTGCTGCCGAGCATCGTCAGCGAAGGCCGTCTCCAGCAGGCAAACGCGCTGCTCGCGGTCTCCGTGAACGGCTCGTACACGATCGGTCCGGCCGTCGCGGGCGTCCTGGTCGCCAGCGTGGGCTCGGGAGCCGCGATCGCGATCGACGCGGCGACGTTCGGGATCAGCACGGTCGCTCTGCTCCTGCTCCGCGTTCCTGCGCTCGAGCGGCCGGCTGAGCCGACGACCTTCCTCGCAGATCTCCGGGAGGGCTGGCGGGAGTTCGTCTCCCGAACCTGGCTCTGGGTGGTCACCGCGCATGCCGCGCTGTTCCTGCTCTTCGTGACCACACCGTTCATGGTGCTCGGTCCGGTCGTGGCCGACCGCGAGCTCGACGGTGCCGCCGACTGGGGCTTCATCGCCGCCGCGATGGGGATCGGCGTGATCGCGGGAAGCGCGGCGGCGTCCCGCCTCAGACCCGCCAGGCCGCTGTTCGTCGCGGTCCTGTCGTTCGGCCTCGGCTGCGCCCTCTTCGCGCTCGTGCTCGGGGTGCCGGCCGCCGTGCCCGTGATCGCCGTCGCCGGATTCCTCTGCGGGATCACCGAAGGCCTGATCGAAGTGATCTGGATCACCGCGCTCCAGCAGCGGGTGACGCCGGGAGCGCTGGCCCGCGTGAGCGCCTATGACACCGTGGGCTCGTTCGCGCTGATGCCGGTGGGATTCGCGCTTGCCGGACCGGCTGCCGAGGCGTTCGGCACCAAGGAGGTGCTATTCGCTGCGGCTGCCTTTGCCGCGGTGTCGAGCGCCTTCGTGGCGACGCTGCCGTCCGTTCGTGGGTTCAGGCGTCTGTCCTGAGACCGCTCCTATGAGATCGCCGTCCCTGCCGCAGCGAGCAAGCGGAAACATCGCTCCGCCCCTTTCGTGCGCTCGCTTTCCGACTGCCGTCGGCTGATCGTCCGGAGGTAGTACGGGACGGGGCAGGTCGCAAACGCCCGGGCTACACTGTGAACACGACATACGGGGGCGATCAGGTTTCGACGTGGTCGGTTCTCCGGCAGAGTTGCAAGCCGAGGTCCCCGGTCGGCCTCGTAAAACAACCGGGAACCAACGCAAGTGCGGATGACAATCACGCACTCGCTGTCGCTGCCTAACCCGTAGCGAAGCGCGTCGCCCCGAGCTCGGCCCGTGGCTCGGTCAGCGGCGTCAACCAACGGGCTCGGCGCCAAGGGAATGTCATCGCCCGCGGCGCGACATCCAAAGGATGACTAGCCCGGCGGTTGGTCGGCTGTCCACCGGCCGGCGGGCGAAATTCAAGGGCAGCCTAAGCTTGTAGACGCTCTGTCGGTGCGACCTCGGACGCGGGTTCGATTCCCGCCGCCTCCACTCCCGATCGAAGTCCGGCTCCGCTGGCGCGGAGCCATGAGGACTTCGATCGGATCGGCGATATCGGAGCGCGTAACCGGCCGATGCCGGCATCGGCGGCGTGCCCAGACCTCCGGTGTCGGCGGCGAAGCTTGTCCCGGCCGCCCCTACGATTCGTGCATGAGGCTGGCGCTCGTACTCGCGTTCGCGTTGGTGCCCGCCGGCTCGGCGGCCGCTGGGCTCAGTACGCCTGTACGTGTGACGCTGGACGGGGTTGGCGGCGCGCGTCCCGGCATGAACGTCCAGGAGGTGTCGGATGGGTGGGGCGTACCGCTGCGGCCCAACTATGAGGTGCGGCCGACATGCGGCACCGCGCGTATCGAGCGGCGAGGGATCGTGGGGGAGGCGATCTTCATGCCGCGCGGGCGCTTCGGCGCCGTCTTCTTCCGGAAGGGGGCCGTCACGGGTAGAGGAATCCGGATCGGATCGACGCTTGCGCAGCTGCGGCGCGCCTACCCGAAGCTCAGCTCGCGCCCGGACAGGTACATGCACGGGAGCCGCAACTACTTTCTGCGTCGCGCACGCGCCCCGCACTGGGAGCTACGAGTCGACGTGAGCCCGCAGAAGCGGGTGACGCAGATCGCGTTCGGGGAGCGGGCATCCGTACGTCTTGACGAAGGGTGCGCCTAAACGTGCAGGCGTCACACGGCCGGCGACGGTGGGTCCTGGTCCGTGCCATTGAGCGCCACGTTCTGGCTAACTGATCACCTCGATCTGGTGTCCGACACCTTCGTCCGCGGCGAGCGGCCTCGAAGAGATGCCTAGTGCGTCGCGCCCGCGGCGAAGGCGCCTGCGAAGAACGCCAGATCGGCGTCCGTGTCCGCCGGAGCGGTCTCTCCGGCCGCGGCCAGGCGGCGCGCGACCTGAAGCTTGGCGAGCAGCGCTTCCTGCTCGTCGCGCGTCATCACCGCCTCGTGGTGATACTTCGACGAAGAGCTCACCGCCGAAGCCCAGCACCGCGGCGTAGAGCGGGAAGATGCGCTCGGCCGTCAGCCGGCCGTCCGGCGAGTGGTAAGGAGCGTCCCCGAGGAACACGACGCCGTCCGGCTCCACGAACATCACCGACGTGCCGGACCCGGACCGTCGCGTCGCCGACCTCGACCTCCAGCCCATCCCGGAAGACGATGTCCGCCTGCGCCACCCTGACGTCCCGTGGGGAAGGCAGCTCGGCCTTGACGTTCTCGGCGTGAGCGGCAGAAACCAGACCTGCTGCGACGCGCCGGTCGAGCGCCTCGTCGCTCCAGTCGGTCGCGGCCAGCTCGGCCAGCGACTGGGCTGTCAGCTCGTGCGCGACGACCGGTGCACGCAACTCGTCGGCCCCGAAGACGTGATCCCAGTGCGAGTGGGTGAGCACGACGTGGCTTGGCGGCCGGGCGCCTTCCGCCAGGAGGCCGTCGAGAAAGAGCCGCGCGTGTGCGGCCGACGAACCGGCATCCAGCATCAGCATGGCGCGATCGCCGACGACGGCGCAGAGTGCTGGCCGGTCGGGCGGGGCGGGCGCGAGCCAGTACACGTGCTCGCTGATCCGCTCGAGGGACGGCACCGCTCCACCGTACCGTGCGCTCGCCCAGCTCAGCGCTTCCGGACGTACGGGCTGAGAGCCCACTCGAGCGCACCGCTGTCGGAGATGACGGGGGACCCGGTGGCGTCGGGACGGTCGCCCCAGGCCGCGCCCGGTCCGTACACGAGGAAGATGTCCCACGCCGGCGAGCGCTGCCGCCGGCCAGGATGCGCGCAACCTCGCGCCCGAGCTCGCGGTCACCGTCCCAGTAGTGCTTCGCGCGTGCGTCCACCAGCAGGCCTGCGACCTTGGGATTCGCGTCGGCAGGGAGCATCGGGATCCAACCGACGTAGACACGAAGATCCGCGTCGGGGTGGCGTTTCAGGATGTTCTCCTGCGCCCAACTGGCGCCAGCACGGCACGTGTGTCAGGTGGGCGACAGCAGGAGGACGAGACGAGGATGCCCGGCGTCCTGGTTGAACGCGCGCGCGACCTGGTCGACGTTCGAAATCGTGACGAGGTCGCCCGATGCGCCCGCGCTCGCCGGCTCATCGTCGCTCCCGCCGCAACCTGCGCCGAGCACGAGCATGGCGCTCAGGAGAGCCAGGATCAGGCGTCCCTTGTCAGCCACTTTCACGGTCATAGAGCCGGTCGGTCTTCGCCGCCATGATGAAATCGTTGCGGTGGAGGCCCCTGATCTTGTGCGTCCACCAGTTGACGGTCGTCCGGCCCCACTCGGTGAGGAGCGCGGGATGGTGGCCCTCGTCCTCCGCGACCTCGCCGACGCGCTGGGTGAACTCGAGCGCCTGGGCGAAGTCGTCGAACGCGAATGCTCGGGAGAGTCGCTTGATCCCGTCGACCTCGACGAGATCCCAGTCGGATATCTGAGGCCGAAGCTCGGCGATCTCCTCGTCGGTGACGGTTGGTGCATCCCTGCGGCAAGCGACGCACTTCATCCCGGCCAGCGTGTCCATCGTTTCCGCAGGTTACGCAGGGCGTGTCCCGCCGCGTGATGGGTTCAACTGGGTTTGCAGGCTTTTCGAGTCGCTAGGCGGGCGCGGCCACTCCCGGCGGGCGAAGGTAGCCCTGCTCGACGATGCGGTCGCCCATCTCGTCGTAGATCTCGGGGTCGGTCGGCGTCCAGGTGGCGAGCCCGTCGACGTAGCGGTTGTACATGCAGAACGCCGCGGCGATCAGCACCGCGTCGTGGATCTCGACGTCGGTCGCGCCCTCGCGGCGCGCGTTCTCCACGTCCTCGGATGTGACCGTGCGACCGTCGTCCCGGACTTTCGCCGCGATCCTGAGCAGTGCCCGCAGCTTGTCGCTGACCGGAGCGCTATCGGCATCCATCTTCACCTGGTCGACGAGCTCCATGCCCCCGTCGAGCTGCTTGGCCGCGAACGTGCTGTGGGACGTCTGGCAGAAGACGCACTCGTTCAGGTTCGAGACGTAGGCGGCGATCAGCTCGCGCTCGCCTCGGGTGAGCGTGTTTTCGCCGCGGAGCAGCACTTCTGCGAGCTGGCCGAGGGGCGCGGCCGTCTCGGGCCGGAACATCATCGCGCTCCGGATCCCGGGAACGCCTTCGGGCAGATCGATGTGGGGCACGGCTCTCTCCCTTCGTCTGGACTGCATAGGATCGCAGCCCGCGCAGGTCTAGCATGCGCACGATGGGCGCGTCCGCCGTGGTCGACGTAGGCAAGCCGGTGGTCCGCATCCGGGGCACCGCGTACCCCGTGCTGCTGCCCACGCTGCGCGACCCGCGGCTTCACCTCGCCGCCGTGATCATCTCGCTCCAGGTCCTGGGGCAGACGTCGTTCAACTTCAGCCTCTCGATCGCCCAGATCCTCGTCTCGGTGCTCACGTGCGCCGTGCTCGAGATCGCGATCACGTTCCGCACGCAGCACGTGCTCATGTGGCCCGCGAGCGCGCTGCTGACCGGAAACGGCGTCGCCTTCATCCTCCGCGTGCCGGGCACCGAGCACGGTGACTGGTGGAGCATGAACGGCTGGTGGATCTTCGCGGGCACCGCGGCGATCTCGCTGCTCTCGAAGTACGTGATCAAGTTCAGGGGCTCGCACGTCTTCAACCCGTCGAACTTCGGGCTCGTCATCTGCTTCCTGTTGCTCGGCCCGGAGCGGGCCGACCCGCTCGACTTCTGGTGGGGACCGATGTCGCTGGCCCTCGCGCTCGCACTCGTGATCATCACGGTCGGCGGCCTCTCGATCCTCTCGCGGCTCAAGCTGCTCGAGATCGCCGTCGGCTTCTGGGTCGCATTCGCCCTCGGGCTCGGCGTGCTCGCAGCGAGCGGCCACGAGATGACCGCACGCTGGCACCTCGGTCCGATCACCGGCTGGGAGTTCTGGCGCGCCCTCGTCTTCTCGCCGGAGATCCTCGTCTTCCTCTTCTTCATGATCACCGACCCGCGCACGATCCCCCGCACCGGGGCCGGACGCCGTGCCTACGCAGTGGGGATCGGGCTGCTTGCCGTCGTCCTGATCGCGCCGCAGACGGAGGAGTTCTGGACGAAGGTCGCCGTGCTCGGGGCGCTCTTCCTCGTCTGCGCGCTCCGGCCGGTGCTCATCCTCCTGCGGGTCCCGATGCACCTGCCTCTCAGCCCCGGCGCGCCTGGGGGCCTTCGCGGCCGCGGGTGCGGCCGGATTCGTCGGCGTCGTCGTGCTCGCGGGCACCCCCGCCCGGCCGGAGGACGCCTCCGCGAGCGTGGTGCCGGCGCGGGAGCTCCCGGACGTCACGATTCTCGACTCGAAGGAGGTTGCGACGCAGCTCGACCAGCGCAGCGCCGAGCAGATCGCGCGCGACGTCGTCGCGAACCTCGGCAACGAGGCCGATGCCGTCCTGCTGCGCGATCCGGATCGCGCGACCGCGAGCGCGGCCGGCGCCCGGCTCGCCTCGGTGTGGGCGCGGATCGACGCGGCCGGCTCCTCGGTGGACGTCCCGGAGTACGACCTCGAACGCATGACGGTGACGCTCGAGCGCGACGACGGGCAGGGGCCCCCGCTCGTCGTCGCCGACCTCGAGGGCACGGTCGAGCTCGTCACCTACCGCGGAACGCCGCCGACGGTGCAAGCGCGCGGACGTCCCGCGCCGTACCGGCAGGAGCTCGAGCTCACGCTCGCGGACGGCCGGTACCAGATCGTGGGCTCGCGCGGGCGGACGCCGCCTGCGCTGGCCGCTCCGGCGGTCGAGCCCGCGCCGACGCCGGCGACCGGACTCCGGCTCGAGAACGTCGCGGCCGAGTCCGGATTGCGCTTCCGCCATGGCGCGTTCCGCTTCAAGACCTCCAACGACCCGGTCGCCTACATGGGCGGCGGGCTCTGCTGGCTCGACTACGACGACGACGGCTGGCTCGACCTGTACGTCGTGAACTCGTACTCGATCGAGGTCGACGTGGCGCGGTGGCGGGAGCGCGGCGGCACTCCGCGGGGCGCGCTGTTCCACAACGAGCGCGGCAAGTTCGTCGACGTCAGCCGCGGGTCCGGCGCGAACATCTCGCTGCGCGGAAACGGCTGCGTCGCCGCCGACCTGAACGACGACGGGCGCACCGACCTCTACGTCACCGCAACCGGCTACGACGCGCTGCTCTGGAACCGCGGCGACGGGACGTTCGCCGAGGGCGCCCGGGCTGCCGGCATCGCGAAGTTCGGCTGGCACAGCGGCGCCGCGGTCGGCGACGTGAACGGCGACGGCCGCCCCGACGTCTACGTGGCGGGCTACGCCGACATGAACAACCCCGTACCGGGCGCGGCCGGCGGCTTCCCGAGCAACTACCTGCCCACGCGAGACCGGCTCTACCTCAACCTCGGCCCGGACGCGAAGGGGCGCTCGCGCTTCCGCGAGGTCGCGAGGCAGGCGGGCGTCGAGGCCAAGCAGGTCGACCACGGCCTCGGCGTCGTCTTCACCGACTACAACGGCGACGGACGCCTGGACCTCTACGTCGCGAACGACACCGACCCGAACCGCCTCCTCGAGAACGTCCCTGACGCCGGGCCGCTCGGCTTCCGGCTGCAGGAGCGCGCGCGCAACGAGGTCGTCGCCGATAGCCAGGCAGGGATGGGCGTGGCGTCCGCGGACTTCAACCGTGACGCAAGGCCCGACCTGTTCGTGACGAACTCGCACCGGCAGCTGCACGGTGTCTTCGGCAGCCGCGCACGTGGCTTCTCCGACGCGCGGCGCACCTTCGCCCAGGCGTTCGACACCCGCTTCGCCGGCTGGGGCGTGGTGTGGTCCGATCTCGACCTCGACGGCGACCTGGACGTGGTTCTCGCGAACGGGGCGATCCCGATCCGCAACCTCGTCCGGGACCGAGAGCCCGTTCAGGTGCTGCAGGACAACCAGTCCAAGATCCTCGACGTCAGCGCAAGCGTGCTGGGCAGGAAGGGCGTGCGGGTCAACGGCCGGGGGCTCGCGGCGGCCGACTACGACAACGACGGCGACGTGGACGTCGCGATCAACTCGATCGCGGAACCGCTCGCGTTGCTCCGGAACTCGGGCTCACGGGGTCGATGGCTGGAGGTCGCGTTCGAGCGGTTCTCGCCCGGGGCGCGGGTGACGGTCGAGCTCGCGGATGGGCGGCGCCTGGTACGAGAGGCGCAGGCCGGGAGCAGCTACCTGTCTTCGGAGGACCCGCGCATGCACTTCGGCCTTGGCCGGGCCGCGACCGTCAAGGCGCTGATCGTCCGTTTCCCGGACGGCCGCACGGTCCGTCGCGAGAACGTCGCCGCAAACCAGGTCGTGACTGCTGGCTGACTCGAGGACGGCACGAAGTGCAGCGACAATCGCGCCGATCCAACGCGGGATCCGGCTTTTGGCGGTCGCGAGCTACGATGGCGCCATGCTGGCCGGCGATCATGACCGCGAACGTGCGACTGCCGCGCTGCAGGAGCATTACGTCGGCGGCCGTCTGACGCTCGAGGAGTTCTCGGACCGCACAGGACGTGTTCTGGCGGCTCGGTCGCGCGCGGAGATTCGGCGCGCTCTCTCGGACTTGCCCGTCTTCGGGGACGAGCTCGCCGCTCGTGGCCGCTCGCTCGTGCAGTCCGTCACTCGGGGCGCGATGCTCGCCGTCTTCACCGGCGCCTATCTCGTGTTCAGCTTCCTGCTGCTCCTCGTCTTCGGGCTGACGCTGCTTCTCAACGGCGCCTCCGGTACGGCGCTCGTCGGCTTCCTGCTGGTCTGGCTCGTCCCGACGTACCTGCTGTCGCGGCTCTGGCACCGGCCGGCGCCAAAATCGCTGAAGCGCTGACGCGTCGGCGTTCTTGCCGAAGCCGGGCTGGCGTAGCCGACCGCCCTAGTTGATGCGGATGACGAGGAACTCGGCCGGGCGGTGCGGCGCGAAACCGACCACGATGACCAGGCGGCCGTTGTCGATGTCGTCCTGGGTCATCGTCGTTCGGTCGCAGCGGACGAAGTAGGCGTCTTCGGCCGTCGTGGCCGCCAGCGCCCCCTGCCGGAAGAGGGTGAGCATGAAGGTCTCCACGCTGCGCCGGACCTCCCGCCAGAGGTTCTCGCCGTTGGGCTCGAACACGGCCCAGCGGGTTCCTTCGACGATGCTGCGCTCGAGGTAGAGCGCGAACCGGCAGACGTTGACGTACTTCCACTCGGGCTCCGTCGTCGTCCAAGCGTTCGCGCGCCCCAGACCACGAGCCGGCCGTCGAGGGGACGGATCACGTTGACACCCTCCTGGGCGAGCGTGGCGATCGTGGAGTCGGCGAGCCCGACCGTGACGTCCACTGCGCCTCGCACGGTGGCGGCGCTGCCTGCCGGCGCCCTCCAGACGCCGCGCTCGATGTCGGTCCGCGCGCACACGCCGGCGACTGCTCCCGAAGCGGCCGCGTCGGCCGGTGGGACCTTCAGGCGGGGCATGTAGATCGCGGCGTGCCGAGTGGAGCCGAGCGAGCTTGCCCATGCGCCGACGTCCTCGGGAGCGAGTGATGCCGGCGAGTCGAGGACGGCGAACGCGCGACGACGCTCGCACAGGTCGATGGCCGCGGAGGCAAGAGTTGCCGCGTCACCGGGATCGAGCGAGCCGGACTCCGGGAGCGCGAGCAACGCGAACGGCACGTCGTCCAGCTTCTGGAGCTCGTCGGCGACGTCGCTCTGCGGTCGGAGCACGTACGCCCGCCGGCCGTCGTTGTCGAAGAAGAGCTTGACGGCCCGGCGTAGGTCGTCGTCGGCGCTTCCGAACTCGCGCTCGTAGTCCACCAGGCTCGTGACGAGGACAGCCTGCTTCGGCGCCCCGCTTGCGGGCGCGCCGACGAGCGCAGCCGTCGACGTGTCCACGCCCTGGATGTCGCGACCCGGCGAACCCGCACGAATCGTGATCGGTCCGATTCGGATGCGCATGAAGCAGTCATTCTCCTATCCGCACAGCGGATCTCAAGAGCTCGTCGAAGTGTTTCGAGGGGCCGCGCGCCTCTGCCCGCGCGGGCCCCGCTCGTTCACTGCGCCGTGCTCGGCTCGGGCGCCGGCAGCTTGGCGCCAGTGTCAACGAGTCAGCTCGAGCGCGGGAGCTCGCGGCACTTGCCCGAGCGAGCTTCCGTGCGCGACGAGCGACCCTCACCAGGCCGTGCGACTGCGGATAACAGGTGACCGGTCCCGGGCGGATTACCCAGCTTCGACGGCTTCGGTGCTACGTTTGGACACAGAGAACAGGAGCGACGGTGCGTAGGAGGTTGGGCTCAGCTGCGGGCCCGCTGGCGGTTCTCACGGGCGCGCTCCTGATCGCGGCCGGCGCGACCCTCTCGCTCGAGCCTAGTCCGGCGTCCGCTGCGAAGCCCTGCTGGGAGCTGGTTCTGGACGACTGGGCCGACAACACCAGCATCGACCGCCCCTTCTCCGTCGCCTGTCTTCAGCAGGCGCTCGACCGAGCGCCCGAGGACATCCGCGCCTACAGCGACATCGAGGATCAGATCCGCCAGGCGCTGCGCGACACTGTCGCCCGGCGGCCGCAGAGCAGCGGAAGCGCGGAGGGGCCGATCGAGCAGGCGCTCAGCGTTGACACGAACGACGCCCGCTCGATCCCGATCCCGCTGATCGTTCTCGCGGCCTGCGCGTCGGCGCTGATCCTCGCCGGCGGCGCGGGATTGGGCGCGCGGAAGCTCCGCAAGCGGCCGGACTAAAGGGTCCTAGTGCGCTGAGCCGTTTGCCGCGAGGCGCTCGCGCATCGTCTGCTCGATGCGGCCGGCGATGTCCGGCTGCGTTTGCTGGAGCTGGCGGAACTCGGTCCCGAACAGGACGAGGAGCTTCGCGGGCGCCGTCGTCGTCACCGTTGCGCTGCGCCGGCCGCCGTCCAGCATCGCGATCTCGCCGAAGTAGTCGCCGGGGCCGAGATCGGCGAGCGTCCTGCCGTCGGCGGTCACCACGGCGCTGCCCTCCTGGAGCACGAAGAACGAGTAGCCGGAAGCGCCCTCACCGCACAGCTTCACTCCCTCGCCCTTGCTCTCCTCGCTGAACCACTGCGCGAGCGTCTGGAGGTCCGACTCCTCCAAGGACGAGAAGAGGTCGATTCCGGCGAGTTCGTCTGCAGTGGCCATGCGGAAGCCGAACATATCGCCATTCCCACCGGAGTCACGGGACCCGCAACCGCCTCTTTACCGGACGTACACCACTTGGCGAACCAGTCGGAAAATGGCGCGTCATACGATCGCCCGGGGGATCAACGGAGAGGGAGGATCGTCTTGAGAGCGCGTCTTGCGGTTACCGCTGTTGCTGCACTGGCTCTGACAGCCTGGCTCGCCGGATCGGCGTCGGGAACGAAGCAGTCGAGGGCCCTGACCCTGACGCCGATCGGGACGTACGGCACGGGCGTGCTGTTCAACGGGGACGTCGGCGCCGCCGAGATACCCGCGTACGACTGGCTCACGCGCCGCGTCTACGTCGTCAACGCCGTGCAGAAGCGCGTGGACGTGCTCGACATCGGAACCCGGCCGCCCCGACCAAGCTGACCGAGTTCGACGTCTCCGACCTCGGGACGCCGAACAGCGTGGACACGCAGTTCGGGATCCTCGCCGTCGCGGTCGAGGCGCCGGTGCGCACCGACCCCGGGAAGGTCGTCTTCTTCACGCCGGGCGGAACGCGACTCGGGACGATCGAGGTGGGCGCTCTGCCGGACATGCTGACCTTCTCGCCGAACGGCCGGTTTCTCCTCGTCGCGAACGAGGGAGAGCCCGGCGCGGTCGACCCGATGGGCTCGGTGTCGATCATCGACTTCCATGAGTGGCCGAGGCGGGTCTCGGTGGCCACGGTGGACTTCTCGTCGTTCGACGGCGCGACCCTCGACCCGAGCATCGTCATCGCAGCCGGCAAGGCTCCGTCGATCGACCTCGAGCCCGAGTACATCACGGTCTCGGAGGACTCGAGGCGCGCCTGGGTGACGCTCCAGGACGCGAACGCGATCGCGGAGATCGACGTCGACCGCGGAAAGGTCACGGCGCTGCGGGGGCTCGGATTCAAGGACCACGGCGCGGCCGGCAATGCTCTCGACGCGAGCGACCGCGACAACGCGATCAACCTGTGCACCTGGCCGGGGCTCTACGGGATGTACCAGCCCGACGCCCTTGCGTCCTTCAGCCACCGGGGGCGGACGTACCTGGTGAGTGCGAACGAAGGCGACTCGCGGGCCGCCGACGAAGCGCGGGTCTCGGCGCTCACGCTCGGGCCGGCCTTCGATCCGATCGCCAGGCAGAACCAGAACCTGGGGCGGTTGACCGTGAACCGGACGCTCGGGATGACCGGCGGGATCTACGACCGTCTCTTCGTCTACGGCGCCCGGTCGTTTTCTATCTGGTCGAGCAGGGAGATCAGGTCTTCGACTCCGGCGACCAGCTGGAGCGGATCGCGGCGCCGTTTCCCGGCGGGCCGGCCCCGGCTCCGCCGCTCGTGCTCGAGCCGCCGGTCCCGGCGGCTCCCGCGGCAACCTGCCCGCGCGCCGCTGCCGCCTCGCCGGTGCCTCCGCTCACCACGCCCTTCAACTCCAACCACGAGGAAAGCAACTCGTTCGACACTCGGAGCGACAACAAGGGGCCCGAGCCGGAAGGCGTCGTGGTCGGCGAGCTGCTCGGACGCAACTACGCGTTCATCGGTCTCGAGCGCCTGAGCGGCGTCGTGGCGTACGACGTCACCGATCCCGACGAGCCGGCCTTCGAGACCTACGTCAACCCGCGGGACTTCAATCAGCCGGTGTCGATCGCGGGAGCGCCGAACCCGGCGGCCGGCGACCTCGGGCCGGAGGGTCTCACGTTCATCCCGTCCTGGCAGAGCCCGACGTTCCGGCCGCTGCTCGTGGTCTCGAACGAGGTCAGCGGGACGACGACGGTCTACGAGGTGCGCGTCTCGTAGTCTCTGTCCCTTGCCGGCTCGGTAGGGCTGAAGCTACGGTGCTGCTGGAATGGCGCGTTCCGGCGGCTCTGGGTCTCGCCTGCGGCAGACCCTCGGGTGGGGTCTGCTCGTGCTCGCATCGGGGCTCCTCTTCGCTCCACCTGCACTCGGCGCATCGTTGCCGCCCTCGCAGGAACCGCTGCCGGACTCCTCTTTTCAGGGCGCGGACGGAAACCAAGACGACGCTGATCTCCACGTCGACTGGCAGGGTCTGCAGGCGGCGAGAAGGGTCAGGCACACCGCGGACGCAAACGAGGAGGACACGGCGTTCACGGGCGGCAGCAGGGAGGACGAACCTGGCGAGTGGGACTTCAGAACCGAGAGGAACGGTGTCAACCCGGGCAAGGCGAACATCCGCGACGCCTGGGCGGCCGTCGACCAGGACGAGCGGACACGTTCGTGTATCTCGGATTCGCGCGTGATTCCGCGGTAAGCCTTCGTGAGGCGACGACGTTCCTCACGTTTGAGCTCAACCACGACGCGCGCCTGTGGAATAACGGGCAGGCGATGATTCCGTGTCGGCGGACAGGAGACATCCTGATCTCCTATGAGCCTCACGGCAGCGGTGTCGACGTGGTGCTCCAGCGCTGGAGGTCCACGGCGGACGACCTGGCAACGGGGTGCTCGACCGGGGGCCTCCTCGACGGACTGACCGGTCTGACCCCGAACGTCGACTTACAAGGGGCCATCAACGGTACGGAGATCACCAGCCGGCTTCCGGGCTACTACGAAGGGACAGTGCCGGAAGAGCGGTTCGGTGAGGCAGCGCTGAACCTGAGCCAGATCCTGGAGGACGCGCTCGGCAACGAGTGCTTCGCGTTCGCGTCGATGTGGATGCACTCGCGCTCGTCCACGTCGGAGCAGTCGAACATGCAGGACTACGTGGCGCCTCACAAGATCATCGCGCGCTCGTGCTCGGCCTCCGGCGACAAGTTCCACGACCTCGACGCGGACGGCCGGCGCGATCCCGGCGAGCCCGGCCTTCCCGGGTGGATCGTCTGGGCCGATTACGACAACGACGGTGTTAGGGAGGCCGCCGAGCCGTTCGGGATCACGGATGCCGAAGGTCATTACGTCATCAACGACATCCGTCCGCCGGACGGGACGTACAGGCTCCGCGAGACTCTTGCGACGAAGGCGGGGCTCCGTCGTGCGCGTCTTGCCAGCGTGGCGTGCAGTTACCCGAACGACTCCACGCCCGGCGGCACCGGTTCCGCGCCCGGAGGCCAGTTTCGCTGCGGGTGGGGACCGATCCAATCCGCCACTACGACCTACGCTCGTTTCCGGGACTTCGGAAACTACGTCCCAGCCACCCTGGTGGTCGAGAAGCAGCTCGAGCCGAGCAGCGACCGGGGCCGTTTCGACCTGCTCGTGAACGGCCGCGTCGTCGTCGCGGCTGCCGGGGACGGCGCGATCCGCGCTTCGAGAGCCCGGCCCGGCGTCTACACAGTCTCGGAGGTTGCCGCGGCTGGGACGAACGCCGCCAACTACCGATCAAGCGTCGAGTGCAAAGTTGGAACGAGGGGAACGCGGGTCCGCTCGGGCAGTGTCTACGCGGACATAAGACTCCGGTCCGGACAGCTGGCTGTTTGCACCTTCCGCAACGTCCGACTCGGCTCGCCCGCGATCGCGATCGACAAGGTGGGGCCTGCCAGCGCGACGGCTGGAGACACCTTGCGGTATCAGCTGGTCGTCAGGAACCCGGGCGGCCTTCCATTTCCGGCAGCGTCAGTGGAAGTCGTGGACCCCAACTGTGACGACCCGCCTGCGCTGGTCGGCAAGGCCAACCCCCCGGCGCCGACGCCACGCCGCGAACTCTCGACCCGGGCGATGTCTGGACGTACTCATGCTCGAAGAAGACCGTCGCGGCAGAGGACTGCAGGCCGTCCGTCGTCACGAATACCGCCGTCGTCACGGGCGAGGCAGGCGGAAGCACCGTGAGGGACGGCAGTCGTATCGATACGGATCTCACGTGTCCCCCCCAAGCCGCCCGACCCACCCGAGCCACCCAACCCCACGCCGGAGCCGATTCCGCAGCCGCCTACGCCTCCGTCGCCCGTTGTGCCACCGGGGCCGTCGCTGCCGGATGCCGACGCTGCAGCGGCCGCCGGTGCCGCTTTCCGTCAATCCCCCTCCCGGTGCATTCGCGGCCGGGCTCCTCGGATCAACCTCGAGGGCGCACGGATCTCTCGCGTCCGCGTGCTCGTGAACGGCCGACAGGTGCGGGCGCTGACCGTGCGGGCGCTGCAGCGGCGACTGACTCCGCGCGTCACGCTCCCGCCTGGGAGGTACAGGCTTCGCGTGCGAGTGACCTTCCAGCGAGGTACGGGCAGTCCGGCCGTGCTCCTCCAGGCCACGATCCGGATCTGCGGCGCGGCGCGCGCCGCCCGACCGCCGTTCACCGGGTAGCGCAGCGGGTTAGAGTGGCCGCCTGATCGTCCGCACGAGGGTGGCACTCGCGGCGAACGTGCGGTCGGGCTGATCGTCTCGGCCGCCATCCTCGACGACATGGCTCGACGTAGGCGGGTTCGTCATCGCGGAGGTAATCAACCTTCACCATTGTGTTCGCGCTGCTCCGGCCGTTCTTCGTTGTTCAGCTCCGGGCGGCGGGGCCGGGCGTGCTCGGCGGTGTGGCGCTGCTGGCGACGCTCGCCTGATCATCACCGACCTCCTCTCCGACGGCTTCACCATCGACGGAACGGTCACTTGGCTTCTCGCGGCGGTGATCGTCTGGGCCGCCGCCGTGGTCGCTGCCTTCATCCTGCCGTTCCTCGGTTTGAAGCGGTTCCTCGAAGAGCGCCGCGACTACCTAG
>CAWCVG010000011.1:0-30451 GCA_963798935.1 uncultured Actinomycetes bacterium
GCGGAATAGCGCTCGTTGCCAGGGTGTGATGCTCGTTCCCAGGCAAGGACGCAGGGAGCGTTCGTATCGAATGAGATACGGGCGCGACTGAGGACGCAGTCCTGGGGGCGAGCAGCGCGGCCTGGCGACACAGCCGGTATTGCGTCAAGCCCTCCTAGTTCCCGACGACCTGGACGAGCCAGCGGCGGTCGCGCTCGCGGTCGAGCTCGAGGAAAAGCACGCGCTGCCAGGTGCCGAGGCAGAGCTCGCCGTCCCGGATCGGGATGGCCTCGCCGGCGCTGCCGAGGAGCATGGACATGCAGTGGGCGTGGCCGTTGCCGCGCTCCATGTCCTCCTCGCAGATGTTCTCCTTGCGCCGGTCCCAGTCGTCGTGCGCGTAGTAGTGCTCGCTCGGGACGAGCCGGCTGAGCATGGACGCGAAGTCCTCCAGGAACCCGTTTTCGAACTCGTTGACGCGTACGCAGCAGGTCGTGTGGGGTGAGTAGACGCAGACGATCCCGTCGCGGACGCCGCTCTCGCGAACCGCCTCGATGACCTCGTCTGTGATGTCCCGAACAGACAGCCGACCCTCTGTTCGGAGCCGTTGCTCGCCCTGGAATGCCTTCATCGGCGGCCATCCTATCCACGGCTCGGGCGGATGCTCCTGGGTACGCTGGTCCACCCCGATGGAGGACGTCGTCGTACGCAGACCGACCCTGGACGACGCCGGAGGCGTCGCCGCGCTGATCGTCGCGAGGGACCGCGCCGACTTCGGGGAGGACGACCCGATGGAGTTCACGGGCGACGAGCTTCGCGAGTGGTGGGCGATGGACGAGCCCCGGCTCGCGACCGACGCGTGGCTCGCGGTGCGCGACGACGAGATCGTCGGGTATGCCTCGGTTGCGCGATACGGGGATGTCGCGAACCTGGCCGACGAGTCCTGCGTGCATCCCGGTGCCCGCGGCCTGGGGATCGGCTCGCACTTCGTCGACGAGGCGGAGCAATGGGCTCGCGGGAACGGCCTCGAGCGGCTCCACGTGCACGTCGTCAACGAAGGCGGCCGCATGCTGGTCGAGCAGCTCGGACACGAGCGCGTACGGTTCTACTGGCGGATGGAGATCGATCTGGCCGACGAGCCTCATCTGCCCGAGCCGCCGGCCGGAGTCACCATCCGGGAGTACCGGCCCGCCGAGGACGACGAGGCCCTCCATGCGATGCAACAGGAAGCCTTTTCTGTGCACTGGGACTTCACGCCGAGCCCCCTCGAGGACTGGTTGACGTGGCGTCACGGACGCGGCGACTACCACCCCTCGCTCTGGCGGATAGCGGAGGAAAACGGTGAGATCGCGGGTGCCGCCCTGTGCTTCGGCGAGGAACGGTACGGCTGGGTGCTGACCTTGCGGTCCGGCCTGCCTCGCGACGCGCCGGCCTGGGGCTCTTGCTGCTCCAGTCCGGCTTTGTCGCGCTCCGGCGGCGCGGTCATACGCGCGTCGGGCTCGAGGTCGACTCGGAGAACGAGACGGGAGCGACGCGGCTCTACGAGCGCGCGGGCATGAACGTCACTCGACGTTATGCGACCTACGAGAAGGCGCTCGTCTAAGCCGGTTACCCTGTCCGGCGAGGGCCCGTAGCTCAGCTGGTTAGAGCAGCCGACTCATAATCGGTTGGTCCCTGGTTCGAGTCCAGGCGGGCCCATCATTCACCGCTCAGCGATGCGGAGTCGGCTTGGTTGAGCGGGTCAGCAGTGCCGGGAATGCCCGGTGTGCGCGTGACGTGCCCCCACCGGTGCCCCCACGGCCAACGTGGCTTCGCACCCGTCTCGTGCCGGGCTCACCGCCGAACGACTTCGGAGACGAGCGCATTGTCGAGCTCGCGACCGTACGACAGCACGTGCGTGTACGTGCCCGCCGTGACGCTCAGCTTCCGCTGTCCTACGAGCCGCCCTATCGCCGCCCATGTGCGTCCCCTGACGGTGAAGAAGGGAGATTCTGCGGGCCGAAGGTCGTGCGGCGAGAACACCGGCACTGCATGCCCCGGGCAATTGCGGTCCTGAGTCGATTTGCGCTTACACCGGGGAACAGCGGCGCGGCGGCGTCACGATCATCCCGCGGAGGAAGAGTTGCTTCGATCGCCTCGGCAAGAGCGTCCGGAACTCCACGCTCGATAGTACGACCCAGCCGCCGGGCGGTTTCTCAGCCGCGAGGCGTGACGTCGTAAATGGCGATTGACATTGGGAATCATCGGGCTTAGTCTCATGGCGCCGCCCGGTGGTCAACATTCCCAACTCTGCGGAGAAGGGAGATCTTCGATGAGGGCCAAACTGGGGTTGCTATTAGCCACCTTTTCCGTACTCGCGATGTTTGCCAGCCCTCCAGCTTCTGCAACACACGCGGGCTGCCTCAGCTACGCGATCAATGACTGGTACACCGACAACATGGAGTCGTTCCTGATCTTTGACTGGATCAACTGGAGCTATTGGGACTCCACGCACGACTACGTCGCGCGCCGTTACGACAACGCTTGGAACGAGACGTTCCACTCGTTCCAGCAGGGTTCCGAGGGGATACTTCCGGCCACGAGTGCGTCCGGCAATAACGTCTACCGCATCACATCACAGCAGCGTGCCGGCTACGGCTGGGTTCAGTACGGCGAATCTCAATACAAGCACTGCTGACCGACCAGGAGGTAGCACGGTGAACCGAAGGATCCTCGTTATCGCACTCGTCAGCGGGGTCGTCGCGATGGCGTTTGCCGGAGTCGCGCTTTCGATCGGCGGCGGCGGAACCGACACACCTGCGGTCGGCCCAACCGAGGCAGCTGAGGTGCTGCGCAAAGCCCCGGGTACTCAGGAAAAGGTGCTCCGATCACCGCAAGTCGACGGACAGACGTGGGGCATGCGCGGTTACACGAACGTTCGCGGCGAGCGCTGTCTGTCAAACGACGTGCCGGGTGAACTGACAGGGACTAGCTGCATGGCGCCCGATAAGCTCTTCGCGGAGGGGCCGTTGTACGCGGTCCCCGGAGCGCGGCAAGTCTCGGCTCCCTATCCCAAGCAGGAATGGGACAACCAGTGGGTCTACGGCATCGCACATCCGGCGATCAAGGAGCTCACGCTCCTGAACATGGACTGCTCTACTGTCGCGCTCTCGCTCGACGCAGATGGCGCGTTCAAGCATGTGGCAGCCCGCGCGGACTCGAGGCCGGCAAGCTGCCCTTCAAGCTCATCGGCCGTGGGGCGGAGGGCCAAGTGCTCGTGGAGAAGGACGTATCGATCGGCCCTACTCGTAACGCGGAGAAAGCTGGACGAGCAGCTCCGCGCCGAAGCAGCCGTGTAGCTAACCAACCGGTAGCGGAGGGGCGCTTGACTCCGCCCCTCGTCAGCGGCACGACGCCTGGGAACAGGCCCGGGGATTTCCCACCGCGCCTCGCCATCGTCTCCCTGATCGACGACGAGGGCTTCTAGGAGCGGCACGGATCGGGCTCGCGGGCGCTCGGATCGTGCGCGTCCGACGGCATTGCCACGCAGCGCTAGATCGACTTCCGGCTCGCGCCCAAGGTCTCCGCCCACGGCGGAATTGGCTCGCACCAGTCTCGTGCCGAGGCTCACCGCCGAACGGCTTCGGAGAGGAGCGTCGCGTAGTCGAGTTCGCGACCATCGGACAGAACATGCGTGTACGTGTCCGCCGTGACGCTGAGCTTCCGCTGTCCCACCAACCGCCCGATCTCCGCCCACGTGCGTCCCTGACGGTGGAGAAGGGAAATTCTTCGGTGCCGAAGGTCGTGCGGCGAGAACAGCGGCACTCCAGCGGCCCTGCATGCCCTGGCAATCGTGGTCCCGAGTCGATCTGCGCTCACACCGGCGAAGAGCGGCACGGCGCCGTCGCGGTCATCCCGAGGAGGCAGAGTTACTTCGATCGCCTCGGCAAGGGCGTCCGGAAGTTCGACCCAAAGCGCAGCACGCGTCTTCGTCGTCGAGGCCCGTAGCCGCACCCGTCTCGCAAGCTCGTCGTAGTCCCCGACGCTTACCGTCTCGACCGAGGCGACCCGGGCCCCCGACCAGTCGAGCCAGAGCAGCGGAAGGCGGTAGGCGGGCGGTAGGAGCCGGACAACGGCCTCTACGTGCTCCGAGGTCGGCGGGCTCGACCTCGACCGGCTCCGCATGGGGGAGCCGGACGCGCTTGTCGCGCGCCGGATTCGGCTCGACGCCGTGCTCCTCGAGCACCGCGGCCAGGTACTTGACCGATTTCCGGATCGTCTCGCGTTTCCGTCCCTTTCGGGCGAGCTCGATGACAAGGGCGTTGACCTCATCGACCGTTAGCTCATCGAGACGGCGGTCGCCCAGGATGGGCAGGACGCGACCCAGCGCGACCCGGTGCAGCACGCGTGTCGCGTCGGCGACGTCGACTCGGCCGGCTCGCCAACGCTCGCACGCCTCCGCGACCGTTGGTGATTTCGTCGGCCCGACCTGGAGCGATGAGACGTCCGGGACGCGCATCGCGGCCAGTTCGCCGGCGATCCAGCCGCGCCTTGCGAGCGCCTCACGCCTCGTCGCGAACGAGCCCGCGTAGCGATGGGCGCTTTCCCGCCCGCCGAGCCGGTACTTGACGACATACCGAGTGCGGCCGGCCGCTGTCTCACGCCGCTCAACCCAGACGCTAGGCATTGCGCGGTCGGACGCGGTCGTCCCGGTAAGTGTGCTCGTCGATCAGCTCGAGGTACTGCTCGACGTGATCATCGGCCGTGAGTAGCCCGGCAAGGTGACGATGGGGAGCCTGCGAAAGACGGCATCTATCGCCCGCCGCTCAAGTCCGAGCTCGCGAAGATGTGTGCGCGTTAGAAGTGCTCCCGGCATCTCGAGGAGCGCCGTGGCCACCGGACGATGGGGCGCTGCACGCTCGGGCGCTACGTCTGCGGACGCGCCTTGGACCCGATTGCTCATCACTGCCGGGACGACCCGGTCAGGCGCGTCGACCCTTCTCGCATAACCACTCCGGGACGCTGAGGCGTTCCGACTCGCGCTCTGGCTTCGCTGCCGATGGTGTGGCGTCGCTCGCTGTCTACTCAACCAAGGGCACGGAAATTGCAAGGCAGGCGGTGGCCGCCAATTCGTTCTCCATCCCTCTCGTGGGCACGCGACGGGATGAGATCGGACAGCTCGCCGCATTTGACGGTGACGGATCGGAGATCTATCGGCTGAACATGACGCGCGCCAGCTCGTAGGTTCATTCAATCTCGTTGCCGGCGGGGGAGCCTTGAACTAGGGTCCCCCGCCGCGACGGGCGGTGCGCGGGAAGCCAAGCGAGATGTTCTGTGTCTAACTAGGGATGGTGCTTGCCGTTGATCGCGAGCTGGTTGCGCGCCTCCGCGAGGGTTCCGACGAGGCTGCTGAGGTCCTGTTTGAGCGCCACTGGCCACGAGCGTGGCGCATCGCGCTTGTCCTTACCGGTCGGCCTGAACTCGCGGAGGACGTCGTCCAAGACGCGTTCATCAACGCGTTTCAGTCCCTGAACAGGTTCAACGGACGCAGCGAGTTCGGAACCTGGTTTCACCGCATTGTGGTCAACGGCGCGCTGAACATGCGACGGCGCGAAGAGCGCCTAGTCCTTCAAGAGCCGCCGGAGTTGTCACGCGAGGCGGGTCTCCCGGACCACGATCCCGCGCTTCTGGCAGCGTTGCGCTCGCTCTCTGATGAGAGGCGCCTGCTCGTCGCGCTCCGGTACTGGCTCGATTTCATGCCTCGCGAGATCGCCGAAACGCTCCGCCTTCCGGAGGGCACCGTCAACTCCCGCCTATCGCGTGCGCTGGAAGAAATCCGACACCACCTGGAGGTTGACGATGACGCATGAACTGGAAGCGCGCCTCGAACGTCTTCGGCCAAACCCCCTCGTTCCCGAGACCGCGCGTGCGCGTGTCCGCTCGGCTGCGCTCGAAAACGGTCGAAAGTCGCATTCTGGCAGGCCTGTGCCGGAGCCGTGGCCCCGCCGAATCGGCGTTTCCTGGCTACCGCGAAGGCGCCGCGTTGCCATTCTGCTGGCGTGTGTCGCTGCCGCGTTAGCAGCGGCCGGTGCTCTCGTCCGCGACTCCGACAGCTCCGAGGGTCTATCTCGCATCAGCACAGCCGGCGAGCCGGTGGAATGGCAGTCGGCCTATCAGCAAGCGCGGGTCCCGCGTCTCCTCGCGGATCGGACTGGCCGGGCCTTCTACACGGTTCCTGGCGACGACGGGGTGCTCTGCTTCGGTGTCGGAGTTCTCCAGGACGGCCGCTTGCGTCCCGGAAGTCTCACCTGTCCGCTGCACCGTGGCATCTTTCCTTCACCCGACGAACCAATCCTGTTCCACGCCCGGAGAGAAGCAAGCAAGGGCGCGCCCGAGGTCGCACTCCTGGACATCAGGGGATTCGCTGCAGACGGCGTCGAGCGCGTCGAGCTTCGCCTCCCAAACCGCACGGTGGTTGGTCCAGTCGAGCGCAACACCTTCGTGCTCGACGTTGGAGAGCCCGAATTCGGCGCTGGAACGCTGGTGGCGATCGATCCTGATGGACAGGTTGTCTATCGCTATGGGCTGGGAGAGCGTGGGGCCTCGAACCTTGGGTGATTCCCCTCCAAACCCGCGGGCATTCTCGTCGCGCTCGGCGGCCAGGCGTTCTCTCGTCGGGCGACAACTTTTTGCCCAAACTTTTGCCCGCGCCAGCCAACCGGAGCTGATCTTAGGTGATGTCCGCTGACCGTGTGGCGCCCCGCGTCATCTGATCTGGCAACAGTCGTCTCATAACCTGATGTAACAGTCTCGATACATCGGGCACGCAGCGACGACGCCTGCCTAACTGCCGCAACTACTCAGATACGAATTCATGGGGCACGTTGTCAATTGATTATCGCCGCAAAGGTTTCATTGCATGGAGCGTCAAGCTTAGTTTCGAAGCGACGGTCCGGTTTATTGGACACTGTAGTAGCCAACGGAGTAATCAATAGGGAAGGCGGATACCACGCGAGCTACCACAAGGTTGCGACAGCCGGCTACACTTTCCACGGTTCGTCAGGCGGTTTCAGGCGTGGCGACGCATTCACGCTTACGCTTAGGATCCTGGGTCCGTCGTCAAGCGGTCCGGGCAGGACGCTCGCGATAGCCTTTGGGGAATGCCGGGTCAGGTGACGACCGAAGATGCCGTAGTTAGCATCGCCCGCGGTGGAATTCCGAGGGAGCACGCTGGAGTGGTGGGCGTCAGTGTGCACCCCTCGGCCACCGAGGCACTCGTCATCCTGTCGCTCGATGGTCGAGAGATGTGGTTGGACGTCTCGCATCTTCGCCGACCCGACGCTTGGGAGGTGGGCATCTCGTTTACCTCGGAAGAGGGTCGCGGCATCTCAAGTCTGGATGGAGTTACGTGGGTGGCATACTTGGCCGCCAAGGCACCACCCAAAGCCACGATGGCACTGCTTGAGATCTCAGAAGGAGAGCGCAGAGAAGTACCCATCGGAAGCGCCGGATTCGTCTTCTACGCACTTTGGGACCAGGCTTTCCTCTCGGATAGTCCGTTTCCGCGCCCGATCAGTTACCAGGAGGGTCCGGACTAGGTCTGCGGGAGGCTCGCCCTGAATCTGCGCGAGCTGCGTTTTCACGGGAGGGTAAGGGAGAAAGGGAGTAGTTCGTTTCGGAAGGTGTACAAGCGCTCGGATGCCTCTCCACTGTCATGCCGGAGTCAACGGGAGCGGTGGCGCGCACGATCAGGGCCAGGTGTCGTGCGCTCTACGACGAGGATGTTTCCTGGCCTCCGAGATCGTGAGCAAGCATCGAAAGCCTGGACTCGGCGAACTTGGCCAACCGGCCGTCGCGCGCCGGTCCTCCGCTCGCCCGGCACGTTTGCCCGAAATTTTTGCCCATCTGAGACGACGCCACGTGACCTCGGCTAATCGAGCGCCGCATAGCCAAGCTCCTCCTGCATCACCTGAACTCGCCACGGACGTCTCATAACCTGAGCGACCTGAGGCGGTGTGCGATCGCCTCACGTGGCGTAACCCTGAGGTCGGTCTCAGCTGCTGAGTGCGATTACCGCTCGCGGAGTTCCACGCCTAGCCACACAGGCGTCGTCCGGGTGGTAATGACTCCAGCGTTCTCTCGTCTCACTGATTGCGTGAACCGCGTTCGGGGTCTCGGCTTCTGATCACTGACCCTGTAGTTGTGCAACAGGCTTGGTGCGGTGCTGGCGGGTAGCGGCGGAACGGGGTCTGCCCCCAGCTGAGATTGAGCTCTGCGAGCATCCGTACCGCATCGGAGAGCGACTTCCCAACCACGAGCGGCATGTGGACCGTCTCGAGGGTCCCGAAGAGCAATCCATGGGGGCCGCCTCGAAGCTCGAGCGAGACCGGACTACCGACCTGGGCTTTCACCCCACTGGCGGGAGACTGGCTTCTGACATACGAAGCATGGTTGGGCGTAGCATCGAAGCGCTCGCCTATCCGAACGGCGAACCCCGCTCGGCGAAGCTTGTCGTAGGCGGAGTAGACGTCGCCTCCGATCACGTCAGTCTCTCAACAAGGCTGACGAGAGGGCAACCGCGACTTCGGCGGCGACGCGGACTTGAGCGCCGAGTCTCGGAGCCTGGAAGGGAGGTACCACCACCTCGTCGCCGCGGACGAGTCGGGTACAAATCGAGTACGCAAGGGCGGGCACGCGCGGGTTCTGGCGTCTCCATCCATCGGGATCGAATGCGCCGCTTTCCAGGGACTTTGTGGGCTTCCGTGGTCTCCAGTGGACGGCCGTGCCTCAGTCGTCGTTGTCTCGTAATGAAGGGGTCCCAGGTTCGAGTCCGGGCGTCGGCTCTCCAGGATTTGCAGCGCTTTTCTCCGACGGTGCGGAAAAGGGGTCCTTTCCGTGCGACCCCGGAAGGACCCCACGTGTCCCATCTGCTCGCGGGAGGAGGGCTCGCTATACGCGCTTGGGGATCCCTGCGGCCGACTGCCTTGTCGGAGCGACACCATGGCTCAGTTCGATGGTGGGCGGACGAAGGCTCAGGCGCTCGATCGCGTAGCCGGCCGGATCCGGTCGACGGTCTCCCGAATGTTGCGAAGGGCGTCCGTCTGAGCGCTCCCAGCGACGTGCCGCAGTCCTTTCGCACGTCACACCACGCACCGGACGTGCGCAGACGTGCCAGACTCGACCGCTCGATCGCGCGGCGTGCCCCCACCGGTGCACCCACAACGCTCAAGAAGATTCCATTTCCAGCTAGGTTCGAGTCCAGGCGGGCCCACTTCCAGCCGCACAGCTGTGCGGATTGCGCATGGTTGGAGCGCGACAGGCATCCGCGGGGTCGGAAATGCGCACCGCGTGCGTCCCCGGGTGCCGAAGCCGCGCGGCGACGACCTGCCACCGGCAGATCAGAACCGGGCCGAGCGCAGGGGTCGCCCGCCTCGACCGGCTCCGCGCTCAGCCGTGCCGGTGATCTGAAGGTGCCATCCCTGCGCTCATGCGAGCAGCCAGGTGGCTGCGCCAATGACGAAAGCAATTGCGCCTACGACAACACCGATCATCGCGCGCGTGCTTTTTCCTTCCTGTTCTGCGCGGCGTCGCCCCTCTACGCCGAGCGTCATGCCGAGTCCTCCGAGGATGATCGGAGCGCTGAGGAAGAAGGCTAGGACGCCCAGCAGCCCAAGCGGAGCTGCGACCACGGCGACTCTCGCCGGACGGTTTGTCCCCTTGTCGTCACGCCAGGCCCACCTGCCCACCAGCCAGAACAGCCCGAGAGTCACGACCACGATCAGCGGGGCGAGAACCAATGCCTCGCTGTCGAGATCCCAGACTGCCACGTCTTCGTTCTTAACCGCCTCCAGGCGAGGAAAGAGAACCGCCGCGATCGCGGTCGCAGTCGCGCCGATCCAGAGCCCCTTCTCCGACCGATCTCGCGTCTGTGCCATCGTCGTATCGATCCTAGGGAAAGAGTGAACTCAAGCCGCCCGGGGTCTTTCCACGGGTCACCGGGCGCCTGTCAATCGATGCCGGGGAGGATCGGCGGCGGTGAGGGGTATCGCCGACCAGGGGCATGGCCTATCCGAGCGGCGTGAACAGTGCGGCAGTGTTCCCGTCCGGGTTGCGCAGGTATGCCTAAGCGGCAAGGCGATCCGATCAAGTCCCATCATCCGAGTGACCGGGGTTGCCAACATCGTTAGGATTGTCACAACGTGTCGGCGGACGTCAACCGGCTCCGCTCCCGTCCGATCCTGAGACGTCCATGGTTGGCGCGGGCCACGTTCGCCACGCTCGTCACTGCCGTCGTCTCCGTTTTGGCGACGACGCTCGCCGGGGCCTCGCCGGCCGCGCCCGCACCCGGCGGGTGGAAGACCATTCCCGGCGTCCGCGCGGACTTCGGACAAGGCATCGCCGCCGTCGGTTGGGCCTCCGGCCGGATCTGGATGGCGCTGACCGGCGCGGGTCTGAACCGGATGTCCGTGACGAGCGCCAGGGTCGCCGGCCGAAGTCTGAGCGGATTCGAGACGACTCGCCTGAACGCCAGCATGTACGTGCGGCTGATCGCCGGCTCCGAGCTCGTGTACTCCATCTCGGACGCGAACGCGGACTCGCTCGCTGCGAGGCAGCTGCTTCCGACCGGTCGACTCGGGCCGCCGACCGTTCCTCTGGATCCGAAGGCGATCGCCCCCAACCAGGACCTCTCCGCGCAGGCCGCTCTCCGCGTGGACGGGCGCACGGTCTGGGCCCTCCCCGGCTCGTCCCGAACCGGCTCCGTCTTGTGGGTCTGTTGCGCCGCCGACGGATCCGGGCAGAACCTCACGCGATTCGTCGATCGCCAATCGACGCCGGCGAGGCCCGTCTACCTGGGGCTCGACGGGCGCGGACGACTGTGGCTCGCCTGGCACGACGCGAGCGGCGTCAAGATCGTCGAGCTCGACGCTGCGAGCCTGGTTCCGCGCACGGCGACACCGATCCGCGCTCCGGGGCGCGGGGTCGAGCGGTTCCACATGGCCTGCGCGGCGACCTGCCGGCTCGTGATCGAGTCCCTCGGCGGGGTGGTGGGAATCCTCTCGTGGGCGCCGGGAGAACGCTCACCCACGACGATCGCGAGGGGCAGAAACGTGTTCGGCGAGATGCGTGCGCCCCGGCTCCTGGCCGCTGCGTACCGCTCGGGCAAGCTCGCCGTCGCGTACATCCCGGAGGACGCTCCCTACGGAGTTCGCGTCGTGCGCGGTGACGCCCGAGGCGCGCGGTCTCGCCGCATCGGCCGGCTCAGGAAGTCACTCGAGGGAGTGACCACGCACGCCGCGTTCGCTCCCGCGGGGCTCGTCGCAGTCACGCCCGTGAACGCCGTCGAGCTTTCCGCCGTCCGGATCGGCCTCATTCGGCTCCCCTGACCTCGCAACCCCGACGGCCGCCTTGTTCCCGGACGGGAACCGACCGGGCGATCTAGGTGTAGTCGACATATGCGGGCACTCGCGCTGGTAGCCGCCATGGGCTTGTCGCTCGCAGCCGGCGGCGGATCTCGGCCGCCAACCGTACTTGCGACGATCACCACCGGCAGGGCGCCCTGCGGCGCCGTGGCGGCATATCGGTCGATCTGGATCGCGAACGACGGCGGCACTCTGGTACGGATCAACCCGAGAACCAACCGAGTGACAAGACGCATCCGGACGGGACGCGGCTCGTGCTCGCTGGCCGCGGGTGCCGGAGCGCTCTGGATCGCCAACTACAAGCAAGGGCTCGTTCGAGTCCTCCCAACCGGCGAGGTCAGGCGGCTCAAGGTCGGCGCAGTTCCGGACCAGGTGCTCGTCGCGTTCAATCGCGTGTGGGTGACCGCGTGGGGCGCCGGCAAAGTCGCAGTGGTGGATCCCCGCAAGCTCCGCGTCGTCAGGCGAATAGCCGTTGGCGCGAAACCCTTGGGCCTGATCGCCAGGAACGGCGCAGTGTGGGTCGGGTTCGGCCGTGGGAGCTCGATCGCTCGAATCGACCCGGAGACCGGATCGGTCGAACGCTTCGACATAGGCGAGTCGGCTCCGCGCATGTTTGTGGCCGGCACGAGAGACCTCTGGGTTCAGGCAGACGGCCGCCACCTCGTCCGCGTCGACCCGGAGACGGGACACGATCTCGCGCACATGCATTTCGGAAAGACACTCGCGCAAGCCGCAACGGCTCCGGACGGCTCCATCTGGATGCCGGACAAAGAGCAGAACCTCGTCTACCGCATCGACCCGAACCGGGCGGCCGTGATCGACAGCTTCGGCGCGGGCCCGGGGGCCTTCGTTGCGCTCCGGGCGTACGGCTCCATGTGGGTGACGAGCTACGCGGGCAGCGACGTGCGCCGCTTCAGGCCGTAACGAAGGAGGGGGCCGAACGGGGCCCAATTTTCTGCCCTGGGTAGGTTGGGGTCATGAGCACTACACCGATAGTCCTGGTTCCCGGGTTCTGGCTCGGAGCGTGGGCGTGGGACGAGGTCGCCGGGGCCCTGCGCGCCGCCGGACACGAGGTCACGCCGTTGACACTTCCCGGTCTCGAGTCGGTCGACGCCGACCGGACCTCGATCGCGCTCGCCGATCACGTCGACGCGATCTGCGAGGCCGTGACAGCGGCGGGCCCGCCCGTCGTCCTCGCCGTGCACAGCGGGGCCGGGGCTCCCGGCTACGCGGTCACGGACCGCATCCCTGAGCAGATCGCCGCGATGGTCTACGTCGACACCGGGCCGGCGATGGGCGCGCTCGACCCCGATTTCACCGGGGAGGAGAAGCCGCTGCCCTCGCCGGAGGAGCTCGGGCGGCGGAGAACCTCGACGGGCTCAGCGATGAGCAGCTCGAGACTTTCCGGGCGCGGGCAGTCCCTCAGCCGGGCTCCGCGCTTCGCGAGGCCGCCGAGCTGACGAACGACGCGCGCCTCGACGTCCCGAGCACGGTCGTGTGCACGGGTTACACCTCGGAGGAGTACAAGGATGCGGTGAAGGAGGGGTATCCCTTCGTCGCCGGCCTGGCGGAGCTGCGCAAAGTGACCTACGTCGATCTGCCGACGAGCCACTGGCCGATGTGGTCGCGCCCGCAGGAGCTGGCCGCGATCGTCGGCGATGTCGCGCGGGGTGCATCCGGGGCCTGACGGGAGAGGTCCGGCATGCTGGCGATCGACGCGAGCAAGCGTGAGCGGCGTGCAGGATTCGCGCTGTTCTTCCTCGTCACCGCTCTCTGGGCGCTCTGGTGCTCCCTCGGGCTGACGACGTGGGACGACATTCCGGCGGTGGTCTCACCGGCCGATGTGGGGGGAGTGATCGCCGTGATTCCGTCGGCACTGAGCGTCATCGCAACGGGATACCTGCTTGGGAGGAGGACGACCCTGATCTGGCTGGGCCTGATACCGGGGGCGCTGATGACGGCGATCGGCTCGGTCGGGTTCAACTCCGACCTCGTCTGGCTCCTCTACTTCGGGCTCCCCTTGCTCATCTTCGGGTGGCCGTTGTACTTCCTCCCGCTGCTCGGCCTTGGGGCGTACCTGCGGGGAAGGCGCGTGAAGCGGCGGGTTGCGTCGGTTCTCACCGTCGAATCGGGTACAAGGACGGCGTGATGAAGTGGGCGCTCGCGTTCGTAGTCCTCGTCGCGATCCTCGCCTCGGGTTGCGGCTCCGACGACTCTGCCGCTCCGCCGCCGCCGACCTCGGCCGGGTCGGAGGAGCTGTCGTCCGAGGACGTCGAGAAGGCGTTCCTCGCCGAGGCGGCGAGCGGTGGGGTGGTCAACCTCGACGACTCCCCGCCGAAGTCGATCGAGTGCGAGAAGGGAGAAGCCACGCAGGAGTGGCGGTGCCGGATCTCCCTGTCGGGAGGCGACAGCAGCATCTGCATCATCACCGTCGACCCGGTGACGCGAACCGTGACTGAGCGCACCTGCGGCCGGATCGACAATTAGAGGCGTGATGTGAAATTCCGCCGGGCCGGATGACGCCCCAGACACGGCGCCGGATCAGCGCGTTCGCCCGCGACACGTAGCGCTGCTACGCGCCGAACGACCGCACTGCCCGGCTTGGTCTGGAGCGCCCCCGACTGCGGCCGAATTTTCCCATCAACCCTCTAGGCGGCCTTCGCGGACCAGGCTCGCCCGGCCTCGAGCCGCTCGGGCGCCGACGGGTGGCTGAAGAAGAAGAGGTACGCAGCCTTGGGCGGGTCGAGGTCGCCGAGGTTCGAGAGCGCGAGGTTGCGATGCGTGGCCTCGTACGCCTCTGCGTCGCCGGTCAGCTCGAGCGAGAAGCGGTCGGCGTCACGCTCCCACCGTCGCGAGAGCGCCAGCGCGAACGGCCGGACCGCGAGCTCGGCCAATGTGCCGGCGAAGAGGACGAACGGGATGACGCGCGGGTTACCCGGCCCGTTCGCGTCGATCGCGTCCAGCAGGGCGTCCCACTGAAACAGCAGCCACAGCCCGAGGACGAAGAGGGCGGTTCCGGCCATGCCGATCGCGGTTCCGATCGCGACATGCCTGAAGCGCCGATGGCCGAGCTCGTGGGCCACGACGAGCCGCAGCTCGCCAGGCTCGCCGCGGTCGAGCAGTGTGTCCCAGACGACCACCCGGCGCGTCTTCCCGATCCCGGAGACATACGCGTTGTGCTTGGTCGTCCGCCGGCTCGCGTCCGCGACGAGCACGTCGCGCACCGGCACCCCCGCCCGGTCGCCCAGCGAGCGGAGCTCCCCCGCAAGGGTCCGGTCCTCGAGCGGTGCGAACTTGTTGAACACCGGCTCCAGCAGGACGGGCGCGAGAAACGAGACGACGAAGACGATCGCCGCGCCGCCCAGGGCCGCGACCACCGGCCACCACGAGGGAAAGAGCATGCACGGCCGCGACGAGGCCGACCATCGGGATCACCGTCAGCGCGATGCCGATCGCCACGCCCTTGACCCGGTCCGAGACCCAGCCGCCGAGCGTCTGCGTCGAGAACCCCCAGCGCCGCTCGTGGAGGTAGCCGCGCCAGAACGCGATCGGGGTCGAGACGAGCGAGCCGACGAGCGCGACGAGCGCCGAGAACGCGATCGCCTCGCCCCACCACGGCAGGCCGTCGACGAGTCCGAAGAGCCAGTCGCCAAGGTTGCCGAAGCTCAGCAACACGAGCACGAGCAGGCCGAGCGCGATCCCGAGAACGCGGGCGAAGTAGGTCGGGCGGTGGTAGCGGCGGGCCCGCTCGACCTGCTCGGAATCGAAGATCTGGCGGCCGCTACTTAACGTACTGTGCATCAAACGTGAACATTCGCACGTCTAAATTCTGACGATGGCATCGAGCGAGGGCCTCGTCGGGCTGCCGTCCGAAGAGGCAACGAAGGAACTCACGCTCCAGTGGCGGCGCTTGATCCGGACCGCCACCGCCGTCGCCGTCCTCACCAGCCCGGTCGTCTACTTCTTCTTCCACGAGGAGGTCGGCATCAGCCGGTGGTACTCGCTCTTCTGGACGTTCATCGCGGTGATCGCGTTCCGCGGCCTGATGGACATCATCGTCCGCCGCTTCATCCCGTGGCCCAGTCTCTTCGGCTCCGACGAGCCCGCGGTGCGCGAGGACGACGTGGTCAATCGGCGCCGGGCCTGGTACTGGGGCAAGCGGTTTCGGCTGGTCGTCTGGATCGTCGGGATCATCACGTTCTTCTGGATCATCCGGCTGCTGATCCCCGGCGGGGACACGAGCTGGATCTCGACGATCACCGACCCGTGGGAGGCGCTGAAGCCAATTCTCACGAACCCGTCGATGCTGCTCTACGCGATCATCTTCCCGCTCTTCTTCATCATGAACTTCGTCATCTTGCTGGGCCCGATGATGCTGATGGGGATCACCCAGATGCAGGGCTTCGAGCCCGGCGACGCGGAGTGGGGCGTCAAGCTGGACGACGTTCGCGGCCAGGCCGAGGCGAAGGAAGAGGTGCGCCGGGTCGTCTCCATCTGGCAGTCCGGCGAGGCGTTCGAGGCGGCCGGCGGAAAGCGCGAGCGTGGCCTGCTGTTCCTGGGTGCTCCTGGAACAGGGAAAACCATGCTTTCAAAAGCTATCGCTACAGGTTTCAACTGCCCATTCGTATCCATGCCCGGCTCCGGCTTCGCGCAGACCTTCATGGGCATGGACGTGATCATCGTCCGCTACCTCGCGTGGAAGGCGAAGAAGCTCGCCCGCAAGTGGGGAGGCCAGTGCATCGTCTTCATCGACGAGATCGACGCCGTGGGGCGGCGGCGGTCGGCGCTCGGCGACGGAGGGATGGGGGGCTTCGCGACGCCGATGCCGTCGACGTTCGAGGACTTCGCGTTCCACGGCAGCAACGGCTCGCTCACTTCCACCGGGGACCTCGTGCTCGAGACCCGCGCCTGGCGCGAAAAGCTCTTCGCCAATCGCATGCCCGAGCCACGCCCGAGCGCATTCGGCCGGGTCAGCGCCATCGTCAACCAGGCGTTCCCCGGGGCGATGATGGGCGGTCAGGGCCAGCTGGCCCTGAACCAGCTGCTCGTCGTCATGGACGGGATCGACAACCCGCCGTTCACGAAGAGGTTCTTCACCAACAGGATCAACACGTTCCTCGACGCGACCTACATCGTTCCGCGCCGCGTCGGCGGCCGGTCTCTCCGGATGCCGCCGCCGCGCCCGCGCACCGAGCAGATTTACTTCATCGGCGCCACGAACGTTCCACTCGAAGCGCTCGACCCGGCGTTCACGCGGCCGGGGCGGATGGGCCGCTACGTGTGGCTGCGCACGCCGACGAAAAAGGACAGGCTCGACATCTTCGACCTCTACCTCAACAAGGTCTCGCACGATCCCGAGCTCGATTCGGAGAAGCGCCGCGACGAGATCGCGCGGATCACGAACGGCTACTCGCCGGCGATGATCGAGCAGGTCTGCTCGATGGCGCTGACCTACGCGCACCACGAGGGAAAGCCGCGCTTCGGCTGGGAGGAGATCGTCGAGGCAATGACGACGATCGAGTCGGGCATGGCCATCAACATCGAGTACATCCCGGAGGAGACCCGGGCGATCGCCGTCCACGAGGCGGGCCACGCGGTCGCCGGCCATGCATACATGAAGGGTGCGGAATCGACCCGGCTGTCGATCCGCCGCCGCGGCGATGCGCTGGGCCACCATCAGGCCCTCGAGAAGGAGGAGCGGTTCAGCTCCTGGCGCAGCGAGGAGATGGCGCGCCTGATCTGGACGCTCGGCGCGATGGCTGCAGAGCGAGTCTTCTACGGCGAGAACTCGACCGGCGTCGGCGGCGACGTCCAGAGCGCGACCGCTCGGTCGGCCTGGATGGTCGGCGCCTGCGCGATGGCGCCCGAGCGGATCGGGTTCGCCGACGGCTTCAAGCCGCCCAAGGGCAAGACCGAGGACGAGGTCCGCGAGGAGATCGCCAAGAAGTTCCAGAGGATCGGCGACCAGATCATGAACCGGTCCGGAAACGGTCACGGTGACCCGCTGGCCGGCGTTCTCGGCGATCCGACGAAGCGCGCGATGGCCTCCCAGCTGCTCGGACAGGCCTATGTGGCCGCGCACCAGCTGATCGAGCACAACCGCGACGGAGTCGCCAGGGTGGCCGACACCCTCGTCGAGCGCCGCGAGCTGCACGGCGACGAGATCCTCGCTCTGCTCGAGTCGGTCAACCTCGAGATACCCGCTGCCGATCCTCTCGAGGACGAGTCATGGCCGAAGCTGTAGTTCCCGAGCCCTCACGCGAGCAGGCCCCGCCGGCGGAAGAGGCGCTGCCGCGTTTCGAACGCCAGAAGGCGGTTCACGGGGGGCGCTTCATGGTCGGCTATGCAGTGATCGTCGTGATGGTCCTCGCGGCGCTGCTGACGCTGGGCTTCATGTCTCGGGGCGGCTCGAGCTCCACGACCGCGGCCGGCGGCCTGACGACCGAGGAGGGCGGCTTCCAGCGGGCGCGCGAGATCGCGACCGAGATTGCGCGCCAGTACCGCGGCGCGAACGGCGAGCAGCTCGTCGCCGTCACCGCGCAGCCCGGTGAGGTCTCCGGCCTCCCCCTCCAGTACATCGCGCTCCGACACGGCCGCAACAGGCAACTCACGCAGGGCGACGTCTCGGTCGTCCAGCCGGGCGAGACCGCGCTGTTCAGCTTCTGCGGCCTCGCGGGCGACCAGAACTGCTCGCTGCCGGGCCAGGCGACGCCGGAGCGCCTGATGCTGCTGCGGCGCGAGGCGGTCGAGCTGTCGTACTACACCTTCAAGCTTCTGCCGGAGATCCAGACGGTCGTCTCCCTGCTGCCGCCCGTTCCGCGCGGCGAGGGCCAGCCGCCGCAGACATTCGCCGTGTACTTCCAGCGTCGGCACATGCAGGGCCTCCTCGGCAGCAACTTCACCAGGGCCCTTCCGGAGAAGCCGCCGTTCGCCGACGGCGACCTGAGTCCCGGCGAGGCCGACACGATCAACCGCCTCACGGAGACACGTCTCTTCAGCTCGTCCTTCGAGCAGCTGCCGACGCAGGGCGTGATGCTCAGCCTCTCGCCGCCGAGCGCCTGAGCGACCCGGCGAAGACGTCCGTTCGGGGGATCGTGGTGCACCTCGCCGCATGCGCGCTCTGCGCGCTGGCAGCGCTGCTGCCGGCGGCGGGGCAGGCACAGGGCCCGCCGGCCGGCGCCGACGCGATCGTCGCGATCGGCGACTTCGGCGTCGGCGGTGAAACGCAGCGGAGACTCGGGGAGGCGGTCCGGCGGTTCCGCGCACGGAACGGCGCCGACCTCCTGGTCACGCTGGGGGACAACGACTACACCGAGAGCCCCACGGCCTTCCGCAGCAACTGGGCGTCGAGCTTCGGCTGGGCGCGCGGCTCGGGCATGAGGGTCGCCGGCGTGCTCGGAAACCACGACGTGCGTGTACAGCAGGGGCGCTACCAGTACCGCACCCTCGGGATGGCCGGCCGGTACTACAGGCTCGAGCGTCGGAACGTCGAGCTCTTCTTCCTGGACTCGACCCGGGTCGACGGCGGGCAGACCGCCTGGCTCGCCCGGTCGCTCGCTCGCTCGACTGCCCGCTGGAAGCTCGCGGTCTTCCACCACCCGGCCTTCACGTGCGGCACGTACCGCTCGCACCCAGACGTCGTCCGCCGGTGGGTGCCGCTCTTCGAGCGCCACGGCGTCCGGCTGGTCCTTTCGGGACACGACCACAACTACCAGCGGTTCGCGCCGAGGCGCGGCGTCCGCTACGTGGTGCACGGGGGCGGCGGCGCGAAGCGGTACGAGCTCCAGTCCTGTCCGGCGGGCTATCCCCGGCGCCTGCGCGGCCGGGCGGAGAACGGCTTCGTCTATCTCGTCGTGCGGGCGAACCGGCTGGACGGCTGGTCGGTCGACCTCCGGGGCCGCCGGACCGACCACTTCACGTTCCGTGCAGACGGCTAGCATCTAGCCGATGGCCGAGCTCGGAACCATGCGCGTCAAGGGCGGACTCGCCGAGATGCTCAAGGGCGGCGTGATCATGGACGTCACGACCGCGGAGCAGGCGGTCATCGCCGAGGATTCGGGAGCGGTCGCCGTGATGGCGCTCGAGCGCGTCCCGGCCGACATCCGAGCGCAGGGCGGCGTCGCGCGCATGGCCGACCCGGACAAGATCACCGAGATCCAGGAAGCCGTGACGATCCCGGTCATGGCCAAGGCGCGCATTGGCCACTTCGTCGAGGCGCAGGTCCTCGAGGCGCTCGAGGTCGACTACATCGACGAGAGCGAGGTCTTGACGCCCGCCGACAACGCGCACCACATCGACAAGTGGAAGTTCACCGTCCCGTTCGTCTGCGGCTGCACGAACCTCGGGGAGGCGCTGCGCAGGATCTCCGAGGGAGCCGCGATGATCCGGACGAAGGGCGAGGCGGGCACCGGCGACGTGTCGAACGCGTTCACCCACATGCGCGCCGTCGTCGGCGCCATTCGCCGCTTGACCGCGCTGGCGCCCGAGGAGCTCTACACGGAGGCGAAGAACCTCCAGGCACCGTACGAGCTCGTCAAGTGGGTGGCGGAGCACGGTCGGCTGCCCGTGGTGATGTTCACGGCCGGCGGGATCGCGACGCCGGCGGACGCGGCCGCCTGCATGCAGCTCGGCGCGGATGGTGTCTTCGTCGGCTCCGGGATCTTCAAGTCCGGCGACCCGCTGCCACGCGCGAAGGCGATCGTCGAGGCGACGACGCACTTCAACGACGCGGAGATCATCGCTCGTGTTTCTGGCGGCCTCGGCGACGCGATGAGCGGCCTCTCGACCGCCACGCTCGCGCCCGAAGAGCTGCTCGAGACGCGCGGCTGGTAACGAAAGAGGGCGCCCGGAGGCGCCCCCTTTCGTCGGCTTCCCGCTAGAGAATTCCGCGCGCCTGGAACTGGGCGCGAACGGTGTTGGCCACCGCAGGCCCATAGAGGCGATCCGCGGCGGCGACGGTCCGCGTCGCGAGCTGGGTCATCGTCGTCCCGTCGAAGTTGAACTGCCCCTCCAGGATGACGGTGTCGGCACGGACGTTGCCGAGCGCGTTGCGGATGTCCCACAGCGCTCTCGACCAGATCCGTCCGTCGGCGTGCACCTGCCCGACGAGGTTCGCCGGGTAGCGGAGGTTCGAGTCCACCCTGCGGAGGCAGTGCGGCGGTGTCGGATCGTAGGACGTGGCGTCCCAGTCGGCGACACATGCCGGATCTGTGAGCGGTGCAAGGCCGAGCTTCTCACGGACGACCATCGTCGTTGTGACGGCCCAGTAGTCCCCGAACCCTTCACTGATCGCGCCGGCCTGGACCGAGGCGAAGGCGAAGTTCTGCGAGTAGTGGATCGCGTGCCCGTACTCGTGGTTGATGACCTCGCCGTCCTCGGCGTCGTCGACGCCGCCCTTGCCGAGCCGGATCTCGTCCTTGTGGGTCGTCGCGAACGAGTTGTCGATGCCGTACTGGTTGATCCGGAGCCGTTGCGGCTCCATGTTCACCGGTCGGAGGGTCGAGCCGAACCCCAGGGACTGAATGTACTTCTGCGACTCGGTGATCCAGAAGTAGGCCATCACCTGCTCGAACTCGTCCTGGCTCCGGTTGTAGAAGAACGCGTTCGTCGGCGAGTACGCGGGGTTGCCGGTCTCTCCAACGATCTCGGCCCACCGGCCGCGCAAAAAGCCACTGCCGTCGAGGTCAGTCAGCGTCACCGTGTGGTACGCCGCGGCCGGCACAGCGGCCGCCGAGTCTTTCTGATCCCGAAGCGACTGGTTGTTCAGATCCTCGACCGGATTGGAGACGAACACCGAACCAGTGCCGGTGCTCGTCCCGGGCCCCGGCTTGGCGGCGAACGCCGCCGTGGTAACGGCCAGGACCGCAATGGAAAGTGCGGCGACGACCGTCGCCCTTGCTGCAGTTGATCCCACGTGCTCCCCCTTCGTCGTGAGCGATGCGGTCGGGAGCGTACTCGCTGGATCGAGGATCGTCTACCCGAGCGGACTAGAGTTGCCGCCGTGCCTGTACGGACTGCGGCCCTTCTTCTCGTCGCCCTCGCATTGGCCGGCTGCGGAGGCAGCGAGTCGGCCTCTGAGGTGGCCGAGCTTGGCGCGTACGACGTGAAAAAGCCGCTGCGAGCCAAGATCGAAGCGGAGAACACGGGCTCGACCGACATCACCTTCCAGAGCCCGCGCGGCGGCGACGTCGAGGCCACGATCGTCCTCCCGCCCGACAATGAAACGGGGAAGCGCTACCCAGCCGCGGTGTACACCCACCCGTACCGCTTCTCCCGCGCGCTCTACTACCGCGAGGCGTTCGACCTGGCGGAGCGGGGGGTCGCCGTGCTGCTCGTCAACGGCGCGATGGCCCGTCAGGACCTTGCCCAGGTCGACCTGCTGGATCCCGTGTACGCGGCGGACGCTTTTCGGTCGTACGTGCGCCACGACCTCGTCGATCTCCGCCGCGCGCTCGACTACCTCGAGGGGAGAGACGACATCGACGACCGGATCGCCGTCGTCGGCCAGGAGTACGGCGCCCTCCCGGCCGGCGGTCTCGCGGCGGTGGACGACCGTGTCGACGCGCTCGTGCTGTCGACTGTTCCGGCCGAGCCGAGCAGGTACTGGGCGAAGGAGCTCGTCCCACAGGAGACGTTCGAGAGCTTCCACGAGCTGCTCCGGCCCTTCGATCCGATCCGCCTGCTCGGCTCGTTCGACGGCGACGTCCTGATCCAGAACCCGCAGCGGGACGACGACTGGCCGCTCGAGGAGTACGAGCGCCTGGCCGAGGACGCCGACGGCGCCGAGATCAAGTGGTACCCCGACTACGGGCACCAGATGGGCCCGGAAGCAGACACCGACCGGCAGGAATGGCTCGCCCAGACGCTCAACGAGCGGTGAGTACGATTTCCCCGATGCGCATCGGGGTGCTGGCGATTCAGGGAGACTTTCGGGAGCACGCAGCCGTGCTCCGTGAGCTTGGCGCCGAGCCGGTCGAGGTTCGCAAGCCGGACGAGCTCGAGGGCCTCGACGGCCTGGTGATCCCGGGCGGCGAGTCGACCGCGATCATGCGCCTCGCGAAGATCTACGGGCTGGAGGAGGCGCTCCGGAGCTTCGGGCGGCCGGTGTTCGGCACCTGCGCGGGGATGATCCTCCTCGATCGCGACCACCTCGGGCTGATGGACGTCGCGGTGCGGCGCAACGCGTACGGCCGTCAGGTGGCGAGCTTCGAGGCCGATCTCGAGGTGGCGGGTGAGGACGAGCCGGTGCGCGGCGTGTTCATCCGCGCGCCGCGGGTGGTCGCCACCGGGCCGGGCGTCGAGGTGCTGGCGGAGCTCGACGGCGAGCCGGTCCTGCTCCGGGAAGGGCGATTCCTCGTCGCCTCGTTCCACCCGGAGCTGACCGACGACCCGCGAGTGCACGAGCTATTCCTCGAGATGGTCCGGGAGGAGGTGTCCGCCGGTGTCCGGTCACTCTAAGTGGGCGTCGATCAAACGGAAGAAGGGCGCCACCGACGCGAAGCGGGGCCAGCTCTTCTCGAAGCTGGCGCGGGCGATCATCGTCGCGGCTCGGGAGGGAGGGCCCGATCCCGCCGGCAATCTCGCGCTCCAGAACGCGATCGAGAAGGCGAGGGAAGCCTCGATGCCCAAGGACAACATCGAGCGCGCGATCGCGCGGGGCGCCGGTCCCGCCGGCGACGGCGCCTCGTACGAAACGGTCACGTACGAGGGCTACGGGCCGTCCGGAATCGCCGTCTACGTCGAGGCGGTGACTGACAACCGCAATCGCACCGCGGCCGACGTACGGCACATCTTCACGAAGAGCGACGGCAGCCTCGGCGAGTCCGGATCGGTCGCCTGGCTGTTCGAGCGGCGCGCCGTGGTGCTGGTCGCCGGGAGCGCCGACGAGGACGAGCTCCTGCTCGCGGCTGCCGAGGGCGGCGCCGACGACGTCGAGCGCGAGGGCGACAGCTGGCGAGTGGTCGCAGCACCGGAGACGCTCACAAGCGTTCGTGAGGCGATCGAGGCGGCGGGAATGACGGTGGAGTCGGCCGACCTCACGATGGTGCCGAAGACAACCGTCGAGGTTGACGACGAATCCGCCGCGAAGAAGGTCGTGCGCCTCATGGACGCCCTGGAGGACAACGACGACGTCCAGGACGTCTACGCGAACTTCGACATCCCGGATCGGATGCTCGAAGTCGTCTCCGCCTAGCTGCCGGCGCGGATCCGGACGACGCCGCTCGTGGCCGAGAAGCGCGGGGTGCCGAGCTGCGCGCGCGCCCGGTAGCTCCCCGGTGCGACCCGGAACGTGTAGCCGCCGATCCGCGTCGTGCGAACGGTCGCGACCCGCTTCCACCCGCTGCCGCTGCGGCGTTCCAGCGTCACGGGGATCCCGACGACGGGGTGGCGGGCGAAGTCCAGCGCGAACCCGGAGATCAGGCGGCCTCCGCGTCGGGAGCGGATCGAGACCAGCGAGGGCGGCAGGTTCCCTTCGAGCCGGACGCGGGACATCGCGACGAGCGCCTGGCCGCGGTTCCAGCTCGACGCCAGGATCGAGCCGTTGACGTAGAAGTCGTTCGATTCCGGTCGGGTGAGGAGGAAGCGGACGTAGGCGTGGACGTCGCGGCTCAGCGGGAAGGCGACCACGAGCTCGCTCGGCGCCGACTGGCGAACGACCTGCAGGATGAAGAAGCCGGGGATGTCGCCGACCACCCGGCCGCCGACGACGTGCGGGATCGAAGCGCCGGCGCGCTGGTCCTCCTGCCAGTCCCGGGTCAGGTTCGCGAGCGCGATCCGCTCGGTGTCCAGCCGGCGGGTGTCGTAGCCGACCTCCCAGTCGATGGAGGCGTTGCCCCAGGGGCTCGGCGAGCCGAGCGGAGCGTATCCCGGCCCCACCCAGCTGCCGCGTCCTCCGGCGAGAGACGCTCGCGAGTAGGCGTTGGGCGAGCCGACGACGAGGAACAGCCCCGTCGGGACGCTCGCAACGGGCGGATTCGGCGCGACGCGGACACGGTCGATGCTCTGGCCTGTCGCCAGCTGGGCGACCGAGAGCGCCAGAACGACCCCGGCCGCGACGGATGCGAACGCGGCCCACCGCACGGCGGAAGAGGCTAGCCGATCGATATTCGGGTCGTGTAAGGGCGAGCGGCGCCGCCGATCGTCAGGCGGGCGAGGTACGTGCCTGCGAGGAAGCGAGCGCCGGAGCGGAGGCGGAGCTCGTTTCGTCCTGCCCGGAAGCGCTTTCGCGTGCTCGCGATGGTGCGGTTCCGCCGGAGGAGCTGTAGGCGCGCAGGCGCAGCCCTCGTGACCCTTGCCCGCGCGACGAGCCAGCGGCGTCCGCCCGCCCTGGCGATCCGCACGCGGACTCCCGGACACGGACTGGGTGGCAGGCGGGCCGGCCGGAGGCGGTGGCGGCGGGCGGTGGTGGTGGCGGCGGGGGTGGCGGAGGTGGCGGCGGTGGCGGCGGCGGAGGCGTCGCCGTCGTCGACGAGACCGTGCCTGGCATGTTGTGCGTGCGGGACGACGCGCAGTGATACGCGTAGGAGCCCGTACTCGCGAACGTGTACCGGAACGTCTCGTCCTGGTCGAGTTGCCCCGAGTTGAACGCGCTCGTGTCGGACGTGACCGTGTGCGGGTAGGGATCCCGGTTCGTCCAGCAAACGGTCGAACCCGGGCTGACGGTAACCGACGCGGAGTGAGTATGCGAAGCCGCTGATCGAGACGAGCGTGTCTCCCTGAACACAGCCGCCCTGATGCCAGCGCGTCCGATCCGAAGCCGATCGCGGTCGCAGGCAGCGATTCCGCAGGCGCCGGCTCAGGGCGGCGAGCGCCTTCATGCCCGGCACTACGACCCGTCGGCCGCAGCGGTTTCGCCCGGGCAGGAACGTCCGAGCCGGTCCCTAACCTCGATCCGTGACGGTTCTCGGCATCGATCCAGGCACGGCGTCTTGCGGATTCGGCGTAGTCATCGAAGAGGGCGGCCGTCTACGGGCGGGGGACTTCGGGTGCTGGAAAACCACCGCGTCCCAGCGGCCGGAAGAGCGCGTGCTGAAGATCCACGACGGCGTGGGCGAGCTCATCCATCGCTACCGGCCGACCGCCGTCGCAATCGAGGAGTCGTTTGTCGGCGTCGACGCCCGCACCGCGCTCTCTGTCGGGCAGGCGCGAGGCGCCGTGGTCGTCGCGGCCGCGCTCGCCGGCGTCGCTTGCGCTGAGTACTCGCCGGCCCACGTGAAGCTCGCCGTCACCGGCTACGGCCGTGCGGAGAAGGCCCAGGTTCAGCGGATGGTGCAGGCGATCCTGCGGCTCGACGCTCCGCCGGCGCCGCACCACGCGGCCGACGCGCTCGCCGTCGCGATCTGCCACGCGATGGCGCCGGAGCTCGTGCGGGCAACGGGATGATCAGCAGTCTGCGAGGCATGGTCGTCGCGCGGATGCTCGACGGCGTCGTCCTCGACGTGAACGGCGTCGGCTACCGCGTCCAGACGACCCTTCGCGCGCTCAGGAAGGCGCAGGCGAAGGGCGAGGTCACCCTCGACACGTACCTCCACGTTCGTGAGGACGCGCTCCAGCTGTACGGCTTCGCGGAGCCGGTCGAGCGGGAGCTCTTCGAACACTTTCTCTCGGTCTCCGGCGTCGGGCCGAAGGTGGCGCTCGCGATCCTGTCGGGGTCGACGCCGGCGGATCTTCGCCGCGCAATCGCGCTGGAGGACACGACGCGCTTCGTCGCCATCCCGGGGATCGGAAAGAAGACCGCCGAGCGGGTCGTCCTCGAGCTGAAGGAGAAGATCGGCGCCCTCCAGGCCGTCGATGCTCCGCGCGAGCAGGAGCTCGTGGCACGCGACGCGCTCGTGGAGCTCGGTTACTCGCTCGTGGAGGCGGAGCGGGCGCTCGCGTCCACCGACCCGAAGGCCGAGCCCGAGGAGCGCGTCCGGCAAGCGCTAAGGGCGGCATGAGCACGGCGCCGCAGTTCCTGGCTCCGACGGCCCGTCCCGACGAGGACGAGCTCGAGCGCTCGCTCCGCCCGCGCTCGCTCGACGACTTCGTCGGCCAGTCGCGCGTCAAGGAGCAGCTCTCGATCGCGCTCGAAGCGGCGAAGACGCGGGGCGAGGCGCTCGACCACGTCCTGCTCGTCGGTCCGCCCGGTCTCGGCAAGACGAGCCTCGCGTACATCGTCCGGGAAGAGCTCGGCGTCGGGATCCGGACCGTCGCAGGCCCCGCACTCGAGCGGAAAGGCGACCTTGCGGCGATCCTGACCGCACTCGAGAACCGTGACGTCCTGTTCGTGGACGAGATCCACCGGCTGAGCCCGGCGGTGGAAGAGGTGCTCTACCCGGCGCTCGAGGACTTCCGCCTCGACATCATCGTCGGGCAGGGGCCGGCGGCCCGGACGCTGACCCTCGACGTGCCGCCCTTCACCCTCGTCGGCGCCACGACTCGCACCGGGCTGCTGACGACGCCGCTCCGCGACCGCTTCGGCATGACGTTCCGGCTCGACTACTACGAGCCCGAGGAGCTGGCGCTGATCGTGCGGCGCTCCGCGAGCATCCTCGGCGTGGAGATCGGCGACGACGCGGCCGAGGAGATCTCGCGCCGCTCCCGCGGCACCCCGCGTGTCGCGAACAGGATCCTCCGCCGGGTGCGAGATGTCGCGGAAGTGCGCCATCAGGGCGTCATCACGCCGGAGATCGCGCGCGAGGCGCTTGAGCTCCTGGAGGTCGACGGCTGTGGCCTCGAGCGCACCGACCGCGCGCTCCTCCGCGCGATCGTCGAGCGCTTCGACGGGGGCCCTGTCGGCCTCTCGACGCTTGCCGTCGCACTGGGCGAGGAGCCGGACACGGTCGAGGACGTCTACGAGCCGTACCTGCTTCAGCTCGGGTTCATCCAGCGAACCCCGCGCGGCCGAATCGTGACGGCCGGCGGCCACGCGCACCTCGGAGTCGCCGACGAGGCGGCCCGGGCGGCGAGCCTGTTCTAGGCCCGCCGCCCGGCGCTGCGATTCAGTCCGCGTCGGCTAGCGACGTCGTCCAGACGCTGCGACCGTAGGTCGCCGCGTAGAGCGTGTTGCTGCCTGCGGGCAGGTCGATGTCGTTGACCGGCACGAGCGGCAGGTTCGCCCCGACCTTGAGCCACGTCTTGCCGAGGTTCGTCGTGCGGAAGACGCCGACGTCCGTGGCGATGAAGAGCCACTTCGGCTTCGACGGGTGGCGGATCACGTCGTTGATGGGCGCCTGCGGGATCTTCTTCCCGGCGATGTCGACCCACGTGTTGCCGCCGTCGCTCGTCATGACGATGTGTGGATAGCCGTCACCTGAGCGCCAGCCCGAGAAAGTCGCCCACGCGACCTTCGCGTTCTGCGGGTCGATGGTGATGCGGGTGACCCAGCGCCCTGGGAAGACCGGGCTCTCGAGCTTCGTCCAGGTCACCTCCGCGGGCGAGGCCATCGCGTTGCGGCTGACCCACATCAGGCCGCTGTCTGTCCCGGCGTAGACGAGGTTCGCGTCCGCCGGCGTGGTGCCGAGCGCAGTGACCGTGCCGAAGCCCGGCGCACGGGGCTCCGTGCCCTCGGTCAGGTCCATCGCGCTGATCCGCTGCCACACGCGCAGGCCGGGATTCGGCTGGCCCGGCGGCGGCGGGTCGGTGTTCATCCGGTAGACGAATTGACTGGCGCCGAACATGAATTTCGGGTCGGCGCCGAACTCGATCGGAGTGACCCAGTTCTTCCGGTCGGCCTGGGGGAACGGCATGTTGAAGAACGTCTGGCCTGACTGACCGTCGGGAGTGCCGACGAAGCCTCGGCAGCCGCCGTTCTGGGAGCAGGCGTAGTACTTCCGGTCGTTCGTCGGATCGATGCGGTTCATCATCCCGTCGCCGCCGAGCAAGCTGACCCAGTCGCCGTTGACGGTGTTGTCGAGGGCCCAGGACTTGAGCGAGCCGTTGTCCTGGGAACCGGCGTTCACCCGCTTCCCGTCCTGGACGGAGACGTCCATCGCATAGAACTGCGTGACGGGCAGGCGTGGGGTCTTGGACCATGTTCCGGTCGCCGCGCCGTTCGCGTTCGACCAGTAGAAGCCGCCGTCGTTGCCGAGGTAGACCCGGCCGCCGGTGAACGGATCGAACTCGAGACCGTGCTGGTCGGCGTGCACCGTGTTTGACCTCGTCCAGGTGGCACCGCCGTCGAGGCTTTCGGAGAGGCGGACACCGGCGACGAACACGTGCGTCGGGTTCACCGGGTCGACATAGACGCGCCCGAACCACCAGGCGAACCCGCCGCTCTCGGTCTGCAGCGGGTTGTTTGCGGGCTGTGGAACCAGGCTCCAGGTGGCGCCCGCATCCGTGCTCCTGTAGAAGCCGTTGAAGTTGCCGCGGGCCGTGCTGGAGATCAGGTAGGCCCGGTCCGGGTCGCTGTCGCTGAAGTCGACGCCCATCCGGCCAACGAGGGTGTCCGGGTTCTGGAGGGCCGGATCGGTCGGACTCTGCGGCAGCGGCGCGTCGTGGACGTTTTCCCACGTGCGTCCGCCGTCGATCGAGCGGTAGACGTAGGAGTGCGGGCCGTAGATGCGCGACTTCTCGTCGCGAGTCTTGTCCCAGGTCGTTGCGAGCATGACGTCGGGGTTCTTCTTGCTGATCGTCACGTCGACGGCGCCGGTGTTGGTGCTCTGAGGCGTGAGGACGCGAGTCCAGCTGGCGCCGCCGTTTTCGGTCATGAACAGGCCGCGGTCCGGGTCATCCAGGTCGTGCAGGGCGCCCATGACTGCGACGAAGACCCGGTCGTCGTTGAGCGGGTCGATGACGATCTGGCCGATCGTATCGCCGTCCTCGAGCCCCATGTTGGTCCACGTCGCGCCGTCGTCGGTGGACTTGTAGATGCCCTTGCCGTAGAAGGCCGAGCCGCCACCGTGGTCGACCTCGCCCGTGCCGACCCAGACGACTCCCTGGCCGTCGACAGCGATGGCGCCGATCGACTGCGGCAGATAGTGGTCCCACGCGGTCCGGAACGTCGCGCCGCCGTCGCTCGATCGCCAGACGCCTCCGGAGCCTGTGGCGATATAGACCACGCCCTGCGTCGTGGGATCGGCGGCGACATCACGAATGCGGCCACCGATGTTGCTCGGGCCGAGCTCAGTCCAAACCTGATCGGTGGCGGGCGAGCCCTGGCTCGCCTTTCCCATCGCCTTGGACTGTGATATCGCCTCGTTGACGGCGGCGTCCGGGATGGTCCCGTCCGCGTTCGCCCGCTGGAGGTACATCCACTCCTCGGCGCCCTCGGGCTCGGGTGCGACGGCCGGCACGACGGCTGGGGCGGGCTCTGCCCCGTCGCCTCTCGTCACGAGTGCGGCGACGATGACTAGAAGCGTCATCAGAGCCGCCGCGACCGCAGTCGGAGCCAAACTTCTGGTGTGCATTCGCACGTGTACCTCCCCGGTTGTAGGCGCGCGACGCGCCCGCTCTCCACCCACGCCGGATACGTCTCTCAGGTGATATCACCCGGACCAACGCTCCGCCGCCGGCGTAACCCTAAACGAATATAGGACCGCCTATGGTTGCTAGCGGTCTGACTGGAGAAACGTCGCGAGAATCCCGTCGTGGTCGAACGCCGTTTCCGTCGCCGTCAGCTCCTGCTGCTGGCGATCCCCGTGGCTGCCTTGGCGCTTCTCGTGAGCGTGAGGGTGTTTGACCCTGACGACCCGTGTCCGGAACCGAGCGCTGCTCCCACTGCTCAGACGGCGCTCTTGCCGGCGGGCCTGTCCTTCGACCAGGTCGGGACGGTGACGCACGTCCGCAGGGACGACCGCCACGTCATCGTGCGGGGGTTCACGACGAAGCCGCTCGACGAGTCCACGGTCCTGATCCAGGATGCCGTCACCGCCGCGGGGTACCGCTTTACCGGGATGGACAGCGAGGGCGTCGAGGCGGAGGTCTTCTTCAATAGCGGGTCGTTAGCCGCAGGGCAGGCGCTGTGCGTCCGGCCCCGTGCGCGGGCCGGTGGGACATCGAGCCTCGTCCTCTTCTCGAAGCCGGGTGGCCTAGCGCCGGAACTGGAGCTCGTGCCAGCTCGGGACGGGCGCGAGCTCGAGAGTGCCCGGTCGCCGCGT
>CAWCVG010000012.1:0-34926 GCA_963798935.1 uncultured Actinomycetes bacterium
CGCGGGGGGTGGCGGGGGATCTTCGTTTCCCCGGGTGAGTCCGAAGGCGAGCCCGCCGGCGAGCGCAGCGACTCCCGAGCACAGCGGCGATCGCCGTTTGGGTTCGTGAGACGCGGACGGTGCCGGCGCGGGCCGTCGATCACCTGGTCGCGGCGGTGCCTCGGACGCGGGCAATGTCTCCGTCGGCGTCGGGCGACGCCTGCGCCAGCTCGTGCGCAGCGCCGCCGCCGAATCCGGCGATCCGCAGGATCCGGCGCCAGGCACCGACGCACCACGTCCTGCAACTCCTGCGAGACCCGTCGATCGGGGCGGGGGCCTTCGCGCTGCTTGACCAGCAGCTCGGCGAGCGACTCGAACTCGTACGGCGGCCGGCCGGAGAGGAGCCTCGTACGTCACCGCGCCGAGCGGGTAGAGGTCGCCGCCGCGCGTGACCCGCTCGCCGAGCGCCTGCTCGGGCGCCAGGAGCCGCGGTTCCGAGAATCGTCCCCGCCAGTGTGAGCTGCGTGGCGTCCACGAGGCGGGCGATCCCGAAGTCCGCGATCTTGAGCGTGTCGTCGTCGCGGACGAGCAGGTTCTGCGGCTTGATGTCTCGGTGGACGAGCCCCGCTGGTGCGCGTGCTCGAGCCCCGCGCAGCCTGGAGGATCAGGTCCACGGCCCGGTCCGGGTCGAGCGGCCACTCTCGCGCGAGCAGCTCAGCGAGCGTTCGCCGTCCACGCACTCCATGACGATGTACGGACGCCGTGGTCCTCGCCGACATCGAACACGCCGACGATGTTGGGTGCGAGAGGCCCCGGCAGTGCGCGCCTCGCGCATGAAGCGCTCGCGGAAGATCTCGTCGCCGCTCAGCGCCTCCGAAAGGCGCTTGATCGCGACCTTCCGGCCGAGTTCCTCGTCCCGCGCGAGAAGGACCGTGGCCATCCCGCCATGGCCGAGGGCGCGCTCGACGCGGTAGCGGCCTCCGACGGTCTGCTGCCAGGCTCTCCTCCTCCTCGTCCGGCGTCGTCTCGGTGGTCGTCTGCTCGGTCGTCGTCTCCTCGGTCGTCGTCTCATCCGGGACCGTGATGATGGTCTCCGTTGTGCCCTCCGACTCCGTGGCCGTGTCGTGCCGTCGTCTTCGTTGTCCTTCTTCCGCTGCCACGTCGCCTCCGTCGTCGTCCTCGTCGTCGTCGCCCGCGTCGGTGTGCGGAGGCGGTGCGGAGGACTTTTCGACGCACACCGGCACGCCGACTCGAGCTCGTTGGCCGCGCCGGAGAGGTCCTCGAGGTAGGGCTCGGGAACTTGCCCTCGTTGATCGCGGCGGTGACGCGCTCCCTCAGCCGGGCCGCGGACTCGCCCGCGCCGCACTTGTCGCCGCTCTCGAGCCGCCTCAGCAACGTCGTCGCTCAGGTCGGCGAGCTCCACGGCGATCGCGCGCTCGATCCGGGGCCCGTGACCTCCAGACTCCTGCTCGCCGTCGTCTCCGCCGCAGCCGACCAGTCCGACCGCGAGAGCAGCGCTACACGCCGTGAGCCAGACGCTCCGCGAGCGAATCGGGCAACCCCCTTTCCCTGATCTCCGCCTGGGTTCGCGCGACAGGGTAGGCGATCCGCCTGAACCGAGCCTCACCCGACTCGAGGTCGAGGCGAAGCCAGGCGGCACGCGGATCGCCGTCCCGCGGCTGGCCTACCGAGCCGGGGTTCAGCAGCCAGCGCCCGGCGCCGAGCGCGGCCGAGAAGTCCGCCTCGGCTACGCCTCCCTCGATCGTCTCGTCCGACATGACGGCGGCCGTGGCGATATGGCTGTGGCCGACGAGGATGACCGGCGCCTGGGTGAGCATGAACGACTCCACGACTGCAGCTTCGTCGAGGACGTACTCCCAGACCGGGTCGCGGGGGCTGCCGTGGTAGAGCTCGAAGCCTTCGACCTTCGCCGCCGGCTCGAGTGAGGAGAGGAACTCGCGAGAATCCGGCGTCAGCTCCTTGGTCGTCCAGCGCGACGCCGCTCCGGCTTCCGGGTTGAAGTCCTCGAGGCCGACCTCGGCCGAGCCGAGCGCCACGAGGTCGTGGTTTCCGACGAGCGTCCGCGAGCAGCGGTCCCGGACGATGGCGCAGCACTCGTTCGGCCGCGGCCCGTACCCCACGGTGTCGCCGAGGCACCAGATCTCGTCCGGCGGATCCCGGTCGATCTCCTCCAGGACCGCCTCGAGCGCGTAAAGGTTCGCGTGGATGTCCGAGATCACGGCGAGCCGCACGCGGAGATTGTGGGTGATCGGGGTCTCCGCAGCCGGGTGGCTGGTCGCCGCCGCGCTGCTGTGGCGGACCGCCGTCCCGGAGCTCTCGCTCGTGGACGTGGATCCAGCCGCGGTCTTCCCGGCCGAGTACCTCGAGCGCAGCGAGCGGTACGCCCGGTTCCATCGCGTGAACTGGGTGCTCGCGACGCTCGTGCAGCTAGCGGTGCTCGTCGTGTGCGTGCGACTTGCGCCGCGGTTCCGCGTGCGGGGGATCGCGGGCGGCGTCTTGCTCGGCCTGGGAACGCTCACCGCGGTCTGGCTCGCAGGCCTGCCGTTCGTGCTCGCGGCGCAGTGGTGGCGGCGCCGGTACGACGTGTCGGACGCCGACTACGTCACGATTCTCGTCGACCCCTGGCTGGAGCGGCTCGGCGGGCTCGTCGGTGCGGGAATCGCGATCTCACTGGTCATGCTGCTGGCGCGGCGCCTGGGCGACCGGTGGTGGCTCGTCGGCGGGCCTGCGTTCGCAGCGGTCGCGGCCGGCTTCCTCCTCGCCCAGCCGTACCTGCTCGCGCCGCGCGTCGAGCCCCTGCGCGATCGCGCGCTCGCCGCCGAGATCCGCGAGCTCGCGCGAGGCCAGGGCGTCGGGGAGGTCGATGTCGAGGTGAAGGATGCGAGCCGCCGCACGCGCGCCCTGAACGCCGAGTTCTACGGGATCGGCCCGACCAAGCGGATCGTGATCTGGGACACGACCCTCGAAAGGCTGACGCGACCGGAGCTCCGCGTGCTCGTCGCGCACGAGTTCGGCCACGTCGACGCGAACCATGTCTGGAAGGGCATCGGCTGGCTGTTCCTGTTCGCGATACCCGGCGCGTACGTGATAGCGCGGGTCACGCGGCGGCGAGGCGGCCTGGGCGACCCGCAGGCAGTCCCGCTCGCGCTCCTCGCGCTGACGGCGCTCCAGCTCGCGCTCCTGCCGTTGACGAACGCGATCACCCGCCGCTACGAGCGCGAGGCCGACTGGCTGAGCCTGCAGGCGACGGACGATCCGCGGGCATTCGAGACCCTGACGATCAAGCTGGCGGAGGCGGCCCTCGCCGATCCCGACCCTCCGCGCTGGGCGCGAATCGTCCTCGGGACGCACCCGACGCCGATGGAGCGGATCGAGCTCGCTCGAGGGCTCACCCCAGAATGAGCGCTGAGTCGCCAGGCCGCGCTGGGCGGCGCCAGGCGTCGTCCTCAGCCGCGCCCATATCTACAGATATGAACGCGGCCTGCGTCCGGGCCTGGCATCCACCCATCGCACCCTGGCGACGAGCGTCATCCTGGGGCGAGCCCTAGGTCTCTTCGCGCGGGGGCGCTTCGGGCAGGTTCCTGATTCCCTCGCGACTCGACCACTTCGACCACGAGTCCTGCATCGCCTCGAGAAGCTCCTCGAGGAAGCGCGGCGAGACGTTCACCCGTGAGACGACCACGCCGGGAATGTCGCCTTCTTCGACCTCGTGGTCGATGCGGGCGAAGGTCAGCGTGAACTCGTAGTCGGAGAAGCTGATGTTCGCGAAGTTCGCATAGACCCCGGCCATGTTCTCGGGGTCGAGGTGGATGTTCAGCTGGCGACCGGGGGAGCCGTCTTCCTCCATGTGGCGATACTACCCCCGTGCCTGCACGAGCGATTCTCGGCCTGGAAACCGCCCTGGAGCGGCTCGCCGGCGCGCCGGTGACGCTCGAGCGACCGAGCCGCTCCGAGCACGGCGACTATGCGACGAACGTGGCGCTGCGGCTAGGCCCGCAGAACGGCCGGCCGCCGAGAGAGCTCGCCGAGCAGCTCGCGGCCAAGGTCACGGAGCTCGACGTCGTCGAGCGTGCCGAGGTCGCCGGGCCGGGCTTCCTGAACCTCTTCCTGACCCCAGCCTGGTACGCGGAGGCCCTCGGCGAGATCCTCGAAGCGGGGGAGGGGTACGGCGGCGGCTTCGCGGAGACACTGGAGCGCGTCCAGGTCGAGATGGTCTCGGCGAACCCGACCGGCCCGCTGACCGTGGGCTCGGCGCGGAACGGCGCCTACGGCGATGCCGTCGCGCGGCTGCTCGAGTTCGCGGGAAACACCGTCGAGCGCGAGTACTACTTGAACGACGTCGGCCGGCAGATCGAGCTCTTCCGGGAGTCGGTCGAGGCCCGCCGCCGGGGCGAGGAGCCGCCCGAGGAGGGCTATACCGGCGAGTACGTCTCGGCGATCGCGGCGGAGCCCGGCGATCCGGTGGAGCGGATGCTCGACGAGATCAAGCGCGAGCTCGACGCGTTCCGGATCCACTTCGACTCCTGGGTGCTCCAGCGGGAGATCGAGACCGAGATCCCCGAGGTCCTGCCCGAGGTGGACACGTACGAGGCGGAGGGGACCGTCTGGGCCCGGACGAGCGAGCACGGGGACGACAAGGACCGGCCGCTCGTTCGCTCGGACGACGGCAGCTTCCTCTACTTCGCCGGCGACATCGCGTACGTCCGGAACAAGTTCGGGCGTGGGTTCGATCGCCTGATCTACGTCCTCGGCGCCGACCATCACGGCTACGTCGCGCGATTGAAGGCGGCGGCGGCGATGCTCGGCTACGACCCGGATCGGCTCGAGGCGCTGATCTACCAGCTCGTCCAGATCGTCGAGGGCGGCCGGGCAAAGCAGTCGTCGAAGCGGCGCGGGGACGTCGTGTTCCTCTCGGAGCTCGTCGACAAGATCGGCATCGACGCCGCACGTTGGTACCTCGTCTCACGCGGACACGACCAGGCGATCGACATCGACGTCGACCTGGCGCGCGAGCGGAGCGAGAAGAACCCCGTCTACTACGTCCAGTACGCGCACGCGCGGATCGCCGGGATCCTGCGAAACGCGGGCGACGCGGAGGTCTCCGCGCGAGCGGGCGACCTCGCGCCGGAGGAGCGCGACCTCGTCAAGCGGCTCGTCGAGTTCCCAGACGTCGTGCGAGAGGCGGTCGAGCGCCGCGCACCACACGGGCTGCCGAACTACGCGATCCGGCTCGCGGACGACTTTCACCGCTTCTACCACCACCACCGTGTGCTGGAGAGCGAGCAGCAGGCCTTCCGGCTCGGGGTCGTGACGGCGACGAGGGCCGTGCTGGCGCGGTCGCTCGACCTCATCGGAGTCGAAGCGCCGGACCGGATGTAGCACGCCACACGCGTTGGGGTCAGACCCCGTCGCGAGACGGTGACTTCTCGTCCACAGAACCGACGTGTCCGACGGCGCGGCTACGCGGATCTCCTCCGCCCGAGACGCAGAACGTCACAGAACCGGCACTGTTTCGGCCCTCTTTGGTATCGGGGTCTGACCCCGCCCAAGACCTCGTAGGATTGCGGCGTGGGGGAGACCGCCGAACGCACGACGCCTCCGTCGGCCCCGAGCTCCAAGGCTCCCGACCGGAACCTCGCGCTCGAGCTCGCGCGGGTCACAGAGGCGGCAGCGATGGCCGCCGGGCGCTGGATCGGCCGCGGCGACAAGATCGCCGCCGACAGGGCCGCCGTCGACGCCATGCGCGTCGTGATGGACACGGTCTCCATGGACGGCGTGGTGGTGATCGGCGAGGGGGAGAAGGACGAGGCGCCGATGCTCTACAACGGTGAGGAGATCGGCAACGGCCAGGGGCCGGAGGTCGACGTGGCCGTCGACCCGCTCGAGGGCACCCGGCTCACGGCCCTCGGGATGCCGAACGCGATCACGACCGTCGCGCTCGCCGAGCGGGGGACGATGTACTTCCCGGGCGCGGCGGTCTACATGGACAAGATCGCGACCGGGCCGGAGTCCGCCGACGCGGTCTCGATCGACGCCTCGCCGACGGACAATGTCCGCGCGGTGGCCCAGGCGAAAGGCGTTTCCGTCAGCGAGGTCGCCGTCGTCGTCCTCGACCGGCCGAGGCACGAGGCGCTGATCGAGGAGCTCCGCGAGGCCGGCGCGAAGGTGCTGCTGATCACGGACGGCGACGTCGCCCCGGCGATCGCGGCCGCGCAGCCCGGCACCGGAGTCGACCTCCTGATGGGCGTCGGAGGCACGCCCGAGGGCGTCCTCTCGGCCGCGGCGCTCAAGTGCGTCGGCGGCGTCGATCCAGGGCAAGCTCTGGCCCCGGAACGACGAGGAGCGCCAGAGCCTCGTGGACGACGGCTACGACCTCGACCGGGTGCTGACCACCGACGACCTTGTCGGCAGCCAGAACGTCTTCTTCGCCGCCACCGGCGTCACCACCGGCGCGCTCCTCCGCGGCGTCCGCTACACGCGCGACGGCGCGACGACGGACTCGATCGTCATGCGCTCCCGCAGCGGAACGGTGCGCCGCATCGAGGCGACGCACGCGTTCCAGAAGCTGGAAGAGATCTCGAACCTGGCGCTTCGTTAAGAACTCGTTCCAAAATGAGCGCTGTGCCGCCAGGCCGCGCTGGGCGGCGCCAGGCGTCGTCCTCAACCGCGCCCATATCGAGGTGATATGGACGCGGTCTGCGTCCGGGCCTGGCATCCACCCATCGCACCCTGGCGACGAGCCACATTCTGAAACGAGCTCTAAGCGGGAACTTCCTCCCGCTCCCAGTCGGGTGCGTAGGAGCCCGAGCGAGCGGCGCCGTTGAACTTCGCGCGCCGGTAGTAGGCCTGCTGCGCGGCCTCCGCCTTGGCCGAGTCGCCGCCCCAGGCCTTGAGCGCGGGCGCCTGGAGCGCCCTCCCATACGAGAACGAGAGCTGCCACGGGTGCGGCCCGCGCTGGTTCATCGCGTTGAGACGTGCAGTTGCGTCCTCGTCGGACATGCCTCCCGACAGGAAGACGACGCCCGGCACTGCGGACGGCACCGTGTTGGCGAGGCAGCTGATCGTTCGCTCGGCGACCGCTGTCCACGTCGGCCTGGTCGGAAGAGTCGTAGCCGGAGACGACCATGTTGGTCTTCAGCAGCGAGCCCTCGCGCTCCACGCGCTGGTCGAAGAGCTCCGTGAAGACGGCGCGCAGCGTCCGTTCGGTCACGCGGAACGACTCCTCGATCGTGTGATCACCGTCCATCAGCACCTCGGGCTCCACGATCGGGACGAGCCCGGCCTCCTGGCTGAGCGCGGCGTAGCGGCCGAGCGCGTGGGCGTTCGTCCAGATGGCGTACTCGCTCGGGCGGCCCTTGCCGATGTTGATGACGGCGCGCCACTTCGTGAAGCGCGCGCCGAGCTCGTAGTACTCCTGGCAGCGCTCGCGCAAGCCATCGAGCCCCTCGGTGACCGTCTCCTCGGGCGAGCCCGCCAGCGGCTTCGCGCCCAGGTCGACCTTGATCCCGGGGATGATCCCCTTGCTCTCGAGCAGCTTGGGAAACGGCGTCCCGTCCGCCGACGACTGGCGGATCGTCTCGTCGTAGAGGATGACGCCGCTGATGAACTCCTCCGCGCCCGGCGTCGTGAAGAGCAGGTCGCGGTAGGAGCGTCTGTTCTCCTCGGTCGACTCGACGCCGATCGAGTCGAAGCGCTTCTTGATCGTGCCCGAGCTCTCGTCGGCGGCGAGGATCCCCTTGCCCTCGGCGACGAGCGCCCGTGCGATCTCGTGCAGTTCAGACATGCAATCCCTCCCTTGGTTCCGGCAGGGAGTCTATTCCGGGCAGTCCGTCCGTTCGAACCCGCGGGCCGCGCGGTCGGTGAGCACCCAGCGCCAGTTTCCGTCCACCTTGATCACGTGGTAGTTGGCGGTGTACTCGTTCTCGTCCGTCACGACCCGGACCTCGACGGCTTTCGCCGGCGTGCGCGGTGGGAGCCCGTAGACGGTTAGCGGCGCGTCCTGGACGTCCAGCACGACGATCGAGTCCAGCGTCCCCTGTACGTCGATGCCTCGCCGGCATTCTTCGTACTCCTGCTGGGTGACGAACCGCTGGTGGCGAGGATGGAGTGCGTCCCAGGCGAGCGCGTAGTTGCCGAAGTACTCCGACTCGAGCAGGGTCTTGACCGCAGTTCCCGCGTCGTGATCCTCCGAGTCCTCGGTCAGCGCGCAGCCGGCCAGGAGGGCGAGGAGAGCGAGGAGGAGGGCGGCACGGGAGAGGACCATCGACGATCCGACGCTATCGTTACCGGCGACGCGGACGTAGCTCAGTTGGTAGAGCGTCGGCTTCCCAAGCCGAAGGTCGCGGGTTCGACCCCCGTCGTCCGCTTCACACGCTCCGCCGGCACGGCGAGTACGACCGAGAGTGACTTCGGGCCTCTCTCGTCGGCTCTTTCACTTTTCGGTCGCAAAGAGCGACAACTTCTGTTTCGCGGGGTCTTGCAAGGACACCCGCGCACCCCTAGTCTCGCGCGTGCGTCGAGTACGGGACGCGAGTAGGTCGAAGCCGATCGCGGCGGCCGTAGCCGGAAGGCGAAAGTCAGCGGGATCGGTGGACGGAAGCGAAACCGGCTCGGCGAAAGTTCTGCCACCGAAGGTGCTCTCGGGCACACTCGGTGGCAGAACTTGTTTATGGAGCGAGTGACCGGCATCGGCGGCTTCTTCTTCCGGGCGAAGGACCCGGCTCGGCTCCGGTCGTGGTACGCCGAGCAGCTTGGGATCGACCTCACGCCGACGTCGTACGACGAGCGTCCGTGGTGGCAGGAAGCCGGACCGACCATCTTCGAGGCGTTCTCCCACGACGGCGAGCTCTTCGACCGCGAGAAGCAATGGATGATCAACCTCCGCGTCCGCGACCTGGACGCGATGGCCGAACAGCTGCGCGGCGCCGGGACCGCGGTCGAAGTCGACTCCGAGGTCTACCCCAACGGCCGCTTCGCGCAGCTCGCCGATCCCGAAGGCAACCCGATTCAGCTCTGGGAGCCGACCGCCGACGAGCCCGCGCGGTCGACGACATCCGAGACCCAGGACTGAAGCTCCTGGATGAAGGCAGGGTCGACGGCGTGCGGCATGGGCGACTCCCGGTTGAGGACCTCGGCGCCCGCGCCCTCGAGCAACTCCTTCGCCTGCCGGCCGAACTCGACCGAGATCACTGGGTCGTAGGTGCCGTGGCCGATGGCGACCGGCGGCAGCGGCGGCGACAGGTCGAGCTCGAAGCCGTCGACGGTCGGGAGGAAGCCGGAGAGCGCGACGATCCCCGCGGGTCGAGGACGGCCGCGGCCGAGCCCGAGCGCCCAGCTCATTACCGCGCCCTGCGAGAAGCCCCCGACGACCGTCCGCTCGATCGGGACCTCGAGCTCGTCGAGCCACGCCGACGCGAGCTCGTACGACTTCGTGAACGTCTCGCGGTCGGGGAAGCCGATCTCACGGACGACGTACCAGTGGGCGCCGCCGGGCGGCAGCACGAGCGGCCCGCGTGGGGTCAGCGCCGAGCAGCCGTCGCTGGGGATCGAGGGCGTCGAGAAGGGGATAGAGATCGTGCTCGCTGGTCCCGCGTCCGTGGAAGAGGACGAGCGCGCCCTCCGGGTCGCCGGCCGCCGGCCGGACGAGATGCTCGAGGCTCACGAGACGGGCGCCTTGCGTGGGTCGGGCAGCGGCGTCAGCGTCCGCTCGACCTGCTCCCGGTACTGCTCGAAGTTCGGCGGCAGCGAGAGGCGCTCGCCGAGCGACTCCAGCGGCTCGTCGGACGTAAATCCTGGGCCGATCGTCGCGATCTCGAACAGCACGCCGCTCGGCTCGCGGAAGTAGATCGACCTGAAGTAGAAGCGGTCGATGACCGGTGTGGGCATGGCTCCTCCGGCCATCACCCGGTCCCGCCAGGCCTCGTGTGCGGCCACTGGGGAGGACCAGGCGACATGGTGAACCGTCCCGGCGCCGGGGATCCCCGGCTCCTCGGTCCGGTCGTAGGCGTAGGACGAGCCGCGCGATTCGCCGCGTACGTCGTAGCTCGTCTCGCCGAATGGCTGGAACTCCATCGAGGCGGTGAGGAAGTCGTGGCTCGCCGCCGGATCGGCCGCGTAAGCGCGAACCCCGTCGAACCCCTGAAGCGCGACCTCGTCCGGCACGTCGGGGTGATGCGAGACCAGCGGCTCGTCGCGCGTCTCGACGACGGCCAGCTCGAGCCCCAGCCCCTCCGGATCGGCGAAGCGCAGCCGGCGAGAGGAGCGCTCGGTCTCGACGCCCTGCTCGCGCAGCCGCTCCTCCCAGAAGCCGATCGCCCCTTCGTCGGCAACCCGCCAGACCACGCGGTGCACCATCCCCGCGCCGGCCCGGCCCCTGCGGGCGCCCGGGTACTCGAAAAAGGTGATGTCGGCGCCGGGGCTGCCCAGCTCGTCGGCGTAGAACAGGTGGTAGACGGTCGGGTCGTCCTGGTTCACCGTCTTCTTGACGAGACGAAGCCCGAGGACCCGGCCGTAGAAGTCGACGTTGCCCGGCGCGTCGGCGGTGATCGCCGTGATGTGGTGGATGCCTTCGAGGCGCATGGCTCCCTCCGGTCTGGTGGTCGGGAGGACGTTAGTGGCTGGAGGCGGGGTCGGAGCCCGGCCGATCCGCTCGCCTTAAGAGGGCCAGGCCTCCGCGAGCCGTCTTCGCGTCTCGAGCAGGTGCTCCGGCATCACCTTCACATCGGCCAGCACCGGCATGAAGTTCGTGTCGCCGGCCCAGCGAGGCACGACGTGGAGGTGGACGTGATCGACCACCCCCGCGCCGGCGATCCGGCCGAGGTTCCAGCCGAGGTTGTACCCCTGCGGCTCGTAGACCTGCGCAAGCGCGCCGATCCCACTCTGCGTCAACCGGTGGATCTCGAGCGCTTCTTCGTCCGTCAGCTCGCCGAACTCGCCGACGTGGCGGTTCGGCGCGACCATGAAGTGGCCGGACGCATACGGGTACTTGTTGAGGACCACGGTCACCTTGCGGCCCCGGTGCAGGACGAGCGCCGCCTGGTCATCGTCCGACCCGACGGCGTTGCAGAACACGCATCCGTCCTGCTCGTCGGCGCTCGCGATGTACTCGAGCCGCCATGGCGCCCAGAGCTGCTTGGTCACGCGGGAAGCAAATCAGGCCCGGTCGCCGCAGGTGGGGCGACCGGGCCCGGATGCTAGTCCGTCATCTCGATCGGGCGGGAGAAGGCGGTCAGCTGGACGGGCTCACCGTTCAGCGTGCCGTGGACGACGTACCTGAAGACGTGCGTGCCGTTTTGTTCGCCGACCGCGTGCGTCCACCCGGTGAACACCACCGAGGTGACTTCGCCCGGGAATGACGGCCGGGCTCCCCACCAGGTTGCAGGGATCGGAGCCCGCGGGGCAGCTCACCGTCGACGGCCAGTGGCCCGCGTAGGTGCGGAAGAACGCGTTCGGCGGTGGGGTGACCGTAAACGGCGGGCCTGGTTGCTCGACCCCGTCGATGATCGCGGTCAAGTCGACGCTCGTGACGACAAACGCGTTCTGCAGCGTTGCCCGAGTTCGCGGACCGGGGTTCACCTCCTGGAGTCGGTTCAGGTTCGCGACGTACACGAAGTGCCAGACCGTGTTGGCGTTCGTGCAGTTGGGATCGGAGCACGCGGGCAACGGCCCCGGGCCGTCGGCTCGCACGAATGCGTACAGGCCGTTCCCGAGCCCCGTCGTGCCGGCGGCCGGAACGAGCGCGAGTCCGAGCGCCGCGAAGGATGCGACGAGCCAGATCAACCGACTGGGTCGTCGCGCCTGGATGTGGTGCATGGCAGCCTCCTGTCTCGGTTGCTGCTGGGCGCAAAGTGACGATTAGCACGAACGCTCGTCGGCTTCAAGAGCGCTCGCTCGGAATGACCCAAGTGGGCTAGATCCAGCGCTTCCAGCGGAAGAAGCCGACCAGGCCCGCAAACACGGCGACCATCGCGGCGACCATCACCCAAAACGCGCCGACCGTGCCCTCCCCGGGGAACTCGACGTTCATCCCGAAGATGCTCGCCAGCAGCGTCAAGGGCAGGAGCACGGCGCTGAAGACCGTGAGCAGGCGGAGAACGTCGTTCTGGCGGTGCGAGATCGCCGACTCGTTCGTCGCCTCCAGGGCCTCGACGACCTCCTTGTAGTTGTCGAGGATGTCCCAGATCCGCTCGGAGGCGTCGACGAGGTCGTCGAAGTAGAGCTCGAGGTCTTCCGGTAGGAACCGCTCGACGTGCCGCTCGAGCAGGCGCAGCGTCGGGCGCTGCGGCTTGATGATCTTCCGGTAGCTGATGATCTCCTGCTTGGCGCGGGAGATGTCGCGAACGATCTCGTGCGACGAGCGCTCCTCCTCGATGTCGTCCTCGATCGAGTCGAGCTTGTGCCCGATCTTGTCCAGGATCGGGAAGCAGTAGTCGAAGAGGTCGTCGAGGACGTGGTACAGCAGGTAGCCGGAGCCCTTGGCGAAGAGGCTGTCCCGCAGCTCCGCGTCGTCACTGACGCGCTGGAAGAGCCGCGTAACCGGCAGGAGCTCGACGGTGGGGAGCGTGACCAGGTAGTCGGGGCCGAGGAAGACGTCCAGCTCGCCGGCGTTCAGCCGCTTCGCCGCCTTGTCGTAGACCGGGAAGTGGAGGACGACGAAGCGGTAGTCGTCGTACTCGTCCACCTTCGGGCGCTGGCGCTTGGAGACGACGTCCTCGATGTCCAGCGGGTGCCAGCCGAAGTGCTCGGCGAGCGCCATGGCCTCCTCCGTCGTCGGAGAGTCGAGGTGGATCCAGGTCAGGCCGTGAGCGGAGAGCTCAGCAGGCTGGCGCGCGGGAGGTGCCGAAACCTCGCGAGCGATGTCGCGCGAGCGAGCCCGGATGCGGGGCAGGCTGGGCATCGGTACTGAGCGGGTCCTCGAGGCGCATGGCTCGATTCTAGCCGGGGCGCCGCTTTCCTAGCCCTCGGCGCGAGGCGGGTCGCGCCGCCGCAGGATCCGCAGCGCCCGCAGCGTGTTCCACCGACTGTCCTTGCCGGGCTTCTCCATCTCGACAAGCAGCGTTCCCGGAATCCGTTTCTGCAGCGGCCACCGCCCGTTCGGCTTGCGCTTGTCACGAAGCAGCTCGATCGGATCGGCGAGTCGCTCGTCGGAGATGGCAGGCGTCAGGCGCAGGTAGTCGAGACCGCGGAGGACGGTGAAGTGCCAGTGCCACGGATACGTGAGGTGCGTGAACCGCTCCGAGATGACCTCGCCCGTGCGATCGGACCGGTACAGGCGATGGGAGAGCATGAACTCGACCGCCCGCTGCTCGGCGTCGCGGAACGCACGCTCGGGAACGATCCCTCCCTCGGCCGCGATCCGAAGGTTCTCGAGCACGTTGAAGGTGGTGTGGAAGGAGCTGTGACGCGTGCTCGGACGGTTGCGCATGTGGCAGTTCCAGCCGCCGTCGTCGAGTTGCGCGCTCAAGACGGCCTGGCCGAGCGGAGGGAGCCGCGGATCCTCGCTCATGAAGTGCGCGCCGAGGCCAAGCCAGAATCCAAGGTGGCAGAGATCGACGCGCTTCAGCAGGGACGCACCGTCGACGTCCTCTCCCGGCGGCATGAAGCGACCGAGTAGGCGCTCGAGCGGCGCACGTGCGGCCGGATGGCTTTCGGGCACCCCGCACGCAACGAGCAGTAGGAGCGTCCACGTGGAGGCGGTCCAGCGTCCCTTCGGCCACTCGCCGTCGGATCCCTGGTGCCCGAGGAGCTCGGCGATCCAGCCGCTCTCGACCGCCCGGCGCCGCTCGCGGTCCCAGATCTCGGGCGGCTCGTCGAGGAGGTCGCGCATGACCTGCCAGCGAACAGCTGGATCGCCGCCGAGCAGCCAGTCGATCACCGACTCCTCGCTCGCTATCGCGGACACCTCTATGACTCGGCCAGCGCGGGCTGTGCCCGCTTCGGGGTCGTGCGGGCACCGGCCGGGATCGAGCGCTCGAGCGCGAGTGCGGCAGCTCCTGCGGCGAGGCAGACCGCGGCCGCCGCCGGCCAGAGCGCGTGCGGCCAGTGGTTGAGGACCAGGCCGCCCACCGCGGGGCCGAGCGCAAAACCGACACCCCAGGAGAACGCCGAGGCCGCCATGTAGCGCCCGATCAGGCTGTGGTCGGCCAGGTCGGTGACGAGCGGCGCCTGCACTGTCCCGTGGAGACACTCGCCGACGGCGATGATCGCGAAGGTGAGCGCGAGGAAGCCCCAGGCGACCCACCCCTCCACGGCGGCTCCCGCGATCGGGACGAGCGCGAGCCCGACCGCCCAGACGACGCCGAGCACCGCGAGCGTTCTCATCCGGCGATGCCCCTCGAGCAGACGCGCCATCGGCAGCTGCGACAGGACGATCACGAGCGTGTTCAGGAAGAAGAGGAGGCCGATTCCCTTCTCGGTTACGCCGGCCTCGTTCTTGGCGTAGACCGGCAGCGTCTCGAGCTGCGCCATCCCTGCCCCGATGAAGACGAAGTTGAGGGTGACGACGGCCATGAAGACCCGGTTCCGCACGACCTCGCCGTAGCCGCCGCGCTCGCTCCCCTCGGGCCTGGGCGTCCGCGCCGGCGCCGGCACGCGAACCAGGAACGCTGAGTACACGAGGAACGTTGCGGCGTCGGCCAGGAACAGGACGGTGAACGTGCTCGGGTCGCTCGTCGTCGCGATGAGGCCGCCCGCCAGCCCGCCGAGGCCGATCCCGAGGTTCATCATCACGCGCTGCATCGCGAACGCCTGGTGGCGCTGCGCCTGCGGGGTGAGGCCGGCGATCAGGGACGACTGGCTGGGCCAGAAGCCGCCGTTCCCGATCCCGACGATCGCGCTGGCGAGGAAGCCATGCCAGGGCTCCTGGACGAACGCGTAGCCGGCCATGCCGACCGCCATCAGCCAGAGCGAGGCCGTGAGCGTGGCCCGCCCGCCAACGCGGTCGATCAGGGAGCCGATGATCGGGCCGGCGACGAGCCCGACGGCCGCGTTCGTCCCGACGATCAGTCCCGCCGTGGCGAGGTCGATGTCGCGGACGTTGTGGAGGTAGATGAAGAGGAACGGGTACGCGAGCCCGTTTCCCAGCGCGTTGATCAGCGCGCCCGCCTGCAGCGTCCGCACGGAGCTCGGGAGTGGGGGGTTCAGGGTCCGGAGGTACGCGCGCAGAAACTCCACGGGAACGGAACCTACCCACGGCTACACTGGCCGCTCCGGGCCAGTAGCTCAGGGGATAGAGCGCGCGCCTCCGGAGCGCGAGGTCGCAGGTTCGATTCCTGCCTGGCCCACTACCCGCCCATTAGCAGGGATTTCGCGGAAGCTGGCGGGAATGACTTTACAAATGGCCGTCTGCGTCGCCCTCGCCGACGACGATGCGCATCGTTTCCTCGAGCTGGTCGATGTCCCAGTCGGTGTAGATGTCGCCCGCCGTCGTGATCGACGAGTGGCCGAGCAGCTTTTGGACGGCCTTGAGGTTGCAAGTGCGGTCGAGCACCGACTGGCCGACCGTGTGGTGAGCCATTTGCATCTTGCGGCCATGGGTGACGCCTTCGGCGACGAGCCCGGCTCGCTAGAAGCCAGGCTGCCCGCCAAGCTTCTTGATCCGCGTCTTGAGCTTCGCGCAGTCGACGCGACGCGAGTTGACCTCAGCGGTCACGCGCTTGAACGCCTGGTAAGAGGGCTTGGACGTCCAGTCGGCATAGAGGATGCCCGACTGCCAGCCGCGCAGGTTCGGTTCGTCGGCCAGCAGGAAGTTGAAGAAACCTCCGACGGCCGGCTGGCAGTAGGCGAGTCTGATCGCATCGGTCAGCTGCGATGCCTGATCGACCCCGCCACCGAGCGGCGCGACGAGGGCACGGTCGGTTTCGCTGTTTCCGTAGAGGGAGAGCTTGGCGCCGACGCCGGTCTGGAAGCCATTCTCGAGATACCAAAGGCGAACGTCCTTCTGGCCGGGGATCGGCTGGCGTGTGCCTCCGAAGGCGCTCCTCAGGTAGGAGAGCAGTCGCGGGTAGTCGCCCATGCCGATATCTCGGCGGTGGCGCACCCAGGGGCGCTCCCTCGTACTCGAGCCGTAGACGTTCTGACCCCACGCATCGAAGATGCGAGCCCGGCGGTGTGAGCGGCGGTACGCCTGTCCCATCTTCGCGATGAAGTTCCTCGGGGAATGAGAGATGTTCGAGCGGGCGTGCGGTTTGTCGTTGCCGCGCGGGGAGATCGACGTCATCACGCGCACGGACGGATTCCGGCTCTTGATCGCGTCGTAGCAACGCGCCATCAGCGCTTCGTAGGCGGCTGGAGCAGCACTCGAGCCGTTGCGATTGAACTGCGGCTTCCAGAAGTAGCTGAGATTGGCCTCGTTCCAGATGTTGACGTCACGGATTTGCGGGAAGCGGTTGAGCAGCGAGGAGACGTAGTTGCAGTACGCGGCTCTTGACGAGGCGTTGGTCGGCGCCGCGCTCGCACGGCCGAACACGTTCAGGACGATCTTCTGCGAGCCGGCGTTCCTGACCGCGTCGCTGATGGAGGCGACGTCCTGGTCGCTCGGCTCGGTCTGTCCCGGTTGCCAGGCCTGGGTCACGCGGTAGTAGCCAAGCCCAGCGTCGTTCGCGACCGACGAGATTCCCGCCCGCCCTTTGACGGCGTCGTCGTTGACGCCGACGGCGAGGTTCCGTCCGGCGAGCGCCGGCGCCGCCCCGGAGAGGGCGAGAACGAGAACGACGCTGAGGGCGAGAGCGAAGCGCTTCACCTTCGACCTCCACTCGGAGGGCCTGGCTCTGCGAAGGTAGCGAGCAATCCCGTTGCGCGCAACGCAGGGCGGGTCGCGGTCGCTCCGGTGGCGTCTAAAAGGGTGGGGTAGCCCCTCCCCGACACTCGCCGCTCCCCCGGCGGATCTGCCCAGCGGGGCGAAGATCCCCGGTTCTCCGGCGACGGTCACCGTGGCCGGCAAGAAGGTCACGATCAAGGCCCCGAAGCTCGCGATCAAGTGCCAGGGGCCAAGCGGCAAGTTCGACATGCCTTCGGCTCCGATCAAGTACGAGTTCAAGGGGACGCTCAAGGGCAACGCAGTGAGCGGCAACTACATGCCGCCGCTCGGCGGCACCGGTGAGTACTTCACGGCGAAGGGCACCTTCTCCCCCGCGAAGAAGTCGTTCACCGGGACGCTGTCGTTCGTCGGCAGGTGCAAGGGCACCTCGACGATCAAAGCCAAGAAGGCCTGACCATTCTCTGACGGGACGGGGTGAGGGGCGCTGCCCCTCACCCGCCTCGCCGGCAACGGCGCGCGACTCCGTCCGTAACGCAGTTAACGTCCCCGCCGCCGATGGGACGCACCCTCCTCCGCATCGTCGACAGCAACGCGAGCCTGCTCGTACTGCTGCTCGCGAACTTCTTCTTCCTCGAGCTGATCGACGACCCCAGGTGGGGCGCGCTCATCAGCACGCTGCTCGCTGCCGCCGCGCTGGTTGTGGCGATCAGCGACCCGGACGCGGGGACGACGCTCAAGCGCCGCCACGTCGTCTCGATCGCGGCGTGCGTCGCTCTCGCTCCCATCGTCCTGTTCGTGAACTCCGAGTCGGTGATCGGGCTGACCTACCTCTTGCCGGTCGTCCTGCTCGTTACCGCGACGCTGCCGGTGACGATCAGCCGGGTGCTGCAGCACCGCCGGATCAGCCACGAGACCGTGCTCGGAGCGCTCTGTGCGTACGTCCTCGTCGGGCTGCTTTTCGCGTTCGTCTACCTCGCGGTGGACGAACTTCGCGACGCGCCCTTCTTCGCGCAGGAAGGCCCGCACTCGCAGTCGGAGTTCCTCTACTTCAGCTTCGTCGCGCTGACGACGCTCGGGTTCGGCGACCTCTCACCGGCGGTCGGGCTGCCGCAGGCGCTGACCGTGCTCGAGGCGCTGACCGGCCAGATCTTCCTCGTCACGCTCGTCTCCCGGCTCGTGACGCTCTGGGTTCGCCAGAGCGAGCGGGAGTAGAGTCCGCGCCGTGGAGGTTTCGGCCCGAATCGGCTCGCTGACACTCAAGGAGCCGTTCGTGATCGCCCGCGACACGACCACCGAGGCCGAGGTGGTCTGGGTCGAGATCGAGCACGAGGGCGAGCGCGGCTACGGCGAGGGCAACCCGATCGAGCGGTACGAGGAATCGGCCGAATCGGCGCTCGCGTACGTCGAGGACGTCGCGGCCTCGCTCGGGAACGATCCCTTCGCTTTCGAGGAGATCGAGAGTCGACTGGCTCCGCGCGAGTACGCCGGCCGCGCGGCGATCGACGCAGCGCTGCACGATCTCTGCGGGAAGCTGACGGGCGTGCCGGTCTGGCGTCTGCTCGGCCTTCGGCAGGCAGGGCCGCCGACCAGCTGGACGCTTGGCCTCGGCGATCCGGACGAGACCGCCCGCAAGGCCGAGCAGGCTGGCGATTTCGCGAGCCTGAAGCTGAAGCTCGGCGGCCGCGACGGTCTCGACGTCGAGCGCGTCAAGGCCGTCCGTGAGGTCTGGGCCAAGCCGATCCGCGTCGACGTGAACGAGTACTGGACGCTGGACGAGGCGCTCGAGTCGATCCCGCAGCTGCAGGCGCTGGGCGTCGACTACGTCGAGCAGCCGCTGCCGGCCGGCGACCCCGACGGCCCGAAGCTGAAGGACGCCTCGCCGCTCCCGATCTACGTCGACGAGGACTGCCACACGCTCGCCGACGTCGCTGCCTGCGCCGAGCGGGCGCACGGGATCAACATCAAGCTCGCCAAGAGTGGCGGCATCCGCGAGGCCGTCCGCATGGCGCATGCCGCACGGGCGATGCGGATGGGCGTGATGCTCGGCTGCATGGTCGAGTCGGGCCTCGGGATCGCCGCCGGCGCCTCGATCGCCAGCCTCTGCGACCACGTCGACCTCGACGGGAACATCCTCATTGCCGACGACCCGTGGCCCGGCGTCCAGCTCGTCGACGGCGTCCAGCTCCCCGCAGACACTCCAGGCCTTGGCGTCCGGCAAGAAGTACCTAGTCCTCGCTGAGGGCCGCTCCGGCGACGAGCACTACGGGAAGACGATGCGCGGCATCGTCCACTACGCGCCCGACCCCGTCGTCGCGATCCTCGACTCCGAGCGCGCGGGGGAGACCTATCGCGGGATCCCGATCGTCTCCACCGTCGCGGACGCGCTCCCCTACGGCCCGACCACTGCGACGGTCGGCGTCGCGACCCAGGGCGGACGCTTCCCGCCGGCCTGGCGCGAGCTCCTGAAGGACTCGCTCCGCGCCGGGCTCGACCTCGAGAGCGGCCTGCACGAGTTCATCTCCGACGACCCCGAGCTCAGCGAGCTGGCGCGCGAGCACGGCGTCGAGCTGCGCGACCTCCGCAAGCCGCCGCCCGAGCTCAGCGTCCCGACCGGCGAGAACCTCCAGATTCCGGCGAAGATCGTCCTCACCGTCGGCTCCGACTGCGCGATCGGGAAGAAGACCGTCGCCGTCGAGCTCGACCTCGCCGCCCGCAACCGCGGCCTGAAGTCTGTCTTTGTCCCGACCGGCCAGACGGGGATCGCGATCGCCGGCTGGGGCATCGCAGTCGACGCCGTTGTCGCCGACTTCCTCGCCGGCGCGGCCGAGCGGCTCGTGGTCGAGGGCTCGCGGCGGGGCGGCGAGCTCCTGTGGGTGGAGGGGCAGGGATCGCTGGCCCATCCGGCGTATTCCGGGGTCACGATGGGACTGATCCACGGCAGCGCCCCGCACGCGTACGTCTTCGTCCACAAGGCGAGAGCGACGCACGTCGAGGGCTATCCCGACCACCCGCTGCCCGGCTTGCGCGAGCTGATCGAGCTGCACGAGCGGACGTCGCTCCAACTCCGGCCGGCGCGAGTCGCCGCGGTCGCGCTCCACACCGGAGGCCTCGACGAGGAGGATGCCCGCGCCGAGATAGCGAGGGTCGGCGGAGGAAACGAGCCTCCCAACCGACGATCCGGTCCGGTTCGGCGCAGATACCCTGCTCGACGCCGTCCTGAATCTCGTGCAAGACTGATGTGGTTTCACTGAGGAATGACGGGGTTTAGACGACAGACGGCCACGCTCCTCGCCTGCGCCTGCGGGTGCTCCTGCTCGCCGCACCGGCGGCGGCGGACGTGACGGTCGGCGTAGCGGACGACCGAGGCAAGCTCGCGGACGACGGCGGCGCCGCGTTCTTCGCCTCCATGCGGGACGTGGGGTTGACGGAAAATCGGATCACGCTCGCCTGGGACCCCGACCACCCGACCACGATCCGGGAGCAGGCGGCCCTGGATCGCTACATGGCGAACGCCGCGGCTGCCGGGATCCGAATCACGATGGTGATCGCGCCCAGCCGCGCCCGCGCCCTCTTCAACTCCACCTCGGCAAGGAGCCAGTTCGTCGCGTTCGTCGCCCAGGTCGCGCGCACCTATCGCCAGGTGAAAGACATCGGTGTCGGCAACGAGCCGAACCAGCCTCGCTTCTGGCAGCCGCAGTTCAGCACTCGGGGCACGGGTCTCGCGTGCAACGCATACGCCCGCGTCCTGGCACAGGCCTACGACGCGCTGAAGGCCGTAGATCCCACGATCACCGTGCTCGGCGTCTCGCTCTCGCCGCGGGGGAACGACAACGCGACAGCGGCGACGAACGCCTCGACATCGCCCGTCCGGTGCATTCGGGACATGGGGGTCTCGTACCGGGCGAGCGGCAGGAAGCGGCCGATCATGGACGAGCTCGCCTTCCACCCGCACCCGAACTCGTACACGGACTCATTCCTCGTCGGCTACCGGTGGCCGAACGCAGGGACGTCCAACCTCGGCCGGATCAAGCAGGCCTTCTGGGACGCGTTCCGCGGCACCGCGCAGCCCATCTTCGCGGAGGCCGGCCGGCCCGTCTCGCGCGCCGCACTGCCCCCTCTCCGGTTCCGCCTGAACGAGATCGGCTGGCAGACGGTGATCCCCGCGAGCTCGATGCACGCCTACTACGGCCGGGAGTCCGTCGCGCGGGTCGCGGAAGACCGCCACCAGTCGGACGTCTACTCGGCGCTGATCCCGTACTACGCGTGCGACGAGTCGGTGCGCTCGATGCTCTACTACGGCCTCGTCGACGAGCCAGACCTCGAACGTTGGCAGGCAGGCCTGATCCGCGCCGACGGGACGCGCCGGCCGTCCTACGGTTCGGTCAAGTCGATGCTGGCCCGTGGCCTCGCGAGGTGCACAAAGCGGCCCCTTCGCTGGCGGCACTCGACCGTCGTCGTCGGCGCCGCGGCGAAGTTCGGCGTGCGCCGCCGTTCGTCCCGCGACACGAACTGGACGTTCGCCGCGAGCGCCGAGGAGGCGAGCCTGTACACGGGCTCGATGTACCGACTGAAGAGCCGCAGGTTGAGCGCGGCGATGCGGAAGCGGCTCCTTGCCGCGGTCGGCGTCAAGCGCTCGCCGAAGCCGGTCTTCACCGCGCGCGGCAAGATCCGCGCGCACTCGGGGAACTTCGTTCGCTTCAAGCGGAAGCGTCTCGCGGCCGGGTACTACGTCTTCGCGGTCCGGCTGCGGGCCGAGATGAACCCGACACGGACGACGTCGCTCGTGTCGAGGCCCTTCCCGGTCGGAACGCCGAACAAGTAGTGCGCGACCCGCGGATCGAGAAGCTCGCCGAGCTGATCGCCGGCTACTCGCTGGACCTCCAAGAGGGCCAGGTCTACCGGATCGACGGGGAGGAGGTCTCGATCCCGCTGGCGGTCGCGCTCTACGCGGCAGCGATCCGCCGCGGCGCGCATCCGTATACGAAGATCACACCGTCAGGCCTCGAGGAGATCAAGGTCGAGGTGGCGACGGACGAGCAGCTCGCGTACATCCCCCAGGTCGAGGAGATCGCGACCGAGCAGATGGACGCCTGGACGACCCTCTGGGGCACCATCAACACGCGCTCGCTGACCCGAGCCGACCCCGAGCGGCGCCGCCTGCAGCTCGCCACGCACTACCGGCTGGCGAACAAGCGGTGGGAGCGGATCAGCTCCGGCGACCTCGCCTGGTGCGGCACCCTCTACCCGACGCAGGCGCACGCGCAGGATGCCGAGATGTCTCTGTCCGAGTACGAGGACTTCGTTCACGGCGCGTGCCACACGCGCGAGGGCGACGACCCGATCGCGCACTGGCAGGCCCTGTCCGAAACACTCGGAGCGCGGGCGCGCGAGCTCGAAGGTATCCGCGAGCTGCGGATCGTCGGCCCGCGCACCGACCTCAGTGTCGGTGTGGAAGGCCGCCAGTGGGTCCCCTCGGACGGCAAGCACAACATGCCGGACGGCGAGATCTTCACGAGTCCCGTCGAGACCGAGACGAGCGGCGAGATCTTCTTCGCCTTCCCGTCGGTCTACCAGGGCCAGGAGGTCGAGAACGTGCACCTCCGCTTCCACGAGGGAGCGGTCGTGCACGCGGAGGCCAGCTCGGGGCAGGAGTACCTGCGCTCGCTGCTCGACACGGACTCCGGGGCCCGGGTGCTCGGCGAGGTCGCGTTCGGCCTCAACTATGAGATCGACCGCTTCACGCGCGACATCCTCTTCGACGAGAAGATCGGCGGGACGATGCACGTCGCCCTCGGCGGGGGGTTCGACGAGGCGGGCAGCGAGAACAAGTCCGACCTGCACTGGGACCTGATCTGCGACCTCCGCGAAGAGGGCGAGGTGTACGCCGACGGCGAGCTCGTCTGGAAGGCGGGCTCGTTCCTCTCGGAACCGGCGGTCGAGCGTGTCTGACCCGCTGCACAAGCGCCTCGCGGAGGTGCTCGTCGGCTACTCGACCGCGGTCCGGCCCGGAGACGTCGTACGCGTCGAGTCCTATGACGTCTCGGCGCTTCCCGTCATGCGCGAGACCTATGCCGCCGCGCTCAGGGCGGGGGGGCACGCATTCGCCAACATCGTGCTCGAGGAGGCCGACGAGACGCTCTACAAGGAAGGCCGCAACCATCAGCTCGACTGGCTCGCGCCGGACCACAAGTGGAACATCGAGCACGGTGACGTCTGGATCATCTTCGATGCCGTGACGAACACGAAGAGGCTCTCCAACATCGATCCCGAGCGGCTTTCCCGGCGTCTGATCGCCCGGCGGCCGCTGCAAACGCGCTACCTCGAGCGCTCCGCGAGCGGCGAATTCCGTTGGGTGATCTGCGGCGCGGCGTGCGAGGCGTCGGCGCAGGACGCCGGCATGTCGCTTCGGCAATACGAGCAGGTGCTCACCCGCGCCGCGTTCCTCGATCGGAACGATCCCGTGCACGAGTGGAAGACGTTCGGCGAGAGGCTCGAGCGCGTCGGATCCTTCCTGGAAGGCGTGAGCGAGCTCCGCGTCGTCGGCGAGGACACGGATCTCAAGCTGGGAGTCGAGGGACGGACCTGGATCCGGTCGAAGGGGCTCCGGAACTTTCCGGACGGCGAGGTCTTCACCGGCCCGCACGAGACGAGCGTCGAGGGCACGATCCGGTTCTCCTTCCCGGCGATGGTGCGAGGCCGCCAGGCGGACGACGTCCGCCTCCGGTTCGAGGGCGGCGAGGTCGTCGACGCCACGGCCAAGCGGGGCCAGGAGTTCCTGCGCGAGATGGTCGGCATGGACGACGGCGCGCGTCGGGTCGGCGAGTTCGCCTTCGGGCTCAACGACGCGGTCAGCGAGTACACCGGCAACCTTCTGCTCGACGAGAAGATCGGCGGGACCGTCCACCTGGCGCTCGGCCGGTCGGTTCCCGGGACCGGGGGCGAGAACGAGTCCGGGCTCCACTGGGACATGGTCTGCGACCTGCGCGAGGGCGGCGAGGTCTACGCGGACGGCGAGCTCGTTTACCGCGACGGCGCGTTCGTCACCGGCGCCAACTAGAGAGCTCGCCCCAGCATGCGAACTGAGCCGCCAGGCCGCACTGGGCGGCGCCAGGCGTCGTCCTCAGCAGCGTCCATATCTCTGCAGATGAACGCGGCCTGCGTCCGTGCCTGGCATCCGCCCATCGCACCCTGGCGACGAGTCACATACTGGGGCGAGCTCTGAAGCTCGCGGTCATTTCTGACACGCACATGCCGCGCGGGACGCGGCGCCTCCCGAGGAAGTGCCTGCGCCTGCTGGCGGAGTCCGATCGGATCCTCCACACGGGCGACTTCGTGACGCTGGCGGTCCACGAGGAGCTCGGGAAGCTGGCGCCGGTCGACGGCGTCGTCGGGAACATGGACGAGGAGGAGCTCAGGCTCGTCCTGCCGCCGAAGCTGGTCGTCGAGCACGAGGGCGTGCGGATCGGGCTCGTGCACGATGCGGGTCCGGCGGTCGGCCGGGCTGCTCGGCTGGTGGATGCGTTTCCGGGCTGCGACGCCGTGATCTACGGGCACACGCACGTCCCCGAGGCGACGAGGCTGGGCGAAACGTGGATCCTCAATCCCGGCAGCCCGACCGAACGGCGGTCGGCGCCGCACCATTCGATGATCGGGCTGAAGGTTGCAGACGGACGGCTTGACGTACGAACATACGTTCTGTAGCATGGCGAACGTATGTTCGTCCGAATCGCATTCGTCACCCTGCTCGTGATGGTGCTCGCCTGGAGCGTCCTGGCCCGCGTTTCCGAGGCGACGGGCACACCGCAGCCGTACCGCGTCCAGGCAGGCGACACGCTGTGGTCGATCGCGGCCGAGCACTACCACGGCGATCCTCGTCAGGGCGTCTGGGTGATCCAGCGCGAGAACGGCCTGGCGGGAGCTGCACTGACCCCGGGGCAGGTGCTCATGCTCCCGTAGACACACATTCCTACACTTGCGCCGTGGACCTGGATCTCGTCTTCCTCGGCACCTCCGGCTCGATGCCGACCGCCCAGCGTGCCCCGACCGCCATGCTGCTCCGGCGCGGGGGAGAGCGCCTGCTGTTCGACTGCGCCGAGGGGACGCAGCGGCAGCTGCTCCGCTCGAACGTCGGGCTGATCGAGTTGCGGGAGATCTTCCTCACGCACTACCACGCCGACCACTACCTCGGCCTGCCCGGGATGCTCAAGACGTTCGCGCTCCGCGGGCGAGAACTGCCGATCACGATCTACGGGCCACGCGGCCTCCAGGACCTGTTCTCGTCGCTCCGGCGGATTTTCGGGAAGCTCACGTACCACTACGACCTGGTCGAGCTGGAGCCGGGTGAGCGCCTCGAGCGGGGGGAGTACGAGCTCGTGACCTTCCCGGTGGAGCACGGCGTCTCCGCGATCGGGTATGCGCTCGTCGAACGGCCTCGGCCGGGCCGCTTCGACGCCGACGCCGCCGACGCGCTCGGGATCCCCGAGGGGCCCGAGCGGGGCGCGCTCCAGGGTGGCGAGTCGGTGACGCTGCCCGATGGGCGAGTGCTGACGCCCGACCTGGTACTCGGCCCGGCGCGGCCCGGACGGAAAGCCGTGATCGCGGCGGACACGGCGTTCTCGCGCTCCGTCGTGGATGCCGCACGCGGCGCCGACCTGCTCGTCCACGAGGCAACCTTCGCCGAGGAGGAGCGCGACCGGGCGCACGAGACGCTGCACTCGACAGCGCTCGAGGCCGCGGAGGTCGCGCAGAGCGCCGAGGTCGGGATGCTCGCGCTGACGCACCTCTCCAACCGCTACTTCGGCGGCGAGATCGAGCGCGAGGCGCGTTCGGTCTTTCCGGATACTGTCGTGCCGCGCGACCTCGATATCATCGTCGTCCCGTTCCAGGAGCGGGGCGCGCCAGAGCTCGTGAAGGGAGGAGCCATGCACCGATACCCGCAGCCGGCTCCGAAGGAAGTCGTCCCGACCGTCGAGGAGGCCCCGCGATGACCAGGATGGTGCAGGTCGCCGTTGCCGGCGACGTCACAGAGGCGGAGGAGCTCGAGTCGATGCTTCGCTCCGCCGGAATCGACACGCAGCTCGAGCCCGCCACCGAGCACCACCCGCGGGAGGTGGAGGACGCGCCCCAGAAGGTGCTCGTGCCCGAGAACTCGCTCGAGGCGGCCATGCACGCGATCGAGTCCCTCAGCGACCCCGAAGACATCGTCGACGAGGGGTAGCGGAGGGCTCGGTGGGACGTCGCTCGTCGCAGGGGTGCGATGGTCGTGCCGAGGCAAGGACGCAGGGAGCGTTCGTATCCTTGCGATCCGGGCGCGACTGAGGACGCTGCCTCGGGGCGAGCAGCGCGGCCCGGCGGCACAGGCCCGGCGTGCCACTGAGCCCTCCTAACCCGGACTACGGCGAGGTCGCGGCTCGGTATGACGAGCTGCGGCCGCAGGACGAGGGCTGGTGGACCCTCTTCGAGCTGCTCTCGAGGGAGGGCGACCTGCTCGGGAAGCGCGTACTCGACCTCGGCTGCGGAACCGGCCGCTTCGCCGCTGCCCTCGCGGAGCGCGGATCGCGCGTCTGGGGCATCGACGCCTCGCCCGAGATGGTTGCGCTCGCCCGCGAGCGTGGTGTGAACGCGAAGGTCGCCCGGGCGGAGGCGCTGCCGTTCAAGGAGGGCTGGTTCGAGCGGGCGGTGGCCGTCCTGGCGATTCACGTCCTCGACCGGCCCCGCGCGTTCGCGGAGCTCGGCCGCGTGCTCTCTGACGACGGCCGGCTCGCGATCGGCACCTTCGACCACGCGCAGTTCGACGGCTACTACCTCAATCCGTATTTCCCGTCGCTCGCCGAGATCGACCGAGCGCGTTTTCCGACGCGGGAGGCGCTGGAGGAGGAGCTGCGGGCCGCCGGCTTCGAGCCGCGCGTGATCCCGCTGCACCAACGAGCCGTACGGAGCCGCGACTGGGTGCTCGAGCGAATCCGTGGACGCTTCATTTCGACGCTCCAGCTGGTCGACGAGGTCGAGTTCGCCGAGGGACTGGCGCGCGCCGAGCGCGAGCTGCCGGCCGAGGTGGAGGCCGAGCAGCACCTCCTCGCGGTCGTCGCCGAGCGGGGCTAGTCGTCCAGCTTCGCGGCGAGCTTCGCCAGCATCGTCGTGTTCCGCGTCGTCGTCGGCTGGCCGAGCACGTCCCAGTCCTTCGGCTTCAGCTCGGAGTCCATCATCCGGCCCTCGATCAGCCAGTGCACCTCGCGGCCGTCGACGACGAGCCGGTCGGACGGCGTGGACCGATCCTCGATCGCCTTCCGCTCGGCCGCCGTCGGCTTGCGGCGCAGGAAGGCGACCATGTGCGTCTTCCCGGCCGGCACCTTGCCGAAGGGCTTCTCGCCCGCCGCGTGCCGCACCTCGCTCGCCCGCCGTAGGAACGTGATGACCTCGAAGCCGAGCGCGTCCTCGAGCTTGGCCTCGATCGCCCGCTCGAGGTCCGCGGCCCGACCGGAGGCCTCGAAGACGACGTTGCCGCTCGCGATGTACGTCGAGACCGCCTCGAATCCGAGCTCCTCGAAGAGGGCGCGGAGGCGATCCATCGAGACCCGGCGCCCGCCGACGTTCACGGCCCGGAGGAAGGCGACGTACCGCACGGCGGCACGAAAGCACAGTTGGCCGGATGCCGTCCGGCTGCCGTTGTAGAGTCCTGCTCGCTCCACGTCCTTTAACTCGGTCCCGAGAGGCCGGAAAGGAGAGCGGTTGACGCTGCCTGCCCAGACGAGCGCACGAATCCTGCTGGACGAGGCCGCGATCGCCCGGACGCTGACGCGGATCGCACACGAGATCATCGAGGGGAACCCGGACCTCGAGCGTGTCGCGCTCGTCGGCATCCACACGCGCGGCGTCCCGCTCGCCCAGCGCCTCCGCCGCCTGATCCACGAGTTCAGCGGCGAGGAGGTCGCGTCGGGATCGCTGGACATCACCTTCTACCGCGACGACGTCCAGGTCCGTGGGGGAGAGCCGCCGAAGCAGGCGCAGCCGGTCGTCCGGTCGACGCGACTCGACTTCCCGCTCGGGGGGATGACGTGCGTGCTCGTCGACGACGTCCTGTACACCGGCCGAACGATCCGCGCGGCGATCGAGGCGCTCTTCCACTACGGGCGGCCCGCCCGCGTCCAGCTCGCCTGCCTCGCCGACCGCGGTCACCGCGAGCTTCCGATCCGTCCCGACTATGTCGGCAAGAACCTGCCGACCTCACGCGGCGAGCGCATCCAGGTGCAGCTCGTCGAGGTCGACGAGGTCGACCAAGTCCTGCTCGTGCCCAACCCGGAGGAAGACCATGGGTGACATCCGCGTCATGCGCGACGACCTGAAGCCGCCTGCCCCAACGGAGAGGCGGCATCTCCTGTCCGTCGCAGACCTGTCCCGAGACGACATCGAGCGGCTGCTCGCCACCGCCCGGAACTTCTCCCGTTCGCTCGAGCGGGAGATGAAGAAGCTCCCGACACTTCGCGGGCGGCTGGTCGTGAACGTCTTCTTCGAGTCGTCGACGCGCACCTCGTCCAGCTTCGAGCTCGCGGCGAAGCGGCTGTCGGCGGACACGATGTCGATCAAGTCCTCGGGCTCGGCGGTCGACAAGGGCGAGTCCCTGAAGGACACGGCTCTGACCCTCGGCGCCTACGACCCGGACGTGATCGTCATGCGCCACCCGCAGATCGGCGCCTCGCACTTCGTCGCGAAGGTGACGGCGGCACACGTCGTGAACGCAGGCGACGGGAAGCACCAGCATCCGACGCAGGCGCTGCTCGACCTCTACACGCTGCGGGAGAAGTTCGGCCGGCTCGAGGGCCTCCATGTGGCGATCGTCGGCGACGTCCTGCACTCACGGGTCGCGCGCTCGCTGATCCAGGCGCTCGACCTCGTCGGCGCCCGCACGACGCTCGTCGGGCCGCCGACGCTGCTCCCGCGCGGGGTGGAGGCGATGGGTTGCGAGACATCGACCGACATCGCGTCGATCGGCGCCGCCGACGTCGTCTACGTCCTCCGGATGCAGCGCGAGCGGATGCTCGAGGGCGCCAATTACGTCCCGAGTCTCCGCGAGTACACCGAGCGTTGGGGCGTGACGCCGAGCGGCTCCGCGCGGGCCAGAAGGTCATGCATCCCGGGCCGATGAACCGCGGCGTCGAGATCGATCCCCGTGTCGCAGACGCCGCCGACGCGCTGATCGAGACGCAGGTGCGCGCAGGGCTCGTGACACGGATGGCGGTCCTCTACGACCTGCTGACGAGCGGCCCGGTCGGCGTCAAGGCCGCGCAGCTGACGGAGGTGGCGTGAATGGCGGCCCCCTCCACCACAGCTCAGGCTCCCCGGCGCGCTGCAAAGCGGCCGGGAACCGTGATCTGCGCTGGAGGTGACCGCTGATGCTCTGGGCCAAGGGTGCTCCCGGCGAGAGCATGGTCGTCCGCGGCGCGCGGGTCCTCGATCCGGCGGCGCAGGTCGACGGCGTCTTGGACGTCCGGATCGACGGAGGCACGATCGCGGAGCTCGGCGTCCGGCTCGACCCGAACTCGCACCGGGTTGTCGAAGCGGACGGTCTCGTCTTGGCACCCGCCTTCGTCGACCCGCACGTGCATCTGCGCACGCCCGGCCGGGAAGACGAGGAGACGATCGCCAGCGGCACGCAGGCGGCAGCTGCCGGCGGCTACTGCGCGATCCTCGCGATGCCCAACACCGACCCGGTCGTCGACTCGGCGGCGGTGCTCGGCTCGCTCGCCGAGGCGGCGCAGGCCGAAGCCGAGATCCCGGTCGGGTTCTTCGCTGCGATCAGCAAGGGCCAGGAGGGCGCCGAGCTCACCGAGATGGCGGAGCTCGCCGACGCCGGTGCGGCCGGCTTCAGCGACGACGGCCGCCCGGTCGCCACGCCCGCATTGATGCGCCGTGCGCTCCAGTACGGCGCGGTCGCGGACCGGCCGCTCGCCCTCCACTGCGAGGAGCCGACGCTGTCGCGGAGCGGTCAGATGCACGAGGGCGCCGTCTCCGCCGAGCTCGGATTCGCGGGCTACCCGTCGGTCGCCGAGAGCCTGATGGTGGAGCGCGACCTCTCGCTCGCCGCCTACGAGGGCAGACCGCTGCATCTCCTGCACCTGTCGGCCCGGGAGTCCGTCGAGGCCGTTCGCGCCGCGCGGACGGCAGGCGTCGGGGCGACCGCCGAGGTCACGCCCCACCACCTCTGCCTCACCGACGAGGCGGTCAGGTCACTCGATTCGAACCTGAAGATGAACCCTCCCCTCAGGTCGGTCGACGATCGCGCGGCGCTCGTGGAAGGGCTCCGCGACGGGACGATCGGAGCGATCGCCACCGACCACGCGCCGCACGCGCGGCACGAGAAGGATGTGCCGTTCGAGGCTGCGCCGTTCGGCGTCACGGGGCTGGAGACCGCGTTCGCGGCGCTCTACACCCACCTGGTCGAGCCCGGCCTCGTCAAGCTCGAGCTGCTGCTGGAGCGCATGACCGCCGGCCCGGCGGCGATTTTCGGCCTGCCGGCGCCGCGCATCGCGGTCGGGGAGCCGGCGAACCTCGTCCTGCTCGACACGAGGGCCGGCTGGCGCGTCCAGGATGACGGCTTCCGCTCCCGCTCGTCCAACTCGTGGCTCCTCGGTGAACGGCTGACCGGCAAGGTGCGGATGACGGTTGCCGCAGGCAGAACGGTGTTCGAGGCGTGACCGGCTTCCTCGCCCTCGAGGACGGAAGCGTCTTCCGCGGCGAGTCCGTCGGTGCGCCCTGCTTCTCCTTTGGCGAGGCGGTGTTTACGACCGCGATGACCGGCTACCAGGAGGTCGTCACCGACCCGAGCTTCGCGGAGCAGATCGTCTGCTTCACGGCGCCGATGGTCGGCAACTACGGCGTGGATCCCGAGCGGTCGGAGTCCGGCCGGGTGCACGCACGGGGCGTTCTCATGCGCGAGGCGCGCGGTCCGACGTGGACGGACTGGCTTCACGAGCGAGGGATCCCGGCCCTGACGGGGATCGACACGAGGTCGGTCGTCCTCCAACTCCGGGAGGCGGGCGCGATGCGGGCCGCGATCGTCTCCGGCGAGGCATCGGTGGACGAGACCCTGCGCGCCGTCCGCGAGCAGCCGCCGATGGCCGGGCGGCCGCTCGCCGCTTGTGTTTCATGTGACGAGCCCTACGAGTTCGCCCGCGGCGGGCGGGCCCGGATCGCGGTCGTGGACTACGGCTGCAAGCGCTCGATCCTCCGCCGGCTGGCGAAGGCGGGCGCCGGGGTCACCGTCTTTCCGGCCACGACTGGCGCGGACGAGCTCGCAGGCCACGACGGCGTCGTGCTCTCGAACGGGCCGGGCGACCCCGAGCCGCTCACCGCGCAGGTCGAGACGGTCCGGTCGCTCCTCGGCCGGTTGCCGGTCTTCGGCATCTGTCTGGGGCACCAGCTGCTTGCGCTCGCCACCGGCCACGAGACCTTCAAGCTCCCGTTCGGCCACCGCGGTGCGAACCATCCCGTCCTGGAGAAGGCAACGGGACGCGTCCTCGTCACCGCCCAGAACCACGGCTTCGCCGTCAAGCCGGCCGCGGGCAGGGAGGCGACGCACGTCTCGCTCTACGACGGAACCGTCGAGGGCCTCGACTACCCGGACCTCGCCGCCCGGTCGGTGCAGTTCCACCCTGAGGCCGGGCCGGGGCCGCACGACGCCTGGCCGCTGCTCGAGACCTGGGTCGAGGAGGTGTGCGCGGGCCTTGCCAAGGCGGCCTGACCTCTCGTCGATCTGCGTGATCGGCTCGGGGCCGATCGTGATCGGACAGGCGTGCGAGTTCGACTACTCGGGCTGCCAGGCGCTGAAGGTCCTGCGGGAGGACAACTTCCGCACCGTCGTCGTCAACTCGAACCCGGCAACGATCATGACCGACCCCGGGTTCGCCGACCGCACCTACGTCGAGCCGCTCGACCTCGACGGCGTGACCGGCGTGCTGGAGCGCGAGCGGCCCGACGCCCTCCTGCCCACGCTCGGCGGCCAGACCGCGCTCAACCTCGCGCTCGAGCTGTCGGAGGCAGGCGTGCTCGCCGACCTGGGCGTCGAGCTGATCGGCGCCGGGCTGGACGTGATCCGGCGCGCAGAGGACCGCGAGCTCTTCCGGGACACCGTGAGGCTCGCCGGCTACCGCGTTCCTGCGTCGACGGTTGTGACCGGCTGGGACGACGTCCCGCCTGAGCTCACCTTCCCGGTCGTCCTCCGGCCGGCGTTCACTCTGGGCGGCCACGGCGGCGGCACGGCGCATTCCGAGGACGAGCTCGTCCGTCTCCTCGACTGCGGGCTCAACGAGAGCCCGGTCGGCCAGGTGCTCGTGGAGGAGTCGCTGATCGGCTGGGACGAGTTCGAGCTCGAGGTCATGCGCGACCGGAACGACAACGTCGTGATCGTCTGCTCGATCGAGAACCTCGATCCGATGGGCGTCCACACGGGCGACTCGGTGACCGTCGCGCCGCAGATGACGTTGTCGGACGAGGCGTACCAGGAGCTCCGCGATGCCGCAGCGGCGATCGTCCGCGCCGTCGGGGTCGAGACGGGCGGCGCGAACATCCAGTTCGCCCGCGACCGCGACTCCGGCGGCCTGCGCGTCATCGAGATGAACCCGCGCGTGTCCCGCTCCTCGGCGCTCGCGTCCAAGGCGACGGGCTACCCGATCGCCAAGGTCGCCGCAAAGCTGGCGGTGGGCTACACGCTCGACGAGATCCCCAACGATCTGACGGGGACGACGCCGGCGAGCTTCGAGCCGACGCTGGACTACGTCGTCGTCAAGTTCCCGCGCTTCTCGTTCGAGAAGTTCCCCGGCGCCGACCGCACGCTCGGGACGCAGATGAAGTCCGTGGGCGAGGCGATGGGGATCGGCCGCTCGTTCAGCGAGGCGTTCCTGAAGGCGGAGCGGGCGCGCGAGCTCGCCGACAGTTGGGAGCCGCGCAACCTCCATCCGTGGTTCGAGGGCGAGCTCGAGGCGGCGCGACAGACTTTGTGTTGCATCACCTCGCTCGACTCGCTCGTCGCAGACGACTGGATTCGGCTCAAGCGAGCGGGCTGGTCGGACGCGGCGATCGGGGAGTACTGCAACACGAGCGAGGACCTGTGCGGGCGAAACGCCGCGCCTGGGGCGTCCGGCCCGTCTACCGGCGCGTCGATTCGTGCGCCGGTGAGGTCGAGGCGGCGTCCACCTACTTCTACTCGACCTGGGGCGAGGCAGACGAGGCTCCGGCGCCGTCGGGGAAAAGCGTCGTCATCCTCGGCTCAGGCCCGAACCGGATCGGGCAGGGGATCGAGTTCGACTACTGCTGCGTGCACGCGGCACGGAGCTTGCGCGAGCTCGGGTTCGAGACCGTGATGGTCAACTGCAACCCGGAGACGGTCTCGACCGACTACGACACCTCCGACCGCCTCTATTTCGAGCCGCTCGGCGTCGAGGAGGTGCTGGCGATCTGCGAGCGCGAGCAGCCGGTCGGCGTGGTGATCCAGTTCGGAGGGCAGACGCCGCTCAAGCTGGCCCGTGCGATCGAGGAAGCCGGCTTTCGGATCCTCGGGACTCCCTTCGACGCTGTCGACCTCGCCGAGGACCGCGAGCGGTTCGGCGCCCTCTGCGCCGAGCTCGGGATCGAGGTGCCGGCCTGGGGGATGGCGAGTACGCAGTCCGAAGCGATCGGCGTCGCAGAGCGCATCGGCTACCCGGTGCTCTTGCGGCCGTCCTACGTGCTCGGTGGACGCCAGATGGTCGTCTGCTACGACGCCGAGACGGTTGCTTCGAGCGTTCCGCCATGCTCGCGGGTCCTCATCGACCGCTTCCTCGAGGGCGCGCTCGAGCTCGATGTCGACGCCCTTTGCGACGGACACGAGACCTCCGTCGCAGCGGTCATGCAGCACGTCGAGGAGGCCGGGGTCCACTCAGGAGACTCCAGCTGCGTCCTGCCGCCGCCGGGCCTGGACGACGACGTTCGCGCGGAGATCGAGCAGATCGTCACCACACTGGCGCCGGCCCTCGGCGTGGTCGGCCTCGTCAACGTCCAGCTCGCCGTCCTGGAAGGAAAGGTCTCCGTCATCGAGGCGAACCCGCGCGCCTCTCGCACGGTTCCGTTCGCGAGCAAGGCGATCGGCGTGAATCTCGTCGAGGCTGCTTGCCGCCTTGCGGCAGGCGCTCGACTGTCCGATCTGGACCTCGGATGGGGTCAGACCCCGTCACAGGTCAGTGTCAAAGCTGCAGTGTTTCCGTTCCAACGTTTCCCCGGCTCCGACCCTGTGCTGGGCCCGGAGATGCGGTCAACCGGCGAGGTCATGGCCAGCGCAGCCGACTATCCGACCGCCCTGGCGAAGGCGGAGCGCGCCGCGGGCCGGCCGCTTCCTTCCAGCGGCACGGCGTTCCTGTCCGTCTGCGACGGGGACAAGGACGGCGTCGTGCCGGTCGCGGCGGCCCTGGCCGATCTCGGCTTCACGCTGGCGGCAACCGGCGGCACGGCCCGCGTCCTCGCCGCTGCAGGCCTCGTCGTCGACCACGTCCGCAAGGTGAACGAGCCGGGTGAGGGCGCCACTGTCGTCGACCTGCTGCGCCGCGGCCGCTGCGACCTCGTGGTCAACACGCCGCAGGGCTCAGGGGCCCGAACCGACGGCTACCGGATCCGCGAGGCGGCGCTCGTCGCCCGCATTCCCTGTATCACCACGCTGAGCGGCGCTGCGGCCGCCGTGCATGCCATCGCCCATGCCCGCGGGGAGGCAGTCGTCTCGCTTCAGGAGAGGATCGATGCTCAGGCGCGACCGGCATAGCGTCGTCGCGACCGAGCCCGTTGGGCCGTACACGCTCCTTCGGGTCGAGCGCGGCGACCTCGAGCCGGGAGTCCCGGCCAGTTCTTCATGCTCGAGGCGCCGGGCCGGGTGCTGCCGCGGCCGATGAGCCTCTCCCTGGCGCCCCCCGGCGAGCTCGGCTTCCTCTCGAGCCGATCGGCCCCGGGACGCGAGGCCCTCGCGGAGCTCGAGACCGGCGACCGGATCGGGATCCTCGGCCCGCTGGGCAACGGCTTCCGGCTGGACGTCGACAGGCCGCTGCTCGTCGGCGGCGGGATCGGCGTCGCGCCCTTCCCGTACCTCTCGGAGGCCCTCGACGGCCCTGACGCGATCCTCGGCTTCCGCAGCAGCCACCATGCGGAGGCCGCAG
>CAWCVG010000013.1:0-43476 GCA_963798935.1 uncultured Actinomycetes bacterium
GCTGGAGCCCGGGAAGACGGTCTGGCAGGAGATCTCGGGCGGTCTGGACACGCTCGCGTTGGGCTCGCGCGAGGTGAACTCACGGCAGTACGTCTCGTGGTTCAACTTCAGGGGCTCGGACCAGCAGAAGCGCGTCGGCGACCTGTCGGGCGGCGAGCGGAACCGGGTGCATCTCGCCAAGCTGCTGCGCTCGGGTGGGAACCTGCTGCTGCTCGACGAGCCGACGAACGACCTCGACGTCGACACGCTGCGGGCTGTTGAAGATGCGTTGCTGGACTTCGCCGGCTGCGCGGCGGTGATCTCGCACGACCGTTGGTTCCTCGACCGGGTCGCGACGCACATCCTCGCCTTCGAGGGCGACTCCCAGGTGACGTGGTTCGAGGGCAGCTTCGAGGAGTACGAGCAGTGGGTGCGCGAGACGCGCGGCGCCGAGGCGCTCGAGCCGCACCGGATCACGTACAAGCCGCTCGTGCGGCCGGGCGCCTAGGCGCACTTTCGGCACAGAGCCGGCACAGACACGCGCGCCTTCTTCTGGCTTCATGGGGCTGTGAACGCCATGGCCCTCGCCGAGCGCCTCGACCTCGATCTCGACGCGACCGGGATCTGTCTGGCGTGCCTCAGCTTCGTCTCGATGGAGCTCGACGCCGGCAACGAGCGGAAGGCGAGAGGCCAGGCTCGGCGACTCGCTCCAGTCCTCTGGGCGGAAGGACTGGAGGCTCCGCTTCGGCTGGCGTTGGAGCGGGCGCGCGCGACGGGCGACGAGGACGCCGACGAGTCGATCGGCGAGCTCGAGCTCGCGGGGGCGAGGGCGAAGATCGTCCCGGCGGTCGTGTACCGGCTCGGGGAGGAGCTGAGCGAGCGGGCTCGGGCCGCTCGCGTGCGCGGCGAGCCGGTGCTCCCGGTGTTCGGCTTCACGCCGTGGCCGCCGACTGACGTATACATCAGAGGAAGTGATGTATGATGCACTGATGAAACGCCTGCAAATCATGATCGAGGAGGACCTCGACGAGGCTCTTGCCGCGAGGGCCCGCCGCGAGGGTGTGTCCAAGGCCGCCCTGCTCCGCCAGTTCGCGCGTAAGGAACTCGCCCCGGTCCGGCCGATTCAGGAGGACCCGCTCTGGGAGCTCGTCGGGATGAGCGAGGGTGGCCCTGACGACTCGGTCAGCGTGAACGACGTCGTGTATCCACGTTGATCTTCGTCGACACGTCCTTCTGGGCAGCGTTGACGGGGCGGGGCGATCGCTGGCACGAGGCTGCCGTCGCGCTGTTCGCGTCGCACGCGGACCTCGGTCTCGTGACGTCGAACCACGTGCAGGGCGAGACGTGGACCTTGCTGCGCCGGAGGCGAGGGCATCCCGATGCGGTCCGCTTCCTCGACCGTGTCGATGCGACCCAGAAGCTCTCGATCGAGCGCGTGTCGGCCGCCCTCGAGGCTGAGGCGTTTCGTTGGCTGCGCAGGCATGACGAGCGCGAATACTCGTTCGTCGACGCAACCAGCTTCGCCCTTATGCGAGCGCTCCGCATCAAGGAGGCCCTTGCGTTCGACGGTGACTTCTCAGCCGCCGGGTTTGTGGAGTTGCGACCGTAGTACGAGCAGTGGGTGCGCGAGACGCGCGGCGAGGAAGCGCTCGAGCCGCACCGAGATCACCTACAAACCGCTCGTCCGACCGGGCGCGTAGTCACAATAGGCCCATGGCCAAAGGCTCGGACAAGCCCAAGAAGCTCGGCAAGAAGGTCGCGCAGAAATCGCTGAAGGAGAAGCGCAGCGAGAAGCGGGCCAAGAAGAATCAGGGCGGCTTCGGCGCCGCTTAGTCGGCCGTCGCCTCCCGATCAGAGAAGCCGCACTCGAGGCACACGAATCGCGGCTCGTCGTCCGTGACGACCATGCCCTGCGTCACGCCGCAGGCTGGGCAGATCGGCGGGCGATCGTCCGTTTGCTCGTCAGCCTTCTTGCGCCGCGTCACTTGGCGAGGCTCGGCCGCTGGTGATCCCAGCCTGCTACGAGCCTTCCGTCACCTCGTAGATCTCCTGCGCGACGAGACCGTGGGCCTCGCGGTGCACGGTGTGTGCCGCTTCGGCGTTCGGCGCTTCGACGAGGCAGAAGATCTTGCCCGCGCTCTCGTCCACCCAGTACGCCTTGTAGTTGACGCCGTGCGCGTCCTGGGTCTCCACATCCTTCATGTGCGCGTCCGCCACGTCCTTCGTGGACACGCCACCTTCGATCGTGTGAACGTCTAGGTAGAGGGGCATCACAACCTCCTGTTGGGTTCTTGCAATCTTCCCGTAGACCGACCTGCGTTACAACTCAGCCGCTGACGCAACAAAATCCGTTGCGCTAGGATTGGGTCATGCCCGTAGCGACGGCAGCCAAGGTCGAAGCGCTCAGCGTCGATTTCCGCTCGCAGGCGGCGCTGGCCGAGATCCTGGGGGTCAGCCGCTCGCGCGTCACTCGGTGGCTCAAAGGCGCCGGGATCGATCCGCTCAACGCCGAGAAGGTCGACCTGCTCGAGCTCGTCTGGTCGAACCTGCTGCGCGTCTACGAGCCGGAAGCCGCGAGAGCCTGGCTCTGGGGCGTCAACCCGCTGCTCGGCGACCGGCGGCCCATCGACCTCGTCCGCGCCGGGCGGGCCGAGGAGCTGATGCGGGCGATCCGCGCCGAGCGCGCGGACTCGTTCGCTTGATCCTCCACCGCTGCTTCGCCTGGAACGAGCGCGCGCGGGCCGGCCAGGCGGACTCGCCGCTCTGGTTTCCGCGGGAGTACCAGGGCGACGGGCGGCACGACAATCCCGACGTCTATGGCTGCCTCTACCTGACCGACCGTGAGGCGTCCGGCGTCGTCGAGCAGCTCGCGAGGTTCCGCGGCCAGCGCCTGATCGCGCCGCTGCTGCGCCGCCGTGGGCTTCCCCTCGCACTTGCCGCGCTCGAGCTCTCGGACGACGCCGAGCTGATCGACCTCGACGACCCCGCCGAGCTCCGGCGCCGACGCCTCCGCCCGAGCCGCGTTGCAACACGCGACCGCCAAGTCACCCAGCCGCAGGCGCTCGCCGTCTACCGGGACACGAGAGCCACCGGCATCCGCTGGTGGTCGATTCACGAGTCGCTCTGGGCGAACTGCACGCTCTTCGACCGCGCCGTTCGCCGGCTCAAAGTGCAGGACGTTCGGGCGCTCGGGCTCGATGACCCGGCTGTTTCAGAGGCTGCGGACTTCCTGGGGCTGCCACCAGGCTAAGGTCAAGAGACGCTATCCGCGCGGCGAGCAAGAACGCGTCGCGAGGCTCGTCAGCGAGCTCGAGGACCCGGCGCCGTCTAGGCGCTAAGTCCGACCAGCCGCACTCGAGGCACTCGAAGCGCTGCTCGTCGCCCTCGACCACGATCCCCTGCGTCACGCCGCAGGCGGGGCAGATCGGCGGGCGGTCGTCCTGCTCGTCGTCAGCGTCGCGCCGCGAAGCCATCAGGCGAGGCTACCGCCAGCTTCGGCATGAAGACCCCGAGCGCGGCCTCGTCCTGGTCCCAGATCTGCGAGAGCACCTCGACCTTCGTGGTGCCCGAGAGCACGACCGGGCCTCGGCGGGCGTACCACCTGGGCGGCCCGTCGGCGAACGGCTGCGAACGAACGAGCTGCGGCATGGGGAGGAGAGCATCTTCCTGGTGCACAGAGAGCTGTATCGGCCGAAAAGCACCGAGCTGAAGTCCGATGAGGCGCTAGGCGCAGACCGCGCTCCCGGGTACGCTCGCTAGACCCGGACGAGAGGAAGCGCCATGAAAGGCTCCGACAAACCGAAGAAGCTGTCCAAGAAGGTTGCGCAGAAGTCGCTGAAGGAGAAGCGCAACGAGAAGCGCGCGAAGAAGAAGTCCGGAGGCGGGCTGAGCGTCTAGCTAAGCCGGGGTCGGGAGGCCCTCGATCGCCTGGAGCGCCCGCTGCATCTCCGCCTCGTCCAGCGCGATGTCTTCGAGCTTCCCGGCGAAGTAGTTGTCGTACGCGGCCATGTCGAAGTGGCCGTGGCCCGAGAGGTTGAAGAGGATCGTGCGCTCCTCGCCGGCCTCGTCCGCCGCTCGTGCCGCCTGAAGAGCACCGAGGATCGCGTGCGACGCCTCGGGCGCCGGCAGGATCCCCTCACTGCGCGCGAACTCGACCGCCGCGGCGAAGCAGTCGCGCTGGAGGTAGGCCTCGGCGCGGATAAGCCCGTCCCGGACGAGCTGGGAGATCAGCGGCGCGACGCCGTGGTACCGCAGCCCGCCGGCGTGGATCGGCTCCGGGATGAAGTCGTGCCCGAGCGTGTGCATCGGGACGAGTGGCGTCAGCTTGCTCGTGTCCCCGAAGTCGTAGGCGAAGAGGCCGCGGGTGAGCGTCGGGCAGGCCGCCGGCTCGCAGGCGAGCACGTCGATGTCGCGGCCGGCGATCTTCTCGCGGATGAACGGAAACGCGAGCCCGGCGAAGTTCGAGCCGCCGCCGACGCAGCCGATGACGACGTCGGGAAAGGCACCCGCCTGCTCCATCTGCGCGATCGCTTCCTGCCCGATCACCGTCTGGTGGAGGAGGACGTGGTTGAGCACGGAGCCGAGCGAGTAGGCCGTGTCCTCCCGGCCGGCCGCATCCTCGACCGCCTCCGAGATCGCGATCCCGAGGCTGCCGGGCGAGTCGGGATGCTGCTCGAGCACCGCCCGGCCGGACTGCGTGTCCTCGGACGGGCTCGGGACGATCTCGGCGCCCCAGCTCTGGATCAGCGAGCGCCGGAACGGCTTCTGCTCGTACGAGATCTTGACCATGTAGACCTTGCACTCGAGGTCGAAGAGCGTGCAGGCGAAGGCGAGCGCCGAGCCCCACTGGCCGGCGCCGGTCTCGGTCGAGAGGCGCGTCCGGCCCTCCTTCGCGTTGTAGTACGCCTGCGCGACCGCCGTGTTCGGCTTGTGGCTGCCCGGCGGGCTGACGCCCTCGTACTTGTAGAAGATCCGCGAGCGCGTCCCGACGGCCTGCTCGAACCGGTGCGCCCGGTAGAGCGGGGTGGGCCGCCAGAGGCTGTAGATGTCCAGGATCTCCTCCGGGATCGCGACCTCGGGCTCCTCGCTGACCTCCTGGAGGATCAGCTCCATCGGGAAGAGCGGCGCGAGGTCGTCCGGGCCGACCGGCTCGCCTGTGCCCGGGTGCAGCACCGGCTGCGGCGGGTTCGGCATGTCGGCGCGGATGTTGTACCAGCGTCGCGGAAGCTCGGTCTCGTTCAGGAGGAACTTCGTCTGCGCCAACTGCTTCTGCTCCATCGAGGCGAGGATAACTCTCCGCTCCGCAGCGCGTCTTACTTCGTGGTGCGCCGGATCCCCCTGGCCCTCGTGCTCCTCGGGTTGCTCGCCGGCTGTGGCGGAGGGGACGAAGACGGCGGAGACGGAGGCACGGCCGCCGAGCCGGCGACCTTCGAGGAGGTGCAGCAGATCGTCGAGCAGCGCTGCGTGCCGTGCCACTCCCCGAACCCGACGATCGAGGGCTACGAGCAGGCCGGGCTGATCGACCTGTCGAACCCCGACAACGTCGAGTCCAACAAGGAGCTCATCAACACCGTCGTCGTCGTGCAGAAGCGGATGCCGTTCAACAACGAGACGAACATGACCGAAGAGGAGCGCGACCGGATCGCCTCGTGGGCCGGGAGTCGCTAGTCGATGTGAACGACGCCACCGAGGCCCCGCGACACGGTTAGCTGCTCGTCGGGGCCGACCAGGCGTCGAAGCTCCTTCCCGATACTGAGCACGGGCGACCGATTCCGGTCGGCGCCGAGCCTCGGGTTGTAGGCCGCAGTAAGGCGCTCGCCGCGAAGAACGAGCTGCACAGGCCCGCTGCTGGACGGGAAAAATCGCCGGGCCGGCTGCTTCAGCCGGATCTGCCCACGCTCGAGATCCTTCGTCGTCACGCGCTGGGTCAGCTCGACGTCTTTCGCGACGGTGGCCTCACCGCCGAGCAGCTCCCGAAGCTCGCCGTCAATCCGCTCGGCTTCGGCGGTCGACGCATACGGGCTTGTCAGGAGGAAGCTCTGAGCACCCTCGACGTCCGGACCACGACCCGGCGCGATGGAGCCGCCCAGCAGGATGCGGGCCGGCTCCTTGAAGGCGAAAAGGATCAGGCTGGGCTGCCATGCCCGGATCTTCTCGCGCAAGGCCTCCACACCGTCCTCGAGCTCTTCTCGGCTGAGCTCGGAAGCCGACCGCGTCGGACGCTTCGCGAGATCGGTGAGGCCGTGTCCGCTCCTTGCGAATGCTTCGTCCTCCCGTCCGGGCACAGGATCCTTGAGGAGACCGAGGCGCTCTAGCCGGCGCCAGAGACGCCGACCGAGCCGGCCCTGGTAGTAGTGCCCCGCGGCAACCGACACGGGTGCCGGGTTAATTCCAACCACCAGGATGCCGCCCGGCTTCGGGGGAATGTCGTCAAGGGTTGGCTCGACCTGCGGGCCCTCCGTACCGAGCTCGGCCAGCCGGACGGAGACCTCCTCGACGTCTAGGGGATATGCAACCCGTTCGCTTCTGACGAGGTCCTGGAGCTCCCACTGGCTCAAGCCTGCCTCTTCGGCGGCTCGACCGAGCGAGACATCGCCGCGGCGGTAATCCTCGATTGCGCGCTGGATCTCCCACTGGCGCAGCGAGGTCTCGAGAAGGCGCCTGATCGCCGTCGCCCGGTCGGTCGACTCGGCACGCGCGACCCGCTCCAGTGCGCTCACGATGTCAGCCTCCAGGCGAAGATTGATCTGTTCGGTCTTCATCTCCTTCTCCTTTGAAGTTCATGCTCGAGGGCCAGCGTGACGTTGCTTCGAACGCCGATGACGGCGGCTACCCGACGAAGGAGATCGACAGCTTGGTCGTGATCCAGATCTCCGGTGTCGCGACCGATGACGGCAAGGAACAGGGTCGAGATCGGCGTGATCCCGCGTGATCGCGCGACGCGGGTGGCTCGACCCTCGTCGACGATCGCAAGTGCACCGGTCGGGGTCACGGTGAGGACCTCGCTCTCTCCCGAACCGAGCCGGTTCCGGGCTGCGATCGCGGCGGCAAGGCGTTGCTCCGACTCAGAGAGGTCGATGCGACGTACCAGACCGTCCTGCTCGGCGAGAACAATTCGCGGGACCTCCGCGGCACCGACCTCTTCGCCGGCGAGGACCGCTTCCCGCCACACTGACGGAGGAGCGAGGATTGGTTTCACGACTTGTCCGGCGAGATCAAACGCATCGGCTTTGGCGAGATAGATGAGACTCGAAGCATCGGCCGGTACCTCCGACTCCATTTGCTATCAAATCGTAGCACTAAGATGAGACGTGGAACCAGTGGCGGAGCCGGGGCCGTCCTAGGCCATTCCTAGAATTGCCAGGCCGTGGCTGCCGAGTTCGTCCACCTTCACGTCCACTCCGAGTTCTCGATCCTCGACGGGGCCTGCCGGATCCCGGACCTCGCCGCCCGCGCTGCCGAGCTCGAGATGCCCGCTGTTGCGCTCACCGACCACGGCTCCCTCGCCGGCGCCGTCCAGCTCTACCAGCACGCCGGAAAGCACGGCGTCAAGCCGCTGATCGGCTGCGAGGTGTACGTCTGCGACGACTCGTCCAAGCAGGAGAAGGGCTACGCGCACCTGACGCTCCTGGCCGAGTCCAACGAGGGCTACGGGAACCTGATCAAGCTCGCCTCGGCCGGCTACCTCGAGGGCTACTACTACAAGCCGCGTGTGGACTGGAGCCATCTGGAGTCTCATGCGAAGGGGCTCGTCGCGCTTTCCGGCTGCCTCTCGGGCCGCGTCTCCCGCGCGCTCGAGGAGAGCCGCCCCAAGGACGCCGCGTCCGACCTCGACCGCCTGACGCAGGTCTTCGGCCGCGACAGCGTCTACGTCGAGATCCAGAACGCCGGCCTCGCCGAGCAGGCGCGGATCAACCCGTCACTCGCGCAGCTCGCCGAGCAGTCCGGTCTGTCGCTCGTCGCGACGGGCGACGTCCACTACCTCCGCCACGAGGACGCGCGGGCCCACGAGGCGCTGCTCTGCATCCAGTCCGGCGACTCGCTGAAGAACCCGAGCCGCTGGAAGTTCGACACCGACCAGTTCTACTTCAAGAGCCCCGCGGAGATGGCCCAGGACTTCGCGGACTACCCGCAGGCGCTTCGCACGAGCCTCGAGATCGCCGAGCGGCTCCAGGTCGAGCTCCAGCTCGGTGAGATCCGCCTCCCGAAGTTCCCGACGCCGGACGACCGCGACGCCTTCGACTACCTCGCCGAGCTCTGCGAGAAAGGCCTGCAGAAGCGCTACGGAACCGTCACGCCCGAGCTCCAGGATCGTCTCAAGTTCGAGCTGAAGACGATCAAGGAGATGGGTTTCGCGGACTACTTCCTGATCGTCTGGGACTTCGTCCGCTTCGCGAAGCAGAACGGCATCCAGGTCGGCCCGGGTCGAGGATCGGCCGCGGGATCCATCGCCGCCTACGCGCTCGAGATCACGGACGTCGACCCCATTCGGCACGACCTCCTGTTCGAGCGCTTCCTCAACCCGGGCCGCAAGTCCATGCCCGACATGGACATCGACTTCGCCGTCGCCGGCCGCGACCGCGTCATCAACTACGTGAAGGAGAAGTACGGCCGCGACCGGGTCGCGCAGATCATCACCTTCGGCACCATGCTCGCCCGGGCCGCGGTGCGGGACGCCGGCCGCGTCCTCGAGGTGCCGTACGGCCAGGTCGACCGGATCGCGAAGATGATCCCGGAGGGGCCGAAGGTCTACCTCGAGGACTCGCTGAAGCCGGGCGCCGAGCTCAAGACCGCATACGACTCCGACCCGCAGGTGCGCGAGATCGTCGACCTGGCGAAGCCGCTCGAGGGCCTCGTCCGCAACGACTCGATCCACGCCGCCGGCGTCGTCATCGGGGACCGCCCGCTCGTCGAGTACGTCCCGCTCCAGCAGAAGGGCGCCGACCAGGAGGTCGTGACGCAGTTCGGGATGTGGGACGTCGAGGCGCTCGGCCTCCTGAAGATGGACTTCCTGGGCCTGCGCAACCTGGACGTGATCGAGAAGACGTACCAGCTGGTGGGTGGGCTCTCGAACGAGAAGATCCCGCTGGACGACAAGGCGACCTACGCGATGCTCGCGAAGGGTGACTCGATGGGCGTCTTCCAGTTCGAGTCGTCCGGGATGCGCGAGGCGCTGCGCCAGGTGCGGCCGACCGAGTTCGAGGACCTGATCGCGCTCGTCGCGCTCTACCGGCCCGGGCCGATGGGCTACATCCCGTCGTACGCGAAGCGGAAGAACGGCCAGGAGCCGATCGCGTACATCGACGAGCGCCTGAAGCCGATCACCGAGACGAGCTACGGCATCTGCATCTACCAGGAGCAGTACATGGAGATCGCGAAGCAGCTCGCCGGCTTCTCACCTGCCGAGGCGGACGACCTTCGTAAGGCGATCGGGAAGAAGATCCACTCGCTGATGGCGTCCCTCAAGGACAAGTTCCTCGAGGGCTGCGCCGCGAACGGCGTGTCCCATCAGGTGGCGACGCAGCTCTGGAAGGACACGGAGCAGTCGCAGGACTACTCGTTCAACAAGTCGCACTCGGCCGGCTACGCGCTGATCGCCTACCGCACTGCCTGGCTGAAGGCGAACCACCCCTGCGAGTACATGGCCGCGCTGATCTCGTCCGTGATGAACACCAAGGACCGCGTGCCGCTCTACGTGAACGCCTGTGCCGAGATGGGCATCTCCGTGGAGCCGCCGGACGTCAACTCGTCCCAACGGGACTTCGCGGTTGTGGAGGGAAAGATCCGCTTTGGACTCAATGCCGTAAAGAATGTGGGGGAGGCAGCCGCGGCGGCAATCGTCGCCGCGCGCGAGAGCGGGGGCTCGTTTGCCTCCCTCTGGGATTTCACGGAGCGCGTCGACCCGACGGTCGTGAACAAGCGGGCGCTCGAGGCGCTGGTCAAGTGCGGCGCGCTCGACTCGACCGGGGCGACGCGGCGCGGGATGCTCGCGGTCATCGACCACGCTTTGGCCTGGGGTGGGCGCGAGCAGGCCGACCGGCTGCTCGGCCAGGGCTCGATCTTCGACCTCGGCGGCGGCGACGACGCGGCGCCGCCCAAGGTCCACCCGGAGATCCCGCTGGGGGAGTTCGAGAAGTCCGAGCTGCTCGCCCTCGAGAAGGAGTCGCTCGGGCTGTACGTCTCCGAGCATCCGCTCGAAGGCGTGAAGGAGCAGCTGGCGCGGAAGACGGACTGCCGGCTGTCGGATGTCGCGGCGCGGCGGGACGGCGAGATCGTCACCGTCGGCGGCATGGTCGGGGCGCTGAAGCAGGTGACGACCCGGAAGGGCGACCCGATGGTCTTCGTCCAGCTCGACGACGTCACGGCCAGCGCGGAGGTGGTCGTCTTCAACTCCGTCTACGTGGCGTCGCAGGAGTTGTTGTTGCCGGACGCGATCCTGGTCGTGAAAGGCCGCGTCGACCACAAGCAGGCCGGCGAGACGAAACTGATCGCGATGGAGGTGACGGCGTTCGCCGCGGCCCACGTTTTCAGCGAGGTGCGGCTGCGAGTGGATGCGCGGAAGGCGCCGGCCGGACTGCTCCAGGACCTGAAGCTGCTGATGAAGGACTTCCCCGGCGAGGCGCCCGTGATCATGAACGTCGACACCTCCCTGGGGTCGAAGGTGCTCGAGCTCGGCGCGGGCTACCGGGTCAGCCCCACGCCGGCGTTCTTCGGCGAGGTGAAGGCGCTCCTGGGGGAAGCCGCGGTCACTTGAGATACTCGCCCGCATGCTCCAGGGGCTCCTGATCCGCGCGCTCATCGGCTGGGGCGTCAACGTCGTCGCGCTGCTCGTGATCGACGCGATCTGGGACAGCGTGGAGATCGGCCGGTGGGGCCCGATTCTGCTCGGCGCGGCGGTCCTCGGTTTGGCGAACGCCATCCTGAAGCCGGTGCTCACGATCCTGACCTTCCCGATCATCCTGTTCACGCTCGGGCTCTTCTACTTCGTGCTCAACATCGCGATGCTCGCGCTCGCCGAGTGGATCGCGCCCGACTTCTCGATCGACGGCTTCTGGACGTACGTCGGCGCGACGATCGTCGTGTGGCTCGTGAACTGGGCGCTGTACCTGCTGCTCGACAGCAGGAACCGTGGGCGCTCCGTCGTGGTCTAGCGTTCCTTCGATGGACGCCCGGATGACGGCCGAGGACGTCGCGTACGTCAAGCGGAACTACGTCTCCCTCGAGGAAGCTTGTGCCGGCCGCGCCGAGACACCGGAGGAGGTTCGCGCGCTGGCCGCGGCCGGCCAGCTGCCGCAGCCGTCGTACGTGCTGCCCGACGGCACCGAGATGGTTCCCGTCGACTACTTCGTGATCGCGGACGGAGGCCGCGAGGCGTTCGAGCAGGAGTTCCTCGCCGCCGGCGGCAGTCCCGACGAGGTCGACGAGGAGTGGGACGGGTATCTGTCCGGCGCGTACGGGGTCTGTCTGAAGGTGCAGACGGCCGGAGAACATCGTGCGGAAGGAGGCTCTCGTCAAGGCGGTCAGCGGGCTGCTCGCCGCACCGGAGCCGGGCCGACAACGGCTGGCGCTCCCGCCTCCGGACCGCGGTTGACGAGCTGGACGAGCTCGAGCGGCCGTTCGCGCCGGACTACGACCGTGCCCGCTGGGGGCCCAGCTCGCGCGACCGCTGCATCACCGCGCCACGGGAGCGCTTTCCGGAGGTCTTCGCTCCAGCCGTCTCCGGCTCTGCCCGACCTCAATAGGATCGGCCACATGGCGACCATTCGAGGCCTTGCGCCGGTGCTGATCGTCCCGGAGGTCCTCGAGACGCTCGAGCACTACCGCGACAAGCTGGGCTTCGAGACGGAGTCATGGGAGCCCAACCCGGCCACGTACGGCTACGCGCACCGGGACGAGGTCAGCATCCACTTCAACCAGGGTGAGCAGCCGAGGCCGAACCACGAGGTCGTCCAGCCGGATCTCTTCGACATCTACCTCTCGGTGGACGACGTCGCCGACCTGCACGAGGAGCTCGAGCGGCGCGGGGCAGACCTCCTGCACGAGCCGATCGAGCGGCCGTGGGGGATGCTCGAGATCCGCGTCCAGGATCCGAACGGCTACATCCTCGCTTTCGGGCAGCGGATCTGACCTAGGAACCGGCCGCCCTCCGCCGGTGTAGAAGGGGCGGTGGTGGGCCGACCACTGACAGAAGCGGAGCTCGTCGAACGGGCAAAGCGCGGCGACCAGGACGCCTACGGAGACCTCGTGCACGCATACCAGGGCATCGCCTTCCGCACCGCCTACCTGCTCACCGGCAGCGCGGCCGACGCCGAGGACGCCGCGCAGGACGCGTTCGTGAAGGCCTACTACGCGCTCGGCCGCTTCCGGCCCGGCGCGGAGCTTCGCCCGTGGCTCCTGCGGATCGTCGCCAACGAGGCCCGGAACAGACGCCGCTCGACAGGCCGGCGCACGCACCTCGCGCTGCGCGCCGCGGCGGACCCGCTCTCGGGGGGCGCGGCCCCGTCCCCCGAGGCCACTCTCCTCGCCGGCGAGCAGCAGGAGACGCTCCTCGCGGCGGTGAACGCGCTGCCGGAGGAGCAGCGCGACGTCGTGGCCTGCCGGTACTTCCTCGAGCTGTCCGAGGAGGAGACGGCCCAGGCGCTCGGGCTCCGGAAGGGAACCGTCAAGTCGCGGCTCTCGCGCGGGCTCGACCGTCTCAGGGAGGAGCTTGGCGATGAGTGAGCTCGAACGGGCACTGCTCGCCGTCGGCCGGGACCTGGACTTCCCGGCTACTCCCGACCTGACCGGCCGGGTGCGGAGCCGGCTCGCGGAGGGTCGGCGGCCGTCGGTGTTCTCCCGCCGTGCGCTCGTCGTCGCCCTTGCCGTCCTGGCTGTCGCGGTCGGGGCGGTCCTCGCGGTGCCGCAGGCGCGGAGCACGATCCGCGACTGGCTCGGGATCGGCAACGTGACGATCCGGTACGTCGAGGAGCTGCCGCCTGTGGAGCAAGCGACCGGCGATCTCGGGCTCGGCGAGCGGATGAGCCTCGAAGAGGCGCGCGAGCGGGCCGGCTTCCCCGTCCGAGTGCCGACCGTCGAGGGGCTCGACGACCCGGCGAAGGTCTACTACAACGAGCAGTCGAGCCAGGTCGCGTTCCTGTACGGGCCGGAGGACAAGCCCAAGCTTCTGATCACCCAGGCCGACGCCCGCGGAGCGATCGAGAAGATCGTCAACCTCAACGTCACCGAGCGCGATCTCGTCGTGGTCGAGCCCGGGTATGCCGGTGTCTGGCTCTACGGCGAGAAGCACGCGATCTTCTACCCGAGCAACGGCACCGACCACGAGGAGCCGTTCCGGCTGGTCGGAAACGCGCTCGTGTACGAGATCGACGGCGTGACCCTGCGGCTGGAGGCCGAGATCTCCAAGGAGGAAGCTCTGCGTATCGCGCGCTCGCTGCGCTGAGCGGAACGCGGTCGAGCCGAGCGGTGTAGGACCGGCAGCTACGAGGAGGTTCTGCGCATGAAGAGACTGCTCATCACGCTCGCGCTCGTCGCTCTGGCGGCGCCGTCGAGCTCGCTGGCCGGAGGCTGGGCGACGGCGGGCCTGTCGCCGCCCGACGGCGGTGTCGGGGCGGGGGACACCTGGAACGCCAAGGTGACGGTCCTCCAGCACGGCGAGACGCCCCTGTCTGGCATCAGCCCGACCGTGACGATCCGGAACAAGACGACCGGCGAGGCCAAGACGTTCGCCGCCAATCCGACGGACGAGGCCGGCGTCTACACCGCGAAGGTCGTCTTCCCCAGCGAAGGCAGCTGGACCTACGAGGTCTACGACGGGTTCTCCCAGTACGGCGGAGCAAAGACGCACACGTTCGGCGCCGTCGACATCGGCGCCGGCGGCGGAAACAGCCTGCCGTTCATCGCGATCATCGGGTTCGGCGGCCTGGTTCTCGGGGCGATCGTGCTCCTGTACTGGCTCTCACGGCGCGTGCGGGTTCGCGCACCGGCGCCCGCGAGCTGACGCTCTTCCACGACGGGCGGCCTTCGGGCCGCCCGTCTCGTTGTGGACCACAACTCCCCAAAGGGGGGAGAACGCGGGCGCCCGGACCGCCGACGATGGGTTGGTAAGCAACGACCGGAGGCATCGCGGAATGGCCCAGACCGAAGTCCAAGTCCTCGAGGACACAGAGCTCGTGAAGATCGAGCGCTGGCGCGCCGAGGAGCTGGAGCGGGCCGGGTACGGGACACGTGCTGCCGGGCGGCTTGCGGCACGCCACGACATCGATCTTCACCGTGCCGTCGAGCTGCTCGACCAGGGCTGTCCCCCCGAGCTCGCAACCAAGATCCTGCTCTAGGCCTCGGCCCTTGGAGACACGTCCAGGTGCCTGGCACCAGGACACTGCCTTGCGCGGCCGGTTCGACGGGCGAATGCCGCGTAGCCAACCGGCGCGCTCGTCCGTTCGGGCCACGGCTCGGTGCCTGGCACCGGGACCCGTCCGGCGCGGACGGGCAGAATGCCGCCCGTGACCGCGTCGATCCCCTCGCCGTCGAGCGGCTTCTTCGAGCTCGGCCCGCTCGACATCCACATGTACGGCCTGATGCTGCTGCTGGCGATCGCCGTCTGCATCGTCGTCACCGGCCTGCGCTGGACCAGGCGGCCCGAGGGCGGCGACTGGGATCTCCTGCTCCGCATCGCGGTCTGGGGCGTCGGCGCAGGGATCGTCGGCGCGCGCGCATACCACGTGATCACGAGCTGGTCGGAGGTGCCCGACCCGAAGTGGCAGGGCGTCTTCATGGTGTGGAAGGGCGGCCTCGGCGTCTGGGGCGGGATCCTGCTCGGAACGATCGTCGGTGCCTATATCTGCAAGCGCGCCGGGAAGAGCCCGTGGGTGCTCATGGACGCCGCCGCGCCCGGCCTGATGCTCGCGCACGGCGTCGGCCGCTTCGGCAACTGGTGGAACCAGGAGCTCTTCGGCGAGCCGACCGATCGGCCGTGGGGCCTCGAGATCGACCCGGAGAACCGCCCGTTCGAGTACGCGACGTCGGAGACCTTCCACCCGACCTTCCTCTACGAGTTTCTCTACGTGACGGCGGCGGCGATCCTGCTGCTCGTCCTCGACCGCTTCATCCGCTTCCGGCCGCCGGCGCTGTTCGCGCTCTACGTCTCGCTCTACACGTTCGGCCGCTTCTGGGAGGAGATGCTGCGGATCGACCCGTCGCACGAGCTCGGGCCCTGGCGCCTGAACGCGTGGGTCTCGCTCGTGGTCTTCATCCTGTCGACCGCGTTCTTCGTCTACTGGCAGTTTCTGCGCGGGCGGCGCCGTCCGAGGCGCGAGAAGGCGCGCGAGGCGCCGAAGGACGCGCCGGCCATGGCGATCCCGAAGGGCCGCGTCCGACCTCCCCGCTAGCGTCCGGCGCTGATGGCGATGCCGGTTCGCGAGCTCGAGCTCGACCTCGAGGCGTTCGAGGGTCCCTTCGACCTGCTGCTCGCCCTGGTCCTGCGGGACGAGCTGGACCTGGGCGAGGTGGACGTCGCGGGGATCGTGCTCGCCTTCCTCGAGCGGCTCGCCGAGCGGGAGGAGCTCGACCTCGACGCGTGCGGCGAGTTCCTCGTCCTCGTGGCGGCGCTGCTGGAGCTGAAGGCTCGCGCGCTGCTGACCGGCGAGGAGACCGACCTCGAGGATCTCGATCCGGCCGAGGCCGCGGCAGAGCTCGCCCGGCGCCTCGCGGAGTACCGCCGGATCAAGGAGGCGGCCGCGTGGCTCGTCGACCGGCTGGACGAGGAGAGCGACCGGTACTTCCGGCTCGGCCCTGCGCCGCTCGCGCCTAAGGTCGAACGTCGCCTGGCGCCGCAGGACCCGGCCAGCTGGCCACCGTGCTGCGGGCGCTGACCGCCGAGCCGCCGGACGTCTCGCTCCGGCACCTGGAGCTCCGTTTCCCGCCCGTGGAGCAGTTCCTCGGCCGGTTCAGAGCCCTGCTCTCGCGCCGGAGCCGCTTCGACTTCGACACGGAAGTGCACCAATTGACGCGCGTCGAGCAGGCCGTGGCGTTCCTGGCGCTGCTCGAGCTCCGCAAGACGGGAGAGATCGAGCTGTCCCAGGCGGCGCCGTTCGCCCCGATTCGCGTACAGAGGAACGCCGACACGAAAACGGAAAGGACCACCTCATGGACCGCCCGCTCCGCCTAGTCGCAGCCAACCCGCTCGACCGCCTCGCGCGCACGCTGGAGGCCCTGTTGGTCGTCGCCTCCCAGCCGCTGTCGGTGACCGAGCTCGCGGAGGCGGCCGCCGAGGACGCCGAACGCATCGAGATGGCGCTCGGGCTGCTGGGTGAGCGCTTCCAGGAGGGCCGCAGTGGGATCGTCCTCGAGCAGGTCGCCGGCGGCTGGGCGTTCCGCGCCTCCCGCGAAGCGGCCGAGGCGTGCGGCCGCATGTTCGAGCGGCCCGTCGAACGCGGCCTCTCGCAGGCCGCGATCGAGACGCTCGCGGTCATTGCCTACCTCGGGCCTTGCTCGCGACCGGAGATCGCCCGACTGCGCGGAGTCGCGGCCGACTCGGTCGTTGCCGGATTGGTCGAGCGCGGTCTGATCGCCGAAGCAGGCCGCGAAGAGGGCGGCGCCGTTCGCTATCGCACGACCCCGCTGTTCGAGCGCGTCTTCGGGCTCGAGAGCCTGTCGGTGCTGCCGCGGCTGGACGACCTCGGCGACGCCGACGACATCCGCGGCCGGCTCGAGCAGCTCGCCGAGAAGCGTCCCGCCTAGGGTTCCAGCCGGTAGAAGCGCCAGAAGTCGTGCTCGATCGGCACGACCTCGACCTTCCCGAACCCGGCCTCCTCGGCGTAGCGCCGGAAGGTCGACTCACGCATCGCGGTCCCGGTCTCGGCCGACGGCTGTTCCACCCGTCCGACCGGAAGGCAGTGCAGGATCGACCAGCCGTACATCACGCGCTCGACGTCGTCGCCCGGCGCCGTGAACTCGTCGGCGACCCTCTCGTCCGCGACCAGCGCGACGCCCTCCTCGGCGAGGAGCCCTCGGATCGCACGCAGCGCCTCGACCGGCTTCGCCATGTCGTGCACGGCCTCGAACACCGTCACGAGGGCGTAGCGGTCGGCGAGCTCCGGGTCGGCGGCGTCGCGGACCTGGAAGTCGACGCGGTCGGACATGCCTTCCGCCTCCGCCACCTCCCGTGCGAGCTCGATCGACGCCGGATCGAGGTCGAATCCGTCGACCCGGACGCCCGGATATCCCTTCGCAATCGCCACACTCGACCAGCCGGTCCCGCACGCCACGTCCGCGACCCGGGCCGAGCCCGAGCGGAGCCGCTCGTCCACGTCGGGCATCGCCGGGAGCCACTCGCTCGCGAGCAGGTTGACGAACTGCGTCCGGTTCATGTCCCCCTGCCCCTCGACGAAATCCGGCGGGAAGTCGGCGTACGGGACGCCCTCGCCGGTCCGGAACGCCTCGAGCACCTGCGGCAAGGGCTCCACCATCCCGACCATCATCCGCGCGAAGGCCGCCATGTAGTTGACGCTGTCGCGGTCGAGCAGGACCTCGTCGTGTCCGGCCGGAATCCGGTACCGGCGCTCGTCCGGGGCGGCCGAGGCGTTCTCGACCTCGAGGATGCCGCCCACCGCCTGGTGCTCCAGCCACTCGCGGACGTAGCGCTCGTCGCAGCCCGCGGCCGCCGCGACCTCGGGAGGAGTCGACGCGCCGCCGGCGAGCGCGGCGTAGAGCCCGAGCCGGTCGCCGAGGTAGACGGCATGGAGGTCGTTGAACCCGAGGACGGCCTCGAAGAGCCGCTCGACGAGCGCGTCGCGCCGCTCGGTCTCGGGGCTCGCGGCCACGGCGCGACTCTAGCGCTGCAGCGCGGACTCGATGATCTCGGCGTGCCGCGCAGCGCATGTCTCGATCGACCACGCCTCCCGTGCGCTCTCGCCGGCGCGGGCGGCGCGCGCGGCCATCTCCTCGGGGCGCTGGAGGTGGCTGACGATCGCCTCGGCGAGCGCAGGCGGCGAGCCCGGCTCGACGAGCGCTCCCAGCTCGCCCTCTCGCAGAAGGCCGGCGACCCCCTCCGAGCAGCGGGTCGCAACGACGGGAGTCCCCAGCGAGAGGGCCTCGATCAGCACGAGCGGCATCCCCTCGTGGTACGAGGAGAGGCAGAGGAGGGAGGCGCGGCGGATCCACGGGTAGTGGTTCGGGACGTAGCCCGCGAGCGAGGCGGTGTCCTCGAGGCCGAGCTCGCGGATGAGCGCCTCGAGCCTCTCTCGCTCCGGCCCCTGCCCGAAGATCATCAGCCGGTGGGGGACCCGATCGCGCGCGAGCCGGTGCGCCTCGATGAGAACCTCGTAGCCCTTCTCCGGCGCCAGCCGGCCGGCCGCGACGACGAGTGGGAGGTCATCGCCGGGGCCCGGTAGATCCTCGGCGGCCAGCTCCTGGATCCGGGCGAAGTCGATGCCGTTCGGCACGGTTCGAATCGTCGAGCGCGGGACCCCGAGGCTCGCGAGCTCCTCCCCCGCCGCGTCAGTGACGGCCGTGTTCCACTTGAAGCGGCGGTAGAAGAGGCGGGTGAGGACCGAGAAGGCGCGGCCTTTCGCCCCAAGCTGCTCGTAGAGCGCACGCGGCATGCAGTGGAGCTGCGAGACGGCCGGCCGCCTGCAGACCGCCGCAGCCGCCAGTACCGCGAACGGCGTGATCGCCTCGAGCCCGGCGACCAGGACGTCGTAGCGCCGGCCCACGCGGGCGAGCCGGACCGTCCCGACCAGATAGCCACGGAGGCTCCCCGGGATGCCCGGGACGTCGGGGCCGCCGCGAAACAACCGAAACTGCCGCTCCTCCGCTTCCGCGCGCAGGATCCCCGTATCGACCAGGCAGAAGAGGTCCGCGTCGATGCCGTGGCTCCGCAGCGGCTCGACGAGGTCCAGGTTCAGCCGCTCGGCGCCGCCGGGATTGAGGTTGGGCAGGACTATGAGAACTCGTCGGTTGTCCATAGAGGTGCTCGGCCGCGCAGCTTGCCTATCGAGACGGCACCTGGAACGCCGCGGCGATCTCGCCAAGCGCCGCGACGACGTCGAGGTCGTCGTGGACGACGTGCTGGAGCATCACGCGCTCGACGCCGACCGCTTCGAAGTCGCGGAGTCCGTCCACGAGATCGACCGCGCTTCCGGCAAGCCCGCGCCGTTTCAGCTCGTCGAACACCTCGTCCGGCGATCCCGCGCCCGGATAGACCTGGACGAAGCGCTTTGCGTGGTCGCGCCCGAGCAGGAACGGCGTCATCACAGAGAAGCGCAGGGACGCCGGGTCGCGGCCTTCCCGCTCGCACGCCTGGTCGAGCTTCTTCCGGCGACGCTCGGCTTCGGCTCGGTCGACGCCGAAGGTGTTGTACTCGTCGGCGAACCGCGCGGCCGGCTCGGCGGTTCCGCGGCCGGCGCTGCCGCCGACGATCAGCGGCGGGCGAGGCTGCTGGACGACCAGTGGGTCCTCGCGGAGCAGCCGGTCCACCTGTTCGACGTGCTCGGCCAGCGTCCGCAGCCGTTGCTTCGTCTCCGGGAAGTCGAGGCCGAAGCGTTCGTGCTCCTCCGTCATCCAGCCCGCGCCCATTCCCACCTCGACGCGACCCCCGGAGATGTGGTCGGCGGTCGCGGCCGCCTTCGCCACCACAGCTGGGTGCCGGAAGGTCACGGGAGAGACGAGCGTCCCGAGCCGGAGCCTCGAGGTCCGCGCGGCGAGGGCGCCGAGGAGCGTCCAGGCGTCGGTCGCGGGGCGGCGCGCATCGGCCTGAGAGAGGTAGTGATCGGAGCGGAAGAGCGCTTCGAGCCCGTGCTGCTCGCACGCGTCGGCGAGGGCGAGCCACTCGTCCCACGAGGGCCCCTCCTGGCCCTCGACCATCAACGCAACGCGCATCTACGGCGTCGTTGCGAACGACCAGAGCTGGCCTTCGGGGTCTTTCGCGTCGTAGCGCCGGTCGCCGTACTCCTGGTCGGTGGGCTCCTGGACGATCTCGGCGCCGGCCGCCTTCGCCCGCTCGAAGTGGGCGTCCACGTCGTCGACGTAGACGTGGACGAGCGAGGTTCGGTGATCGGCTTTGTTCGGGCCCTGGTAGTCCTCGCCGGGATCCGCGAGCATGATCGAGTCGTCGCCGAGCCGGAGCTCCGCATGGTTGACGACACCGCCCTCGTCCATCCGCATGACCTCCTCGAAGCCGAATGCCTTCGTGAGGAAGTCGATCGCGGCGGCGCCGTCCTCGTAGAGCAGGTAGGGCGCAATCCGTCCCACGCTGCAACCCTACCCGGGTGCGCCTGAATGCCTACCTGGCCAGGGCCGGCGTCGCCTCTCGCCGCAAGGCCGACGAGCTGATCAAGGCCGGACGGGTGACGGTGAACGGCGAGGCCGGGCAGCTGAACACCTTCGTCGAGCCCGCCGATCGCGTCGAGGTCGACGGCGAACGGGTCGCGCCGCAGCCGCTCGCCTACGTGCTGCTGAACAAGCCTCCCGGCGTGGTGACGACGGCGAGCGATCCTCGAGGGCGCCCGACGGTCGTCGACCTCGTGCGCCACGAGTCGCGCGTCGTCCCGGTCGGGCGGCTCGACGCCGACACGACCGGCGTCCTGCTTCTGACGAACGACGGCGACCTCGCGCACCGCCTGGCCCATCCCGAAGTACGAGGTCGCGAAGGTCTACGAGGCCGAGGTGGAGGGCGAGCCCGATGACGAGGCACTTCGCCGGCTTGCCGAAGGCGTCGAGCTCGACGACGGCACGACCGCGCCGGCGAAGGTGCGACGCCTGGGCCCGTCGCGCGTCGAGCTCACGATCCACGAGGGGCGCAATCGCCAGGTGCGGCGGATGCTCGAGGCCGTCGGCCATCCCGTCCGGCGGCTGCACCGGAGCCGGTACGCCGGCCTGACCACCAAGGGGCTCGAGCCGGGACAGTCGCGTGAGTTGACCCAGGACGAGGTCGCCGCGTTACGCTCGGTTCGATGATCGTCGACAGCGCGGTCTACGTGAACGGCCACCGCTACGCCGGCGATCTTCCGCTCGAGGAGACCTACGAGGCGAGCCGCAAGCAGGGCTGCTTCGCCTGGATCGGCCTCCACGAGCCGACCGAGGAGGAGTTCGACGCGGTCCGGCGCGAGTTCGGTCTCCACGAGCTCGCCGTCGAGGACGCGATCAAGGCGCATCAGCGGCCGAAGGTCGAGGTCTACGGCGACACGCTCTTCACCGTCCTCAAGACGGCGCACCTCGTGGACGAGGATCTCGTCCTGGGCGAGGTCCTCGTCTTCGTCGGCGACACGTTCATCATCACGGTGAGGCACGGCGACACGGACCTCCACCGCGTCCGCCTGACGCTCGAGGGGCGGCCCGACCTGCTGGCCCACGGGCCGACCGCGGCGTTGTGGGGGATCCTCGACAAGGTCACCGACGACTACCTGCCGCTGATCCAGGAGCTCGAGGCCCGCGTGCAGGTCCTCGAGCAGGAGGTCTTCTCTCCGAGCCATGGCGACGCGTCGGCGCAGATCTACCGCCTCAAGCGGACGGTGCTGGAGGTGCACCAGGCAGTCACGCCGCTCGAGGGCCCGGTCGACGGTCTCGCCGGCGGCATGTATCCCGTCGTGCCCGAACAGATGCGGCCGTACTTTCGAGACGTGCACGACCACCTGCTCCGCGAGATGGGACGGATCATCGAGATCCGCGAGCTGCTGACGAGCATCCTGACCGCGAACTTGACCCAGGCGAGTTTCCGCCAGAACGCGGACGTCCGGAAGATCTCGGCCTGGGCGGCGATCATCGCGGTCCCGACGGCGATCGCCGGGATCTACGGGATGAACTTCGAGCACATGCCCGAGCTCGAGTGGCGGTTCGGCTACCCGCTCGTGCTGGCGGTGATCGCCTGCGTCTGCCTGGCGCTCTACTGGCGGTTCAGGCGCGCCGGCTGGCTCTAGGACGCCAGCCGGAGAGCGCGGGCGACTCTTCGAAGGGGGCGCAGGCGGCGCTCTCGAGCGGCGCGGCGGGCGTCCTCTTCTTGCGCTTTCTGCTCGTGGTAGGCGATGCGCTCGCGGACCATTTGCTGCGTCTTCTCACGCTGCGCCTCCTCCTCAGGCGTCATCCTCAGGTGTTTCTTCCTCTTCGCCATCGTCCTCCAGGAGCTTCCGAATTCCTGTGACGTCTTTCTGGATGTCGCCGAGCAGGCCCATGATAGTGGTGACGTCGCGGTGTTCGATCGGCGGCTCCACCGCGTGATCTTCTCTGTGGACGAGCGGCTGCGCAAGAGTCCCTTTCGGCCCTGTCAGAGCCGGACGAAGCCGACGCGGTCGTACATCGCCGCGAGCGTCGGCGCCGACGTCTCCCGCGCCTTGTCGGCGCCCAGGGCGAGCAGCCGATGCAGCTCGGCGTCGTCCGCCCGCAGTTCCGCGTAGCGCTCCTGGATCGGAGCGAGCAGCTGGACGACCGCCTCGCCGACGTCTTACTTGAACTGGCCGTAGCCGGCGCCGTCGTAGCGGGACTCGATGTCGGCGAACGACTTTCCGGTCGCCACCGACATGATCTCGATCAGGTTCGAGATCCCGGGCTTGCCTTCGGGGTCGTGCTGGACCTCCGACCGGAATCGGTGACCGCCGTCTTGAACTTCTTCCGGATCACCTCTGGATCGTCGACGAGCCGCACGACGCCCTGCTCGGAGCCGAGCGTCGTCGACATCGCGCGCTCGGGCTCCTGCAGGTTCTTGATCCGGGCTCCCTCCTCGGGGAAGACCCCTTTCGGGAGCTTGAAGGTCTCGCCGAACCGGGAGTTGAAGCGCTCGGCGATGTTCCGCGCGAGCTCGATGTGCTGCCGCTGGTCGTCGCCGACCGGCACGACGTCGGTCTGGTAGAGCAGGATGTCGCCGGCCATCAGCACGGGGTAGGTGAAGAGCCCGGCCGAGACGAAATCGTGCCGCTCGGACTTGTCCTTGAACTGCGTCATGCGGCGGAGCTCGCCGAAGCTCGCCACCGAGCTCAGCAGCCAGGCAGCCTCGGCGTGGGCGGTCACGTGGCTCTGGACGAAGACCGTCGAGCGCTCGGGATCGAGACCGGTGGCGAAGAGCATCGCGGCGAGGTCGAGCGTCCGCTCGCGGAGATCGGCCGGATCGTGCTCGACCGTGATCGAGTGCAGGTCGACGATGCAGAAGAACGCCTCGCCCTGCTCCTGCGTCGCGGCGTACTGGCGGAAGCCGCCGCTGTAGTTGCCGAAGTGCTTCGAGCCCGTCGGCTGGATGCCAGAGAAGATCCTCATGCGGTCGATTGTGCCAATGCCCCGAGTGCCGTCCGAAGCGAGGCCACGTAATCGTGAAGGGCGTCGGGGCCGTCCTCGGCCACCTCGACGGCGCGGGAGCCGACGACGATCCCGTCCGCGAGCTCGGCGGCCCCGGCGGCCTGCTCGGGCGTCGAGATCCCGAAGCCGGCGTAGAGCGGGAGGGCGGTGAGCGACCGCGCCCGGGCAACCAGGCCCGCGAGCGAAGGGGAGAGGCGCTCGCGGGCCCCGGTCGTCCCTGTGACGGTGACCAGGTAGAGCCAACCGTCGGTTTGCCGCGCCGCAATGTCGATCCGTGCGTCGGTCGAGGTGGGGGCTATGAGCTGGACGCGTCGTAGGTGGGGGAGCTCGCCGGCCGGGAGGTCGGCGACGATCAGGCTGTCTGCGCCGGCGGCCCGCGCGTCGGCCGCGAAGCGCTCGTAGCCGTACGCCTCGAGCAGCGAGGCGTAGGTCATCGGGATCAGTGGGACGTCGACCCGGGCCCGCGTCTCGGCCAGGCACTCGAGGCAGCGGCGCGTTCGCATCCCCTCGGCGAGCGCCCGCTCGGCCGCGCGGCGGATCACCGGGCCGTCGGCGAGCGGGTCTGAGAACGGAAAGCCGAGCTCGACGATGTCCGCCCCGCCTGCGACCGCGGCCTCCGCGAGCTCCGGGGTGTCCCGCCCGGCCATCAGGTAGACGACGAGCGTCTTCATCCGGTCACCTGCGCCAGATCCTTGTCGCCGCGGCCGGACAGGCAGAGGACGATCAGCTCGGCATCGAGGTCGTCGACTCGCGCCAGGGCGTGGGCCGGTTCGAGCGCGGGGAGGATGCCCTCGGTCTCGGCGAGCCGGCGGAAGGCTGCGAGCGCCTCCTCGTCCGTCGCCTGCAGGTAGCGCGCCCGGCCGGAGTCGCGCAGGAAGGCGTGCTCAGGCCCGACTCCCGGGTAATCCAGGCCGGCGGAGATCGACTCCGCGTCCAGCACCTGGCCGTCCTCGTCGGCGAGCAGCGAGGAGCGCGCGCCGTGCAGGACGCCCGCCCTCCCGGCACCGAGGCTGGCGGCGTTCGCCGCCTCGACGCCGACGAGCTCGACGTCGTCGTCGAGGAAGCCGGCGAAGAGGCCGATCGCGTTGGAGCCGCCGCCGACGCACGCGATCGCCGCGTCCGGCAGCCGGCCTTCGAGCTCGAGGATCTGCTCCCGCGCCTCGCGCCCGATCACCGCCTGGAGCTCGCGGACGAGCTCGGGGTAGGGGTGCGGGCCGACGCAGGAGCCGAGGAGATAGTGCGTCGTCTCGACGTTGGCGATCCAGTCGCGGATCGCCTCGCTGGTCGCCTCGCGCAGGGTCTTGGTGCCGTACTCGACGGGCACGACCTCGGCTCCGAGCAGGTGCATCCGGTCGACGTTGGGCGCCTGGCGGGTCATGTCCTCTGCGCCCATGTAGACGACGCAGTCGAGGCCGAACTTCGCGCAGACCGTGGCCGTCGCGACGCCGTGCTGGCCCGCGCCTGTCTCGGCCACGATCCGCTGCTTTCCGAGCCGCCGCGCGAGCACCGCCTGGCCGAGCGCGTTGTTCAGCTTGTGGGCGCCGGTGTGCAGAAGATCCTCGCGCTTGAGGTAGAGGCGCTTGTCCGGCGCGAAGCGCTCGGCGCGGGTCAGCGGCGTCGGCCGGCCCGCGAAGGAGCGGCCGAGCTCGTCCAGCTCAAGAGCGAAGGCCGGGTCGTCCTTCGCCTCGTTCCAGGCCTGCTCGAGCTCGTCCAGCGCCGGGATCAGCGTCTCGGGCACGAAGCGGCCGCCGTAGGCGCCGTACGTCAGCACCGCGCCGCCTCCACGAAGGCGCGCACCTTGCCGTGATCCTTGATCCCCGGCTCGGACTCGAGTCTCGACGCCGCGTCGACGGCCCACGGATGCACCGCCTCGATCGCTGCTCCGACGTTGTCGGGGCCGAGCCTTCCCGCCAGCACGACCCGGCCGTCGTCCGCCGCGGCGCGGGCGAGATGGTCGGGGTCGTCCTCTTCCCACGGGAGATCGAGGACGCGGGCGACGGGCTCGCCCTCGCGAAGCAGGACGGCGTCCCGGCCGCGCAGCCGGCCATTCACGTCTCGCTCGTAGAGCTGGACGAGGTCGGCGCCCTCGTCGCTCGGCTCTCCGACGTGGACAGAGACGGAAAGCATGGTGTCCGGCACCGGCAGCACGCCGGCGGCTCGGCGCGGGCTCCCGTCGACGCGGATGAAGCCGGCCAGGTCGGCGCCCGCCTCTGCCGCGGCGGCAACGTCTTCCCCGCGGGTCAGCCCGCAGACCTTCACGAGCGGCCTGGAGATCAGCTCGGCGAGCTTCGCGGCCGGATCGGTTGCCCGCATGAGCGTTGAGCCGACCAGGATCGCGTCGGCACCCGCCAGCTCCGCGGCAGCGCCTTGCGCTCGGGACGCGATCCCACTCTCGGCGACGACGATGCGGTTGCGTGGGGCTTGCGAGACAAGCTCGAGCTGCGCCTGGCGGTCGATCTCGAAGGTGGACAGATCTCTGGCGTTGATCCCGATCGTCTCCGCTTCGAGCTGCACCGCTCGCTCGAGCTCCCCGGCGTCGTGGCCCTCGACGAGCGCGTCGAGCTCGAGCTCCTGCGCGGCTTGCAGCAGCGCCGCTGTCGCCCCGTCGTCGAGATCGCGCAGCAGCAGGAGCACCGCGTCGGCTCCGGCCTCGCGCAGCTCGCGGAGCTCGTCGCGGGTCGAGAAGAACCCCTTCGCGAGCAGCGGAACGGCTGTCGCGGCCCGCGCAGCGCGGAGATCCGCGATCGAGCCGGCGAAGCGCTCGTCCACGAGGATCGAGACGGCTGCTGCCCCAGCTCGCTCGAACCCGCGTGCGAGCTCGGCCGGATCCGCGTCCGGCCTGAGATCGCCGGCGGACGGTGACCGCCGCTTGACCTCGGCGATCGCCGCGAGCTCCGGGCCGCGGAGCGCATCAGCGAAACGCAATCAGGGCCTCCAGTCGCTCTCCCGCCGCACCCGAGTCGATCGCCTCGCGCGCCAACTCGAGCCCTTCCGCGAGATCAGCCGCATGGCCGCCGGCTGCGATCGCGCCGGCGGCATTGAGCAGGACCGCATCGCGCCGTGCGCCGTTCGCGCCGGCGAAGATCTCGCGGATCGTCCGCGCGTTGTCCTCCGGCTCGCCGCCGCGCAGGTCCTCCGGCGCGCAGCGCGGGACGCCGAGCTCGACCGGGTCGATCTGGCGCCGCCGTACCTGCCCGTCCGCGACCTCGCAGACGAGGTTCGGGCCGGCGGGCGACAGCTCGTCCACGCCGCCGGCACCGTGGACGACGAAGGCGCGCGTCGCGCCGAGCCGCAACAGCACGTCCGCGATCGTCGGCACCAGCTCCGGCGCGTAGACGCCGACGACCTGCGCCCTAGCGCCGGCCGGGTTGGTCAGCGGCCCGAGGACGTTGAAGACGGTGCGCGTCGCCAGCTCGCGGCGCACCGGCGCCGCGTGGCGCATCGCCGGGTGGTGGGTCGGCGCGAACAGGAATCCGAAGCCCAGCTCGTCGATCGAGCGCTCGATCCGCTCCGGCTCCAGCTCGAGCGAGAAGCCGAGCGCCTCCAGGACGTCGGCCGAGCCCGAGGACGACGAGACGGCGCGGTTGCCGTGCTTCGCGACCCCGGCGCCCGCCGCAGCCGCCACCAGCGCAGCGGCCGTTGAGATGTTGAACGTCCGCGCGCCGTCGCCGCCGGTTCCGGCCGTGTCCACGAGGTCGCTGCGCTCGGGCTTCACGGCCAGCACGTGCTCGCGCATCGCCTCCGCGCAGCCGGCGATCTCCTCCGCGGTCTCGCCCTTGAGGCGCAGGGCGACGAGGAACCCGCCGATCTGCGCCGGCGTCGCCTCGCCGTCCATGATCGACCCCATCACGCGCCGCGCCTCGTCCCGGTCGAGGTCGTGACCGTCGAGCAACCGGGAAGAGCGCGCCCTGGATCACGCGGCCTCCAGGAAGTTCCGCGCCAGGTCCGGTCCGACCGGCGTCAGCACGGACTCGGGGTGGAACTGGACGCCGTGGACCGGGAGGGACCGGTGCCGAACGGCCATGACCTCGCCGTCCGGGGCCGTGGCGCAGATCTCCAGCTCGTCGGGGATCCGCGTCGCGGCGAGCGAGTGGTAGCGACCGGCCTCGAACCCGGCCGGCAGGCCGCGGAAGAGCCCCTCGCCGTCGTGCTGCACGGTTGTCGCCTTGCCGTGGACGAGCTCGCGCGCCGCGCCGATCTCGCCGCCGAACGCCTCCACGATCGCCTGGTGGCCGAGACAAACGCCGAGCGTCGGCGTGGTCTGCGCCAGCCGGGAGACGATCTCCGGTGTCGCGCCCGAGGCGGCGGGTCGGCCGGGGCCGGGAGAGATCACGAGGTGCGAGGGCGCCAACCGCTCGGCCTCGTCGGCGTCGAGCTGGTCGTTCCGCCGCACCACCACCTCCACGCCGAGCTCGCCGAAGAGGTGGGCGAGGTTGAACGTGAAGCTGTCGTAGTTATCGATGAGCAAGATCACGAGCGGGCCTCCGCCAGCCGGATCGCGGTCTCGAGCGCGGCCAGCTTCTGGCGGCACTCCTCCTGCTCCAGCTTCGGGTCCGAGTCGGCCACGATCCCCGCGCCCGCCTGGAGGAACGCGACGCCCTCGTGCAGGACGATGGTGCGGATTGCGATGCACGTGTCGAGCGCCTCGCCCGGAAGCGCGTAGCCGACGGCGCCGGCATACGGGCCGCGCCGATAGCCCTCGAGCTCCGAGATCAGCTGCATCGCGCGGACCTTCGGCGCGCCGGACACGGTGCCGGCCGGGAAGCAGGCGCGGAACAGGTCGAAGTGGTCCGCGTCCTCCTCCAGCTGCCCGCCGACCTCCGAGACCAGGTGCGTCACGTGCGAGAAGCGCTCGGGCTCCAGGAAGCGCCGGACGCGAACCGACCCCGGCGTGCAGACCCGCGAGAGGTCGTTGCGGCCGAGGTCGACGAGCATCACGTGCTCCGCGCGATCCTTCTCCGACGCCAGCAGCCGCTCGGCGTCGCCGTCTCCAGGGTGCGTCGTCCCGGCGATCGGATTCAGCGAGGCGTCGCGGCCCTCCGCCTTCACCAGCGTCTCGGGCGAGGAGCCGATCAGCGCCAGCCCGTCCAGCTCGAGCAGGAACAGGTACGGCGAGGGGTTGACCCGGCGCAGCGAGCGGTAGAGGTCGAGCGCGCTGGCCGAGGTGGGGCGCTCGGCCCGTTGCGAGAGCACGATCTGGAATGCGTCGCCGGCGCGGATGTGGCGCTTCGCGCGGACGACCGACTGCTCGTAGTCGAGCCCGGACGGGAAGCGCCGTGTCTGGCCGGAAGAGCCGTTGCCTTGCGGCAGCGCGGGCATCGCGCCGGCGAGGAGCTCGGTCACCTCGTCGGGGCTTCCGCACAGCACCTCGGCCATCCCGCGGGCGTGGTCGAACCGGACGAGCGTGTCGGCGACGACGAAGCGGCTTTCGGGGAGGTCGCGCCCCGAGTCCGGGAGCTGCACCGTCGGCTCCAGCGTCGCCGCGTAGTCGTACGAGAGATAGCCGACGACCGGCGCGCCGCAGGTCTCGGCCTCCTCGAAACTCATCAGCCGGGAGCCGGCGCCGACGAACGAGTGGCGCCCGAGGCGGCCCTTCTCCACCGACTCGAGCAGGAAGGCTGCGGTGCCGGTCTCCCGCAGCCGGAGGTAGGCCCCGAGTGGGGTGATCAGGTCGGTGGCGATGACGGTTTGGGCGATCATGCGAAAACGAGAAAGACCCTCCGGCGGAAGGGTCTTCGAGTGGTGCGGGTTTGTGCCTAGGTCAGGTCAGGCAATGCTCCCGCACCGCTCGTGGCGCCACGACCAGGCCCAGGTGCGGAAGGCGGGAGTCATCGCAATCAGCGTACGCCCACGGGTTTCCCCGGTCAAGCGACCTCTTGCTTCGTCAGGTCGAGAATCGCCTGGTAGATGTGCTCGAGGCCCTCCTGCGAGAGCGGCCCCCGGTTCGAGCGGCTTACGTCCCGGAGCATCGACTCTTCGCGCTGGGGATCGAGGAAGTCGTAACCGCGGGAATCCTTGTAGCTCTTCAGCTGCGAGACCAGCCTGAGGCGGGCGTTGATTCCCTCGATGAGAACACGGTCGTTGTCAGAGACCTTCTCGCGAAGTTGCCTGACGATCGGGTCTTGGCTTGGGTCCATGGCCGGAACCTACACTTGCCGCGATGGCCAGCAACAACGCATCACCTGAGCTCCTGATCGTGATGGGAAGCGGCGCGACGGCGGATCAGACCGAGCACGTCGTCGCTCGTCTGCGCGAGTCGGGCGCGGACGCCCGCGTCTCCCATGGGAGGGAGGCGACCGTGATCGGCGCGATCGGGGAGAGGGAGGCGCTCGCAGGGCTCCCACTCGAGGGCTACCCGGGAGTCGAGCGCGTGCTGCCGATACTCAAGCCGTACAAGCTCGTCGCACGGGAGCTCGCACCGGATCCCACGGTGATCGACGTTCGCGGCCGGAAGATCGGCGACTCGTTCTTCGGCCTGATCGCCGGCCCGTGCACGGTGGAGTACCGCGAGCAGACGCTCGAGACGGCGCGGGCCGTCGCGGCCGCTGGTGCGACGATGCTCCGCGGCGGCGCGTTCAAGCCGCGCACCTCGCCGTACACGTTCCAGGGACTGGGGCTCGACGCCCTCGAGATGCTGCGGGAGGCGGGAGAGGAGACCGGTCTCCCGATCGTGACCGAGCTCATCGACCCGCGCCACGTCGAGGAGGTGATCGAGGTCGCCGACGTGATCCAGATCGGCGCCCGCAACATGCAGAACTTCCTGCTCCTCGCGGAGGTCGGACGGGTCGACAAGCCGGTGCTGCTCAAGCGGGGGCCGTCGGCATCGGTAGAGGAGCTCCTGATGGCGGCCGAGTACGTCGCCAGGGAAGGGAACGACCGGATCATCCTCTGCGAGCGGGGAATCAAGACCTTCGAGGGCACCACGCGGTACACGCTCGACCTCGGCTCGGTCGCCGTGCTCAAGGAGGAGACACACCTCCCGGTGATCGTCGACCCTTCCCACGCCGCCGGGCGGAGGGCGCTCGTGCTCCCGCTCGCTCGGGCTGCGGCGGCAGTCGGTGCGGACGGGATCATCGTCGAGGTGCATCCGAGACCGGAGGAGGCGCTCTGCGACGGCCCGCAGCAGATCCCGGCCGACGAGTTCGGCGAGTTCGCCAGAGAGGTGACGGAGATCGTCGCCCTCATGGGCAAACAGGTCGGATAGGGCGGCTTGCGGCTCGCGGTCATCGGCACCGGGCTGATCGGCGCCTCGGTCGGGCTGGCCGCGAAGCGGGTGGGCGCAACCGTCTCCGGGTTCGACGAAGACGAGGCCACGGCCGAGGTCGCGCTCGAGCGAGGGGCGGTCGACGAAGTCAAGGCGTCGCTCGGGGAGGCGCTCGGCGGCGCCGACCTCGCGGTTGTCGCCGTGCCGGTCGGACGGCTGGCCGCGCAAGTGCGAACCGTGCTGGAGACGAGCGCAGACGACTGCACCGTGACCGACGTGGGCTCGACGAAGTCCGCGGTCTGCGAGGCGGCGGCCGGGTCGCTGCGCTTCATCGGCGGCCACCCGGTCTGCGGTTCCGAGGCGCGGGGCCCGGCTCACGCAACGGCCGATCTCTTCGAGGGGGCGACCTGGTTTCTCTCGCCGCTCCCGCACAGCGATCCCGCTCGGTACCGGCTCGTCCACGGCTTCGTCGGCGACCTCGGCGCCGTGCCGATCGCCGTGGATCCCGGCGCCCACGACCGGCTCGTCGCGCTGACGAGCCATCTGCCTCACGTGCTGGCCAACGTCCTCGTCAACCATGCCGGCGCGACGCGGATCGACGGACACGAGCCCCTTTCGTCCGCCGGCGGGTCGCTTCGGGACATGACGAGAGTCGCAGGCGCCAACCCGCGAATCTGGGTCGACATCTTCCTGGAGAACGCGGAAGCGCTGAGAGCGGCGCTCGCGGAGCACCGCCGCGGGCTCGAGCAGGTGGATGCGGCGCTCGCGTCCGGCGATGCGGGCTTCCTCGCCCGCTGGATCGGCGAGGCTGCGCGCAACCGCCGGGGGATGATCAGCGAGGCGTACGGCGACCCGGGACAGCTGCACCGGCTCCGCGTCCATGTCCCCGACCGGCCCGGCGTCCTTGCGGGGATCACGCAGGCTCTCGGGGCCGAGCGGATCAACATCGAGGACTTCGAGCTGCAGCACCAGTCACCGGAACGGGGCGGCGACCTGACGGTGCTGGTCGCCGGCGAGCGGGAGGCTGAGCGGGCCGCTGCGCTGCTGGAGGCGCAGGGGTACGGCGTCGTCGTCGCCCCTGCGCTCGACGAATGAGGATCGAGCCGGCGGCGGCCGTCGTCGGCCACATCGGCGTGCCGGGCGACAAGTCGATCTCGCACCGCGCGGTGCTGATCGGCGCGGTTTGCGACGGCGAGACCCGGATCGAGGGCTTCGGGCGCTCGGCGGACACGGAGTCGAGCGTGAACGCGATGCGGGCGCTCGGAGTGGAGGTGGTCGAGGAGGAGGTCGACGTCCTGACCGTGCGCGGCGCCGGGCTCCGCGGCCTGCGCCCGCCGGTGGAGCCGATCGACTGCGGGAACGCCGGGACGCTGCTGAAGCTGTCGATGGGTCTCCTGGCCGGTCAGGAAGGTGAGTTCGTCCTCTCGGGAGACGAGTCCCTTCGGGGTAGGCCGGTGGAGGATCTCGCCGAGGCGCTGCGCGCGATGGGCGCCAGGATCGAGACCACGGACGGGAAGCCGCCCGTGCGGATCGAGGGAGCCGAGCTTCGGGCCGCCGAGCACCGCCTGGCCCGGGCGAGCGCCCAGACGAAGTCGGCGCTCCTCCTGGCCGGGATGCAGGCGGCAGGCGGGCGCACGGTCGTCCACGAGCCGTACTACACGCGCGACCACACGGAGACGATGCTCCGGGCGGGAGGAGCGTCGGTTCGCAGGTCCGGCCGGTCGGTGTCGATCTCGCGGGTGGAGTCGCTGCGGCTCGGCTCCGTGCAGGTTCCAGGCGACATCTCCTCCGCGGCGCCGTTCGTGACCGCGGCGACGCTCGTCCCGGGCTCCGAGCTCTCGATCCACGGCGTCGGTGTGAACCCGTTTCGCACGGGCTTGCTCGACGTGCTGATCCGGATGGGCGGGCGCCTCGCGATCTTCGACCGGCGCGTTGTCGGCGGCGAGGCGGTCGCGGATCTCGAGACCCGCTCGGCGCCGCTCGTCGCGACCACGGTGCGGAAGGCGGAGGTGCCGCGGATGATCGACGAGCTGCCGCTGTTCGCGCTCGCGGCCGGAATGGCACGGGGCGAGAGCATCGTCCGCGGCGCCGCTCAGCTGCGCGAAAAGGAGACGGACCGCATCGAAACCGTGACAAATGTGCTCCGATCCCTTGGCGTGAGGATCACGGCGAGCGATGATGGCTTCAGGGTGAGGGGGGTCCCCACCCGCCCTAAGGGCGGGGGTGCGGTCCATAGCGGGGGCGACCACCGGATCGCGATGCTGGCCGCCGTCGCCGGGCTCGCGTCGCGCGAGGGCGTCGAGCTCCTGGACCCGGAGAGCGTGGCAGTAAGCTTTCCCGGATTCTTCGACCTGCTCGAGTCGGTGACCCAGCGATGATCGTGGCAATCGACGGGCCCGCCGGAGCCGGGAAGAGCACCGTCGCCCGCCGGCTGGCCGAGCGACTCGGCTTCCGGTATCTGGACACGGGCGCGATGTACCGGGCCGTGACCTGGCTCGCGCTGCAGCGTTCCCTCGATCTCGAGGACGGCCCGGCCCTGGGTGTGCTCGCAGACGAGCATCCCGTCGACCTGGACGAGGGAGGATCGGTCAGGATCGCCGGCGCAGACGTCACGGCCGCGATCCGCGAGTCCGAGATCGACCGGCTCGTCCCCGTGGTCGCACGCCACACAGAGGTCCGCGTCGTCATGCGCCGCCGCCAGCGCGAGCTCGCCGATCTCGGGAACGCCGTCATCGAGGGACGCGATATCGGGACGGTCGTCGCGCCGGACGCCGACGTGAAGGTCTACTTGAACGCCGACCAGTCCGTCCGCGCGCAGCGGCGGCAGGCCGAGCGGCCCGACATCGGCGGCGATGCGCTCGCGACGGACCTCCGGCTCCGCGACGAGAGCGACGCCGCCCGGATGCAGCCGGCCCCGGACGCCGACCTCATCGACACGACCAACCTCGACGTGGAGAACGTGGTCGACCGGATCCAGCAGCTCGTCCGCGCGCGAGTCGTGTGAGCAGGAACCGCCCCATCTGGACCGTGGGCCGGGCCACGATCGGCACGGCGGTGCGCATGCTCGCGCCGCTGCGCGTCTACGGCGCGGACCGCGTGCCGGAGGACGGCGGCGTCGTGCTGGTCTTCAACCACTTCTCGTGGCTCGACCCTCCCGCCTTCGGAGTAGCAAGCCCCCGGGAGCTCTACTTCCTGGCGAAAGCCGAGCTGCACGAGGTCCCGGTCGTCGGACCGCTCGTCAAGGCCTTCGGCACCTACTCGGTCCGCCGCGGCGAGTCCGACCGGGACGCCGTGCGCGAGATGCGTCGCTGCGTACGGGACGGAAACATGCTGGGCATGTTCGCCGAGGGCAGCCGCCAGCGGTCGGGTGTGCCGGGCGAGGTCAAGCCCGGCGCGGCGATGGTCGCGCTCAACGAGAACGTGCCGGTCATCTGCGCGGCCATCCATGGAAGCCAGCACTGGCGGCCGGGCAACTTCCACCCGGTCTCGATCGCCTGGGGCAGGCCGTTCACGTTCGACGGGCTGAAGGCGAACGGCAAGGGCTACCGCGAGGCGTCGAGCGAGCTCGAGCGCCGTGTCAACGAGCTCTGGCGGTTCCTCGTCGACGTCCACGCCCTTGGCCGGCCGCGCTACGCCGTGCCGCCGGCGTGAGCGAGCTCGCCGGGACGGCCGCAATCGTCGGCTTCCCCAATGTCGGCAAGTCGACCCTCGTGAACCGGCTCACGGCGACCCGGACGGCGGTCGTCCACGAGCAGCCGGGCGTCACCCGTGACCGCAAGGACATCGTCTGCGAGTGGAGCGGGCGGCGCTTCATCCTCATCGACACCGGCGGAGTCGACCTCGCCAACCGGTCGGAGATCACCAGGCAGATCGCAGACCAAGCGCGCACCGCAATCGACGAGGCCGACCTCGTCCTCTTCGTCGTCGACGCCCAGTCCGGAGTGACACCCGGGGACGAGGAGGTCGCGGAGCTACTGCGGCGCTCCAACCGCCCGGTGCTGCTGATCGCGAACAAGATCGACGACCCGACCAGGACGGATCAGATCCACGAGTTCCACCGGCTCGGCCTCGGCGAGCCGTTGCCCATCTCGGGGCTGCACGGCCACGGCACCGGCGACCTGCTCGACACCATTCTCGAGCGTCTCCCGGGAGCATCCAAGCGGCCGGAGATCCCCGAGGACGCGATCCGCGTCGCGATCCTCGGCCGGCCGAACGTCGGGAAGTCGAGCCTGCTCAACAAGCTGGTGGGAGAAGAGCGCGTGATCGTCTCCGAGGTGCCCGGTACGACACGCGACTCGATCGACACCGTGGTGCAGCAGGGAGATCGGACGTTCGTCTTCGTCGACACCGCCGGGATCCGGCGCAAGCGCCGCCAGCGCCAGGGGATCGAGTACTACTCGGAGCTCCGCGCGCTGCAGGCGGCCGAGCGGGCGGACGTCGCGCTCGTCCTCATCGACAGCTCCGAGGGACTCGTCGACCAGGACCTGAGGGTCGCCGACATCGCCAGGAAGGCGCAGTGCGCGACCCTGGTCGTGCTCTCGAAGTGGGACATCGCCACGATCGGGATCGAGGACGTCCGCGACCGGCTCGAGGCCCGCTTGCGCCAGCGCCCGCCGGTGGTGACCGTGTCCGCGAAGTCCGGTCGCGGCATCCAGCGGGTCTTCGAGCGGCTCGAGCGGCTCTTCGAGAAATACACGGCGAAGATTTCGACGGGGGAGCTCAACCGATTCCTCCAGGAGCTCCGCGAGCAGCGGGAGCCGCCGTCCCGTCGCGGCAAGCGCCTCAACCTGCTGTACGGCACGCAGACGAGCGTCCGGCCGCCGCGATTCCGCGCCTTCGTGAACGATCCGGGCCTGATCACGAGGGACTACGCCTACTGGGTCGAGAACAAGCTCCGCGAGCGCTTCGAGCTCCAGGGGATCCCCGTGTCCATCGACTTCGTGAGACGCACCTGAGGGCTAGGGCCAGGGGCCGGGAGGACGCTAGAGCCTGCGCAGAGCCGACTGCATCCGTTCGCTGAACGCCTTTTTCGTCTCGCCCGGCTCGAAGCGCATGGATGGGCCGAAGGTCAAGTCGCTCTCTTGGGGGCGCGGAATGGTCCGGCCCTTCGGGAGGACCTTGTGGGCGCCCTGAATCCGTACGGGAACGAGCTCCACATCAGGACGCGCGCGACAGAGGTAGTAGAGACCACTGCGGAACTGTCCAATCGATTCGCCAGAGCCCCTCGTGCCCTCGGGGAACAGGATCAGCGAGTACTCGTCGCCGAGCCCCTGCACCATCTGCTCGACGGCCTCGTTGCCGCGTCGGTCGAAGCGGTCCGCGGCGGTATCGCCGTCGAGCAGCGCACGGTCGATGAGGACCGCATTGAAGACCTTCCCGACGTAGTAACGGCGGAACCGGCTGCTCTGCCAGTAGTCACGTCGGGCGACGGGTCGCGTCCGTTCCCGCACGTGGCGCGGCAGGGAGGACCAGATGAGGATGAAGTCGAGGTGACTGGAGTGATTCGCGAAGAAGATCCGCTGGCGGGAGTCCTCGATGCGCTCGAGGAAGCGAACGGACTTCTTCGTGATCGTCCGAGCCACCATGACGAGCAACCAGGCGGCGGTTCGTCGCCGGAGGTTCCAGGCCGACGGAGCTGGTCGGCCTGCAGCACGGGGAAGCGGCAATCGCCTGGCCATCCGCCCCGAGGCTAACGCCGTTCGCCGTCTCGCGGAGCCCGAAAGGGGTCTTCGTTGCGGCCTTGTCCGGCCGATCTGCTCTTTACGGTGTGTGGCGCGCGTCCACGCGAGAGAAAGGAGCCGGCGATGGACATCGGTCTCCCGGAAACGGAGCGAGAGATCGAGATCGCGCCGCTTGAAGAACCACTCCCCGACCCCGCCCCGATCGAGGAGCCGGTCGAGGAGCCGGCACCGGCGTGAGCGAACTCTCGACCGAGCCCATCCTCGGCTGGCGGCTCTGGCATGTGCGCCTCCACGGAGACGACTACCGGCTGGAGTCCTTCACGTGGCACCACGTGAGCTGGCCACCCAGGAAGCGATTCGAGGCCAGCTGCGCGCTTCATCGGGATGCGGCTCCCGTCGGCGGTCATGAGTGCGGTATCTACGCATTCAAGGGGCGGGCGCTCGCGGAAGAGCTTCTGCGCCGGTACACCGGGATCCGCCAGCGCCACGGTCGCGAGTACCGTGAGCTCCCGCCGGTCAGACCGGGACGGCCCATCGCCCTGGGCAGCGTCTCCCTCTGGGGCAGGATCCTCGTCCGAGAGAACGGCTTCAGGGCCCAATACGCCTACCCGTACGAGCTCCATCTGATCGACGGCGACGAGCACATCGCTCGCGAGCTTCGCGACCGATACGCCGTGGACGTCTTGCTCGCCTGAGCGCCGAGCACGCCGGGTCGCGTTAGCAACGTTGACATCCCCGTCCGGGTGCGAGATGTTCCTCGGCGCACTCTTACCCAGAAGGGGGTGTCATGGACATCTTCACTGCCGAACTGGTCGGGACTGCGATCCTGATCTTGCTCGGAGACGGGGTCGTTGCCGGAGTCCTGCTCGCGCGCTCGAAAGCCGAGAACGCTGGCTGGATCGTGATCACGTTCGGATGGGCGATGGCGGTCGCGATCGCCGTTTACGCCGTCGGCCAGTTCAGCGGCGCGCACATCAATCCGGCGGTGACGATCAGCTTCGCGCTGACCGACATCACGCCGTGGGACGATGTGCCCAGCTACCTGCTTGGCCAGTTCGCCGGAGCCTTCATCGGTGCCGTCCTGGTCTACCTCGCCTACCTGCCACACTGGCGACCGACGGAGGACGCGGGCCTCAAGCTTGCCGTCTTCTCGACAGCGCCGGCGATCCGTCACAAGCTCCACAACCTGCTGACCGAGATCATCGGGACGTTCCTGCTGGTCTTCGGCGTGCTCGCAATCGTCGGGCACTTCGCCACGGATGTCACGGGTAGTTTCGGGGACGAGGCGCTGACGACGGCGTTCGGACAAGCCTTCCCGCCGCTCCTGATCGGCCTGCTGGTGTTGGCGATCGGTCTGTCGCTCGGGGGTCCGACCGGGTACGCAATCAATCCGGCGCGTGATCTCGCACCGCGCATCGCACACTTCGTGCTTCCGATTCCGGGCAAGCGAGACTCGGACTGGGACTACGCCTGGGTTCCCGTGGTGGGGCCGATCATCGGCGGCTCGCTCGGGGCGATCGCCTATCAGGGGTTGTTCGCGCCCGGCGCGGGCAACCTCGAGGTCGTAGGCAGGCTGACCGGAATCCTCTGACCTGAAAGGGGGTGAGCCAAGCGTGAAGAAGCTCATCAACCGGGCCGAAGACATCGTCACCGAGTCGCTCCAGGGGATGGCCGCCGCACACCCCGACTTCGTGAAGGTGAACTTCGGGCCCAACTACGTCTATCGAGCGGACGCTCCGGTGCAGGGCAAGGTCGCCCTCGTTTCCGGCGGCGGCTCGGGGCACGAGCCGATGCACGGCGGCTTCGTCGGCATGGGCATGCTCGATGCCGCCTGCCCGGGCGAGGTCTTCACCTCGCCCACGCCGGATCAGATGCTCGAGGCGACGAAGGCGGTGAACGGCGGCGCCGGCGTGGTCCACATCGTGAAGAACTACACCGGCGACATCATGAACTTCGAGATGGCCGCCGAGCTCGCTCGCGGCGAGGGGATGGAGGTCGAGGCGATCGTGATCGACGACGACGTCGCCGTGCAGGACAGCCTGTACACGGCGGGTCGTCGCGGCGTCGGGACGACCGTGCTCGCCGAGAAGGTCTGCGGCGCGGCAGCGGAGGAGAAGCAGTCGCTGCAACAGGTCGCCGACCTCTGCCGGAAGGTGAACGCGAACGGTCGGAGCATGGGCATGGCGTTGACGTCGTGCATCGTCCCGGCTGCCGGAACTCCGACCTTCGAGCTCGGCGAGGACGAGATGGAGATCGGCATCGGCATCCACGGCGAGCCGGGCCGGGAACGGCGCAAGGTGGCACCTGCCAGCGAGATCGTCGAGAGCCTGGCGACGCCGGTGATCGACGACCTCCCGATCGAGGAGGGCGACGAGGTGCTCGCCTTCGTCAACAGCATGGGCGGAACGCCGGCGATCGAGCTCTACGTCGTCTACAACGAGCTCCAGAAGCTGCTCGACGGTCGGGGGATCAAGATCACCCGGAACCTGATCGGGGCGTACATCACGTCGCTCGAGATGGCCGGCTGCTCGATCACCCTGCTCAAGCTCGACGACGAGCTCACGCGGCTCTGGGACGCTCCCGTCAAGACACCCGGCCTGCGGTGGGGCGCCTAGGAGTGCTGTGGAGGCTGTCGGCGTGACCGTCCCGTACGCCCAGGTTCTCGGCTGGGTCGAGGCGTTCTCATCGACCGTCGCCGAGAACAAGGAGTACCTGACCCGGCTCGACTCGGCAATCGGCGATGCCGACCACGGCACGAACATGGACCGTGGGATGAAGGCGGTCCTCGGCAAGCTGGACGGGCTGGAGGACGAGGACATCGGCGCCATGCTCAAGACAGTCGGCATGACGCTCGTCTCGACCGTCGGAGGCGCGGCAGGGCCGCTCTACGGGACGCTGTTCCTCCAGATGGGCGTCGCCACCGCCGGCAAGAGCGAGCTCGAGCCGGACGACTGGGCCGCTGCGCTCGCCGCAGCGGTCGAGGGCGTCCAGATGCGCGGGAAGGCGGAGCCGGGCGACAAGACGATGCTCGACGCCCTGATCCCGGCAAGGGATTCCTTCTCGGCAGCTGTGGCGGAGGGCGCCTCGTTCGAGGAGGCACTCACGAGATCGGCGGAGGCGGCGGAGGAGGGCATGCTCGCGACCATTCCGCTCGTCGCCAGGAAGGGACGCGCAAGCTACCTCGGCGAGCGGAGCGTCGGGCACCAGGACCCCGGCGCGACGTCGTCCCAACTGCTGGTCAAGACCGCCGCCGAGACCTGGGCTGCCGAGTGACGATCAGATAGGAGGTGTAGGTATGGCGCAATACGCAGGAGCGATTGACCAGGGAACGACCAGCACGCGCTTCATGGTCTTCGACCACGGCGGGCAGGTCGTCTCGGTCGACCAAAAGGAGCACGAGCAGATCTATCCGAAGCCGGGTTGGGTCGAGCACGACGCGATGGAGATCTGGGAGCGCACGCAGGAGATGATTCGCGCGGGGCTCGGCAAGATCCAGCTGTCCGACCTGGCCGCCGTCGGCGTGACGAACCAGCGCGAGACGGCGGTCGTCTGGGACCGCTCTACCGGACAGCCGGTCCATAACGCGATCGTGTGGCAGGACACCCGCACGGACCAGATCTGCAACGAGCTGTCCGCCGACGGGGGCCAGGACCGATTCCGGACCACGACCGGCCTCCCGATCGCAACGTACTTCTCGGGTCCGAAGATCAAATGGATCCTCGACAACGTCGACGGCGTCCGGGCCAAAGCCGAGAGCGGCGAAGTGGTGTTCGGGAACATCGACACCTGGGTGATCTGGCAGCTCACCGGCGGGCCGGACGGCGGGGTCCATGTCACGGACGTGACCAACGCCAGCCGAACGATGATGATGAATCTCGAGACGCTCGACTGGGACGACGAGATTCTCGGCATCCTCGGCGTCCCCCGCGCGATGCTGCCCCAGATCCGCGCCTCGAGCGAGGTCTACGGCGAGGCAAAGGGCGACCTGGCCGGAATCCCGGTTGCCGGTGACCTCGGCGACCAGCAGGCCGCGCTCTTCGGTCAGACCTGCTTCGCCGTCGGCGAGGCAAAGAACACGTACGGGACGGGCAACTTCCTGCTCCTCAACACCGGCAACGAGGCCGTCCAGTCGAAGAGCGGCCTGCTGACGACGCTCGCCTACAAGATCGGCGACCAGCCTGCCGTGTACTGCCTGGAAGGCGCGATCGCGATCACCGGGGCGCTCGTCCAGTGGCTGCGCGACAACCTCGGGCTCATCAAGGAGTCGCCCGAGGTGGAGGAGCTGGCGAAGACGGTGGAGGACAACGGCGGCGTCTACTTCGTGCCCGCCTTCTCGGGCCTCTTCGCGCCGTATTGGCGGAGCGAGGCCCGCGGCGTCATGGCCGGGCTGACCCGGTACGTCAACAAGGGCCACATCGCCCGGGCCGCGCTCGAGGCCACTGCGTGGCAGACCCGCGAAGTCGTCGACGCGATGAACGCCGACTCGGGCGTGGACCTCACCTCGCTCAAGGTCGACGGCGGAATGGTCTACAACGAGCTGCTCATGCAGTTCCAGGCGGACGTACTCGATGTTCCCGTGATCAGGCCAACCGTCGCCGAGACGACCTCGCTCGGCGCAGCGTACGCCGCCGGTCTCGCGACCGGCTTCTGGTCCGAGGTCGAAGACCTGCGCGCAAACTGGGGCAAGGACAAGGAGTGGCAACCCCAGATGGATCCGGAGGAGCGGGAGAAGGAGTACGGCTACTGGAAGAAGGCCGTCACGCGGACCTTCGACTGGTTGGAATAGACAGGAACCCGGGGGGACCCGGCGGCCGGAAGGCGCCGCCGGGTCCCATCCCGCTAGTCCTCGGCTTCGATCCCTTCCGCGAAGTCGCCCTTCTTTTCGTCCTCGGGGTGGTGCTCGATCTCCTCGACGCCCTCCGCGAAGGTGCCTTCGTGCCGGTGCTCGCGCTGTTCGACGCCTTCCGCGAAGTCGCCCTTGGTGTCCTCGGGGTGGCGGGCGGTGTCCTCGATTCCCTCCGCGAAGTCGCCCTCGTGGCTGTGCTTCTCTGGCTCTCCTTGCTCCATCGAGCCCTCCTTCTTCGACGCGCCGAGTGTACCCTCGCCCGGACCTCGATGAACCCAGGCGCGTAGCGTGGCGGCTCTCGAGACCGAAGTGTTGGTGATCGGCGGCGGCTCGACGGGAGTCGGTGTCGCTCGCGACGCCGCTATGCGGGGATTCAAGACCGTGCTCGTCGAACGCAAGGACCTGGCGGACGGCACCACCGGGCGGTATCACGGTCTCCTCCACTCGGGAGGACGCTACGCGGTCAAGGACCCGGAGGCCGCCAGGGAGTGCATCGTCGAGAACCTCATTCTTCGGCGGATTGCCGCCGACTGCATCGAGGACACCGGCGGTCTGTTCGTCGCGACGCCGTGGGACGACCCCGCCTACGGAGAGGCGTTCCTCGAGGGCTGCCGCGCGAGCGGTGTCCCCGTCGAGGAGATCGCGGCGGCCGAGGCGCTGCGCCGCGAGCCGCGCCTTCATCCCGAGATCTCCCGCGCCTTCAGCGTCCCGGACGGCGCCCTCGATCCCTGGAAGCTGGTGTGGAGCTGCGCCCGCTCGGCGCAGGAGCACGGCGCGCAGATCCTGCTCTACCACTGCCTCGTCGGGCTCGAGCTCGACGGTCAGAGGGTCAGCGGCGCGCTCGTTCGCAACGAGCTGACCGGGGAGGAGCTGCGAATCCACGCCGACGTCGTCGTCAATGCGGCGGGAGCGTGGGCCGGCGAGATCGCGGTGATGGCGGGATGTCGGGTCACCGTCGTGCCCGGCAAGGGGATCATGATCGCGATGAACCATCGGCTCGTGCACACGGTGCTCAATCGCTGCAAGCCGCCGGCGGACGGCGACATTCTCGTCCCGATCCGCACGGTCTGCGTGATCGGGACGACGGACATGCGGGTCGTGCACCCGGACGAGCTCGAGGTGACGCAAGCCGAGGTCGACCAGATGCTCGACGAGGGCGAGAAGCTCGTGCCCGGCTTCCGCGAGGCTCGCGCGCTTCGGGTCTGGATCGGGGCGCGCCCGCTCTTCTCGCCCGAGGAGGTGGAGGACACGCGAGAGGTGAGCCGCTCGCACGCGATCCTCGACCACCGCACGCGAGACGGCATCGAGGGCTTCGTGACGATCAGCGGCGGCAAGGCGACGACGTTCCGGCTCATGGCCGAGGAGGCGGTGGACGCCGTCTGCGGTCAGCTCGCGGTCGAGCGGCCCTGCCGGACCCACGAGGAGCCGCTGCCCGGCTCGGAGGACGGCCGCTCCTACGAGCTGGGCGCGCGGCTTCGCGCGCGCGAGCCGGTTCCGCAGTCGGAAGAGATCATCTGCGAGTGCGAGTTGATCACGCGCCGGCGGCTCGAGGAGGCGATGAAGCGGCGGCGGACGGCGAACCTCGATGACCTCCGCCGCACGCTGCGGCTGGGAATGGGCCCCTGCCAGGGCGGCTTCTGCATCTTTCGGGCCACCGGGATCCTCCACGCCGTCGAGCGCCTCGACCACGAGGCCGCGAACGCGGCACTGCTCTCATTTCTGCAGGAGCGCTGGAAAGGCGTGCACCCGGTCCTCTACGGCGACCAGCTGCGACAAGCCCGGCTGGACGATTGGATCTTCCAGGGTCTGCTCGGCGTCCAGCACTTGCCCTCATGACGCACGACACGGTCGTGATCGGCGCCGGGCTCGCCGGCCTGACCGCCGCGCTCCGGCTGGCCGACGGCGGCCAACGGGTGCTCGTCGTCGCCAAAGGAGTTGGCTCGACGCATCTCGCCCCCGCGACGATCGACGTGCTCGGCTTCGCCGACGAGCGCGTGGACCGTCCGGCGCAGGCGCTGCCGAGGTTCGTAGACGCGTATCCGGGCCATCCCTACTCCCGCCTGTCCACAGACCTGATCGCGACGAGCATCGACTGGTTCAAGGGGCGCCTGCCTGCCTTTGGCTACCGAGGCGGGCTCGAGGAGAACGTCTTGCTCCCGACGGCCGTCGGGGTGGCGAAGCCCTCCGCGGTCGTGCCGGAGACGATGGCGAACGGTGATCTGCGCTCGGGAGGCGGGTTCCTGTTCGTCGGCCTCAGAGGGCTCAAGGACTTCTATCCCGCCTACCTGGCCGAGAACCTCGGCCGGGTCTCCGCCGTGTCCGCGCGCGCGATCGAGCTCACGCCGCCCCTGGGAGGCGAGGCAGACGTCGGCAGCCTCGGCTTCGCCAAGCGCTTCGAGCAGCCCGCCTTCCGGGATGCCGTCGTCCGCGAGCTCGCGGGACGAGTGGAGCCCGGCGAGCGGGTCGGATTTCCCGCCATCCTGGGGATCAGG
>CAWCVG010000014.1:0-71289 GCA_963798935.1 uncultured Actinomycetes bacterium
AGGCGGAAGACGCCGTAGTCGAACATCGTGAAGTAGAGCGTGTTCCGGCGGCGGGGTCGTACTCGATGTCGAGGTCGAGGCGGCCCAGGCCCTTGAAGAAGTCGCTACCCGTCGGGGAGTCGGTGTCACAGGATCCTGCGGCAGGTTGAAGCGCAGCTGGAAGCTCGCACCGCCGTCCGTGGACTCGTCGAAGCTCTGCGATAGTGGGAGCGCCGGGCCACGTGGACGACCCCGGAGGCACAAGAGCCGCGTGGCGGGCGACCGTCGTGCAGATCCAGATGTGCCTCAGGTATTCAGGTAGACTCGCGATCTCGCCAATCCCGCGGTCCTTCGAGACCGCATAGCTGCCCGGACAAGCTTCCAGTGCTACCACGGTGGGTGGAGCCTTGCAGCCCGAGGCCGGCCTGCGCTGGGGCCCGAGCCGCTTGGCTCGCCCGGTGCCGACGTAGATCGTGTGGCCAGACTCTGACGGTCAGGTCGATCAGCGGCGCGCCGATCGAGGTCGTGTCCAACCCCGGTCGAGCGAATTTTTTCCAGTGCGGGTTCCGGCTGAGCGCGTTGTCCGTGCGCCAGACGCCTCCGCCCGCTGCGCCGACGTAGAGCCGACAATGGGTGCGAGTCGCACTTGGGATCGACGGCCATGGCCGTGGGGGGGCCGCAGCAGCTCGGTCGTCAGGCCGTTGTTCTGCGTGGCCTGGCAGGCGGCGTTCGAGCGTGAACGGCCCGACCTCCTCCACCCGGCGGCTCCTCCGGTCCTCGCCCCGTCCGTGGCGGCGCATCGCCTCGAGCGCGCCCTCGAGTTGGGCGGTGGCGACGGCCTTGCGCGGATAGGCGAGGTCCTCGTACGCACGCTGGGCAAAACCAGCGACGATCTCACGCGAGGCCTCGCGGCCGGCCTTCTCGCGGGCGACCGGAACGGGAATGCCGCATCCGCGTGCCTGGTGCATGTAGCGGTAGGCCAACGCTTCCTGGGCGAGCGACAGCACTGCCGAGGGGGCCGCCGCGGGTGGCGCCGCGGGTTTCATCGCCATCGCGCCGGCCACAGCAATGGCAACGAGCACCAGCGCCGAAACGACGGTCAGGCCGGGAGTCTTTCTTGGCATGCCTCTCCCCTGTCTCGAATTGAGGTCACGCCCCGACCTGGCGGCGGATCGCAACCTAAATCAAGGTTCCTTTCTGAGCCGCGGATGCCCGCTGATGTCAAGCCGACTCCTCGGTGGTGTGTCGGGCTGCGGCTACTGATTCGGTTTCGCCATCGCCCGATAGTCGAGCGCCTTGTCCAGCGTCTCCTCATCGACGCCGGCCTCCGGGCGACATCACGGAGCGGGCGGCCGGTCGTTGCGGCCGTGTTGACGATCTCCGTGGCCTTGTCGTAGCCGATGTACGGGTTCAGCGCCGTGGCCGCGGACAGCGTCAGCTCGGCGTAACGCTCGGCGTTCTCTCGGTTGGCCTCGATCCCGTCCACGCACTTCTCGGCGAAGAGGCGCGAGGCGGCGGCGAGCAGGCGGATCGACTCGAGCAGGTTGCGGGCGAGCAGCGGGACGAAGACGTTCAGCTCGAGGTGCCCCTGCATCCCTCCGACGGTGATGGCCGTGTCGTTGCCGATCACCTGGGCCGACACCTGGGTCACGACCTCCGGGATGACCGGGTTGACCTTCCCGGGCATGATCGAGCTGCCCTTCTGGAGCTCCGGCAGCATGATCTCGGCGAGACCGGCACGCGGGCCGGAGCCGAGGAGCCGCAGGTCGTTGGCGATCTTCGTCAGCGAGACGGCGACCGTCTTGAGGGCGCCGGAGGCCTCGACGAGCGCGTCGCGCGCCGCCTGTGCCTCGAAGGATCGGCCGGCGGGCCGACGGGCAGGCCGGTCTCCTCGGTGAGGAGGCGGCGCACGCGCTCTGCGAACTCCGGGTGGGTGTTCATCCCGGTGCCGACCGCGGTTCCGCCCAACGGGATCTGGCCGACGCGCTCGAGCGTGTCGCGCACGCGGGCCGCGCCCTGGCGGACCTGCGCCGCGTAGCCGGAGAACTCCTGGCCGAGCGTCACGGGCACGGCGTCCATCAGGTGCGTCCGGCCCGACTTCACGACGTCGTCGAACTCCTTCGCCTTGCGCCCGAGGGACTCCGCGAGGGCGTCGAGCGCCGGCAGGAGGTCGTTCGTCAGCTGCTCCAGCGCCGCGAGGTGGACGGCTGACGGGAAGACGTCGTTGGACGACTCGCCCATGTTCACGTCGTCGTTCGGGTGGACGTCCTCGCCGGCCAGCGCGGCCAGCACCTCGTTGGCGTTCATGTTCGAGGAGGTGCCGGAGCCGGTCTGGAAGACGTCGATCGGGAACTGGTCGTCGAGCTCCCCGGCGGCGACACGCTCGGCGGCGGCCGCGATGCGCTCGGCCTTGTCCGTGTCCAGCAGGCCGAGCTCGGCGTTCACGCGGGCCGCGGCGCCTTTGATCCTCCCCAGCCACCGCGCCACGGGCGCCGGAATCGGCTCGCCGGAGACAGTGAAGTTGGCAACCGCCTTGCGCGTCTCGCCTCCCCAGAGCTCGGTCCGCGCTCGACGTCGGCCATCGTCCGGAGTCTAGTTCGGGCGTGTCCCGTGCCTGGCCCTGGGGCGTGGCCGGATCAGACGACGCGGAGCGACGCCTCAATCGGTCGAGTACTTCGGCTGGACCTTCTCGCCCCGAATCGCGGCGATCGCGTTGTTCGCGGCGATCGCGGCCTCGCCCATGCCGACGGTGATGAGCGTGATCTTCCCCGGGTAGCCGGCGACGTCTCCCGCGGCGTAGACGCCCGGCATCGAGGTCTCGCACGTCATCGGGTCGATCTTGATCTGGCGCTTGCCCTCCAGCTCGATGCCCCACTCGGCGATCGAGCCGAGGTGCGAGACGAAGCCGAGAAGCGTGATCAGGGCCTCGCAGTCGTAGCGCTCCAGCTCCCCGGTCGCGGTGTTCTCGATCGAAACCGCCTCCATGCTTCCGTCGCCGTGCACGTCGCGGACCTCGTGCGGCGTGAGGATCCGCACTGCGCCCTCCGACTCCAGCCGTCGGGCCTCGTTCAGCGAGGACTCGAGGGCGCGGAAGCGGTCTCGGCGGTGGACGAGCGTGATCGGCAGGTCGGCGGTGTCCTGGAGCCCGAGCGTCCAGTCGAGCGCGGAGTCACCGCCGCCCACGATCACGCAGCGCTTGCCGGAGAACTGCGCCTTCTCCTTGACGACGTAGTGGAGGCCGCGGCCGAGCCACGCGTCGATGTCCTCCACGCCGAGCCGACGCGGCTCGAAGGCCCCGTGGCCGGCCGTGATGATCATCGACCGCGACAGGTAGGTGTTCCCGGCGTCCGTCGTCAGCGCGAGCACGTCCTCGCCGTTCTGGCTCAGCCGCTCGAGCGACTTCGCCTCCTCGCCGAGCCGAACGTCGGCACCGTACTGGAGCCCCTGCTCGGCGCACATGTCGACGAGCTTCTGGCCGAGGATCTTCGGGAAGCCGGCGACGTCGTACACGTGCTTCTCGGGATAGGTGGCCGCGACCTGGCCGCCGATCTGCTCCAGCGACTCGACGATACGCACCGTCCCGTCGCGGTGGCCGACGTAGTAGGCGGCCGAGAGCCCGACAGGGCCCGCGCCCAGGATCGTGACGTCGACGACGTCGCTCATGCCGCGCTGAATGGTAAAGGCGTTAGTGCGAGCAGCCGGAGCCGCAGCCGCCGTTCGCGTGCGGGTCGCCGGCCTCGTCCTCGACCTGGAACGAGTGCCCGCAGCCGCACCCGGCGGTCGCGTTCGGGTTGTTGATCGCGAAGCCGCCCTGGAGCCCGTCGACGAAGTCGATCTCGGTGCCGGTCAGATACGGAGCGCTGAAGGGATCGACAACGACGCGGACGCCGTGCGCCTCGAGCTCGTGGTCACCCTCCATCGAGCCGCGGTCGAAGCCGAGCGCGTACTCGAAGCCGGAGCACCCGCCGCCCTGGACGGCGACGCGCAGGACCTCGGCCTCGCCGTCGGGCTCTTCCGCCATCAGATCCTTGACCTTCGCGGCGGCACGCTCGCTGAGCGAGACGATGGTGAGTGGGCGCTCGGTGATCTCCAAGGCGGGCCAATCGTAGCAGCGGGACCGGGCGCCGCCGTCCCCCGTCGGAGGGGGCGCGAGCCCGGACTTTGTAACACCTGTTTCACGCTTCGTTGAGCCGTTTCCTGCCCCGATCGTGCAGCCGCGACGGCTGTAGACTCCCGGACCACGGTGGGGGCCACGGCGCCACGCAGCGATGCTCGATAACTGGCTGCCCTTCCTGATCTACGGGCTGCTTGCCTTGGCCATCCCGGCCTCGATGATCGGCATGTCGTTCCTCTTCGCGACCCGCCCGTCGCACCGGAACCGGACCCGGACGCTGCCGTTCGAGTCGGGTGTCTCCGCCGGCCCGCCGCGGCTCCAGCGGTTCACGATCAGCTTCTACCTGACCGCGCTGCTCTTCATCGTCTTCGACATCGAGATCGTGTTCCTCTACCCGCTCGCCGTCGTGCTCGAGCCGCTCGGGTGGTTCGGGTTCTGGGAGCTCTCGTTCTTCATCGGGATCCTCGCCCTGGCCTATGTCTATATCTGGCGGAAGGGGGCGCTCGAATGGCGGTGAACGGCGAGAAGCCGAAGCGGCTCCGCGACTTCGGGATCCACTCCGAGCGCGCGCTGATGCCGAACAAGGAGCCCGGGGTGTTCGAGCGCGAGCTCGGGCCCGAGGACCTCCAGGACAAGCTGATGCTGACGACGGTCGGGAAGGCCGTTGCGTGGTCGCAGGGGAACTCGATCTGGCCGGCGACCTTCGGGCTCGCCTGCTGCGCGATCGAGATGATGTCGATCGTCTCTTCGCGCTACGACATCGCGCGCTTCGGCGCCGAGGTCTTCCGCTCCTCGCCGCGCCAGGCCGACCTGCTGATCGTCTCCGGCCGGGTCGCACACAAGATGGCCGCCCCGCTCCGCCAGATCTACGACCAGATGCTCGAGCCCAAATGGGTGATTGCGATGGGCGCCTGCGCGAGCTCCGGCGGGATGTTCAACAACTACACGGTGCTCCAGGGCGTCGACAAGGTCGTCGCCGTGGACATCCACGTACCCGGGTGCCCGCCCCGGCCCGAGGCCCTCGTCGAGGGGATCATCCGGCTCCAGGAGAAGATCAAGGCCGGCGTGCCTCCCGCCTACGAGATCCGGGGAGTCGCCGAGTGACGTTCGAGGGCGTTCCCGGCCTCGTCGAGAGCCGCGACGAGCACGGCGAGACGACGCTCGTCGTCGATCCGGCCCGCCTCCGCGAGGCATGCCTCCACCTTCGCGACCGGGAGGGCTTCAACTTCCTCTCCGACATCACGCCGACCGACTACCTCGGCTGGGGGAAGCGCGGGGTCGCCGGCTACTACGGGACCGAGCAGGGCCGCGACCTGAACATGCCGTCCGGACAGGGCGTCTCGGTCGCATCGCAGGCGTACGCCCGAGTTCCCCGCCCGAAGGGGAAGCGCTTCTCGGTCAACTACCACCTGCTGGCACTGCGGGACGGCGCGCCGCGGGTCCGTGTCCAGGTGTGGATCGACGACGGCGAGACGCTCGAGAGCGTGATCTCGGTCTGGCCGACCGCCGACTGGCACGAGCGCGAGGCCTGGGACATGATGGGAATCCGCTTCGAGGGGCACCCGAACCTTCGCCGCATCCTGATGGAGGACGACTGGGAGGGGCACCCGCTGCGGAAGGACTATCCGATCGGCGGCGAGCCCGTCCGCTTCTCCGGGGAGGAGTAGTGGCGATCGTCGAGCGCCCGCGGATCTACGAGGGCTCGCGGATCCCCGCCCCGATCCCGACCGTCCTCTCGACGCCGCCCGAGCTCGAGGGCAGCGAGGACGTCATGCGCATCAACTTCGGGCCGAACCACCCGTCGACGCACGGCGTCCTGCGCCTGATCATCGATCTCGAGGGCGAGCGCGTCGTCGGGACCGAGGCAGTGATCGGCTACCTCCACACCGGCTTCGAGAAGACGATGGAGCACAAGTCGTGGTGGAAGGCAATCACGTACCCGGCGCGGATCGACTATGTGGGCTTCCAGAACGACGAGCTCGTGTTCGTCCTGGCGATCGAGAAGCTCCTCGGGCTCGAGACGCCGCGGAAGGCCACCTTCATGCGGATGCTCCTGTGCGAGCTCAGCCGGATCCACTCGCACCTCGTCTACCTCGGCACGGCGGCGCTCGAGCTGGGAGCGATCTCGATGTTCTGGTACTGCTTTCGCGAGCGCGACCAGATCCTCGACCTGTTCGAGCTGGTCACCGGGGTCCGCATGCACACGCGGTACTTCCAGACCGGCGGTCTCGCGGAGGACATCCCGTCCGGCTTCTTCCCCGAGGCCCACAAGTTCTGCGAGTGGATGCCGAAGGCGGTCGACGACTACGAGTCGCTGATCGGACGCAACGAGATCTGGCTGGAGCGGACGCAGGGGGTCGGGCTCCTTTCCGCCGAGGACGCGATTGCGCTCGGCCAGTCAGGGCCCGTGCTGCGTGCGTCCGGCGTCGACTGGGACCTGCGGAAAGCGCAGCCGTACCTCGCCTACGATGAGGTCGACTTCGACGTCCCGGTCCACCCGAACGGCGACGTCTACGACCGGTACCGCGTCCGGATCGACGAGATGCGCGAGTCGGTGCGGATCGTCGAGCAGTGCCTCGATCGGCTGGAGGGAATGGAGGGCGAGCCGTGGATCGCGGACGACCGCAAGGTCGTCTTGCCGCCGCGGCACGAGCTTCACACCTCGATGGAGTCGCTGATCCATCACTTCAAGATCGTCACGGAGGGCTACCGCGTGCCCGAGGGCGAGGTCTACGTCGCAACCGAGTCGCCGCGCGGCGAGAAGGGCTGCTACGTCGTCTCCGACGGCGGCGCGCGGCCGTGGCGCGTGAAGTTCCGCGCCCCGTCCTTCGTCGCGCTCGAGGCGACCGCGACCTGCATGCACGACGCGCTCGTCGCCGACCTGATCGCGATCGTGGGCTCGCTCGACTCGGTGATGGGGGACACCGATCGGTGACGGAGGTCGAGTTCCACGACCGCGTGCAGGAGCTCCGGCAGCTTTATCCGGACGATCGCTCCGCGATCATGGGCGCGCTGCACCTCGCCCAGAAGCGGCACGAGGGCTGGCTGCCCGTTGAGGCGCTCGAGGAGGTCGCGGACGCGATGGAGCTGACGCCGGCCCACGTCCAGTCGGTCGCGTCCTTCTACGACATGTACCACCTGGAGCCGGTCGGGCGGCACTCGATCGAGGTCTGCACGAACCTCTCCTGCGCGCTCGTCGGCGCCAAGGCGGTCGTGGACGCGCTCGAGGAGGAGCTCGGCGTCCCGCCCGGCGAGACGACCGAGGACGGCGCGATCAGCTTCCGGCTGGTCGAGTGCGCCGGCGGGTGCGGCTACGCGCCGTCGTGGTCGTCGACCAGCGCTACCGCGAGCCCGTCCGGCCTGACGAGGTCCCTGCGCTCGTGGAGGAGATCCGTGGCCGCTGAGCTGACGATCCTCACGGGAGCGGACGAGCGCGACCTGACCAAGCTCGACGAGTACCGCGCGATCGGCGGCTACGCACAGCTGGAGAAGGCCCGCGGGATGAGCCCCGAGCAGCTGATCGAGACGATCTCGAACGCGAAGCTGCGCGGCCGCGGCGGCGCGGGGTTCGCGATGGGCCGGAAGATGAGCCTCGTCCCGCCGCCGGACAAGCGCCGCAGCCCCGCGTACGTCGTGGCGAACGCCGACGAGTCCGAGCCGGGCGCCTTCAAGGACCGCGAGATCATGCGGCGAGTCCCACACCGGTTCGTCGAGGGCTGCCTGATCGCGGCCCACGGGATCCAGTCGCAGAGCGTGTTCATCTACATCCGCGGCGAGTACCTGACGGAGTACGAGGTGCTGACCGGCGCGGTGGAGGAGGCGCGCGCTGCCGGCGTCTTCGGCGACTGCGACGTCGTCGTCCACCGTGGCGCCGGCGCGTACATCTGCGGCGAGGAGTCGGCGCTCCTGGACTCGCTCGAGGGGAAGCGCGGCCAGCCACGCCCCCGCCCGCCCTTCCCGCCCGTCACCGGTTTGTACGCCGGCCCGACGCTCGTCAACAACGTGCAGACGATCGCCAGCGTCCCGGCAATCCTGGAGCTCGGCGTCGAGGGCTACTCGAAGCTCGGCGTCGAGGCGGCGCCCGGCACCGTCGTCTACTCGCTCTCCGGCAACGTCAACAAGCCCGGGAACTACGAGCTCCCGCTGGGCACGACGCTCCGCGAGCTGATCTTCGAGTGCGGCCACGGCGTCGTCGACGGGCGCGCGCTGAAGGCGATCATCCCCGGCGGCTCGTCGGTGCCGGTCTTCACGCCCGACCAGATCGACGTCCCGCTCGACTTCGACGCGGTCCAGGCCGCCGGCTCGTTCCTCGGCTCGGCCGCGATCATCGTCGTGGACGACCGCGCGTGCATGGTGCAGCTCGGCCTGCGGGCGGAGAAGTTCTACATGCACGAGTCCTGCGGGAAGTGCACGCCCTGCCGGGAGGGGACGCGCTGGCTCGTCCAGCTGCTCGAGCGGATCGAGGCGGGCGATGGAACCGAGGGCGACCTCGACCTTCTGCGCGACGTCTGCGACCGGATCCTCGGCAAGTCGCTCTGCGCGCTCGGCGACTTCGCCGTCTACTGCGTCGCGAGCTACGTGGACAAGTACTACGACGAGTTCAAGCGCCATGTCGACGAGGGCGGCTGCCCCTTCGGCGGCGAGTCGTCGCTCGACGGGATCCAGGCGCCAAGCGACACCCACGTCCACACCCATCTGCCGCTGGTGCCCGCATGAGGACGCTTGTGTTCCATGTGACAAGGCCTCGCCGCCGCGTCTCGCAGGAATTGGATCACCGGCGACTGGCGTTCCCTCGCTCGTTGCATGGAACACAAGGGCTCGAGGGGGGACGATGAGCTCGGTCGAGCTCGTCACGGTCGTTGTCGACGACGTCGAGGCTCAGGTGCCGAAGGGGCTCGGCCTGGTCGAGACCGCGGCCGCCGCAGGGATCGAGATCCCCGTCTTCTGCTACGAGCCTCGCATCGGGCCGCCGATCGGCGCCTGCCGCATGTGCCTCGTCGAGGTCGAAGGCCAGGGGAAGCTTCAGGCGGGCTGCACGCTGACCGCGCAGGACGGAATGGTCGTGCGCACCGCGCAGACATCCGAGAAAGCGGCCGACGGTCAGAACGCGACGCTCGAGTTCATCCTCGTCAACCACCCGCTCGACTGTCCGGTCTGCGACAAGGGCGGCGAGTGCCCGCTGCAGGACCTGACGTTCCGCTACGGGCCCGGCAACACGCGGATGACGTTCCCCAAGCGGACGTTCGACAAGCCGATCCCGATCAGCCCGCTGATCGCGCTGGACCGCGAGCGCTGCATCCTCTGCTACCGCTGCACGCGCTTCTCCGGCGAGGTCTCCGAGGATGGCCAGCTGATCGCGCGGAACCGCGGCGCGCAGTCCGTGATCGCGACGTTCGAGGACGAGCCGTACCGCGGCCGGTTCACGGGCAACGTGATCGAGCTGTGTCCGGTCGGGGCTCTCACCTCGACCCCGTACCGGTTCGAGGGGCGGCCGTGGGAGATCCAGAACGTCCCGTCCGTCTGCGGCATGTGCCCGGTCGGCTGCAACATCTCGGCCACGACGCGCGAGGGGAAGGTCAAGCGGATCCTCTCCCGCAACCATCCCGAGGTCGACGGCGGCTGGCTCTGCGACAAGGGCCGGTTCGCATACGGCCACCTGCAGGCGCCGGACCGCGTGGTCGACCCGCTCCGGAAGGCGGCGCCGAGGTACGAGGAGCTCTCGTGGGACGACGCGCTGGACGAGGCGGAGGCGTTGATCCGCGGCGCCGAGGGACGGATCGTCACCGCGCTGTCGGGCTCGGAGACCGTCGAGCTCGCCTACGCGCTCGGAAAGCTGCTCCGCCAAGGGGTCGGTGCGCATTCGGCGCTGCTCCCGGAGCCCGTAGGCCACTCGTTCGACGCGTACCGGGCCCCGCTCTCCACGATCCGCGACGCCGACCTCGTCGTCGTGCTGGGCGACGAGCCGGTCGCCGAGCGCGCACCGATCGTCGACCTCTGGATCAGGGAAGCGCGGCGGAACGGGGCGGAGATCGTCCGACAGAGCGAGGGGGATTCCGAGCTGGAAGGGCGGCTGCGCAACGCTGAACGGGCCGTGCTGGTCGTTTCGGGTACGGACGGGGCGGAGTTGGCGGCGGCCGGCGGGCTCGACCGCGACGGCTGTGCCGCCTTCCGCCTCCCGCGAACCGCGAACGGTCGCGGCGTCGCCGACGCCTGGGCCGCGGCGGCCGACGACGAGCCGGAGAACCCGGAGCCGATCGGCCTGCTGATCGTCTCCGGCGACGAGGCCGCGGCCGACCCGAACGTCAGGGCCATGGCCGAGCAGGCGGAGAAGGTGATCGCGATCGGGATGTTCCGCCGGCTCGTCGCGCCCTGGGCCGACCTGGTCCTGCCCGGGACGAGCTACCTGGAGCGGGACGGGACCTACGTCAACCTCGAGGGCCGTCTGCAGCGCATCCGCCGCGCGGCGATCCCGCCGGCGCCGGACGAGGTCGCGGTGCTCTCGCGGCTCGCGGAGCGCTTCGGCGTCGAGCTCTCTCCGCACCCGGCGCAGGTCTTCGACGAGGTCTCGGCGATCTGCTTCGACGGGGTGACGTACGGCGAGGTCGGCGAGCAAGCCGTCCTTCCTGAACGTGCCCCGACGAGCCGGCCGGCTGGGGAAAAGGTGTCAGACACTCGTCATGTCTCCGAGGGACCTGGCCTGCGGCTCGTGACCTACCGGCCGCTCTTCTCCGGCCCCGCGGTCGAACGCGTGCCGGAGCTCGAGTTCCAGCGCCCCGCCCCAGAGGTCGAGCTGTCGCGCGACGACGCCCGCCGGCTCGGGATCGCGAACGGCCAGACGGTGAACGTCCGCTCGAACGGCACGTCGCTCGAGCTCCGCGCCCGCCTGACCCGCGACCTCTCGCCCGGCGTCGCGCGAATCCCGGATACACACGCCGCCGGACTCGAGGGCTACGTGGAGATTGGATGAGCGAGCCCTGGTGGATCAGTGCCATCAAGGCCGTCGTGATCATCAACCTGGTCATGGGCGTCTTCGCCTACATGACCTGGGTCGAGCGCAAGGTGATCGGCCGGATGCAGCTCCGCTACGGCCCGAACCGCGCCGGCCCTTTCGGCCTCCTGCAGCCGATCGCCGACCTCGTCAAGCTGATCCGCAAGGAGGCGTTCTACCCGGGTAGCGCGGTCGGGGCCCTCTACATCTGGGCACCCGTCATCTCGACATTCACGGCGCTGGCCGCGTTCGCGGTGATCCCCTGGGGCGCGGGCTGGGAGGTCTCCGGCTACACCATCGAGGGTCAGATCCTCGACGTGCCGATCGCGCTGATCCTGCTCTTTGCGCTCGGCTCGGTGGGTGTCTACGGGTTCATCATCGGCGGCTGGGCCTCCGACTCGAAGTACTCGCTGCTCGGATCAATGCGGACCTGCGCGCAGCTCGTTTCCTACGAGGTCTCGCTGGCCTTGTCGGTCCTGGGCGTGATCATCATGGCCGGCTCCTTGTCCCTCGTGGACATCGTCCACGCGCAGGAGAACGACTGGTGGTACGCCGTCCCGCAGTTCGTCGGCCTGCTGACGTTCTTCGTCGCCGGCGTCGCCGAGACGAACCGCGCGCCGTTCGATCTCCCGGAGGCCGAGCAGGAGCTCGTCGCCGGGTACCACACGGAGTACAGCGGCATGCGCTTCGGCCTCTTCCAGATGGCCGAGTACATCAACATGATCGTGCTCTCCGGCCTCTGCGTGACGCTGCTCTTCGGCGGGTGGCTCGGGCCGTGGAACTCGGACGCGCTCGGCCCGGTCTGGTTTCTGCTCAAGGTCCTGATCGTCATCTTCATCTTCATCTGGCTCCGGACGACGCTGCCGCGGCTCCGGTACGACCAGCTGATGGCGTTCGGCTGGAAGGTGCTGCTGCCGGTGGCGACGATCAACGCGCTCGTAACGGCCGCGCTGGTGGTGGCGCTGTGAGCCCGCAGCCATTTGACTCGTTCAAGGGCTTCGGGGTCACCCTGAAGCACATCTTCAAGAAGCCGATCACCCAGCAATACCCCGAGTACAAGCGTCCGGTCTACCCACGGTTCCGTGGCCGGCACCGGCTCTGGAAGCACGAGAACGGGCTCGAGAAGTGCGTCGGCTGCTCCCTCTGCGCGGCCGCCTGTCCCGCGGACTGCATTCGCGTCGTCGCCGAGGAGAACACCCCGACCCACCGCGTCTCACCGGGAGAGCGGTACGCCCGCATCTATGAGATCAACCTCAGCCGCTGCATCTTCTGCGGCTACTGCGAGCTCGCCTGCCCGTTCGACGCGATCACCCTCGAGGCCGAGTTCGAGATCTCCGAGTACTCGCGCGACGACCTGATCTACACGAAGGACATGCTGCTCGCGCCGCCCGTGAAGCGGGTGCCGGTCGCCGACCGCGACCTCTACGACACGCCGATCCCCGCCTACAAGTCGAGCTCCTGATGGGCGACGCACTCGTCTGGCTGGTCTGGTTCGTCGCCGCCATCGGCTGCCTCGGCTCCGGGGTGGCGGTGATCTCGTTCTCGAACCCGTTCTACTCGGCGATCGCCCTGATCGGCAACCTGGCCTCGCTCGCCGTTCTGTACCTGCTCCTGTCGGCCGAGTTCCTTGCTGCCGCGCAGGTGCTCGTCTACGCCGGCGCAGTGATGGTCATGTTCCTGTTCGTGATCGCCTACATCGGCCGCGACGCCGACGCGCCGTTCGCCGGCGGGCCGAGCTGGATGGCGATCGCCGCCGTCGTCGCAGCCGGCGTGATCCTCATCGACATCGTCGTCGCGATCGGGTTGAGCGCGGGCGGGCGACTCTCCGACGAGGCGGACATCGAGGCCGCCTTCGGCGGGCCGGCCGACGTCGGGCAGGTGTTCCTCACAGACCATCTCCTGGCCTTCGAGATCACGTCGATCGTCCTCCTGGTCGCGGCTGTCGGCGGCGTGATCCTCGGCAGCGAGGCTCGAAAGAGGGCGGCCGGGTGATGGGGCCGGACGTCAGCTGGTACATCGTCCTCTCGGCGGCCCTCTTCACGATCGGCTCGATGGGCGTGCTGCTCCGGCGGAGCCCGCTGATCGTCCTGCTCTCGCTCGAGATCATGCTCAACTCGGCGAACCTCGCCCTGATCGGCTTCGCCCGGCACCTCGGCCAGACGGACGGACAGGTCTTCGCGCTCGCCGTGATGGCCGTGGCCGCCTCCGAGGTCGTCGTCGGCCTCGGGCTCATCGTCGCGCTCCATCGCAGCAACGTGACCCTCGACGTGGACGAGCTCACGACGCTCCGGGGCTGAGCTGACCGCCGCCTGGATCTGCCTGCTCTCGCCGCTCGCGGCCGCCGTGCTGATCACGCTGCTCGGGACGCGGGTGCCGCGCAAGACGGCCGGCTACCTCGCGACGCTCTCGGTGCTGGTCTCGTTCATTGCCGCCCTGAGGGCGTTCTCCGGGCTTACCGGCGACCCGCCGGAGGAGCGCTCGCATTCGTCCACGCTCTGGACGTGGCTGACGGCCGGCGACTTCGAGGTCGGGCTCACCATCCTCCTCGACCCCCTCTCCGCGCTGATGATGCTGATCGTCTCCGGGGTCGGGTTCCTGATCGTCGCCTACTCGATCGGGTACATGGACCGTTCGGACGAGGAGCGCCGCTTCTTCGCGTACATGTCGCTCTTCGTCTTCTCGATGCTGCTGCTCGTCCAGGCCGGCGACCTCCTGCTCCTGCTCGCCGGCTGGGGGCTCGTCGGGCTCTGCTCGTACTTCCTGATCGGCTACGACCAGCACCGCCCTGCCGCGATCGCCGCCGCCAAGAAGGCGTTCATCATGAACGCGTTCGGCGACGCGACCATGGCGCTGGCGCTCTTCCTGCTCGTCGTGCGGCTCGGCACCCTGGAGTACGGCGCCGTCTTCGAGCGAGTGGACGAGGTCGGCGGCGACTGGGCGATGACGCTGATCGCCCTCGGGTTGCTCGGCGGCGCCGTCGCCAAGTCCGCGCAGGTCCCGCTCCACACCTGGCTCCCGGACGCGATGGAGGGCCCGACGCCGGTCAGCGCGCTCATCCACGCCGCGACGATGGTGACGGCCGGGGTCTACATGCTCGTCCGCCTCAACCCGATCTTCGAGGAGGCCGCGTCGATCCAGGACCTCGCCGCAGGCATCGGCGCCGTGACGCTCCTCATGGCCGGGCTGATCGCGCTCGTCCAGACGGACATCAAGCGGGTCATCGCCTACTCGACGATGTCGCAGATCGGCTACATGTTCCTCGCGGCCGGGATCACCTCCTACGGCAGCGCGATGTTCCACCTGATGACGCACGCCTTCTTCAAGGCGCTGCTGTTCCTGGCCGCAGGCATCGTCATCCACGCGCTCGTGGCCGAGCAGGACATGCGGCGCATGGGCGGCATGCGGAAGCTGCTCCCGAAGACGTACGTCGTCACCCTGATCGGAGCCCTGGCGCTCGCCGGGATCCCCCCGCTCTCGGGGTTCTTCTCCAAGGACGCGATCCTCGCCTCGGCGCTCGATGCCGGGCTCTACGGCCAGATCCTCTGGGCGGTCGGCCTGGCCGGCGCGTTCCTGACGGCGCTCTACACGTTCCGGATGATCTTCCTCGTCTTCTGGGGCGAGCCCTCGCCGTACGCCCGCGAGCACTTCCACAAGCCGAAGGCGAACGAGCCGAACCTCTGGATGGCGTGGACGGTCGGCGTCCTCGCCTTGCTCGCCGTCGTCGGAGGCTGGATCCAGATCGCAGGGCTGTGGCACCCGCTGACGACGTTCCTCGAGCCGGTCGCGGAGCCGCACGTCGAGCCGAGCGGGCTCCAGGATCTCCTCACGAGCGTGATCGCGGTCGCCCTCGCCGTGGCCGGCATCTACCTGGCCTGGGCGATGTACGTCGCCGGCAAGGTTCGCGTGCCGGACTACCCGGCGCTCCAGCGCGCGCTCGAGCAGAAGTTCTACTGGGACGAGGCCTACGACCTGGCCTTCTACCGCCCCGCCGTCTGGATCGCGGACGGGTTCCACCGGTGGGTCGAGCGGCCGCTGATCGCCGGGTCGATCCAGGGGCTGACCTTCGGCGCGCGCTTCCTCTCGGGCCGAACGGGTGAGGTCCAAACCGGCCTCACGCGCACCTACGTCCTCGCGCTCGGCGCCGGCGCAGCCGTCCTCGCGCTCGTCTTCCTGGCGGTGCGCGGATGAATGAGTGGCTGACGACAGCCCTGATCGTCTTCCCGGTCGCTGCCGCGCTCGTCGTCTGGCTGCTGCCGTGGTCGAACCAAGCCGCAGGCTCGCTCGCGCTGCTCGCGGCGCTCGTGGAGGTCGGGATCTGGATCAACGCGGTGACGCGGTTCGACTTCGACGGCGGCCTGGAGCTCGAGCAGCGGGAGGAGTGGTTCGGCGACCTCGGCGTCTCGTACCACGTCGGGCTCTACGGCTGGTCGCTCTGGCTGGTGGGGATGGCGGTCGTCGTGACGGCGGCCGCGATCGCCTATGCGTACTGGACCGGGCGCGAGAAGCCGCACGCCTACTTCGGCCTCATGCTCTTCCTCACCGGCGCCATCGTCGGCGTGTTCTCGTCGCAGGACCTGCTCGTCTTCTACGTCTTCTTCGAGGCGATGCTGATCCCGCTCTACGTGCTCGTCGGCGTGTGGGGCGGGCCCGGCCGGCTCGGCGCGACGATCAAGTTCGTCATCTACACGATGGCCGGGTCACTGCTGATGCTCGCTGCGATCGTCGCGTACGGCCTCGAACGGGGGTCGTTCGACATCGCCGAGGGCGGCACGAGCGACAACCACTGGATCTTCCTCGGCTTCGTGATCGCCTTCGCGGTCAAGGCGCCGCTCTTCCCGCTGCACGGCTGGCTGCCGGACGCCTACCGCGAGTCGTCGCCGGAGGTGGCGGCGGTGCTCTCCGGCGTCGTCTCGAAGGCGGCCGGCTTCGGCTTCCTCGCGATCGCGGTTCCGCTCTTCCCCGGGCCTGCGGACGACCTCCAGCCGCTCGTCCTCGGCCTGGCGACAGCGGGGCTGATCTACGGCTCGTTCCTCGCCTTCCGGGCGCCGGACGTCCGCGGCGTGATCGCGTACTCGAGCCTCGCGCAGATGAGCCTGATCACGATCGGGATCTTCGCGCTCGACGATCTCGGCTCGAGCGGGGCAGTCCTGCACATGGTCAACCACGGGCTCGTCTCCGCCGCGCTGTTCCTGCTCGCCGGGGCCGTGGAGCGGAGGACGGCCACGGGTGAACTGGCGCGGCTCGGCGGGATGGCGCGCGGCCGTCCTGCCCTGGCGACCGTCCTCATGGCGACCGGGATCATCGCCCTCGCAGTGCCCGGCTCGAGTGCGTTCGCGGGCGAGTTCCTGATCCTGGCCGGGATCTTCGACGACGGCTGGGGCTGGGCCGTAGCAGGCGCCTTCGGGATCGTCCTCGCGGCGATGTACATGCTGCGGCTGATCTCGGGGGTCCTCCACCAGGACGTCGGGCCGAGCGTTCCCGAGGAGGCGCTCGACCTCCGCCCGGCGGAGCTCGCGGTCATCGTCCCGCTCGTCGGCTGCCTCCTCGTCCTCTCGGCCTGGCCGGCCGCGATCACGGAGCACCTCTCCTTCTGATGGACAAGCCTGTCGTCGACTGGTTCGCGCTCTCGCCGTCGCTGGCGCTGCTCGCCGCGGCCGGACTGGCGTTGCTGGGCGCCGTGCTCATTCCGCGCGGCGCGGTGCGAGTGTTCAGCGCAGTCGTGTGCGCGCTCGGCTTCGTGGGCGCCGGCGTCGCGGCGGGGCTCCTCTACTGGAAGAGCCCGGAGGCGAGCTACGAGGTCGCCGATGCGATCCTGCGCGACCGGTTCGGCGCGCTCGCGCAGCTGATCGTGGCGGGCGCCGGCTTCCTCGCCGTCGGCATCTCCTACGGACAGCGCACGCGCCGCGAGCATGTCGGCGAGTACTTCGCGCTGCTCGCGGCCTGCGGCGGCGGCATGGCGTTCCTCGTGCAGGCGACGAACCTGATGACGCTCTTCCTCGGCCTCGAGTGGTTCTCGATCTGCCTCTACATCCTCTGCGCGATCGAGATCGACCGTGTCGGCTCGCTCGAGGCGGGACTGAAGTACCTGATCGTCGGGAGCTTCGGGTCGGCAGTGCTGCTCTTCGGGTCGGCGCTCGTCTACGGCGCGACCGGTGAGCTGGAGTTCGGGGCGATCGCCACGGCCATCGACGAGCAGGGGCTCGTGAACGACGGCCTCGTGCTCGCCGGGCTCGCGCTGGTGATCGCCGGGTTGGGCTTCAAGGCGTCGGCCGCGCCGTTCCACATGTGGACGCCCGACGTCTACGACGGCGCGCCGACACCGGTGACCGCGTTCATGTCGGCGGCGACGAAGGCCGTCGCGCTCGTTCTGGCCATGCGGCTCCTCGTCACGGCGTTCCCCGCGGAGGAGGACCCTGGACGATCGCGGTCGCCGTGATCGCGTGCGTCTCGCTGGCCTGGGGCAACATCGCCGCCCTCGTCCAGCGCAACCTGAAGCGGATGCTCGCGTACTCGTCCATCTCGCACGCCGGGTTCATGCTGATCGCCATCGCCGCGAACAACGAGCTCGGCGGCCGGGCGCTCCTCTACTACCTGATCCCGTACTCGGCCGCGTCCCTCGGAGCCTTCGCCGTGATCGCCGCCAGGGAGCGAGAGCTGGGACAGACGGTCACGATCGACAACATCGGCGGCATGGGCTGGGAGCGGCCGACGCTGGGCGTCTCGATGTGGGTCTTCATGCTCGCCTTCGCGGGGCTGCCGCTGACGGGCGGCTTCGTGGGGAAGTTCTACGTCTTCGCCGCGGCGTACGACAGCGGCCTCTGGTGGCTCGTCGTGGCCGGGGTGATCGCGACCGCGATCTCGCTCTACTACTACCTTGCGGTCATCCGCGCGATGTACATGCGGATGCCGGCCGAGCTTCAGCTCGCGCCCGCCGGAGGCTCGCCGCCGAGGGAGGCGCTGCTCTCGGCCTCGGTCGTGGCGTGCATGGCCGTCACGGTCGTGTCCTTCTTCGCGGTGCAGCCGCTGATCGACCTGGCCGAGAAGGCCGCGGCTCAGCTCCCGTTCGTCACCTGATCTCCGGCCGCGGGATCGCCCGGGCCCAGAGGGGAAGCCGGGCGTCCAGGGCCAGCAGCGAGACGATCGCCGCGATGCTGAGGGCGGTCGCCGCCAGAAGCGACAGCGAGGGCGAGACGGCCAGGAGCTGCCCGCCCAGGGTCGGGGCAAGCGCCAGCCCGAGCCACCACGACAGGCCGATCGCGGCCATGTACCGCCCACGCAGCTCCGGCGGAGCGAGGTCGGCGACGAGGGGAAGCAACACCGTCGCGTGCAGGCACTCACCGAGGCCGAACGCGACGGCCGCGGCGAGGAGGAAGCCGTAGGCGGCGGTAGGCGCGGCGTCCTGCGCAAGCACCGCGAGGAGGCAGGCGCCGACCCACGCGGCCGCGCCGAGGGCGAGCACGCTGACTCGACTGCGACCCTCGACACGCTTGACGACCGGCACCTGAGCGAAGACCACCGTGGCCGCGTTGGCCAGGAACAGCAGCCCGATCAGGCCTGGTGCGATCCCCAGATCCTCGGCGTAGGGCGGAACGATCCACGCGAGCACGCCCCATCCGACCGCGATGAGGGCGACGTTGGTCAGAGCAAAGTGGAGGAACGCTCGATCGCGAAGCAGTCGGCGATAGCCGCCTGCGACCCGGGCGACCGGCGCGTCTTCCCGCACCGTCGCGATCAGGATCGCGACGTAGAGGACATAGGTCACCGCGTTGGCCAGGAACAGCGCGATGAACCCCCTGAGCCCGAAGCCTGCGACGAGACCGCCGATCGCCCCGCCCAGACCGATCCCCACGTTGACTGCAACCCGTGACACCGCGCTGGCGCGGTGGCGAAGCTCACGCGGCGTCAGCGCTGTCATCAGCGCGGACTGGCTCGGGGAGAGCGCCCCGTTGCCGACGCCCGCGAGCGCGGCCGCAGCGAGCGCCGTCGGCAGCGACTCGGCGAACGCCAAGCCGGCGTAGCCGGCGGCGAGCGCCAGGCCCGCTCCGGCGGCGGTAGCACGCGCTCCGATCCGGTCGATCACGGCGCCCGAGACGGGAGAGGTGAGCACGGCGACGCCTGTCACGAGGCCGACGACGAGACCCGCTGCACCGAGACCGAACCCCCTCCCGTCGTGGAGGTAGATCACCTCGAACGGGAGGACGGCGCCGTAGCCGAACATGTTCAGGAAGATCCCGATCTGGACGATCCACACCTGGCGGGAGAGGCCGAAGCTCAGCCGCCCGAGGTTCACTACCCGGAGTAGGTCGCCGTGGCCGTGCTGAGCGTCGCTTTGAGCGCGGAAACCAGCTCCACGGCTTCGCTTGGCTCGAGATCGGTGGTCGTGATGCGGATTCCCGGAGGCGCGTCGAAGCGGTAACGCTCGCCGGGGCTCACCGCCCAGCCGCGCTCGAGGAGCTGCTGCACGGTCGCGACCTCCTCGGCAAGCGGAACCCACACGCCGAGCCCCGAGTGGCCGTGGGCGGTGATCCCGCCCTCGGCCAGCGCCTCCACGAGCGCTGCGCGCCGCTCGGCGTAGATCCGCTCCGTGCGCGCAAGCAGCTTCGTGGTTTCAGGGTTGGCCCAGAGGCGCGCCGCCGTCTGCTGGAGCAGGTGACTGACCCAGCCGGGGCCGAGCAGCTGCCGGCCCTCGACCCGGCTGATCGTCAGGGAGTCGCCGGCCATCGGCGCCACCCGGAGATCCGGACCGAGCACCTTGGACAGCGAACGGATCACCGCCCAGCGAGAGCTCGCTCCGTGGAGCCCGACGTAGGGCGCGCCGGCGACTGAGGCGACGTAGTCGTCCTCGACGACGAGGACATCGGGATGGCGGACGAACACTTCCCGGAGGCGACCTCCCCGCTCCTCGTCGACCGCCGCTCCGGTCGGATTCTGACCACGCGGCGTCGCGATCACCGCCTGCGCGCCGCGCCGGAGCGCCCGTTCGAGCGCGTCTGGCACGAGACCGCCTTGATCCACCCGCGCCGGCACGGGCTCCAGCCCGAGCGCAAGCAGCAGGTCGGTGATCCGCGGCCAGCTCGGGTCCTCGACGACGACGCGGTCGCCGGGCCTGAGCTGCGTCTGCAGCACTCGCTCGATGCCGTCGAGCGCACCGCCGACGACGGCGATGTCGCCCTCGATCCCGTCGACTGCGAAGTCGGCCTCCGCCAGACCGACCAGCTGCGGCAGCCTGATCGGCCCGCCGTAGAGCTTGTGCTCCGGATCGAGCCCGGCCAGCGCCGGTCCGAGCGGCGGCAGGAGCGAGGGGTCGGGGTTACCGCCGGCGAGGTCGCGCGTGTTCGGAGGCAACGGCGGCCCGCCGATCACCCGCAACGGCGGCTGGGGCGCGACGACCGTCCCGCGCCTCCGATTCGCGCTCACGAGGCCGCGCTGCTTGAGCGTGCGGTAAGCGGCGGCCACCGTCGCCGGGCTCACTCCCAGCTCGTCGGCCAGTTCGCGAACGGCGGGAAGGCGCGTGGCCGGCGCCAGGCGGTCGTCGGCAATCGCGGCTTCGATCTTCCCGGCGATCGTCGAGGCGCCGGCGCCGAAGTCGATGCTGTGTGTTAGCTGAAAAGTCGATTCTGTACTATAACACCGGCTTGAGCGATCGCAGGCACGGGCTCCTGCCCGACAAGGTCAAGCGCTAGGTCGCCCTGCGGCGCGGCTCTGTGGACAGCGCCGCGACGCCCTGGATCCCCACGAGGACGAGCGCGATCAGCAGGGCCGCGGTCCCGAGTGTCGGCAACGCAAGCGTCGCAACGACGACCGCGAGCGCGACCACCCACAGCGCGGTGCGGCCGGGGTTTTCGCCCTCGCCCGCCACGAGGTCGCCGTAGGAGGCGAGCGTGGCGGCCACGATGACCGGGATCGACGCGAGGAGCAGGTAGAAGGCGAGCGAGGGACGCCCGGCGGTGTCTGCGAGCGCCGCGGAGACGACGAGCGCGACGGGCCAGAGCTGGCGGCTCACGCCTCGCGCTTCGACGCCGGAGTATGGTCTCCTCGCACGGTGTTCTGGCCGCTCCTGTTCGCGCTCCCGCTCGGAGGCCTGGCCCTCCTGCTCGTGGAGCCGGACCTCGACGTGGACTGGGAGCACCACCCCGCTCACTTCTGGCTCGTCCTCTCGGTTTCGCTCGTCAGCGTGGCGCTCGGCGCGCTCACCAGCGAGGCGGCCTCGAGGCGCAAGGACGCACGGCTCTTCCTCGTCTCGATGGCATTCCTCTCCAGCGCCGGCTTCCTCGGCCTGCACGCGCTCGCGACGCCCGGCGTGCTGCTGGAAGGACGAAACGCGGGGTTCGCGATCGCGACCCCCGTGGGGCTCCTGATCGCCGCCGTGTTCGCCGCCTGGTCGTCCGTGGACCGACCGTCTGTTCGCAGCATGCGCCTCCTCCGTTGGGGGCTCGTAGGAATTCTGGCGGCGTGGGCGGCTGTTTCCCTGGCCGAGGTCCCACCGCTCGACCGGCAGCTCACCGAGGACGCGACCGACCGCTGGCTTTTCGGCCTCTGCGTCCCGGCGGTCGTCCTGTACGCGGTCGCCGCCTGGCGCTACTGGCACCTCTACCGGCGCCGGCCGTCCCAGGTGCTCGCCGGTGTCACCGCCGCGTGGATCCTGCTCGGTGAGGCGTCGATCGCGGTCGCGTTCTCCCGCAACTGGCACGCCTCGTGGTGGGAGTGGCACCTCCTGATGGCGGCGGCCTTCGGGATCGTCGCCTTCACCGCACTCCGGGAGCGGCACCGCGGCGAGGTGTTCGCTTCGCTGTACCTGGACGAGACGCTCGGCCGCATCGACCGCCGGTACGCCTCGGCCGTCAAGGCCGCGGCCACGGAGGACCTGGACGACGAGCAACTTCGCCGCCGCTTCGGCCTCGGTGCCGACGAAGCATCCGTCGTCGGCCGGGCGGCGGAGGAGGTCCGAGCGGTCGAGAACCGGCTCACGCCCTTCCTCTCACCTCAGCTGGCGGCCAGGCTCCGCGACGAGCCGGAAGTGGCGGCGCTCGGTGGGGAGGAGCGCGAGGTGACCATCCTTTTCGCCGACCTCCAAGGATTCACGGAGTTTTCCGAGGGCCATTCCCCCTCCGAGGTCCTCTCGATGCTGAATGCGTACTGGGCGCAGACCGTCCCTGTGGTCCTGGACGAGCACGGCGGCATGATCGAGCGCTTTGCCGGCGACGCGATCATGGTCGTCTTCAACGCGGCGGACGACCAGCCCGACCACGCGCTGCGAGCCGCGCGCGCCGGCCTCGACCTCCAGGGAGCGGCGGGCCGGGTCAGCCGGGACGGCGACTGGCCGCGCTTCCGGGTAGGCATCAACACCGGCCCGGCGATCGTCGGCAACGTCGGAACCGAGGAGCAGCGAAGCTTCACGGCGATCGGCGACACGACGAACCTCGCAGCCCGGCTCCAGACCGCCGCCGAGCCGGGTCAGGTGGTCCTCGGGGAGACGACGTACGTGGCGATCGAGGATCACGTGGAAGCGACGCTGATCGGCAAGCTGGACCTGAAGGGGAAGTCGGCGCCGGTCACCGCCTACCTCCTGACCGCCCTTCGTTAGATTCCGACTCGCATGGCGGACGTACAGCTCACCTGGCTCGGCCACGGCACCTTCCGGTTCGACACCCCGGGCGGAAAGCGCGTCTACTTGGACCCGTATCTCGACAACCCGAAGTGCCCCGAGGGCGAGAAGGAGCCGGAGCGGATCGACATCCTTGCCTTGACGCACGGCCACGGCGACCACGTCGGAAACAGCGTCGAGCTGATCAACCGGTTCAAGCCGATCGTCGTCGGCATGATCGAGCTCCTCGGCTGGCTGGAAGGACAGGGCGCCGAGGTCGGGGAGGTCCCCGGGACGAACAAGGGCGGCACCCGCGACGTTGACGGCGTCAAGTTCACGATGACCGACGCCAAGCACTCGAGCGGCGGGCCGAACGGCGAGTACCTCGGCGAGCCGGCCGGGTTCGTGGTCGAGGTCGAGAACGGGACGAAGCTCTACTTCGCGGGCGACACGGCCGTCTTCGGCGACATGCAGCTGATCGGGCGGCTGTACGAGCCCGAGATCGCGATCCTGCCGATCGGCGACCACTTCACGATGGGCCCGAAGCAGGCGGCCGTAGCGCTCGAGCTGCTCGGGGTCAAGCGCTGCATTCCTTGCCACTACGGCACGTTCCCGCTGCTGACCGGCACACCCGAGGAGCTCGCGACGCTCACGGACGTCGAGCTGCTCGTCATGGAGCCGGGCCAGACCGTCGACGTGTGAGACAGCGCTGGTTCGGGTCGACGGGACGCCGGGTGCCGCAGATCGCGGTCGAGGGCGAGGTCGACCTCGACGGCGCGCTGGTGCTCGACGAGCTCGACGACGAGGCGATCCGGGCGGCGTTTGACGAAGGACGGCCGATCGTGATCCGGGCCGACTCCGAGGAGGGCGTGCTCGAGGCGCTCCGCCGGCCGGAGGTCTCGTCCGTGCTCGTTCCGCCCGAGCTCGCGGACCTCGACGTGGTCGGGCTGACCTATGGCTAGACGCATCACGACGTACTCGATCGCCGCCTGCGACCTCGAGGGGATGGCCGGTCGCTGGGGCGTCGCGACGCAGTCGAAGTTCCTCGGCGTCGGCTCGATCGTCCCGTGGGCCGAGGCCCAGGTGGGCGCCGTCGCCACCCAGTCGTACGCCAATCCGCGCTACGGGCCCGACGGACTCGCGCTTCTCCGAGAGGGCCTGTCCGCCGATGACACGGTGGAGCGGCTGACGTCCGCTGACGAGGGTCGCGAGCACCGCCAGCTCGGCATCGTGGACGCGAAGCGGCGGCAGCGCCACGTTCACCGGCAGCGAGTGCCACGACTGGGCCGGTGGCCGCACGGGGCCGGGCTACGCGGCACAGGGAAACATCCTCGTCTCGGGCGCGACCGTCGACGCGATCGCCGAGACCTTCGAGTCCACGGCCGGCAAGCCGCTCGAGGAGCGCCTGATGGACGCGCTCGACGCAGGCCAGGCAGCCGGCGGGGACAGCAGAGGCCAACAATCGGCGGCGCTCCTCGTCGTTGAGAAGGATGGCGGCTACGCCGGCCTCTTCGACGTCGTCTTCGACCTCCGCGTGGACGACCACGAGCGCCCGCTGGAGGAGCTCCGGCGGCTGCACGGGCTCCACGTCGCGCTCTTCGGCCAGACCCCGAAGGACGAGTGGCTTCCGGTCGACGACGAGCTCAGCGCCGAGCTGGGCGAGCGCCTGGCGCGGCTGGGGTACGAGGGCGAGCTCGGCGATGCCCTGTTCCGCTGGGCAGGCAACGAGAACCTCGAGGAGCGACTCGAAGGAGCCGAGGCAATCGACCCGGTCGTCCTCGAGGAACTGAGGCGCCGCTCGTGAGCGAGAAGTTCCGTGTCGCCCGGCTCGACGAGGCCAAACCGGAGCGAGGAGCTGACGGCGCGCGCTGGTTCCGGCTCCGCCGCGATCTCGACGTCGGCGCCTTCGGGGTCAACGCGTACGGCGCGGACGCGGGACACCGCGTGATCGAGGAGCACGACGAAATGGGCACAGCGGCCGGCAAGCACGAGGAGCTCTACGTCGTGCTGCGCGGGACGGCCCGGTTCGAGCTCAACGGCCGCGAGCAGACGGTCCCGGCGGGCAGCGTGGTGTTCGTCAGCGAACGGAACGTCCGACGAGGTGCGATGGCCGAGGAGGACGGCACCGTCGTCCTCGTCGTCGGGGGGACGCCGGGAAAGGCTTACGAGGTCTCAGCGTGGGAAGAGGCCGGCGACGCCTACCCGCTGTGGGAGGACGGCAAGCACGAGCAGGCGAGGGAGATCCTCCACGCAGTCGCCGAGAAGCACCCCGGCGCCGGAATCGTCCTCTACAACCTCGCCTGCGTCGAGGCGATCCTGGGAGAGACGGAGCCGGCGCTCGACCACCTGAGGCGATCGATCGAGCTCGAGGAACGGTTCCGCGAGCTCGCCAAGACGGACGAGGATTTCGGCGCGATGCGCGAACGGCCCGAGTTCCAGGAGCTGGTGAACGCTTGACCGACGGCTACTCCTTCGCGACTCTGGACGACCTCGAGATCGGCCAGCTTCCCGGTGCCGCGCGCTGGGCCGGGATCCGCCGCCACTTCGGCATCGAGAGCTTCGGCGTCAACGGCTGGGCGGCCGCGGAGGCCGGCGGCGACGTGATCGGCGAGCACGACGAGAGCGAGGGCGGGCACGAGGAGCTCTACGTCGTCCTGTCCGGCAAGGCGACGTTCACGATCGACGGCGAGACGGTTGACGGACCGCCCGGCACGATCGTCTTCGTCCGCGATCCGACCGCCAAGCGCCATGCGGTCGCCGACGAGCCGGGAACGCGGATCCTCGCCGTCGGAGCCAGGCGTGGCGAGGTGTTCGAGCCTTCGACATGGGAGCGATCTCCACCGGCGTTCCAGTTCTTCGCGTCGGGCGAGTACGACCGGGCGCTCGAGGTGCTGGAGGCGGCGCACGCCGAGTTCCCGGACGATCGCGACCGTTCTCTACAACCTCGCCTGCGCGGAGAGCATGAGCGGCCGCACGACCCAGGCGCTCGACCACCTTCGCCGCTCGGTGGCAAGCGGCGAGCGCTTTCGCGAGCTCGCGCGGACGGACACGGACTTCGACCCGATCAGGGACCGGCCGGAGTTCGCCGAGATCGTCTCCTAGTCGTCCGAGTCGCCGCCGCCCGAGCCGGAACTTCCAGAGCCGGAGCTTCCGGACCCGGAGCTGCCCGAGCCGCTCGAATCGTCGCCGCCCCGTCCACGTCCGCGACCCCGGCCCCGGCCGCCCTCGTCGTCGTCCGTAGCAGTCGGTGTGGTCGTGCTTCGCGCAGTCGTCGTGCTCGTGGTCGTGGTCGCCCGGCGCCGGCGCCCACGGGCGGTCGTCGTCGTGGTGCGCTCGGTCGTCGTGGCTGCCGGGGCGAGGTTCTCGCTTGCGTCGAGGCTCGCGACCGGCAGCGCGACCGTGTCGCGGGCGATCATGTGGGCCGCGAACCCAAGGCCTGTCGCGAAGACGAGGCCCAACAACGCAACGACGGCAATCCTCATGGCAACCAGGCTAGACGCGGCCGGGTAAAGCCTCGTCCAAGCTCCTGTTCGGGGTTTGCAAAGAGCCTGGAGCGGCCGGGAGCCTGACCTCGGCGCGAGCGCCTCCCTCGGGCCCGTTTGCGATCCGCGCGCTTCCGCCCCACCGCCGGGCCAAGGTCGCCACGATCGCCAGGCCGAGGCCTGTGCCGGGCGCGCCCTGCCCGCTGCTGCCGCGCGCGAACCGCTCGAAGACCTCTTCCTCCTCGCCCGGCTTCAGTCCCGGCCCCTCGTCCGAGACCGCGACGACGACGCCGGCCCCGTCGCGATCGCACTCGAGCGTGACCGTCCCGCCGTCGGGCGAGTAGACGAGCGCATTCTCGACCAGGTTGTCGAGGACGATCGCGAGATCCTCGTCCGAGACCGCCGCCAGGCCGGGATCGCGGCAGTCGAGCTCGAGCCGGTGGCCGCCCTGCGCCGCGCGCTCGTCCCACCGCTCGCGCGCCCGCTCGAGAGCGTCGGCGACGGCGATCGCCTCCCGGGCCGGCGGCCGGTCTCCTTCCCGGGCGAGTGTCAGCAGCGCGGTCAGCAGCCGCGCGAGGCGCTCGACCTCGCGCTCGGCGGCCTCGAGCTCGTCCGCCAGATCCGGCCCCGCCTTGAGCGACGCCGCCTCCAGCCGAAGCCGGAGCCCCGTCAACGGCGTGCGCAGCTGATGGGATGCGTTCGCGACGAACTCGCGCTGGGCGACGAGCACGTGCTCCAGCCGCTCCGTCATGTCGTTGAACGCGTGCGCGACCTCCTGGTTCTCGCGCGAGCCCTCCGGCTCCGCGCGGGCGCCGAGGTCGCCGGCCTCGACCCGCCGCGCCGTCGCCGCGAGGCGCTGAAGCGGACGGGCGAGCGTCCCGGCGAGGAACCACGCGAAGGCGAGACCCAGCACGAGCGCGATCAGCCCGATCCCGATCAGCCCGAGCACGTCGCGCCGCACTCGCCGATCGATGGCGTCCACGCTCTGCGTGACCCGGACCGCGCCGCCGACGTCACCCTCGACGACGACAGGCACCGCAGTGAAGAGGAGCGACTCGCCGAGGGTCTCGCTGAACCTGCGGCCCTGGGAGACCCCGCCCTCGAGCGCCGCCCGGATCTCCTGCCGGTCGCCGTAGTTGCCCGTCTGCCCGGCCGAGTCGGCGACGACGCGGCCCTGGCCGTCGACGACGAGCACACGTCCTCCCGACTCCTCCGCGGCGCGCTCCGCGATCCGCGTCAGGTCTCGGTTGTCACCGTCTTCGAGCTCGGCCGCCGCGCTCGCCGCCACGAGTTGCGCGCCCGCCGCCGCCTCCGCCTTCACCTCCGCGTCCACCCGCCGCGAGACGTTGAGGATGAGCGGGATCTCGAGCGCGACAATCACGAGGATCAGCACGTACGCAAAGGCAGCGAGAAGACGTGTTCGGAGGCTCACGAGAGGCTCCAACATGATGTGCTTCGTTGCCGGGGTGCGATGGTCGTTCCGAGGCAAGGACGCAGGGAGCGTTCGTATCGATGAGATACGAGCGCGACTGAGGACGCCGCCTCGGGGCGAGCAGCGCGGCCCGGCGGCACAAGGCTCATTGTGTTGGAGCCTCTCCTAACTCGTCGAGGCCGGCGAAGCGGAAGCCGACGCCGCGGACCGTGTGGATGTACCGCGGGTCGGCGGAGTCATCGCCCAGCTTCTTCCGGAGGCCGCTCACGTGGACGTCCAGCGTCTTGGTGGAGCCGAACCAGTTCGTGTCCCAGACCTCGTCGATCAGCCGCTCGCGGGTGACGACCGAGCCTGAGTTCTCCATCAGCAGCCGAAGGAGGTCGAACTCCTTGCGACTGAGCTCGAGCTCGCCGCCTCCGAAGCTCGCGGAGCGCCTGTCGACGTCGAGGCGCACTTCGCCGACCTCGATCGCGCCCTTCGGCCGCTGCTCGCCTGCTTCGGCCACCCGCCGGAGCACGGCCCGCACGCGTGCGACGAGCTCCCGCGCGCTGAACGGCTTCACGACGTAGTCGTCGGCGCCGAGCTCGAGACCGGCCACGCGGTCGGCCTCCTCGCCGCGGGCGGTCAGCATGATGATCGGCACCTTCGACGTGCGGCGAAGCTCGCGCGCCACGTCGAACCCGGACCCGTCCGGCAGCATCACGTCGAGGAGCACGAGGTCCGGCCGCGTGTCGGCCGCAGTCGCGAGTGCCGAGGCCGCAGTCCCGGCGACGGACGTGTCGAAGCCCTCGCGCGCGAGGGCTTCCGAGAGCGGCGCGGTGATCGACTCCTCGTCCTCGACGAGGAGGATCCGGCGCTTTCTTCCGATCTGCATGGGACTCCTATACCCGCAAACGTGCCGAGGCGGCCCCGGGGAGAGAGCCAAGGGCCGCCTCGACGTGTTGCCGCATGGTCAGCGGGCGATGAAGCTGCCTCGCATTCCTTCCTCTGCGTGGTCGCTGACGCCGCACCAGAACGAGTAGCGGACGCCCTTCTTGAGCCGGACGGTGAGCGTGGCGGACCGGCCGGGGATCAGGACGCTGGTCTTCCACCGCTTCCCGCCGCCGCGGACCCAGAAGTCGTGCGCGTCGTCACCGCGGTTGCGGACCACGAACTTCACGAGGCCGGCCCTGGGCTTCGCCGCGAGCGAGATCCGTCCGTCGACCTCGCTCACCCGGACGGTCTGCGGGGCGCCGGCCCCGATCGTCGGGATGGCAAGCGCCACCGTCGCGATGACTGCGGCGAACAGGATTCCAACGGTCTTCTTCATCTGGGCGATCTCCTTCTGTCGGTTTGCTTGCTAGTCGTCCGAGTCGTCGCCGTGGCCGGACCCGGAGTTGTCGTGGTCGTCTCCGCCACGGTCGTCGCCGCCGCTGTCGTCGGAGCCCCGATTCGAGCCCGAGCGGTCGTCTGTCGTGCGTCGCCCCGACCCGGGCCGCGGTTCGGGCCTGAGCTGTCGTCGTCGTCCCGGCCTGTGGTCGTGACGCCCGGCGCGGCGCCGGTGCAGCGCGGATCGTTCGCGTGCTCGGCTTCGTCGCACGGGCCGCTGATGTCCACGCCGGTCGTGGTCGTCTGCGTCGTCCCCGTCTCGACGGTGGTGGTGTCGGCCGTCGTCGTGTCGAGTGTCGTCGTGCCGGCCGTGGTGGTGTCGTTCGTCGTGCCGTTGGTCGTGGTGTCGTTCGTCGTGGTGAAGCCCGCTGGACGAGTCGTCCGAGATCGCACCTCCGGCGAGCGCACCGCCGGCGGCGAGCAGGACCAGTGCCGCCAGCCCGATGATCAGCTTGTTCATTGCTCCTCCTTTCGGCATGGCCACAGGGTCGCGAACGACCCCCCAAGAGCCGGCCAGGCGCGATCAAGGGGAGCGGAAAGCCTTGGTTAGGTCTTGGTATCGCCCGGGAGACGGATGCCGGCAGCGCGGTGACGGAGCTCCGGAATCGGGTCCGCCTCCGGCCGGGCAACGAGCAGCACGGCGCCGTACCCCCCGCCGGCCAGCGCGTCCACGAGCAGCTGGAGGCCGAGCGCCAGCGCAAACGCTTTGTGCGCCTGCTCGCCGCCGAACGGAACGAGCTCGTCGGGCTCGGCGAGCCCGGCGATGACGTCGCCGTAGGTCACGGCTCCCATCGAGACATCGGTCACGACGGGCTCGCCGTCCGAGCTGGGCACGGCGATCGAGAGCGGGTTCGTGCCGGCGAGCGGCGGGCCGCCGTCCGGGTGGCTCAGCCGCGCGGGCGAGGACGCCGTCAGCGCGGCGACGAGACCGGCTTCTGCCAGGCGGCGCGTGTAGTGGCCGAGCATGCCGGTGGGGAAGCAGTGCGAGGCGACGACGACCCGCGCGCGCTCGGGCGGCGCCGCGACCACGGAGTCACAGATCGCGGCGAGCGTCAGGTAGCCGACAGCGCCGTTGCCGTCCCAGCGCTCGTAGCCCTCGTCCTCGATTAGCCGCGCCGGCTCGGCCTCTGGATCCACGTCCTGGGTGGCCAGCCACTCGACCCTGGAGAAGCCGTGGCCCCGCTTCCCGCGCCGCTCCGCGTCGACGAAGTGCGCGGCGAGCACGACCGCCTTGCGCTCGTCGAAGCCGAGCGCCCGGAGCCTCGGCTGCACGTCTTCTGCCTGCAAGAAGGGCTAGCTCGAAGCGCCGACGACGGGGAGTGGCTTGACGATTCCGAGCCCCTCCTCGCGGCGCGTCGCGGCGAGCGCCTCGGCGAGCCGCATGATCTCGACGGACGCCTCGGCGTCCGGCTCGGCCCAGACGAGCGGCTCGCCGCGGTCCGCGCTCTCCCGCAGCCGCGGGTCGAGCGGGATCTTGCCCAGCAGCGGGATGTCGAGCTCCTCGGCGAGCGCCTCGCCTCCGCCCGAGCCGAAGATCTGCTCGCCGCTCCCGACGAGCGACGACATGTTCTCCACGGCTCCGACCAGGCGCATGTTCGTCGTGCGGGCCATCTGCGCCGCGCGCACCGCGACCTGCTGAGCCGCCGGCTGCGGAGTCGTCACGACGACGACCTCGGCGCGCGGCAGCAGCTGCCCGAGCGAGATCGAGACGTCGCCGGTTCCGGGCGGCATGTCGACGAGCAGCGTGTCCAGCTCGCCCCAGTGGACGTCCGACAGGAACTGCTCGAGCGCCCGGTGCAGCATCGGCCCGCGCCACATCACCGGCTCGTTCTCGTCCAGGAAGAAGCCGATCGACATCAGCTTCAGCTCGTCGCGGACCGGCGGCACGATCATCTTGTCGACGACGACCGGGCGCTGGTGGACGCCGAGCATGTGCGGGATCGAGTGGCCGTAGACGTCTGCGTCCAGGACACCGACCCGCTGGCCGAGCCGGTCGAACGCCGCGGCAAGGTTCGCGGTCAGCGTGGACTTGCCGACGCCGCCCTTCCCCGAAGCCACGGCGAGAACACGCGTCGAGCGGTCGAGCGAGATCCCCTTCGTGCGCTGGTTCACGCCGCCGCGGAGGCGCGTCGTGAGCGCCGCCTTCTCCTCCGGGCTCATGACGTCGAACTCGAGCGAGACCGTCTCGATTCCGGGCAGCGGCGAGAGCTCGCGCTGCACCTGCTCCTCGAAGCTGTGGCGGAGCGGGCAGCCCGGGACCGTGAGCGCGATGGTGACGGCGATGTGCGATCCGCGGACGTCCACGTCGCGCACCATCCCGAGCTCGGTGACGGGCTTCTTCAGCTCGGGGTCGTAGACCTTTCCGAGCGCCTCGGTGATCTGCTGCGGCGTCGGCTGCTGCATCCTCGACAGCCTAGACGCCGAGCAATCGCTTGAGCCGCAGGCCGTTCTTGACCGCGTATCCCTCCCAGTCGTTATTGAAGTAGGCATGGACGTCGATGCCTTGCTTGCGCCAGGCGTCGATACGCTCCGCCCACTCGGCGATCTCGCTCTCCGAGTAGTTGCCGTTCCGGCCGCGGGTGCCGTGGTGGAAGCGTACGAACGTCCAGTCGGCGGTCAGTTCGAGCTCCCGGAAGGGGTACCTGGGGCTGTCGGGGATGACGAGCGCGACGCCGTGTCTCCGCAGCAGCTCGTAGACGTCCGTCGACGTACCAGGTCGGGTGGCGGAACTCGAAGCAGTGCCGGCCTCCGGAAGCGCGGCGAGCGCCGCGGCGAGTCGCTCGTCGTCCCGTTTGAAGGTCGGCGGCAGCTGCCAGAGCACCGGGCCGAGCTTCGGCGAGCGAGCGAGGGTGCCAGCGCTCGTAGAAGCGCGGGATCCCGGTCTCGAGGCCGAGAGCCGCCGGATGTGCGTGACGTAGCGGCTCATCTTCACCGCGAAGAGGAACCCGGGCGGGCTCTGCTCGACCCAGCCGCGCACCGCCGTCTCCCGCGGGAGCCGGTAGAAGGTGTTGTTGACCTCGACGGTGTCGAAGAGCGTCGCGTAGTGCTCGAGCCAGCGCCGCGGCGGGAGGCCCTTCGGGTAGACGCGCTCGCGCCAGTGCGGGTAGTTCCAGCCCGAGCAGCCGATGCGAGTCTCGCCCGTCACGAGGCAAGTAACACAGTGTTACAAGGCAAGAATCCCCTGCTGTTGCCCGAGACGCGCGGCTTGTAACAGAGTGTTACTTGGGCTCGGAGGCCGACCGGGAGCAACGTCACATGGTCAGGATTGCCCCCAGGCGGTCTTTCAACTCCTCGGTCGCGGCCGCGACCAGCACTCCGCGCGGGAGCAGGTCGAGCGGCGCGGCTTCCCACGGCCCGGCGTCGGCATATCCGATCGATAGACCGACTTCACGGATCAGCAGCTGCGCAGCGGCGGTATCGACCGCCCGGACCTCCCTCAGCGAGCAGACGGCGTCGACGCGACCGGCGGCGAGCTGGCACAACGAGAGGGCGAGTGATCCCATGATGCGGAACCGGTTCGCATAGCCCACCAATGCCTCTGCGTGATCCGCAACGGAGGCGCTGAGCGTCCCCTCCATCGCAAGGATCTCAACCGTGTCCTTCGGGCCGATCGCGCCGAGCGGCTTTCCATCGAGCTGCGCGCCGCCGCCCTTGGTCGCCGTCCATTCCTCGCCGGTGCCGAAGTCGTGGACGAAGCCGAAGACGACGTCGCCCATCGTCGAGCCCTCCGCAACCGCGATGGAGAGCGAGAAGTGCCGAAGGCCCCGCTTGGCGTTCACCGAGCCGTCGATCGGGTCGACCACGACACGCAGGCCCCCGGAGCCGAACGCGCGCTCGCCGAGCTCCTCCGACACGAGCGCGAACTCGAGCCCTCCACGATGGAGCTCCTCCAGCCGTGCGATCACCGCCCGCTCGGCCGCGTCGTCGATCGCCGTCGTGTCGTCACCGCCGCGGCCGGCGGCGATCACCGGCTCGCGCTCGGCGCGCGTCGGCAGCTCGTCCAGCACACGAGTGATGTCCCGCGCCGCGGCGCGGAAGGCGTCGAGCCAGGGCTCCACTACTCGTCGAGCGGAAGGAAGAGGAGCCCCGAGAGCAGCTTGGGATAGAAGTAGGTCGTCTTCTGCGGCAGCGTCTCGCCGGCCTGCGCGAAGCGGAAGACGTCCTCGATCCGCGTCGGACGGACGATGAACGCGCCGTCGGCTTCCCCTCGCTCGACGGCTGCGACGGCCTCGTCCACGGACGGCGTGTACCGAACGGGGCCGGGCGCGAGCGACTCGACGAGCTGGACGTCGAGCGCGCCCTCCTCGCCCTCGACGAGCGCGGCGCCGCCCTTCCGGTAGACGACCGCCGCGGCGCGCTCGGGCGGCTGGGCCTCGAGCTGCGCGAGCGCCTCGTCGAGCTCTCGGTCCGGGTGCGTTCCGTTCAGCCGATCCGCGATCCGGTGCGTCGGGAAGATCATCAGCCCCGGGTCGTCAGTCGAGACGAGCACGACGAGGATGTCGTCAGCGCCCGACGCAACCGCCGTCTCGTACCGGTGGTGACCGTCGGCGATCAGCAGCTGCTTGTCGGCGAACGCCTCGGCGATCCCCTCCGACGGAATCCGCCACAGGCGCGTGCCTTCCGCCTCCAGTGCCGGCTCGCCGGCCGGATGCTCGTAGGGCGGCGCACCGTCGTAGAGCAGGAAGATCGGCTCGGGATGCGCCCCGAGCGCCTCGAGCAGCCGCTTCCGGCCTTCCTTCGGCGCCGCGTGCGTCCGCTCGTGCGGCAGCACGACCCGGTTCTCGTACGGCTCGACCTTCAGCCCAGCGACGAGCCCACGGCGGGTGCGCTCGACCCCGTCCGGGCCCGACGTACCGCTGCTCGAGCGCCCAGAAGGCCGGCGCATCGTCCCGCACGAGAACGCCGTCGGAGAGCCACTCGCGCCACAACCGCCCCGCGTCGGCCTCGTCGTCCGGGAGCGTCAGATGGACGACGTTCAGAGGGCTGCGCGCCTGCAGCTCCTCGCGCTGCGCGTCGTCGATCACGTCGTAGGGCGGCGCCACGAGCCGTTCGAGCGGACCGGCGACGGACTCGTCGTAACGCACGGCCCGAATCGGCTTGACGACCGCCATCTCGACCGGACGTTACATCCTCCGTGCTCCATAGACTCGACCCGTGAGCACGATCGCGGACCTCGCCGAGAACCGCGTCGTCGAGGGCACCTACGCGGTCGCGAGGAAGGAACGGCGCAGGACCAAGACCGGCTCGGACTACCTCGCGCTGGAGCTCGTCGACCCGAGCGGGAAGATCGAGGCGCGGGTCTGGAACGACGTCGAGCTGCTGGACTCTCGGTTCGGCGAGGGCGACGCCGTTCGCATCCTCGGCCGGGTGGACAAGTTCCGCGACCGCCTCCAGCTGGACGTGCGCTCGCTCGAGCCGGCGAGCCGGACAGGACGCGGCCGAGCTGACCCCGGCGATGCGGCGCGACGCGGACGAGCTCGACGGGTTCCTCGAGTTCCTCGGCGGCGAGATCAGCCACGCCGGCCTGAAGACGCTCGTCGGCCGCTTCCTCGCCGACGAGCGGTTCCGCGGGCGGCTGCGGGAGCTTCCCGCCCACCCCGAGGTCCACCATGACTACGCCGGCGGGCTCCTGGAGCACACCGTCGCCGTCGCGACGATCTGCCGCGAGACCGCGCAGGTGCACCCACGGCTGCGCCACGACCTCCTCGTAGGGGCGGCGCTCCTCCACGACGCGGGCCGGACGGTGGAGCTGGGACGTGGCCCGTCCTTCAGGCCGACGGAGGAAGGGCGCCTGCTCGGCCATGTCCAGCTCGGGATCCGACTGGTCGAGTCGCAGGCCGGCGCGCTGGAGCGCGGCGTGCTGGCCGAGGTCGTCCACGCCGTCGCGGTCCACCACGACGGGCGTGCGGCGCGCACGGCGGAGGCGGCGGTGCTCTACCACGCGAACCAGCTCGACGCCGTCGCGGCGACGAGACCCGTGCCAGGCTAGCGCCCCATGTTGGCAGCGGCCTGCGCGCTCGCGGCGAGCATCGCCTGGGGCGTGGGCGACTTCCTCGGCGGCCTGAAGAGCCGAACGGTGCCGCTGCTCGTCGTCCTCCTGCTCGCGCAGGTCTCGGGCGTGCTCGCCATCGGCCTCGTCGTCGCCGTCGCGGGGAACCCGCCGCCCGGGCCCTCGATCCTCTGGGCTCCGCTCGCTGCCCTCTTCGGCATCGTCGGGCTCGCGGCGTTCTTCCGCGGCATGGCCGTCGGCTCGATCAGCATCGTCGCGCCCATCGCGGCAGTCGGTGCCGTGGTGCCGGTCGTGTTCGGGATTGCGACCGGCGACGACGTCTCCTCCCTTCAGCTGGCCGGCTTCGCGCTCGCGCTCGGCGGCGTTGGCCTCGCGTCGTTCGAGCGGCCGGAGGGCGGCTCCATGCGGGTGGCGGCCGGCGTTCCGTGGGCGCTCGCGGCCGTGGTCGGGTTCGGCGGCTACTACGTGCCTATGCACGAGGCGAGCGGCGAGGACTTCCTCTGGGCGGCGTTCACCTTCCGGCTCTCGGTCTCCCTCCTCGTGCTCGCAGCCTGGCTCGTCCTCCGCCCACCGCTCAGCGCCGCGCGCGGCAGCCTCCTGGCGATCGGAACGATCGGCGTGATGGACACCGCCGGCAACTCCTTCTTCGCGGCAGCCTCGAGCCAGGGCGACGTCAGCGTCGTCTCGGTGCTCGCGACCCTCTATCCGGTCGTCACCGTCGGCTTGGCCGCGGTCATCCTCTCGGAGCGGGTCGCGGGACTCCAGCTCGTCGGCGTGGCCGCCGCGCTCGCCGGCGTGATTCTCATCTCGTCCGGTTAGGCCACGTCCCGGTGTCGGACTCCGCGGCGTGTCAAGGGCGAGCTGTGCCGGAAGTGGGACGAATTCTTCCCGCTAGGCCAGGTTCCGGCGGTACAGCAGGAACCCGAGCGGCAGGAGCGCCGCGAGGAAGACGTACGGCGCGAGCGGGTCGATGTCCGTCCGCACAATCCGCATCTCGGTCACACCCTCGCCCACGACGTCCCTGGCCGCCCCGACCGCGTCGTCGAGCTCGTCCTCGTCGAATGCCCGGCCGCCGGTCGCTTCCGCCAGCCGCTGCGCGAAGTCGGCGCTGGTCGGATCCGCCTCGTACGGCTCGGGAGCGCCGTTCGGGCCGAAGACCTGCTCCCCCTCGCGCCAGAGACGGACGACGATCAGCTGGACGTTCGACTGCGCGAAGTCGTTCGCGATCGCCTGCGCATTGAACGGAGCGGTCTCGGCGTCCGAGAACACCACCACGAGCCGCCGATCGGCTCCGCGGAAGAAGTTCCGGGCGGCGACGGCGGCGAGCGCGCCGAACCGCGTCGCAATCGTGTTGTCCGCTATGGACGAAGGAGGCCTGTCCACGTCAAGGGAGAGCTCGAGCGTGGACGCGAACGAATCGCGGTTGGCCGTGGGAAAGAGCAGCGGCAGCGTGCGATCCGTGATCGACGCGATGCCGACCGGCACCGTCTCCAGCTCGTCGCGCATCCGGAGCGCCGCAGACCGGGCACGCTCGATGCGCGTCGTCCCGCCCGCCTCGTCCGAGGCGAGCATCGAGCGCGAGGTGTCGATGACGAAGAACGCCTGCGCGTCGGAGCGGGCGGCGTGCTCCTGCGTCTCCTCCAGCACCGGCTGGGCGGCACCGACCCCGACCAGCACGGCGAGCACGACGATCGCCGCGACCGTGTTCCGCTGCGAGCTTCCCGGCGGGGCGAGGCGCAACAACTCGCGCACGCGCGCCGCCCGCTGCTCGCTCCGCACGAAGGCGACGAGCGGCACCGCGGCCGCGATCGTGACGAGCCCCGCGAGCGGCGTGAGGAACGAGAAGTCCACCTCGCCGCCTAGTAGCCCTCGCCCTGCCGCGACGGGCCGCTGCCCGGAGCGCTCGCGGCCCAGACTGTAGGCCGGGATGTTCTCGCGGATCCTGAGCCGCGCCGCGCTCGGATCCATCAACCGCAGCAGGTACTCGAGGTTGTACTTCGCCTCTTCGTTCGTGGGATCGATCCGGACGGCCCGCTCGAAGTCGCCGACCACGCGGCGCATCAGCGCCGGGCCGTTGACGGGATCCTGGATCGCCTCCTCGAAGGTGAGGACGCCCTGGAGGCTCGCCGCCTTCGAGCGAAGCGGCGCCTCGAGCTCCGATTCCTCGGCCGCCTGGAGCGTCGCCTGCGCCTCCGCGCGGAAGGCGGGACGGTCGAAGTCGTACGGGTTCTCGCCGCGACGCGCATCCACGGCGAACGCGCGCAGCGCTCGCCGGTACTGGAGGTCGTCCTCGACCCCGAGCGCCCGCTTCGAGTAGGGCACACGCGTGTCGATCTTCCAGAGTCGCTCGGCCGCGGGCTGGGCCTTGAAGGCGAGGTCGCCGCCCTCGAAGCCGCGCTGGATCGCGGCCGCGTCGCGCGCGACGAGCGCGGCAAACACGGCCAAGACGATCAGGATCGCGATCGGCAGCCCTTTCCGGATCATCGGCCGGGCGCGCTTCACCCGCCGGACTCCTTCCCCCGGCGCCAGGCGAGCCGCCCGCAGAAGTGCTCGTTCGCCGCCAGCAGCATCAGCAGAAGCAACGCCAGCCCGGCCAGCCCGGCCGGAACGCCTGCGCGCTCGGCGCGGCGCCGCTCGCCCGCCAGCCTGGGCGGCGCCATGTCCGCCCGGTCGACGAACGCCTCCTTCCCGACCAGCCGCTCGAAGAAGAAGCGGTCCTCGTCGAACGGAGACATGGCCACAAGGTGGAGCGGGATCCCCTTGCGCTCGTAGGTGATCAGCTCGCGCGTGAGCGCCGGGATGTCGAGCAGCGAGTCGTCCAGGTCGCTGATCAGCAACGTCCCACGCTCCTCCTGGTCGTGTCGCTCGAGCATCTCGCGCGCCGTCCGGAGACCAGTCGAGATATTCGTCCCTCCCCGGAAGTTCTCCGACCACGGCGTCACCGACCGCGCCGGATCTCCTCTGCCTCCGGGCTGTCGAACTCGACTCGCCGCTGCCCCGGGGGACACACCTGGGTCTCGTCCCGCACGTAACAGATGTTCGGGAACGGCGCGAGCGCCCGGAGGAAGCCGCGGAGCTCGGGCGCGGCGGTGCCGGGAGGCATCGCCTCGTACGCCACGCTCGAGAACAGGACCAGCCCGAAGTCCTGGTTCGTGTCCGCGAGGTACTCGAACGGCTCCGTCAAGCGCCGGCGCGCGCCGCCGATGCTGGCGGACATGTCCAGGACGACCACGCCGCTCTGACCGCCTCGCGCGATCTGGACGGAGGACGACCCGGGGTCACGCGAGAGCCAGGCGGCGAAGAGCAGCGTCCCGACGAGCGCGACGGCCAACGCGATGCGGACGACGGCGGTGCGGCGCATCGGCTCCGTCAGGTTTCTGACGTCGAAGAGCGGGATCCCCTGCCGGCGCATCAGTGCCCGTTCTCCGAGATCACGCGCTCGACCTCGTCCGACAGCGGGTCGACGCCCGCGGGAACCGGCTGACCGGCCGACCACGCGAGCCGGCTGGCGTTCTCCGCCAGCTCGGAGCTTCGTGCCCGCCGCAGCTCGACGGCGAGCCGTTCCAGCGCGCGCCGCTCGTCCTCGGTCGTCCCGGACTCCGACGCCTCGCGCACGAGCGCGAGCGCCTGCTCGAGCGAGGAGCGTCTGTCGACGAACCGCGCTCCGAGCCGGGTTGCGAGCCGGTCGAGCGGCAGCAGCCGGAGGATCAGGACGACGGCGCCGACGGCGAAGAGAACGGCCAGGACCAACGCGACGAGCTCGACCGTCCGGGGCGAGACGCTGTACGAGGGCGGCGGAAGATCGCGGAGGTCGGAGCGGAGCGCCGCCTGCTCCAGCTCGTTCGGGTCGATCCGCCCGGCCGCCCGGATCGGGACCCACTCGACGGTGGCCGCGTCGGGCTGGGACTCGCCGCGGCGGAGGTAGTTGACGGCCACGCCGCCGAGCTCCACCCGTCCGGTCCCGGTCGGGAGGCAGCGCGAGACGAGGCAGCCGAGGACGTAGTCGTAGCGCAGCTTCGTGATCGAGCCGTCCTGGCTGCTCGACACCTCCACCGGCCGGAGCTCGGTGTACGGCTCGAAGTTCGCGCCGACCTCGACGCTGTCGGGATCGACGCGCTTCGTGTCGACGATCAGCTCGACCCGCGCGTCGACCGGGTCGGCGAACAGGTGCTGTTCCGGTGCCAGCAGTGCGGTGCCGACGATCGGCTCGTCGCCGAGCCCCGGCCCGCCGCCCTTGTCCCAGGCATTCCAGGCGATGAGCCCGACCAGCGCGGCGAGGATCACGGCCGCGGCGACCCCGCCGATGAAGAGGCGCCGTGCGGTCACCACGAGTCGCGCACCCCCTCCTGCCGCAGCGCGGCCCACTCGAGGAACCGCGTGTAGATCTCCTCCGGGTCGCTGCTCGAGATCAGCACGGGATCGAGGCCGAGGCCCTCGAGGTACGTGAGCGTCTCGGCCAGCCGCCGCTCGTTCGCCTCGCGCCGGTCGCGCGCCTCCCGACGGCTCAGGCGGACGAGCTTCAGCTTCCCCGTCGGCGGATCGACGAGCGGGACGACCACCGACGCCACGTCGGGGAAGCTCTGCTCCCAGACCGGATCCTGGATCACGACCGGCACGAGCTCCCACGGCAGCTCGACGATCCACGCCCACGCAGCCTCGCTCGGCGGCGAGAGGAAGTCGGAGAGGATGAAGACGAAGGTGCCGGCCGGCAGCGACCGCCGCATGGGCGACAGATGCGCGAACGCCTGCTCCAGCGTGTCCTCCGGCGCGCCGTAGAGCGGGTAGTGCAGGTGCGACTCCTTCACCCGCCAGAAGTCGGCCTGGGCGTGCGGGGGCCGCCAGAACGGCACTTCCATGCTGGAGTCGCCGCTCGCGGCCGACGCGCTCGCGTAGTCGAGGTAGCCGATCAGCCCGCGCGCCTTCGCGGCGCTGTCGGCGATCAGGTTCCCGGCGGCAACCATCGCATCCGGCTTCGAGAGCCAGGGCATGTCGGCCGGGTAGAGGCTCATCGCCGGCCGCCGGTCGGCGACGATCACGACCCGCGGCGCCTCTTCGGCGTACCGCTCGCGCACGATGAACTCGTCGGTCCCGCGCGCCGAGGAGAGCCGGGCCGACGCCGCCCAGTCGATCGTGTCCACGTCGTCGCCGGGCTGGTACGGCCTCGAGCTCGCGACGTCGGAGCCGGTCCCGCGCCGCACGCTGGTCACGGCGCCGAACGCGAGGCCGATCAGCCGCCGGCGCGGGACGAGCGGGAAGGTGAGATCAGTCGCCCCGCTCACCGGCGATCGGGAGGACCTCGCCGCTGAGTGCGGCCTCCGGCCGCGGGGCCACCTCGAAGCACTGCTCGACGAACCGCGCCGCTGCCTGTTTCCGACCCTGCTTGCGGATCTCGACCAGGAAGGTCGGGGTGAAGAGGATCCGGTGGCCCACGACCGGGAGGAAGAGCTCCTCGACGTCCTCCGGAATCACGTAGTCGCGGTCGTGGAGGAGCGCCCATGCGCGCGCCGCACGCTCGAGCGCGAGGCTTCCGCGCACGGAGGCGCCGATCGCCACCGTGTCGAGCTCGCGGGTGGCACGGACGACGTCGATCACCCAGCGCTGGATCAGCTCGTCGACGTAGACCTCTTCGCTCGCGTGGTGCAGCGCCTCGACCTCCTCCAGCGAGACGACCGGCCCGAGATCCCCGATCGGATGCCCGTGCCGCTGGTCGCGGACGATCTGCAACTCCTGCTCCGACTCGGGATAGCCGAGCGCGGTCTTGAGGAAGAAACGGTCGAGCTGGGCCTCCGGCAGCGGGAAGGTGCCCTCGAGCTCGATCGGGTTCTGCGTGGCGAGAACGAGGAAGGGTTGCGGGAGCTCGCGCGTCGTGCCGTCGACGGTGACCTGGGTCTCGGCCATCGCCTCGAGCAGCGAGGACTGCGTCTTCGGCATCGCGCGGTTGATCTCGTCGACGAGGACGATGTTGGCGAAGATCGGTCCCGGGCGGAACTCGAAGTCCCGCTCCCGCTGGTTGTAGACCGAGAGGCCGGTGACGTCGGTGGGCTGGAGGTCGGGCGTGCACTGGATCCGCGACGGCGACGCGCCCTCGATGCTCTGCGCGAGCGCCCGCGCGAGAACCGTCTTCGCCGTTCCGGGCACATCCTCCAACAGGACATGTCCCCGACAGGCCAGGGCGGTGAGGACGAGCCTGATCTCCTCCTGCTTGCCGCGGACGACGAGGTCGATGTTCTCCAGCAGCTTGTTCGCGACCCCGACAGCACGCTGGATCCGTTCGCCCTCCCGGCGCCGCTCGGGCTCGAAGCTGCTCATGGACGCCTCAATATAGGTTCAGCGTTCATTGACGTTCCATTAAGTGGCTCCAACATGATGCGCTTCGTCTCCGGGGCGCGATGGGCGGTGCGAGCCAAGGACGCAGGGAGCCTTCGTATCGCCCAGATACGGAGGCGACTGAGGACGCCGGCTCGCGGCGCCCAGCGTGGTCCGGAGGCACAAGCTCATTGTGTTGGAGTCACTCAGTACCGGCTCGCAGGTCTTAGACGTTGAAACGGATGTTCAGGACGTCGCCGTCCGCGACAACGTACCCCTTTCCCTCGAGCCGTTGCAGCCCCCTCCGCGCCGCCTCCGCGTGGGAGCCGGACGAGACGAGGTCGTTCCAGCGAATCACCTCGCACCTGATGAACCCGCGCGCGATGTCGGTGTGGATCGAGGCGGCGGCCTCGAGTGCGGTCCTCCCGTTCCGAAGCGTCCAGGCGCGGGCCTCGGTGTCGCCGGCGGTGAAGAAGACCACGAGGTCGAGGACGGACGCGAGCCGCCGCACGACGTCCTCGAGCGCCGAGGAGCCGCCGTTCCGGAACTGCGCCGCCTCCTCGGCCGGGAGGTCGCGCAGCTCGGCCTCGAGCGCGAGGTCGACGCCGTCGGGCCCGTTCACGATCGGGATCAGCGGCTTCGTCGTCAGCGGCTCCAGCTCCGGCGGCAGCCCGCCGTGCCAGTCGCGAAGCGGACGCTCGGCGTCGATGTGCTCGACCAGCCGCTCCAGGAGCTCGGCTTCGGCGCGGAGCGCCGGATCGCCCGACTTGGCCTCCTTCCGCATCCGCTCGAGGCGGCGCTCGACGTGATCCTGGTCGGCGACGAGCAGCTCGAGCTCGAGCGAGGGCAGCTCGCCCGGGTCGCGGACGACTGCGAGGAGCGCGTCGGCGCGGCGCACGCCGCCGAGCTGCGCGGCTGCCGTTCCCGGCACGTCGATCAGCCGGATCGTCGCCGGTGTCTGCTTCGCGGAGCCCACGACCTCGGCGATCTGGGCCAGCCGCTCGTCCGCGATCGGCGCGATCCCGACGTGCGGAGTGCCGTAGCCCTCCGGCCGCACGCCGGTGAGCGCCGTGAACAGCGTCGTCTTCCCGGACCCGGGCGGGCCGACGATCCCGACATCGAGCGCCATGTGGGGGTTCTAGCGCGTGACGTGCTTCTGCAGCGAGGCGAGCGCGCGGTGCTGGAGCGACTTGACGGCGCCCTCGGTCTTCCCGAGGATCGCCGCCGCCTCGCCGTTGGAGAAGCGGAAGACGAACTTGAGCGTCAGCACCTGCCGCTGCTCCGACGAGAGGCGGGTGATCAGCTCCAGGAGGCTGGCGTTGCTGATCGACGCAAGGGCCTGCTCCTCGGCGGACGTCCTCCTCCGCGGCCGGCTCGGGGACCTCCTCCTCCGGCTGCCAGCGGCGCCGCGCGCGGAAGTGGTCCATGGCAAGGTTGTGGGCGATCCGGAAGAGCCACGCGGAGAACGGCACCGACTGCCAGCGGAAGCGCCCGATCGACTCGAGCATCTTCACGAACGTCTGCGTCGTCAGGTCCTCGGCGTCGTGCCGGCTGCCGACGCTCATGTGGAGATAGCTGTAGACCCGGTCGAAGTGGATCAGGTAGAGCTCTTCGAGGGCTGAGCGGTCGCCAACCTGCGCCCGCTCGACCAGGCCGCGGATCTGGCCGTTGTCGCTAGCCGCATGCCGCGCAGAGTGACCGGTGACCGCATGTTCGCCCACCCCTCAAGGGGATGCCCGGTGCGGCTCCCGGCCTAAACGTTGCCGAAGCCGAGCCGGCCCTCGCGCGCGAAGCGCTTGAGGTAGACGACACGCGCGAGCGGAACGGTGTACCGGCCGTCCTCGGTGTCGAGGACGACCGAGCCGTTGTTTCCGCCCTTGAGCGCGGCTTCCAGCTCGTCCGCCGTCTCGGGCGTGACGAGCGCGCTCATGATCTGCGTGCCGTCGAAGCCGATCTCGATCCGTACGTGATCTTCGGTTGCGCTCATGGAGTCACCAATTCTGAGAGGACGCCGTGGACGGCGTCGGGATGGACGAATGCGACCTGGAGCCCGAAGAGGCCGGAGCGAGGCTCCTCGTCGATGAGCTCGGCGCCCCGGTCGGAGAGGTGCCGAAGCGCGGCAGGGAGATCGTCCACCTCGTAGGCGACGTGGTGCATCCCCGGCCCGCGCTTGGCAAGGAACTTGCCGACGGGCGTGTCCTCGCCGAGCGAGCCCATCAGCTCGACCCGGCTCTCGCCGACGCGCATGGACACTGCCTGGACGCCCTGATCGTCGAGCCTGCCGCGATGCTCGATGCGACCGCCGAAGAGCCGCTCGTAAGTGCCGACCGCCTCGTCGAGGTCCTCGACCGCGACTCCGAGGTGATGGATGCGAAGGGCCTCCACGGCGTCGAGAATAGTCATCGGGGCTCGGGCTGCGAGGCAGTGCGCTCGAGCTACGGGAGCAGCGCCGCGAGGTTCGGCACGCGGCTGTGCGCGCTGCCGAGTGCCTGCTCGGAGTTGGTCGTGAGCACGCCGATGACAGTCATCCCGGCTGCGACACCCGCCTCGACTCCGGCCGGGGCGTCCTCGAGCACGACGCTGTGCGCCGGGTCGACGCCGAGCAGACACGCGGCTCGCAGGTACCCGGCCGGGTCGGGCTTTCCGTTCTCGACCTCGTCCGCCGTGACCATGACCTCCGGCACCGGAAGCCCCGCGGCCCGTAGCCGTGACTCGGCCAGCGGCCGCGACGCGGACGTGACGACGGCGAACCTCCCGGCGGGAACCGACTCCACGAGCTCGCGCGCGCCTGGGAGGGCACGCAGGCCGTCGACGTCCTCGATCTGCTGCCGGTCGATCGCGGCCGCCTCGGCCTCCACATCCAGGTGCGGCGCGACTGCGCGGATCACCTCGATCGTGGGGCGGCCGTGACTCGCGTCGAGGACGACCTCGGCATCCAGCCCGTGGCGTTCCGCGAAGCTCCTCCACGTCCGCTCGATCGCCGTCCACGAGTCGACGAGAACGCCGTCCATGTCCGACAGGACCGCACGGGGCTCGAACAGGAGACCGTGGAACTCGGAGCGGCGCCGCGGGCGAGCGCTTCCGGCGAGGAAAGCGAGCGCCAGTGTTGCGATGACCACGATCGACAGGGCTCCGCGCATTCCAACTGCGTCGGCCGTGACACCGATCGCGGGCGGACCCGCAAGGAACCCCATCCAGCCGATCGTCGACACCGCCGCAACGCCTGCGGCGGCCGAGACGCCGGGGGTCGACCCGCCCGCTCGGAAGAGCACGGGCACGACGACGCCGAGGCCTGCGCCCATCGCGGCGAACCCGACGAGCGCGGCGGCCGTCGAGCCGCTGACGAGCGCCAGTGCGAGCGCGGAGGCCGCGAGCAGCCCGCCGCCGCGGGCGAGCGCGACCGGACCGAGGCGACCGTTCAGGCGATCCCCGAAGAGCCGACTCGAGGCCATGGCGAGCGAGAAGGCCGTGTAGCCGAGCGCCGCGACCGCCGCGCTCGCACCGAGCGAGTCCGAGAGGTAGACCGCGCTCCAGTCGGCGGCAGCTCCCTCTGCGAGCAACGTGAAGAAGGCAGCGGCGCCGAGCAGGAGCAGAGCACGCGGAGGACGGACCAGAATCGGCGACGGGTTGCGATCGTCGGCGTCCGGCGGCAGGAGTCGGCTGCCGGCGGCCAGCGCCGCGAGGCCGATCACAAGCGCCGTGGCACCGAAGTGCGTCAGGGGATCGATTCCGCCTGCGGCGGCGAGGGCCCCGAGCCCGGCACCGGCGAGACCGCCGAAGCTGAAGGCCGCGTGGAAGGACGACAGGATCGAGCGGTCGCCGAGCCGCTCGAGGGCGAGACCCTGCGCGTTCGCGGCCACGTTGACCGCGCCGAACCCGGCGCCGAACACGAAGAGCGCCGCGGCCAGGCCGAAGAGCCCACCCGCAAGCGCCGTGAGGAGAAGCGCGGCGCCGCCGCCGAGCAGCGCTGCGATGGCGACCGGCCGGCTCCCGATCCGCTCCGTCAGCCGGCCGGTCGCAGGCATGGCGACGAGGGCGCCCAGCGAGGCGGCGAACAACGCGAGGCCGAGCTCTCCGCTCGTAAGCTCGGTCTGGCGCTGGATAGCCGGAATCCGGGCGGCCCAGGTCCCGACGAGCAGGCCGTCGGCGAAGAAGACGAGCGTGATCGCAGCCCGAGGGGAGCGCATCAGGCGAGTACCACCTCGATGCCGAGCTCCCGGTACTCCGCAACGTTCTCGGCCGACTTCTCGGTGACGAGATGCGTCAGCTCGTCGAGCGGCGCGACCACGTAGGGCCCGGCCGATCCGAGCTTCTCGGCCGAGGACACCGCCACCACCTCGGCGGCGTTCTCGATCATCGCGCGCTTCACGTGCGACTCCTCGAGGTCCATCACGGTGATCCCGACCTCGGGGTGGAGGCTGCAGACCCCCAGTACGAGCACGTCGGCGCGGACGGAGTGCAACGCCTCCACGGTCGCGGCGCCGATGACGGCCTGCGAGTCCTTGGCGAGCGTCCCGCCGAGCATCGTGACCGCGACGGTCGGGTGCTCCGCCAGGGCAACCGCGATCGGAGGGCTGTTGGTGATGACCGTCGCCTCGAGGTCGGACGGGAGGCCGCGGGCGACCTCGAGGGTCGTCGTCCCGGCGTCGAGCAGAATCACCTGTCCCGGGCGGAGGAGACCGCTGGTCGCGCGCGCGATTGCCTCCTTCGCAGCCGGAGCCTGCTCGCGCCGGACGGCGTAGGGCCGCGCCCCGACCGCGGCGGGAAGGGCGCCGCCGTGGACTCGCCTGAGCTGTCCGGCCTCCGCGAGGTCCCGGAGGTCCCGGCGCACGGTGTCCGGCGAGACGTCGAGCTCGCCGCTCAGCTCGGCCGCAACGACCTTGCCGTCACGCGCGAGTCGTTCGAGGATGAGATTGCGTCGTTCTGCGGTCAGCATCTGCCCATTCAAGCAAAAACGGGCAATGTCGTGCAGAAGACCGTAGAAACGCGGAGGGGCTACGCCTGCTCGAGCTCTGGCAGCACGCGCACGGTGCCGACGGTGTCGCTCGAGTGCGACTCCGGAACGACGTGGGAGAGCAGCGAGTTCATCTCGTCCCGGTTCAGCGTCTCCTTCTCGAGCAGCGCGCCGGCGACGACGTCGAGGGCCGACCGGTGCTTCTCGAGCAGGCGGATCGCCTCCTCGTAGGCATCGTCGGTGAGCCTGGCCTGCTCACTGTCGCGAAGGCGCTTGGTCTCCTCCGAGAGCGCGTAGTTGTCCGCGCGCATCGTCCGTGAGACGACTTCTTCGGACATGCCGTACTCGAAAACCATCGCACGGGCCAGCGAGGTGACCTTCTCGAGGTCGTTCGCCGCGCCGTTCGTGACCCGGCCGAAGACGACGTGCTCTGCCGCCCGGCCGGCGAGACCGATCGTCATCCAGTCGATCAGCTCCTCGCGCGTGTGCAGGTAGCGATCCTCGTCAGGAAGGTGGAACGTGTAGCCGAGTGCGTCTCCGCGGGCGACGATCGTCGCCTTCTGCACCGGGTTGCCCATCAGGTACGCCATCACGGCGTGCCCGGCCTCGTGGTGGGCGAGGATGCGACGCTCTTTCTCCGTGACGATGCGCGGTTGCTGGAGCCCGGCGACGACGCGCTCCATCGCGGCCTCGAAGTTCGACTGCGAGATATCGTCGCGGTCTTCCCGGCCGGCGAAGATCGCGGCCTCGTTCGCGACGTTGGCCAGGTCGGCGCCGGTCAGGCCTGCCGTCTGGCGGGCGATGAGGTGGAGGTCGACGTCCGGCGAAAGCGGCTTGCCGCGCGTGTGCACGCCCAGGATCTCCTGGCGTCCGGCGAGATCAGGGGAAGAGACGAGGATCTGACGGTCGAAGCGGCCGGGGCGGAGCAGAGCGGGATCGAGGTCCCCCAGGCGGTTCGAGGCGGCCATGACGATCACCTGGCCCTCCGACCCGCTGAAGCCGTCGAGCTCGACGAGCAGCTGGTTGAGCGTCTGGTCGTGCTCGCGGTTGAAGCTCGCGCCGCTTCGCTTCATGCCGACCGCGTCCAGCTCGTCGATGAACACGATCGCGGGCGCGTCGTTCCGCGCCTGCTCGAAGAGCTTCCGGATGCGCGCGGCTCCGAGGCCGGCGAACATCTCGACGAACGCCGAGGCGCTCTGCGAGTAGAAGCTCGCGCCGGACTCCCGGGCCACCGCTTTCGCGAGCAGCGTCTTCCCGGTACCGGGCGGGCCGTGGAGCAGGATTCCCTTCGGGACGCGGGCGCCCAATCGAGAGAAGCGCTTCGGGTGGCGAAGGAAGTCGACGACCTCGCGCAGCTCCTTCTTGGCCTCGTCGAGACCGGCGACCTCTTCCCAGGTGACCGAGGTCCGCGAGGTCGTCTTGACCTGCGTCGTCTTCACTCGCGGCATCAGCGAGAGGCTGCGAAAGAGCAGGTAGATGATCAGCGCGAACATGATGATCGGGAGCCAGACGAAGGCGATGTCCCCGATCTCGCGCAGCAGCTCCCCCACATCGAACGGCATGGTCCCGCTATCGGCAGCAAGCCCGGTCCCCTGTAGGGCACACTGATCGCGTGGCCGAGCTCCCGGTCCCTCCGCACTTCGATCCGGGTCGCACGGGCGGGGTCTGGCCCGTCCCGTATGACGACCGGGCGCTTCAGGCTCAGGCCTGGGCCGAGGAGCATCGCCTCCGCCCGGCGCGCGAGGACGGCTTCCGGATCTGCCTCGTCGCCGTCGACGTGCAGAACACGTTCTGCGTCCCCGGCTTCGAGCTCTACGTCCGCGGCGCGGAGCACGACAACGCCCGGCTCTGCGAGTTCCTCTATCGGAACCTGGGCACGATCACGGCGATCATCCCGACCCTCGACTCGCACCGTGCGATGCAGATCTTCCACCCGATCTGGCTCGTGGACGACGAGGGACGGCACCCGAAGCCGTACACGCACATCACAGCCGAGGACGCGCGAACGGGCCGCTGGAAGATCAACCCCGCGGCCGTCGAGAGCACCGGGAACGTTCCGGACTACGCGCAACGCCAGTTCATCGACTACACGCGCAAGCTCGAGGAGAGCGGGAAGTACACGCTCACGATTTGGCCCTACCACGCGATGCTCGGCGGGGTCGGCCAGGCGCTGGTCTCGGCCGTCGAGGAGGCGGTCTTCTTCCACACGATCGCGCGCTCGAGCAAGCCGGCGTTCCAGGTGAAGGGCGACAACGAGCTCACCGAGCACTACTCGATGTTCGGACCGGAGATCACGGACGGCCCGGACGGCGAGACGATCGCGGACAGGAACGACCTCCTGATCGATGAGCTGTACACATACGACGCGATCGTCGTGGCGGGACAGGCGAAGAGCCACTGCGTCGCCTGGACGATCGACGACCTGCTCGACGGCGACGACGAGCGGGTTCCCGCCCTGGCCCCTCGCACCTACCTCCTCGAGGATTGCACCTCCCCGGTCGTCGTCCCCGGCTTCGACTACACGGAGCAGGCGGACGCCGCCTTCGAGCGGTTCGCCGCAGCCGGCATGCACGTGGTGCGCTCGACCGACCCGATCGAGAGCTGGCCGGGAATCCCGGCCCTCGTCGGCTAGACGGCGTCGTCGAGGAAGCTGAGCGAGCGGCGCTTGACCTGCGCCGCGGCGTCCTCGTCGTAGTCCGGCAGGCTGTTGTCGGTAAACAGGTGCCGGTCGCCGGGATAGAGGAACAGCTCCGCGCCGTCCACTTCGTCGGCGAGCTGGCGGGCGGCGGGGAGGTCTTCCATCGCCCACTCGTCGTCCTCCATCAGGTGGATCTGGAGCGGGACGCCGTCCGGCCACGAGCCACCGAACTCGGACGGTGGCAGGGCGGCTGAGAAGAACAGGGCTCCCTGGGCGCCCGGGCGCGTCTGGGCCAGCAACTGCGCAGGCATCACGCCGAGCGAGAACCCCGCGTAGACCAGCTCGTCAGGCAGGCCTTCGGCGGCGAGCCGGCCGCGCTCGAGGATCGTGTCGAACCCCACCTCCTTGGCGTAGCCGATGCCCTTGTCGAGCTCGGCGAAGGTGTTGCCGTCGTAGAGGTCAGGCGCGTGAACCGTGTGTCCCGCGGCGCGGAGCTCGTCCGCGAAGGCGGCGATCCCCGGGGTCAACCCCTGCGCGTGGTGGAAAAGGAGAACCTCGGCCACGGCGGCGCAGGTTACAGCCCGCGCGCTACTCGACCAGCTCGAGCCGCGGGTTCGGCCGGTACCAGCGGCCGACCTTGGCGCTCGGCCTGCCGTCCGTGAGGACGACGTCGGCCGTGAAGTCGTTCTCGCCGCGGATCAGTGCCGAGCCGACGCCGTAGGAGTCCACCGGCACGCCCTTCTCCTCGAACTCACGGATGCGCTCGGCGTTCATCCCGCCGGAGACGACGATCTTGATCCGCTCGAAGCCGTCCCGGTCGAGCGCATCCCGCACTTTCGAGACGAGCCGGTCGTTGACGCCACGCGCGTCGAAGTCGCCCAGCTCGTGCCAGAGCGACCTGTCGACGAGCGAGCGGGAGGTGTCGAGCCGTACTCCCCAGACCCGGTCGCCGAGCGCCCGGGCGACCTCGAGCGCCGTGCGAACGGAGTCGTTCTCGAAGTCCACGAGCACGACGATGTTGACGTCCGGGATCCATGTGCTCCGCGAACTTCGTCGCCGCGAGCACCGTGTTCCCGCCGTACGACGAGATCAGCGAGTGCGGCACGGTGCCGATCGCGCTGCCTCCCCACCACGACGTGTTCGCGCCGGTCGTCATCCCGATGGGCGCGCCGATCGTCGAGCCGGCGACGTATGCGGCGTACCCGTCCCCGGTCTGGACGCGGTGGTGGTCGTACCGGGCCGGCATGAAGATGATCGGCTTGCCGTTCGCCGCCTCGACGACCCGCTTGACGTTCGTCGCGATCATCGTCCTGCGGGCGAGGACGCCGAGATAGACGGTCTCGAGGTGGGCGAACCCCGTGTACTCGCCCTCGATCGTCATCACCGTCTCCCAGGGGGAGATCGGGTCGCCTTCGTACAGCGCGTGGACCGTCAGGCCCTCCCAGTCATCCGAGCAGAGCTCGAGAACGGCGATCGCCTCGTCGATGCCGGCGAGGAGCGCCTCCTTCTTCTGGAACACCTGCATCACGACCCGCGGATGCCGGGCGTCCTCGAGCAGCACCTGGCGCGTGCGGTTGAAGTACTCGTCCGTGTAGTAGCCCTCGCGGATCTTCTCGACCGGCAGGTCGAAGATCTCGGGCGGGAGCCGCTTGCCTCTAGTCTCGACCGCCATCGGCAGCCTCCTCGAGTCGCAGGCAGGCGGCGAGCGCGGCCTCCGCGACCTCCAGCTGCTCGGACGTCGGCTCGGCCGTCGCGAGCCGGTGCTGGAGCTCGTGCCCCGGCCGGGCGAGGAGCTTCGAGAGCCGCCGCTCGGGGTTCCTGGACATCCAGTTGAAGACCTCGGTCGCCGCCGCGAGCGCGCCGACGGACGCCGCTGCCCGGGCGGTCGGCCGCATGTGCGCAGGCGCCTTGGCGGCGAGCGCGTTTCCGGCCGCCATCGTCACGATCAGCGGGCCGACGAGGTGCGTCCCGCAGCGCTCGTGCTCCTTCGCGCGCGGCTCGCCGTGCTCGTAGGTCCCGATCGAGATGTGCTCGGCGCCGTGGTAGGCGGCGAGCGCAGAGCCCCGGAGAGCGATCGCCGCCGGCGCCAGCGACGCGAAGCCGGCGACCAGCTCCTTGGCCGCCGGGCCGAGACGCCCGGAGCCGCGCACGACGTGCGTGAAGACCGCGCCTCCGACCATCGCCGCCAGGACGACGGGCCGCTCGAAGGGGAAGCGCGCCTCCGGCACCCGCCGGCGCACCTCAGGCAGCAGCGCGAAGATCTCCGCGACACGGGCCGGCCCGCGCAGGAACGGCTTCCCGACGTTCGCCGCCCGGAAGCGCTTGAGGTCGGACTCGACACGCAGCGCGCCGTCCGGTGTCCTCACGGCGCAGGCCCACGCATTCGGCCCGTGGACGAGCACGCCGTTGGCGAGCGCCATGCCGCCGAGCCGGATCTTCTCGCTCACGCCGTCGAGGGTAGCGACCCGACCTCTTCCGCCGCTCGGCGGAGGAAACGGACGCCGAGCTCCAGATCCTCGACCTCGATCCGCTCGTCCGCAGAGTGGATGAGCAGCGCCGCGACCTCGGGCGCCATCGTCCGCATGGGGAAGAACCCGTACGCGACGGTGCCGAACGCCTCTCGGAGCCAGTGGCTGTCGGTGAAACCCGAGAGCAGCAGTGGCACGACCTGGGCCCCTGGCTCCATCTCCTCCACGAACGCCTCGATAGCCCTCCAGAGCGGCGTGTCCATCGACGAGCGCGTCCCGCCGTGGCCCTCGAGCCATTCGAAGTCCAGATCGGGAACGTCGAGGTACTCCCGAAGCCGGGCTTCCACCTCGGCCTGAGTGCGCTCGGGGAGGATCCGGCAGTCGACGATGACCTCGCAGCGCGCAGGAATCACGTTGCGCCCGTGCGACGCGACGATCTGGGTGGGCGCCACCGTCGTCCCCAGCAGAGGTTCCACGAGCTCGCCGGCGAGCGAGTGGACGTCCCGGGCGGCCTCCACGGCGCGGCCCGGGGACGGCACCTCACCGGTGACTGCGCGCAGGAACGCCTCCACCTCCGGCCCGAGCTCCGGCGTGTCCTGGAAGCTGCCGAGGCGCTCGATCAGCGGCGCGGCCTTCACGAGCGCGTTGTCCGCTATCCCCGGTCGCGACGCATGGCCGCTTCGTCCGTGGACGACGATCCGGAAGGGTGAGCTCATCTTCTCCGCGGTCGAGCACGCGTAGAAGGCGCGGCCGCCCAGGACGAGCCGGTCGCCCGCCCCCTCGTTCACGCAGTACTCGGCCCGAACAGCGTCGGGATGCGCCTCGCACAGCCACTGGAGCCCGAAGCCGGCGCCGACCTCCTCGTCGGCGCACGCGGCGAAGATCAGGTCGCCGCCGGGCTCGAAGCCCTCCCGGGCGAGCGACGCGATCGCGACCGCGCTCGCCGCGACCTGACCCTTCATGTCGAGCGCGCCGCGGCCCCAGACCTGCCCCTCCCGAAGCTCGCCGGACCAGGGGTCGGTCGCCCACTCCGCCGGGTCCGCGAGCACCGTGTCCGTGTGGGACAGGAGGACGAGGCGCGGCCCCGTGCCACTGCCGGGAATCCGCGCCACGAGATTCGCCCGCTCCGGCACCCTCGCGTAGAGCTCTGAGTCGACCCCGTTGTCGCCGAGGTACTCGCGCAGGAGCTCCGCCGCCCGCGTCTCGTTCCCGGGCGGGTTGACCGTGTCGACCCGGATCAGCTCCTGGAGGAGCCCGGTCGCCTCCTCCCGAAGCGTGAGCGTCGCCACTAGCGGCGGGCGCCCACGGTGAGGAGATACGTGCGCGAGAACTGGATGCCGCCGTTCACCCTCGAGCGCTCGTGAAGCTCCACGAAGTTGCGGTGCAGCTCTTCGCGTTTCTCGTCGTCCAGCGCGTCGGAGAGCGTCTTTGTCGGCCCGTAGTCGCGGCTGAAGAGCTCCCAGACCGCTTCGCCGGACTCCATCTCGAGCGGGCTGTCCAGCGTCTCGAACTCGAGGTCGAAGTCGCCGGCGAGGAGGTCCCGCACGTAGTCCTCGCGTCCGAAGTCGAACTGATTGCCGACGCCCGGAGGCGGTGGCGGCTGGAACTCGCGCATCACGCCGAAGAGCTGGGCGAGACCGGATTCCGGCGTCCAGCACGCGAGGGCGATTCGTCCTTCAGGACGTGTGACGCGCGCGAGCTCTCGTGCGATCGCCCCGTGATCGGGCGCGAACATGACGCCGCAAGTCGACGCAACCCGATCGAAGCTCGCGTCCTCGACGTCCAGGGCCTCGGCGTCGCCCACGCGGTAGTCGATCTCCAGGCCGCGCTCCTCGGCCCGGCCTTTCGCCTGTTCGATCAGCGCGGGCGCCAGGTCGATGCCCACGACCTCCGCACCTGCCTTGGCGGCAAGCTCTGCGACCGCGCCCGTACCGCAGGCGAGATCGAGAAAACGCTGGCCCGGCTCCGGCCGCAGCCGGTCGATTACCGCGGCGTGGACGTCCGTGATCGTTTCCGTGACCCCCTGGTAGGGACCGGAGCTCCAGACGGCCGCATGTCGCTCTTTCAACTCCTCGAATGGCACTCTGCCTCCTTCGTCGCTCGACGCACGAGCATACTTTTCTCGCAATGAGCGATCTCTTCTCAGACGCCGCCAAGGAGCGGCTGCCGCAGGTCGCGCCCCTAGCGCTCCGGCTCCGGCCTCAGCGACTCGACGACTTCGTAGGCCAGGAGCAGATCCTCGCCGAGCGTTCCGCGTTGCGACTCGCGATCGAGGAGGACCGTGTCGGCTCGATGATCCTCTACGGCCCGCCCGGGAGCGGCAAGACTACGCTCGCCCGCATCGTCGCCAACCAGACCGGCGCGGCGTTCAATGAGCTCTCGGCCGTCTCGGCCACGGTCTCCCAGGTGCGTGAGGTGATCGCGCAGGCCAGGGAGGAGCTGGGCGCCCAGGGCCGGCGCACGATCCTGTTCCTGGACGAGATCCACCGCTTCAACAAGGCGCAGCAGGACGCGCTGCTGCCTGCCGTCGAGGAAGGCGTCCTGACGCTGATCGGCGCCACGACCGAGAACCCGTACTTCGAGGTCAACTCGGCATTGCTGTCCCGGGCCCAGATCTACGAGCTCAACCCGCTCTCCCGTGAGGATCTGGCCGTCGTCGTTCGTCGGGGAGCGGAGGAGCTCGACGCCGAGCTGCCGCCGGAGCTGGTCGAGCTGGTCGCGCTCCGCGCGGGCGGCGACGCCAGGAACGCACTGAACATCCTGGAGCTCGCCGTCCAGACGGCGCGGGCCGAGGAGCGCCCGCTCTCGGAGGAGCACGTCGAGGACGCGGCCCGGAAGCGGCCGCTGGTCTACGACAAGGGCGGCGACGCGCACTACGACTTCGTCTCGGCGTTCATCAAGTCGATGCGCAGCTCGGATCCCGACGCGTCCGTCTACTACCTCGCCGCGATGCTCGAGGGCGGCGAGGATCCACGGTTCATCGCGCGCCGCATGGTCATCCTCGCGTCCGAGGACATCGGCCTGGCGGACCCGCAGGCACTCGTCGTCGCCGTCGCGGCAGCGCAGGCCGTCGAGCACGTGGGGCTCCCCGAGGCGCAGCTCAACCTCGCCGAGGCCGCGATCTACCTCGCGCTCGCGCCGAAGTCGAACGACGTGATCGTGGCACTGCGCGACGCCCAGAAGGACGTCCGCGACCACGGCCACCTCCGTCCGCCGGACGCGCTCCGGGACACGCACTACTACGGCGCGAAGAAGCTCGGCCGCGGGAAGGGCTACATCTACCCGCACTCCGACCCGCGCGGCTTCGAGACCGACAATCTCCCCGACGAGCTGAAGGGCCGCCGTTACTATCGGCCGTCCGGTTCAGGCCAGGAGAAGGAGGGCGAGGATGGCGGTTGAGCGCACCGCGAAGGCGGAGTGGCAGGGGGATCTGCTGAGCGGGTCAGGAACGGTCTCGACGGAGAGCGGGGCAGTCCGCAACGCGACGATCAAGTGGAGCTCACGCGCGGATGCCGCCGACGAGAACACGAGCCCCGAGGAGCTGATCGCCGCGGCGCACGCCTCGTGCGTCTTGATGGCGCTCGCGAACGGGCTCGCGCAGGCAGGGACGCCGGCCCAGCGCCTGGAAAGCGAGGCCACAGCGACATTCGACAAGGTCGGCGAGGGCTTCCGGATGACGACGATGCGGCTCCAGATCCGCGGCGAAGTCGACGGCGTGGACGAGGACGGCTTCCGCAAGGCGGCCGAGGACGCGAAGGACAACTGCCCGGTCTCGCAGGCGCTCAGCGACGACGTCGAGGTGACGCTCGACGCCTCGCTCGCCTAGTCCGAGCCCTTCAGGATCCGGTTCGCGGCCAACTCCCCGAAGTCACCGCCCATCGCGCGATAGGCGGCGGCCGCACGCTCGATGTCGTACTCGGTGCGGCGAAATTCGAAGTCGCCGTCCCATGTCGCCCACGCTGCGCGCACATCGCCGTCCAGCGGCATCCCGGCGCTTCCCGGGTTGACGAGGTCGGTGCCGTTCGGGCCCGGACGACGGAACTGCTGGTGGCTGTGCCCGAAGACGATCGTCCGGTCGCGGACTCCACCCAGCATCCGCTCCTCGCCTTCCTCCGGTGTCGGCGCGAAGCTCTCGACATCGGAGACGGGCGAACCGTGGACGTAGAGGATCCCGTCAAGCTCGGCCTGCTCCGGAAGCCCGTACAGCCCGTTGATCTCCTCGTCGGTGAGCACTCCCGCGAACTCCTTGTACGCCTCGACCACCTCCGGGATTTCGGGCGGCTCGCGAAGCCAGCGCTCGCCGTTCCCGCGGATCCAGGTGGCGTTCGGGAGCTCGCGAAGCCTCGCGAGCGTCTCTCGCGGCGCGGGGCTCGGCGTGCCGTAGTCGCCGCCGAGGAGAAAGCGGTCGCAGCCGACGTCCTCCAGCTCCGCAAGCACCGCCTCCAGCGCCGGCAGGTTTCCGTGGATGTCGTACAGAAGCCCTAACACACCGACGATTCTCCCTTGGGATGGGATAGGTTCGGCCGGCCGCCATGTTGGTATCCGAGAGGACGATCTCTGTCGTCCTGGCGGACGACGATGAGGGCTACCTCGAGACGCTTCGCGCGCTCGTCGAGCAACAACACCCCTTGAGGGTCGTCGGGGTCGCCCTCGACGGGATCGAGGCCGTGAAATGCGTCGAGACGATCCACCCGGACGCCGTCGTGATCGACCTGCACATGCCGAGGCTGCACGGCGTGGCCGCCGTGGGTCGGCTTCGCACAGAGCATCCGAGCCTGTGCCTGATCGCGCTCACCGGCGACTCTGACCCCGCGCTGCATCGAGCCGCGACCGACGCGGGCGCCGACGCAGTCATGCTCAAGGGCCAGCTGCTGGAAGGCCTCAGCGAGCGAATCGCATCGGTGCGGCGGGAACGGGAGACCGCGGCGCTCCGCTGAACGTGCCAGGTGGCGAGGGCCGGAATCGAACCGGCGACACCACGGTTTTCAGCCGTGTGCTCTACCAACTGAGCTACCTCGCCGCAGTGCGGCCAGTCTAGCCGCACAAAAAGAGACGTCCGGGCCGGTGCTACCGCGCCGCGAACGTCTCAGTGGGATGGACGTTAATCCCCTTTTCCGCGCCGGGCAAGCACGGCGTTGCCGCGGCCGGCCGTAATTTCCGCAAAGTCCGTGAAGCCGCGCCGCTCGAGCTCGCGCCGCAGGCGCTCGGGAGCGACGTAGATCGGCGTCTCCGGCCCCGCCGAGAACGCGTGCACCGTCCAGCCGCCCGGGCGGAGCACGCGGGCCGTCTCGTCGAGGAACGGGATCATGTTCGCGTGTGCGACGACGTCGAACTCGGCATCGTCGAACGGCAGCGCCGACGCGTCTCCCTGAACGAACTCGACGCCGGGAACCAGTCGCCGAGCTTCCTCGAGCATCGCCTCGGACACGTCGACGCCGACGACCTCCGCGTCCTGAAAGCGCTTCGCGATCTCGAGGGCCCCCGCGCCGGTCCCGGTCCCCACGTCCAACGCGCGTCGCACGGGCCCGTCCACCCGGTCGAGCGCCGTCTCGTAGGAGGCGAGGGAATCGGGTTGACGCATGGAAGCCCACACCGGAGCCATGCGCTCGAACTGCCAGCGAACCGCCGGCCGGAAGACGGGCCAGAGGGGCGGCCAGCGGACGACGAGGTTGGTCACGAGCCGGACGAACCGCCGGCCAAGGTATTCGCCTAGTCGGCCCGTAGCCGAACCTCCGTCCCGGCGCGCACGCTGAACGTCTGGGCGGCGTTCCCGCGGGAGATCGCGAGCGCGATGTTCTGGTAGGCGTCCTCGTAGAGGATGATGTCGCCGGGCCGGGCGTCGGCGAACGTTCTCGCTGCCTGGGCGTAGAAACGGTCGACGGGGAGCTCCACCTCGACCCTCACGCCCGGCACGATGCCCAGCGGCTCGACATCGCTCGCCGTCAGGTTCAGCTGGATGTTCCCGAACCGGTCGACGTAGAGACACTTCGCCCGGATCCGCCGCGTCCCGATCTCCGGCTGCGGATACTCGTGACGGACGAGCGAGTCCGGCTCGACGGCCTCCCCGAGCTCGGCCGGGTCGAGGCCGAGCGCGAGATGCGCCGCCGCCGGCGAGAAGATGTCCCGCCCGTGAAACGTCGGCGCGATCGGCTCGAGAGCGTACTCGCGGTTCGTGATCTCGTTCGCCGCCTGGATCCCGCCGAGGCGCTCTGCTGCGGGCACGAGCAGACCGTTGTCCGGCCCAACGAGGAGCCGGTCGTCCCCGGTGCGGATCACGAGCGCGCGGCGAGGCGTCCCGACGTCCGGATCGACAATCGCGAGATGCACGCCGGCCGGCATGTACGGCAGGGTGCTGGCCAAGACGACGGAGCCCTGCAGGATGCTCGTCGGCTGGATCCCGTGCGTGACGTGGATTACGTCCACCTGCGGCGCGATCCGCTTGATCACGCCGTGGCACGTGCCGGCGAAGTCGTCCTCGACGCCGAAGTCCGAGAGGAAGGTGATCACCACGGGGCTGGACGCTAACGCGTCGCCGCCTCCACGGCGGCCAGGAGGCCTCTGGTGTCCTGGCTCTGGGCCTCCGCTACCACCTCGAGCCCGAGCGACCGCGCCGCCGAGGTGGTCTCCGGCCCGATGGAGATCGCAGGGCCGCTGCGCCCGAGCGCCGCGTACGCGCGAGCAGCGGACGGCGAGGTGAGAACGACCAAATCCGCGTCCGGAAGCTCGGGCGTGAGCTCGCGGGTCCGGTACAGCGGGACGAAGTCGGCGCCCAGCTTCTCGACGAGCAGGCGGCGGGCGGCCTCGGCGCCGGCGAACAGCACGCGCCCGGCCGGCCGGGGCAGCTCGGACAGCAGGCCCTCCTGGGTCGACACGCGCGGGACGAGGTCCGCACCGCCGAGCGCATCCGCCGTCACCCGGCCGATCGCCGCAAACGCGCCCGGCCGGCCACGGCCTCGGCGGCGAAGCTCCCGTGCGCCCATCGCGCTCGTGACGAGCACCCAGTCGTAGCCGTCGAGGTCGATCGGCTCGTCGCCGAGCGGCTCGAGCGCGACCAGCGGCACGCACTCGACCTCGTGCCCGGCCGCGCCGAGAGCGTCGGCCAGCTCCTCGTTCCGCCCCTCGGGACGGGTCAGCAGGATCCTCACGGAACGAGTGCGAGCAGCTCCCGCCCGAGGCTGACGGGATCGTCGCCGGTCCGGCGCTCGACCCAGCTCCCGTCCTCGGCCGCGACGAGCGCGGTCAGCCGGTCGCCGTCGTGGTATGCGGCGACCGGTGCGAGGCAGCCGCCGCCTACGACTGCGACGCACGCACGCTCGGACTCGACTCGCCGCCTGGTCGCGGGGTGGTCGGCGTGAGCGACCACGCCCTCCTCTCCGGCCCGGACCTGGAGCGCGAGCGCGCCCTGGCCGGACTCGGGAAGAACCTCGTCGGGCTCGAACCGCCGACCGATCTCGTCCGCGAGACCGAGCCGGTCGAGGCCGCAGGCCGCGAGAACGACCGCATCGAGGCCCCGCTCGCCCCGCTTCCGGAGTCGCGTGTCGATGTTTCCCCGCAGCGGCTCGATCCGAAGCTCCGGCTCGAGCGCGAGCAGTTGCGCCCGACGCCGGACCGACGCGGTCCCGACACGCATCCCCGGCCGGACGGCGTCCGCGCCGCAGAGCGCGTCGCGGGGATCGTCCCGCTCGAGGTAGGCGCCGACAGCGAGCCCTTCCGTGTCCGTCGACGTCATGTCCTTGGCCGAGTGGACGGCGACGTCGATTCGCTCTTCGAGCAGCGCCTCCTCGAGCTCCTTCACGAACACACCCCGCGAGCCGATCTCTCCGAACGGCTTCGTCCGATCGCGGTCGCCTGCGGTCGTCACCGGGACGAGCGCGAACTCCAGGCCGGGCCGACGCAGCGCTTCGACCGCGAGCTCGGCCTGCGTCAGGGCGAGGCGGCTACCCCTCGAGCCGACCCTGAGGAGCACGGCGCTCGTCCTCCTCGCCGAGCCCGGCCTCCTTCAGGCGCATGATCGGCTGATGGAGGAGCTTGTTGACGATCTGGTTTGTCAGGGACTCCACGGCGCGGCGCTCGGGGTCCGAGAGCCCGGCGAGGCGTGGGCTCGCCTTCGCGAGCTCCCGGCGGCGAATGGTCTCGGCCCGCTCCCGAAGCGACGCGATCGCGGGAACCGAGTCGAGCGAGGCCAGCCACTGCTGGAACCGTTCTCCCTCCCGCGCGACGATCGCTTCGGCCCTGATCGCCTCTCCGCGGCGCCCGGTGAGCGTCTCCTCGACGACGGACTGGAGGTCGTCGATGTCGTACAGGAAGCAGCCGTGGAGCTTCTTGACGGCCGGATCGATGTCGCGCGGCACGGCGAGATCGACGAGGAGCAGCGGTCGACCACGGCGGGCCGAGAGCGCACGCTCGACGTGCTCCCGCTCGAGGATCGTGTCGCGGGACGCCGTCGACGAGACGACGATGTCGGCCTCCACGAGCTCCGGTTCGAGCGCATCGAGCGAGAGCGCCTCGCCACCGAAACGCTCGGCGAGCGATGTCGCGCGGTCGAGCGTCCGGTTCGCGACGAACGAGAGCTCCGCTCCGCGGCTGACGAGGTTGCGCGCCGCCAGCTCGCCGATCTTGCCGGCGCCGATGACGACGATGCGGCGGCCGCCGAGGTCCCCGAACACCTGCGACGCGAGAGCTGCCGCGGCCGAGGCCACGGACGCAGGGCTCTCGCCGATGGCGGTCTCGGTCCTCACCCGCTTGCCCGCGTGCAGCGCCTGCCGGAAGAGCCGGTCGAGGAGCGGCCCGACAGCGCCGCGCTCGTAGGCGGACCGGACCTGTCCCTGGATCTCCCCCTCGCCCGGCACGAGCGAGTCCAGCCCGGCAGCGACGCGGAAGAGGTGCGTGGCGGCCGCCTCCTGCTCGAGGCGGTAGAGGTACGGCTCGAGCTCCGTTGGCGGGATCCGGCCCAGCTCTGCGAGCACGGCCGTTGCGCGATCGCCGGCAGCGTCTGCATCGGCGGCCGCGAGGTAGAGCTCGGTGCGGTTGCACGTCGAGAGGCACACCGCCTCCCCGCTTTCTCCCAGTCGCTGCGCGAGCGCCGCCTCGCCCTCCCCGTCCAGTGCGACCCGCTCGCGGACTTCGACGGGCGCGAGCCGGTGGGAGGTTCCGACGACGAGCAGCTTCATGCGACGTGGGCGAACAGGAGCCCAAGTTGGAGGACGATGACGGCGCCGACGCCGCCGAGCGTGAGCGCAGCCGCGAGCTCGCGACGACCCGCGCCTACACGGAGATAGAGAACGGCCGCGCCGAGCGACCAGAGGACGATCGTGCCCGCGACGAGGACATCGAGCCCGCGATCCGGAAGCCGCGCAAGGCCTGGCACGATCCCGGCAGTCAGGGCGACGAGCGACACGGCGACGGTCGTGACGGTGAGCCGGTCGAGCGCCATCAAGGACGGGACGCGGAGCCGCAGCAGCCCCGCCGGATCGCTCTTCAGCTCGCGTTCCTGCCAGAGCTCGAGCGCCGCGAGGCCGCCAGCGACCGTGAAGCCGGCGAAGGAGACGAGGATGAGCCCGACGTGGAGGACGAGCACGATGTCCCCCCAGGCCGCCCCCGCCGTGTTGTCCGTCCCGCCGGCGGCGTACGAGATCGCAAGCAGCGCGGCCGCGAGCGGCATCACCCCGAGCCCGAGGAGCCGGTAGCGCGGACTGCAGCCCCAGATCAGGTACGCGCTGACGACGAGCCAGACGAAGAGATTGAGCGACCCCGCCCAGGTGCTCCACGGAAATCCGTCGGCATCGCTCGCCTGGACGACCAGGAGTGCCGTCTGCGCGAGCCAGCCGAGGCGCACGCCCCAGGTCCCGAGGCGCCCGAGCGATCCCGGCCGGCGCGCGTTCCCCGCGTACGCGACCGCCGCCTCGCCGTACGCGAGCAGGGCCGGCCAGACGAGCAGCTCAGCCACCGCGTGCCTCCCGCTGCCGCGCCAGCTCGGCGAGCGCGGTCAGCTCGCGCTCCAGACGCCCGACCTTCAGCGAGATGAGGACGACGTAGAGCAACACGGCCGCGAAGACCACGAGATACGCCGCCCAGAGGTACTTCTCCCCGGTGCTCACGCCAGCCGCTCCCGCAGCGCGCGGAGGCTCGCGTCGGCCCGTTTTCCGGAGAGCTCGATCAGGTAGAGGGCGCCGGCCAGCGCCAGCATCGCGGCCAGGCAGACGCAGAACGTGAGGAACATCGAGCCCTCCATGTCGGGCCCGTCACGTTTGAAGACCACGGGATGGATCAGCCCCTCCGCAAGCCGGATCGCCAGGAAGCTGATCGGGATCAGCACGACGCCGAAGAGCGCGTAGACGGCGGACGTGCGGGCGCGGCGCGGCCCAGGATCGGTCGAGTAGCGGAGCATGAAGTACGCGGAGTAGAACAGGAACAGGATCAGGAAGAGCGTCAACTGCTGCTCGCTCCACACCCACCACTGGCCCCAGGAGACCTTTGCCCAGATCGAGCCGGTGACCAGGGTGAGCACGCCGAAGATCACACCCATGTGCACGGCCGTATAGCTCTCGAGGTCGTGACGCTCGTCGCCCTTCCAGAGCAGGCGCAGCGCCTTCCAGGCGGCCCAGAAGAACGCGGCGTACGAGGTCAGCGCGACCGGGACGTGGACGTAGAAGATCTTCTGGCTGATGCCCTGGTCGGCGTCCTCGGGCGCCCAGAAGATCGCGAGCGAAAGGCCCGCGACCAGGAGTGCCGCCGCTGTCAGCGAGAGGAGGGCGGCGCCGTTATTCCGTAACGACGTACTCAAAGCTTGCCCAGGACAGGATCGCAAAGATCAGGTCGTAGAGCGCGAGGAAGGCCAGGTACCGGCCCGGGTCGTCGGCGACAGTCGCGCCCACGCCGCCGACTACGAGCGGGATGGCAACGGGTAGGAACAGCAGCGGCAGGAGCAGCTCGCGTGCGCGGGCGGCGGCGGCCATCGCGCCGAGCAGGGTCCCGACCGCAGCGATCCCGACGTTCGCGAGCGCGACGCCGGCGATGAGCTGCCAGGTCACGGCCTCGTAGAAGAGCCCGAACGCCGGAAGCGCGACCGCCTCGGCGAGCAACAGGAAGGCGAGGACGCTGAGCGTCTTCCCGAGCCAGATCGCGCTCCGATCGCACGGCGCGAGGATCAGCCCGTCGAGCGTCCCCTGGTCCCGCTCGCCGACGAACGCACGCACGAGGGCGAGCAGTGCCGTGAAGAGGAGCGCGATCCAGAGCATGCCGCTCGCCGCGAGCCGCGAGCTCTCGGCGGGGAGGGCGAAGTGGAAGACCACGAGCGCCGCGACGACGAAGAGGAGCATGGCAGGCACGGTGTCGCGCGTACGGAGCTCGACGAGGAGATCCTTCCGCGCAAGTGCCGCGACATCGCCGAGGTAGCCGCTCACGCGAGCGCGAGTCGCTGGGTCGCGAGCGGCGCGATCCGCTCCGGCTGGTGGCTTGCAACGACGATGGTGCGCGGCGCCGCCTGGTCCAGCTCCGCGTGGAGAAGCTCGGTGCCGTCGGCATCGAGCGCGCTGAAGGGCTCGTCGAGGAGCAGAAGCTCCGGGTCGTGGAGGAGCGTCCGGCAGAGCGCGAGCCGCTGCACCATCCCCCGCGAGAACGTCGACACGGGCTCGGCGCGGGTATCCCAGAGCCCGAAGCGCTCGAGGAGCATCCCCGTTCGCTCGCGGTGCTCCGGGACGCGATAGAGCCGTCCGAAGAGATCGAGGTTCTCGAGCGCCGTGAGCTCCCGGTAGAGAAGCGGCTCGTGGCCGAGGAAGCCGATCTGACCGCGGTCGGGGCGAACCTCGAGCTCGCCCTCCGTCGGAGCGAGCAGCCCCGCAAGCAGCCGAAGCAATGTGGTCTTCCCCGAGCCGTTGGGGCCGGTGATCAGCAGGAATCCGCGCTCCTCGAGGCGGACGTCGACCCCGGAGAGCACGCGCCGGTCGCCGAACCGCCGGCCGAGCCCACTCGCGCTGATCATCCCGCGCCCACCTCGCTGGTCTCGCTCAGGAACCCCCAACCTCCTCCCCGAGGCGATCGTATCCGTGGGCGGCGCACGGGTGGGTGACGCAACAGTGCCGAAACTGCGCCAACTCGGTTAACCGAGGGGCCCGGACTCAGGTCTGGCGGTGCCCTCCGGTCTCGCCCGCAAGCAGCCGCACGGCGTGCGGAAGCGCTTCCCGGACGACCGCGAAACCATCGCGGCACCCTCCCGGGGAACCGGGCAGGTTCACGACGAGCGTGCGGCCCCGAGCACCCGCGATCCCGCGCGAGAGCATGCCGTGCGGCGTGCGCGCCACGGCATCGGCTCGGATCGCCTCCGCCAGACCCGGAACCTGACGCTCGACGACCTCCGCCGTCGCCTCGGGAGTGACGTCGCGCGGCGCCACGCCCGTGCCTCCCGTGGTCAGGACGAGCTCGAACTCGTCGGTGAGCGCTTCGATCGTCTCCGCAATCTCGCTCCGCTCGTCCGGCACGACCCGCCGGGTCACCTCGTGTCCGTCCTCCCGGAGAAGCTCTTCCAGCACTGCGCCGCTCTCGTCCGGGCGCTCCCCGCGCGCGACGCCGTCGGAGACCGTCAGAACCGCGGCCCTCAGGTCTCCTCCTTCGCCTTCTCCAGCAAGCGCACTTCGCGAACGACCATCGAGTCGTCGACCGCCTTCGCCATGTCGTAGATCGTGAGCGCAGCGATCGAGGCAGCAACGAGCGCCTCCATCTCGACCCCGGTCTGCGCCGTCGTCTCCACCGTAGCCGTGACGTCCGCTCCGTTATCTACGATGGCAACATGGACGTCGATCGAAGTGAGCGGCAACGGGTGGCAGAGGGGGATCAGGTCGCTGGTCCGCTTCGCGGCCATGACGCCGGCCAGCTGCGCCGTTGTCAGCGCGTCGCCCTTGGGCAGCTCGCCGAGCCGAGCGGCAGTCTCGGGCCGCATCTCGACGAGGGCCCGCGCCCGCGCGCGCCGCCGTGAGAGCGGCTTGCCGCCGACATCCACCATCCGGACTCCACCCGCCTCGTCGATGTGCGAGAAGTCCGTCACGGACGGGCGCTGGGCCGCTCGGCGGCGGCGTCCAGATCTGCGAGCTGGCCCTCGACCCACTCACTGAGGTCGTGCTCGCGGATGTGTGCGCGGAGCGCGCGACTTCGGGCGGCCCGCTCATCGGACGACATCTCGAGCGCCGAGTAGATCGCGTCCGCCTGCCCCGCGATGTCGAACGGGTTGACCGTCACCGCCCAGTCGCTCAGCTCCTCGTGAGCTCCCGCGTTCTCGGAGAGGATCAGGACGCCGTCCCGCTCGTTGACGAGCGGCGCTTCCTTGGCGACGAGGTTCAGTCCGTCGAAGATCGCGTTCACGAGCAGGACGTCGTACTGCTTGTAGGCGGCCACAGACCCGAGGAAGTTGTCGGCGATCCGCAGATCGATCGGCGTCCAGCCCTCGGCCTGGAACCGGTCGTTGACCACCCGGGCCGTTCGTTGGATGGCACCGAGATACTCCGCATACTCGGGAATGTCCTGCCGGCTCGGGTCGAGCAGCGCGAGCATTCCAACCCGTCCGTGATACTCGGGATGGTCGGTCAGGAACCGCTCGAACGCACGGAATCCGCGCACGACGTTCTTCGAAGGGTCGGTCCGGTCGACGCGAAGGATCAGTCGCTCGGGTCGCGAGGCGGCGAGCTCGGCCTCGAGCTCCCGGACGGCGTCGCCGGCGGCGAGCTCGTCGAACTCGGCCGCATCGACGGAGATCGGACGACTCGTAGCCCACACTCGGCGGCCGTCGTAGTCCGCGGTGCCGTCGAGGATGTTGCTCTCGGCGCCGACGATGTCCGCGCACGAGCGGAGAAAGGAGCGGCGCCAGCGATCCGTGTGAAAGCCGACGACGTCGTTCGCCAGCAGCCCATCGTGCAAGGCACGCCGGATCGCGTCGGGAAGCACCCGCCAGTAGTCCGGTTCCGGCCACGGGACGTGAACGAAGTGCGACAGCGCCGCCTCGGGCACTCGTGACCGGACGAACCGTGGCGCGAGATACAGGTGGTAGTCGTGGAAGAAGACCGGCGAGCCGGGCTCCGCCTCCAACTCGGCGACGACAGCTTCGGCGAAGCCTGCGTTGACGGCGACGTACCCCTCCTCCCAGGCATGGTGTAGCCCCCGATCGACGTTTGGCGCCTGCGCGAGGTTCCACAGGTAGTGCTGCAGGAACCAGAGGGTGGGGTTCGCGACAACGTTGTAGAACCAGTCGTACGCCGTGCGGTCGTGCGAGACGAGCCTCAGCTGGTACGGCGAGCCGTCGCGAGCGGTCTCGTCGATCGCCTCACCGCCTGCCTCCTCGGCAACCGCCCGATCCTCGTCGGTCATCGCGCTTGCGATCCAGGTGACGTCGTGCATGGCGACCAGGCTGCGGAGCGCCGTCACGAGCCCGCCGCCGCCGCGTCTGGCGACCCGCTGGCCGTCCGCATCGCGGTCGAAGGTCACGGGGCCGCGGTTCGAAACGACGATCAGCCTTCGTCGGGCGCCCATCGCCGGGACCCTACCCGAGCGGTTTCTGGCTCAGACGGCGGGCTTAGACAGCCTCAGCCGAGACGGTCACCAGCTGGGTCTCGCCCGTGTCGGTGCCGTCGAGCCTGTTGAAGAGGGCAAGCCAGTCGCGCAGAAGCCTCGGCGTGAGGAAGTGCTGGCGCACGAACTCCTTGCCCCGGACTCCGCGGCGACGGGCCTCTTCAGGCGCGGCGAGGATCTCCAGGCACGCGGCCGCGCACTCCTCGACCGAATCCACGAGCCAGCCGGTCTCGCCGTCCTGGATCTGCGCCGGGATCCCGCCGACTCGCCCCGCCACGGTCGGCCGGGCCTTCCAGAGTCCCTCGGTCACCGTCAGGCCGAAGCCCTCCCGGATCGACTTCTGGAGGACTGCCGCCGAGTACACCTGGAACGCGTTGACCTCGACGGAGCCGATGTTGTTGAGGTTCGAGAGGATGAAGATGTCGGGGTCGCCGCCCGCATGCTCGACCGTCTGGTTGTAGAAGTCCCAGCCTTCGGGGTCGTCGTGCGCCATCGACCCCACCAGCCCGAGCTGCAGACCCGGATGCGACTCGCGCGCGATCCTGAAGGCATCGATCACGCCGAGCGGGTCCTTCCAGGGATCGAACCGTGACACCTGCGTGAGCAGCGGCCGCTCGACGTCGATCCCGAACTGGTCGACGATGTACGCCGCATCCTCCGCCGAGAGCGCGATGTTCTTCGGCGCAAGCGGGTCGATCGCCGGCGGCCAGATGTACGCCTCCGGGATATCGCCCGTCCGCGGGACGTACTGCGGCATGTGGAAGATGGCCGCGTCGTAGCGTGCAATCGAGGGGAGCAGCACGCCGAGCACATCCTCGTTCGGCGTGGAGAGGTCGATGTGGCAGCGCCAGATCCAGCGCGCCTCCGAGTTCGGAAAGTGGTCGATCATCGCGACCGGCTGCGGGTCGTGGACGATGACGACGTCGTACTCGGAGTCGTCGAACTCCTTGGCGTTGGCCGCGTTGTACTGCTGGAAGATCCGCACCTCCTCGTCTGTCAGCCCGAGCGGGCTGCCCTGGAGCGCGTTGTGGATCTTCTTCGTGACGTCGAAGAACTCGTCCTTGCCCTTGATGATCCGCCAGTCCGTCTCGAGCCCGGCGCTCTTCATCAGCGGAATCAGCGTGTAGTTGATCTCCGCGACGCCGCCGCCGAATGCCGTCGCCGAGAGGTGGCAGACCCGCTTGCCCTCGAGCGGCCCGGCGAGGCGCTGGATCTCGGCCATCAGGCCACGGCCGCCGATGGTCGCGTAGTCCGAAAGGGGTTTGGTGCCGACGTTGACGATCGGGAGCATGTTCAGACGTCCGAGCTGTGCCGGTGCCGGGTCTTGCGAGGTGTTGACTATGGCTGGATGAACTTTACGAGCCGGAGGCGAGATCCCTGCCCGTCGTCTCCCGGCCCGAGCTCGAGCTCATCGGCGAGCGCGCGGATGATCGCGATCCCGAGGCCCCCCTCGTTGAGCCCCTGCTCGTCCAGGACTGCCGGCTCGGGCGCGGCGAACCCCGGGCCGTCGTCGCGCACTTCGACGACGAGGCGGTCGGGATGGAGCTCGTAGACGACCTGGACCGAGCCGTCGCGGCCGTCGCCATAGGCGTGCCGGATGGAGTTGGAGCAGGCTTCGGTGACTGCGAGCTTGAGGTCGCCGAGCGTCTCGTCGGGAAGCTCACGGGACTGGGACAGGCCGCTGAGGGCGAGCCGAACCAGCGTGATGTACTCCGGCTTCGCCGGAATCGTCAACCAGATGGTCGGAGCACCACCGTTGGTCGCAGGGTTTGAGCGGCTTGCCATGAATTTGGAAGGTTTTACCAGGTTTACTGACAGGGGTCCCGGACACTTCCACTATTCCAAACCGGTGGGGAAATCAAACCCGTGGGGAAATCAAACGCGGGGCTAGTCCTCGACCTGCGGCCGCCTCGGGCGCTCGCCGAGCCGAACAGGGACGACCATCCGGCGTCCCTGGCGCAGGATCGTGAACGAGACGACCTGGCCGGGGACAAGGCGTTCGCTCACCTCGCGGACGAGGTCGTCTGCGCTGCGGACCTCCTGGGAGCCGATCTTGACGACGACATCGCCGCCGACCCGAACGTCGAAGCCGTTGAGCTGCCGGCGCTGGCTCCCGCCGCGCAGGCCGGCCTCCTGGCCCGGGCCATTCGGGACGACGCTGGCGATCACCGCCCCGCGCTGTACGGGGTACCCGAACCGCTTGGCGATCGTCGGTGTCAGATCCTCCGCGTTGATGCCGACGTACGCGTAGGCGACACGCCCGTCGCGGACGAGCTGGCGAAACGAGCGCTTGGCGGCGTTGATCGGAATCGCGAAGCCGACGCCCTCGGACTGGCCCGAGTCGCTTCGAATCTGCGCGTTGATGCCGATCACGAGGCCACGCGCGTCGAAGAGCGGCCCGCCCGAGTTCCCGTGCGTGATCGGCGCGTCAGTCTGGATCGCGTCGCCGACGTTGTAGCCCGATGTCAGCGAATTGATCGAGCGGCGCGTCGCCGACACGACGCCAACCGAGAGCGAGCTCTCGTTGCCGAACGGACTGCCGAGCGCCGCGACGGGCTCACCGACGACCACGCGGGCGGAGTCGCCGAGCGGCACTGGATCGAGCGCGTGCGCCGCCGGATCGACCTTGAGGACGCCGACGTCGTCGAAGACATCCCACCCGATCACCGTGGCCTCGACTCGATCGCCGTCGCGGAAGCCGACGTAGACGCGGTCGGCCGCCTCCGGCTCGCCTGTCTCGTCAGGGCCGGCCGTCGTGACCACGTGCGCGCTCGTGAGGATGTAGCCCTCTCGAGAGATCACGAAGCCCGAGCCCTGCGCGGCATGGTCGGCGGGCGCACGGTCGTCGAAATACGCGTAGATCGTGACGACACCGCCGCTCCGCGACTGGTAGATCGCAGCCGGGTCGAAGGTGTTCCCTGCGAGAGGCCTGGCCGCATGATTCGGGTTTGCAATCTCCCGCTCGACCGCCAGCGCCCCGCCCGAGCCGCTGACGAAGACCGTCTCGGTCCCATCGTTCAGCAGACCGGTCTGGTCGGCCGCGACGACGGAAACGAGGCCGCCGACGGCGGCCGCGACAAGCGCGATGACTGCGAGGGCGGACGGACGCACCGGCGTCGTCACTGTAGCCGCGGCGTTTCTACCCGCCGCCTCCGTTTGCACGTGAAACGGCTGGAGGGCTTGGTGGGATACCGCTCGTTGCCAGGGTGCGATGCTCGTTCCCAGGCAAGGACGCAGGGAGCGTTCGTATCGAAAGAGATACGGGCGCGACTGAGGACGCAGTCCTGGGGGCGAGCAGCGCGGCCTGGCGGCACAGCCGGTATTCCGCCGAGCCCTCCTACTAGCGGACGAGCGCGTGCTCGGGCTCTTCCACCGCGAGCGGGCTCCGCGGGAGTTTCAACGTGAAAACGGTGCGTCCGGGACGAGAGCCAAGCACGATCTCGCCGCCCATCACGCCTGCAAGCTCTCGTGCAATGGCCAGGCCGAGGCCCGAACCGGACGAGACCGCGCCGCCGACCCGGTAGAAGCGCTCGAACACGTGCTGCTGGTCGTCGGGAGGGATGCCCGGGCCGGTGTCTTCGACGCGCAGTTCGACCCCGTCGTCGGTTTCGGCGGTGTGGAGCCGGATCTCGGTCCCCGGCGGCGTGTGGAGAATCGCGTTCTCGACGAGGATCCGTCCGATCTGGCGAACCCGTTCCTCGTCCGTGAGCGCGAGAACACCCGGCTCGCCGTCCGCCTCGATCGCGTGGTCCCGCCCGCGCCCGACGCCGCCGAACTCCGCTGCGAGCGACTGCGCGATCTCCCCGAGCTCCACCGGGGTCATTTCCACGTGCAAACGGCCCGCGTCGAGACGGGAGAGGTCGAGGAGGTCGGTCGCGAGCTTCGTGAGGCGCTCGACCTGGAGCCGCATCTCGGCGAGAAACTCGCGCCTTGTCGGCTCGTCCATATCCTCGTCCGTGAGGAGCTCGACGTGGCCTCCGAGGGCGAAGATCGGCGTTCGCAGCTCGTGGGAGGCGTTGGCGATGAACTCGCGACGAGCGCGTTCCAGGGTCGCCAGCTGCTCGCGCATGCGGTCGAATGCCCGGGCGAGCTCACCGAGCTCGTCCGCGCTCGCGTCCACTACCGGCTCGTCGAAGCGGCCCCCGGCGATCCGGTTCGCGGCCCGCTCGAGGTGATGGATCCGCCTCGCGAAGACGCGCGCGAGCAAGAACCCGACGAGAGCGGCTGCGAGCAGCGCGATCAAGCCGGCCACGACGAGACGGTTCCGCACAAGCGAGACGTTCTCGAGTGTGTCGTCGATCGGTGCTGCGACGAGAAGGATGTAGAGCTCGTCGAACGGGACTGCGACCTCGGCAAATTGTGACCCGCCGCGCTCCACGATGCCGGTCTCCGTCTTGCGGTGCTCGGCAGCACGTTGCGCAATCGGATCCTGCTCGGTCTGGCCGGTCTGGCGGGAATCGGCGATCGCGCGGAGGAACACCGGATTCTCCTCGCTGAGATAGCTGTAGATCGCCACCCTCGCACCACGGGTCTGGCTCTCGCCGGCCACGAAGATGCTGAAGAGCGCTGGATCGACACCGTCTTGTGTGTAGTCGGAGACAATCGCGTCCGCGGTTCGCTCGAGCTGCGCGATGCGGCCGTCCACAAGCCCTTCCTTGAGCGTGGGAACCACGGCGATGTAGACGACGGCGAGCGCCCCGGCGACGAGCGCGATCAGCGCGAGGCTGAGCTTGAGCCCGACGGTGCGAAGGCGCATCAGGAATCCCTGAACCGGTAGCCGGCGCCACGAACTGTGAGGATGAACTCGGGCTCGCTGGCGTCGTGCTCGAGCTTTTCGCGCAGGTGGCGGACGTGGACGTCGATCGTGCGCGGCTCGCGGTACGCCGAGTCGCCCCAGAGCGCCTCGAGCAGCTGTCGCCGGGTGAAGACCCGCCCAGGATTCGACGCAAGCGTGCGCAGAAGCTCGAACTCGACGTAGGTGAGCTGCACGGCGTCGCCGCGCACCTCCACGGTTCGCCGGGCCGGATCCACGAGCAGGTCCTCCGCCTCGATCACCTCGCCGTCGCGCCGGTCCTGCTGCGAGGGCAGGGACGCGCGGCGCAGAAGCGCTCGCACGCGGCTTCGGAACTCGCGGATCGAGAAAGGCTTCGTGATGTAGTCGTCGGCGCCGAGCTCCAGGCCGAGCACCTTGTCGAGCTCGTCGTCCCGCGCGGTGAGCATGATGATCGGGACGGCGCTCTGGGCGCGGAGGCGCTTGCAGACCTCGAGCCCGTCGAGCTTGGGCAGCATCAGGTCGAGCACGACGAGGTCGACCGGCTCGGACGAGAACTTCGCGAGCGCTTCCTCGCCGTCCTTGGCCGCGAGAACGCGGTACCCATCCCGTTCCAACGGGTACGAGAGGAGCTTCTGGACG
>CAWCVG010000015.1:0-65128 GCA_963798935.1 uncultured Actinomycetes bacterium
CCGAGGGAGGGCCGATGGACGTAGCGATCACCGTCAACGGTGTGCGGCGCGAAGCCGACCTGGAGGCGAGAACGCTCTTAGCCGACTTCATCCGTGACCACGTCGGGTTGACCGGCACGAAGCTCGCCTGCGACACGTCGCAGTGCGGTTCGTGCACTGTCGACCTCGACGGCAAGATCGTGAAGTCGTGCACGGTGCTGGCGGTGCAGGCCGACGGGAAGGCCGTCACGACGATCGAAGGGCTGGCCTCGAACGGGACGCTCCACGCGGTGCAGGAAGCCTTCCGCGAGAAGCACGGCCTGCAGTGCGGCTACTGCACGCCCGGGATGATCATGGCCACCGTCGATCTGCTGGCCGAAAGCCCGAACCCGAACGACGAGGAGATCCGGCACGCGCTGGAGGGGAATCTGTGCCGCTGCACCGGCTACGAGAACATCGTGCACGCCGTGCACGAGGCAGCGGGGGTGGCGCGATGACGACGACTGCGGAAGCCTCCACACAGCTCGTCGGCCAGCCGGTCAGGCGGGTCGAGGACCCGAGCCTGATCACCGGCGCGGCGAAGTACCTCGACGATCTCAAGCTGCACGGGATGGCGCACGTGTCGATCCTGCGATCGCCGTACGCGCACGCCCGGATCACGTCGATCGACACGACGAGGGCGGCTGCCGCTCCAGGCGTCGTCGCCGTCTTCACCGGCAAGGACTTCGAGGACCTCCCCGCCCTGCCGTGCGCGTGGCAGGCCGGCGGCGTCGAGAACTTCGTCAACACGCCGCGCGTGCTCGAGATCGACCGGGTCACGTTCACCGGCGCCGGTGTCGCCGCCGTCGTGGCGGAGAGCAAGTACGCGGCCGAGGACGCGCTCGGGCTGATCGACGTCGACTACGAGCCGCTCGACGTCGTCGTCGACGTCGAGGACGCGGTGGCCGAAGGCGCGCCGCAGCTCCACGAGAACGCGCCCGGCAACATCGTCATGGACTGGTCCGTCGGCGACGCGGAGGCAACGGACAAGGCGCTGGCAGAGGCCGAGGTCGTCGTCAAGGAGCGGCTCGTCAACCAGCGGCTGATCCCGAACCCGATGGAGGCGCGTGGCGCGGCCGCGACGTACGAGCCGTCCACCGGCCAGTACACGGTCTGGATGACCTCGCAGGACCCGCACATCATGCGACTGCTGATGACGGCGTTCGTGTTCGGGATTCCGGAGACGAAGATGCGCTGCATCGCGCTCCACGTCGGCGGCGGCTTCGGAACGAAGATCTTCCTCTACCACGAGTACGTGCTCATGGCCGCCCTCGCACAGAAGGTCGGCCGGCCGGTCAAGTGGATGGAGACGCGGCGCGAGAACTACGTCGCGACCACGCACGGCCGCGACCACGTCGCCCACCTCGAGGTCGGGGCGAACCGGGACGGAACGATCACGGCGCTGAAGACGAAGACCTACGCGAACCTCGGCGGGGTCCTGTCCACGATCGCACCCGGCATTCCGACCACGCTCTACGGGCGGATGCTCTCCGGCGCCTACCGGTTCCCGAACATCTACTGCCAGGTGCTCGGCGTCTACTCGAACACCGGCATGGTCGACGCCTACCGCGGCGCCGGCCGGCCGGAGGCGACGTACCTCGTCGAGCGCGCCGTCGACCTCGTCGCGCGGGAGCTCGAGCTCGACCCGGTCGAGGTGCGCCGGAAGAACTTCATCCCGCCCGACGCGTTCCCCTACGACCCCGTCGGGATCCTCAAGGGTCTGAAGTACGACACCGGCGACTACGAGAAGGCGCTCGACCGGGCGCTCGAGATCCTCGGCTACGAGGAGTTCCGCCGGGAGCAGGAGGAGGCCCGGAAGCAGGGCCGCTACCGCGGGATCGGCTTCTCGACCTACGTGGAGATCTGCGGCGCGGCGCCCTCCGCCTGGATCGGAACGGTCGGTGAGGGCTGGGGCGCCTCGATGTGGGAGAGCGCCAACATCCGAGTTCACCTGACCGGCAAGGTCGCGGTCACGATCGGGACGCAGCCGCAGGGCCAGGGACATGCGACCACGGTCTCGCAGGTGGTGGCGTCCGAGCTCGGGATCCCGATCGAGGACGTCACCGTCGAGATCGGCGACACGCTGAACACGCCGTTCGGCTACGGCACGTACGCCAGCCGCAGTGCCGCCGTCGGCGCGGTCGCCGTCTACAACAGCCTCCAGAAGATCAAGGCGAAGGCGCGACGGATCGCCGCGCACATGCTCGAGGCGGACCCCGACGACATCGTCTTCGAGAGCGGAAAGGCGTTCGTCAAGGGTGCGCCCGACAACGCGAAGACGATCCAGGAGATCGCCGGAGCAGCAGCGCTCGCGTACGACCTGCCCGAGAACGAAGAGCCGTTCCTCGACGACACGACCTACTACGACCCGCCGAACTGCACGTTCCCGTTCGGAACGCACATCGCAGTCGTGGACATCGACCCCGAGACCGGCGAGGTGAAGCTCGAGCGCTACATCGCGGTCGACGACGTCGGCAAGGTGATCAACCCGATGATCGTCGACGGCCAGGTACACGGCGGCATCGCCCAGGGCATCGCACAGGCGCTCTGGGAGTACGGCACGTACAACGAGAGCGGCCAGCTCGTGACGGGCTCGATGATGCACTACGCCGTCCCGAAGGCCGACTTCTTCCCCGCGTTCGAGGTCGAGCGCACCGAGACGCCGACCGACGTCAACCCGCTCGGCGTCAAGGGCGCCGGCGAGACGGGGACGATCGCGTCGACGCCTGCGGTCGCGAACGCGGTCATGGACGCGCTCGCGCCGCTCGGGATCCGGCACCTCGACATGCCGTTCACACCGGAACGGGTGTGGCGGGCGATGCGAGCTGCAAACGGCGGAGGGGAGGCGTGATGTACACGATGCGTCCGGCCAAGTTCGAGTACCACCGGCCGACGAGCCTCGACGAGGCGATCTCCCTGCTCGGCGAGGTCGAGGGCTCGCGGGCGATCGCCGGCGGCCACAGCCTGCTCCCGATGATGAAGCTGCGGCTGGCGAACCCACCCGCACTCGTCGATCTGGCAGGCATCCCCGGCCTCGACGGCATCTCGGGGAACGGAGACCTCACGATCGGCGCGCTCGCCACCCACGCGTCGGTGGCGGCGTCCGAGGTCGCGATCGGGATCGCGCCCGTCGTCCCGGAAACAGCGGCGCAGATCGGGGACCGGCAGGTGCGGAACTGCGGCACCATGGGCGGAAGCGTCGCCCATGCGGATCCGGGCGCCGACTACCCGACCGTGCTGAAGGCGCTCGGCGCCACGATCACCGCGACCGGCAAGGACGGCGAGCGCGAGATCGCCGCGGACGACTTCTTCCGCGGCATGTTCGCGACCGCGCTCGAGCCCGGAGAGCTCGTCACGTCGGTGAAGGTGCCGGCGACGGGGCCTGGGACGGGAGCTGCGTACCTGAAGCACGCGCATCCGGCCTCGCGGTACGCGGTCGTCGGCGTCGCGGCCGTGGTGACCGTGGAGAACGGGAGCTGCACGAGCGCCCGAGTGACGGTCGGCGGCCTGACGGCGCCTCCGGTGGACGCGGCGGTCGAGTCGCTCGTCGGCGGCCCCGGCTCCGAGGAGGCGATCGCGACAGCCGCCGAGAAGGTGCCAGAGTCGCTTGCGGACGTCTCGGGCGACACGTACGCGTCGGGCGAATACCGGAAGCACCTCGCCACGGTGCTCGCGAAGCGCGCGCTCAGGGAGGCCTTCGAGCGGGCCGCGTGACTTAGCTGAGATCCAGCCGCTCGAGCTCGGACCCGAGCTCTTCGAGGCTGGCCAGGTTGTGCCCGGCGGCGAAGAGGTCGACGTACGGCAGCGCCGCGTGCATGCCGCGCGCGAGCGGCTCGTAGGCCTCGTCCCCCTTGAGCGGGTTGAGCCAGATCACCCGGTAGGCGAGGCGCTGAAGACGCGCCATCTGCTCGCCGAGGAGCTCAGGGTCGCCGATCTCGAGGCCGTCCGAGCAGAGCACGACGACGGCGCCGCGAACGAGCCCCCGGTGCCCGTACTCGTCGAGCAGCCCCTTCAGGGACTCGCCGATCCGCGTGCCTCCGTTCCAGTCGACGACCTCGGCGGCGGCGCGATCGAGCGCGTCATCCGGCCGCGCGACGGCGAGCGCGCGCGTCACCCGCGTCAGCCGCGTGCCGAAGCAGAACGCCTCCCAGCGCCGGTCGGCCCGGAGAGCCGCATGCGCGAAGACGAGCAGCGCCCGCGAGTAGTCCGCCATCGACCCCGACACGTCGAGGACGAGGACGAGCCGCCTGGGGCGACGTCGGCGGGCGCGGAAGCGGCGCTCGAGGGGCTCGCCGGCGGTCCGGAACGAGCGCCGCAGCGTCCGGCGCAGGTCCGGGACGCCCGAGCGCGCCGTCACGAAGCGACGGGTGCGGCGGCGCGGAACGGTCAGCCTCAGCTGCGCCAGGAGCGCGGCGAGCTGCTCGAGCTCCTCCCGCGAGCAGTGGGCGAAGCTCTTGTGACGAAGCAGCTCGATCGGGCTCGCGAGCGCGAGCTCCTCCTCGATGACCACGGTGTCGGCGGGCCGGGGCGACCGTGCCGGAGCGTCGTCGCCGCCGAAGAAGGCGCGAAAGACCCGGTCGTACACGGGGATCTGGTCGCGGCGGCCGACGAGCGTCGCGCGTCCCGCCCAGTAGAGATCGTCCGGGGAGAGCAGCGCCGCCGCCCGGCAGAAGGAGGCGATCCTCCCGGTGCCGACCGGCACTCCCTCGCGGCGGAGCGCCCGCCCGAAGGCGGTCAGGGCGCCGACCGCGTCAGTCGAAGCTCGGCGAGCACCGGCTCGACGCGCTCGAGGTCCTCGCGGTTCTTGACCACCCAGCCGAGCGTCTCGCGGCCGTGGTCTCCGTCCGCTGACTCCGCGCCGAGGTGGGAAAGCGCCTGCGCCCAGTCGATCGCCTCGGCCGCACCGGGCCGCTTGACCAGGTCGAGCTCGCGCAACCGCGCAACTGCGTGCGCGACCGACCGCGCCAGCGGCTCCGAGACATCGGGCGCGCGGAGCCGGATGATCGCCACCTCGCGCTCCAGGTCCGGGAACTCGATCCAGTGGTAGAGACACCTCCGCTTGAGCGCGTCGTGGAGCTCGCGCGTCCGGTTCGAGGTGATCACGACCGCCGGCGGCTCCGGCGCGGCGATCGTCCCGAGCTCCGGAACGGTGACCGCGAAGTCGGAGAGCACCTCGAGCAGGAACGCCTCGAACTCGTCGTCGGCCCGGTCGAGCTCGTCGATCAACAGCACGGCTCCGGCGCCCGAGCGAATCGCCCGGAGCAGTGGCCGCTCGACGAGGAAGTCCGGCCCGTAGAGCTCCTCCACCCGCTTGCCGGGCTCGACCTCGCCCGCCTGGAGCGCCCGCGCGTAGAGGAGCTGCCGGGCGTAGTCCCACTCGTAGAGCGCCTGCGACGCGTCGATCCCCTCGTAGCACTGGAGCCGGATCAGCTCCGCGGAGAGGATGCGGGCGAGCGTCTTGCCGACCTCCGTCTTGCCGACGCCGGCCTCTCCTTCGAGCAGTAGCGGGCGGCGCATCGCGAGCGCGAGGAAGATCGCGGTCGCGAGCCCGCGATCGGGAAGGTACGACTCCTCGGCGAGCGCCCGCTCGACGTCTTCGACGGATTCGAACGACACGCCGGGATCGTAGGGGAGAGGGCTAGGCTCCACCCGGTGCCGGCGCGAACACGCATCGCGCTCCTGGGCCTCTCGGTGGGGATCGTCCTCGCCGACTCGTCGGTGGTCACGATCGCGCTGCCGGAGATCCTGGCGCGGTACGACGTCGAGATCGAGACGCTCGCCTGGGCACTGACCTCGTTCAACCTGGCCCTCGCGCTCGCGGCGCTCCCCGCTGCGTTCCTCGCTCGGCGCCGGCCGGTGCCGGTCTTCGCCGCCGGCGCCGTGGTCTTCGCGACCGCCTCTCTCGTCTGCGCGCTCGCGCCGTCGTTCGGCGTGCTCGTGGGGGCGCGCGCAGTCCAGGGAGTCGCGGGCGCCGCCGTGGTCGGCGCCGCGCTCGGGCTACTGGCCGGGGCGATGGGAGCGGACGCGCCTGCGGCGCGAGTCTGGGCGCTGGCGGGAATCCTCGGCGCCGCCTGTGGGCCCGCCGCGGGCGGGATCCTCACGCAGCTGTTCGGGTGGGAGTCGATCTTCGTCGTGCAGGCGCCGTTCATCCTGCTGACGATCGCGGCGCTCCTCGGATTGCATGTCGGCCCAGCGCTCCGGCCGCTGGAGCGGCCGCACGTCGGCGCGAACGCCGCGCTGCTGCTCGTCTCCGGCGCGCTCGTCGCAGCCCTCTTCCTGCTCGTGATCCTGTTGATCAACGGTTGGCGGCTGGACCCGCTCGCCGCGGGCGCCGTCGTGACCGTGCTTCCGGTCTCGGCGATCCTCGCAGCCCGTTACGCAGGTGCGATCGGGCCACTCTGGGCCCGCGCCGCGTCGGGCGTGATCCTGATCTCGGGAGGGCTGGCCGCGCTCGGCTGGCTTCCCGAAGCGGGCGCCGCGTGGACGATTCCGCCGCAGCTCCTCATCGGCGCCGGGCTCGGACTGGCGCTCTCGGCGCTCACCGAGCGCGCGCTCGGCGGCCGCTCGTCACAGGTGGTTCACGGCGGGTGGACCCTCGCCGCACGGCACGCTGGAGTCGTCCTCGGGCTCCTTCTGCTGACGCCGATCTTCACCGCCGACCTCGAGCGAAACCGCGACGACGCGCTCGCGGCCGGGACCGCGTATGTCCTCGACAGCCGGATCCCGCCGCTGGAGAAGATCGGAGTGGCCCGCGAGATCCTCGTCGCCGTCGACGACGCCGAGGCAGAAGCGCGCGTTCCCGATGTGGGCGTGATCGTGGCCGAGCGGGGCGACGACCCGGCCCACACCGACCTCGCGGGCTCCCTGCAGGATCAGCTCGACCGGGCCGCGACCAACGCGTTCTCCCGCTCCTTCCTGGCGGCCGCGCTCCTTGGGCTCGCCGCGCTCGTGCCGATCCTCCTCGACCGCCGGGACGTGAGCCTCTGATGCGGGCCATCGCCTTGGCCGTCGCGACCAGCGTTGCGCTCGTCGCCCTCTACCTGGCGCTGGGAGGCGCCTCGTACGCGCCGGCCAAGGTGGCGGATCCGTGCGCGCCGCGTGACTGGCGCGGGCCGAGCGGCCTCTCCGAGGTCGCCGAGCAGATCGTGCTCTCGGCGTTGGACGGCGCGGCCTGCGAGCTCGAGATCCCACGGGAGGAGGTCGTGCTCGCCTTCGAGAGCCGCGACGAGCTCGAACGCTTCGCCCGCCGGCACGGGCTCGACGTCGAGGAGCTGGAGCAGCTCGTTCGCTCCGGCCTCCTGCGCGCCATCGACGATGCCGAGAGGGCCGAGGCGCTGTCCACCTCGATCGCGGACCCGCTGCGCGGCGTCGTCCGCCGGGTCCCGGTCCAGAGCTTCCTCGAGCTCCTCCCTGCGCTCGGGAGCATCCTCCCGTCATGACCGACATCTGGGCGGAGTGGCTCCGCCACAGGCGGACGGGCGGAGACCCCGAGTACGAGCGAACCATGTTGGCCGAGCTCGCAGGTGTCCGGGACCGTGTCCTCGACAACGCGGCGCTCGCCCCGGGCGAAACGCTGCTGGACGTCGGTTGCGGCAACGGGCTGATCGGCTTCGGTGCGCTCGAGCGCGGCGCCGAGGTCGTCTTCAGCGACATCTCCGACGCGCTGCTCGACGACTGCCGAGCGCTCGCCGAGGCGGCGAACGTCCCCGATCGCTGCCGGTTCGTGAACGCGCCGGCGGACGACCTGCGACCGATCGAGGACGGCTCGATGGACGTCGTGACCACCCGATCCGTCCTGATCTACGTCGAAAGCAAGGAGCGTGCGTTCTCCGAGCTTCATCGAGTGCTCCGGCCCGGCGGCCGCCTGTCGCTCTTCGAGCCCATCAACCGCTTCGGGCTGGAGAAGCGCCGGCCGACGTGGGGCTTCCGGCTGGACGGGGCGGAGGAGCTGATGGGGAAGGTGAACGCGTTCTTTATGGAGGCGCAGCCCGAGTCCGATCCGATGTTCGACTTCGACGAACGCGACCTGCTTAGGCTTGCGGAGGATGCGGGCTTCTTTCCCATCACGCTCGAATACCGGGCCGAGATCGAGCTCGCTGAGGCTCGCGGCTGGGAGACCTTTCTGCACAGCTCCTTCAACCCGAAGATCCCGACTCTCGCCGAGGCGATGGACCAGGCGCTGACACCGGAGGAGCGCGCGCGGCTCGTCTCGGTGCTCCGGCCCGAAGTTGAGGCCGGCCGGGGCGTCTGGCGGATGGGAACCGCATACCTGTGGGCCGTCAAGCCGTAGCCGTCGGTCTCGGCGTGCTGGCGCTGGCCGGCTGCTCGTTCGGCAGCGACAGCGGCAATGCGGAGTTCATCAAGGAGGCGGACGCGATCTGCGCCCAGCACGAGCGCCAGATCGCGCTCATACCTCCCCCTCAGACGTTCCTGCGGGACTTCGCGGTCTTCATGCAGCGTGCCGTGCCGATCGCTCGTGAGCAGAACCGGAAGCTCCTCGCGCTCGAGGCGTCGGAGGACGACGCGGCGGACTTCCGGCGGATGGTCGGCCTGATGGACCAGCAGCTCGACCTGTGGGCGCAAGCCGGGAGGCAGGCGTTCAACGGGAACGAGGCTCAGGCCCGGACGACGTTCGGCGAGTCGACGGGCCCCGGCGAGGAGGCACAGCGCATCTCCGCCGAGATCGGCTTCTTCTCCTGCGCCCGCCCCGAGGGCTGAACGGCCCTCGAACTCTGGGGTCGCGCTTCTCGAGGAAGGCGTTCACGCCCTCCCGGAAGTCGTCTGTCTTGGTCGCCGCCGACTGGAGCTGCGCCTCCCACTCCAGCTGCTCCTCCAGCGTCGACTCGGCGGCTCGGTCGAAGAGCCGCTTCGTCATCCCGATCCCACGAGTCGGCATGGCGGCGAGCTGGGCGGCGAGCTCGGCTGCGCGAGCCGAGAGATCGTCGGTGAGCGCGATCTCCGAGACGAGCCCCCAGGCCTGGGCCTCCTCGGCGGACAGCCGTCGGCCCGATGTCATCCACTCGAAGGCGCGTGCCGGCCCGAGGAGGCGGGCGATGAAGTAGCTGCCGCCCGAGTCCGGGACGAGGCCGATGTTGATGAAAGCCGGGACGAACGTCGCGGAGTCGGCAGCGATGCGGATGTCGCAGGCGCAGGCCAAGGAGAGGCCTGCGCCGGCGGCCGCGCCGTTCACGGCGGCGATCACGGGCTTCTCGAGGGCGCGGATCGCGAGGACGTTCGGGTGGTAGCCGGCGCGGAGCCGGTCGGCGATGTCGCCGGGAGCTTCCCGGAACTCGGTCAGGTCCTGCCCGACGCAGAAGCCGCGGCCGGCGCCGGTCAGGACGACCGCACGAATCTCCGGATCCCGTGCCTCCTTGAGGGCCGCGCCGAGCGCCTGGTGCATCTCGCGGTTGAACGCGTTCAGCACGTCGGGCCGGTTCAGCGTGATCGTGAGGACGCTGTCGTCCCGCGTTGTCTCGATCTCTGCCATCGGCGCAATTTTGGCGCATCTTCGTCACACATCCGCGCGCCACCGGTCGCTAGCGTTTGCCGTGGGCGCTCTTCCCCGGGTGGGTGGGGTCGGAGAACAGACCCCGCGCGGCGCAACGCTCGACGCAGCACTTCGCGCCGTGGGTACCTTGGCCCGATGGCAAATCTCCGGCTCATCCGGGCCGAACGTCACGACTCCGACCAGGCCAACGCGCCGACGCCGCTGCCCACCGACGAGGAAGCGCTCGACGCCTACTCCCGCGTCGTGACGACGGTCGCGGAGCGGCTCGCGCCCTCCGTCGCCAACCTGCGCGTCTCGCGACGCGTCCGCGGCGGCCGCCGCCTCGACGGAGCCGGAAGCGCAGTCGTCATCACCCCGGACGGCTTCACGCTCACCTCGGCCCACGTCGTCGAGCGAAGCGACGGAACGGGCGTCGCGTCGTTCGTCGACGGCCGCGAGCTCGCCTACGAGGTCGTCGGCGCCGACCCCCTCTCCGACCTCGCCGTCCTGCGCCTCGACAACGACGTCGAGCCCGCCGAGCTCGGCGACGCCGACAGCCTCCGCGTCGGTCAGCTCGTCGTTGCGATCGGAAACCCCCACGGCTTCGCGGGCTCGGTGACCGCCGGCGTCGTCTCCGCGCTCGGCCGCTCGCTCCCCGTGCGCTCCCGGCGCGCGGCCCGGATCGTCGACAACGTGATCCAGACCGACGCTGCGCTGAATCCCGGCAACTCGGGCGGCGCGCTCGTCGACGGCCGCGGCAAGGTCGTCGGGATCAACACGGCCGTCGCGGGGATCGGGCTCGGCCTCGCCGTGCCGATCAACGCCGCCACGCGCAGGATCGTCGGCGCGCTGATGAGCGAGGGACGCTTCCGGCGTGCCTACCTCGGGATCGCGCTCGGCCCGAGGCCGCTCCCGCCCCGCCTCGCCCAGCAACTCGGCCGCGCCTCGGCAGTCGAGGTCGTCGAGACGGTCGAGGACAGCCCCGCCGACTCGGCCGGGCTCAGACCGGAAGACCTGATCCTCGAAGTCGACGGCTCACCGGTGGAGAGCGTCAGCGACCTCCAGCAGTCACATGGTCGGCGATGCGATCGGCCGCACCGTCCGGGTCACCGTCCACCGCAGCGGGCAGACCTTCGACACCGAGCTCGTGCCGGTCGAGCTCGACGTCTGACGCCTACCTGCGGCGCAGGATGAGGGCGCCGAGCAGGAAGGCCCCGAAGCTGTAGAGCACGATCCGGGTCACGTCGACGGCCGGCACCCAGGTCACCTCCTGCCCGCGAATCACGTACGCGCCGGCGGGACGGGCGCGGAGCCCGAACCCTGCGCCGCCGTTGTCCGTGTCGTCTCCGCCACCACCGCCGCCGCCCCCGACCACCGCTGCCGGGACGAGGGTGACGCCCTCCTGTTCGATCGGCTCGCCGTACACACGGCCGACGGTGATCGCGTCGCGTGCTCCTTCCAAAATCTCGTTCACATTCGGCATCGCTACCTCCCTTTGAAGTCCGGCCGGCGCTTCTCGGTGAACGCCTTGAGGCCCTCCTTCGCATCTTCCGAGGCGAAGGCTAGAGCGAGCAGCCGCCGCTCGTACTCGACCCCCAGGGAAAGCGGCGCCTCGTAGGAGCGGTCCACCGCCTCTTTCGCGAGGCGGGTAGCCACCGGGCCCTTGGCGGCGATGTCGAGGGCCACCCGCTTGGCCTCGTCAAGCCACGACTCCTTCGCGACCACCCGGGCCACGAGCCCCGCCTCGAGCGCCTCTCGCGCCGACAGGAACCGGCCGCTGAGGATCACGTCCATCGCGATCGCCTTGCCGACGGCCTGCGTGAGCCGCTGCGTACCGCCGGCGCCGGGAATAATTCCGAGCCCGGTCTCCGGCTGGCCGAACTTCGCCGTCTCGGACGAGACGATCAAGTCGCAGGCCATCGCAAGCTCGCAGCCCCCGCCCAGGCAGAACCCGGAGACAGCCGCGACCAGCGGGGTCCAGAGCTCGCGAATCGCGTCCCAGCGCTCGACCCGCCGCTGGTAGTAGAGGTCGATCGTCGACGCCTCGGCGAGCTGTCCGATATCCGCGCCGGCCGCGAAGGCGCGCTCGGACCCGGTGAGCACGATGCAGCGAATGCCGTCGTCGCGATCCAGCTCCTGGAGGCGCTCGACGAGCTCCGCCATCAGGTCGTCGGAGAGCGCGTTCAGCTGCTTCGGCCGGTTGAGCCGGACGACGGCGACGGGCTCGTCGCGCTCGACCAGGACCAGTGGCTCGCTCACTTCTTCAGGAACTTCTCGATCGCCGCCTTCGGCTCGTCGGTCGCCATCGACAGCGCGAGCCAGTCGCGGGCGTGGTTGATCGTCTCGTGCCAGGCGAGGTCGCGCCAGAAGTTGAGGTGCTGCTTCGCGTAGCGCGTCGTCTGCGGCAGCTTGCGCGCGAGGTTCTCGACGACCGCGTCGGTCTTGGCGTCCAGCTCGGCGGCGGGCACGGCCCAGTTCACGAGGCCCCACTCCTCGGCCTGCTTCGCCGGGATCTCCTCGCACATGAGGACGATCTCGCGGGCCCGCCGGTCGCCGACCATGATCGAGAGCCACTGCGTCGCGCCGCCGGCCGGCACCGAGCCGTGCTCCGGGCCGACGTGGCGGATGAAGGCGTCGTCGACCATGACCGCGAGGTCACACGCCATCTGCAGCTCGTTGCCGCCGCCGACCGCGATCCCGTTGATCCGCGCGAGCGTCGGCTTGCCGATCTCGCGCAGCCGATCGTGCGCGTCCTTGAAGGCGCCGAACCACTTCCAGTACTCGGTCGGCTTGCCGACGTACTCCTCCGCCCAGTTGCGCAGGTCGGCGCCGACGCAGAAGGCGCGTCCCTTCCCAGTGAGCACGACGACGCGGATCTCGTCGTCCCAGGACGCGTCCTCGCAGGCGCGTGCGAGCTCGCGGAGCATCTGGAAGTCGAACGCGTTGAGGACGTCCGGCCGGTTGAACGTGATCGTCGCCCGCGGCGGCGCCTTCTCGTAGACGATCTTCTCGAAGCCGAGCTCGTCGGGCGTGAGCGGTGACGGGATAGGTCGGCTGGCTCACTCGACCTCGGCGAAGTGGACGTGGAAGCGCCCGCCCATCTCCATCGCGTCCTTACCCGTCGCCATGAACTCGTCCGTGCGCGCCGCCGACTTGAAGGCGTCCATGTCCGCGAACTCCCACTCGGCGTAGTACGGGTACTTCGGCTCGCCCATCGGCGCGCCGAACACCGCGCCGTGCCTGAACGTCCCGCCCGGTACCTTGCGGCAGAGCTCAGCGTGCTGCTCGTAGCGGTCGGGATCCGGCTTCTCCTCGTAGAGCATGAACACGCGAACCATGCGCTCTCTCCTTCCGTCGGCTGCGACCGGCCCGGAGCGTATAGCTTCGCCCCGTGTCGAGCGGAACGGCTCTCGCGGTCTCGATCTGCTTCACGGCCGGGATCGCCGGCGGCGTCCAGGCGGCGGTCATGGGTGAGCTCGGGGAGCGCGTCGGGATCGTCCCGGCCGTCGCGTTCTCCGTCCTCGTGTCCTTCGTGTGCGCCGCCGCCGCGCTCCTTCTCTGGGAGCGAAGCTTCGCCGGCGTGCGGGCCGCCGCACACGAGCCGGCGTGGCTCTGGGTCGGTGGCATCGCGAGCATCTACATCGTCCTGGCGGCGACGATCGGCGTGCCGCGAATCGGCGTCGCGGCGACGATCGGGCTCGTCATCGCCGGGAACCTGATCATGGCGGCGCTGATCGACAAGTACGGCTGGCTCGCGCAGGACGCGATCCCGATCGACCGCTGGCGGATCCTCGGGCTGTTGTTGCTCGCAGCCGGGGCGGCGCTCACACTCTCGCGAACCTAGGACTCGCACTCGTCCGTAGGATCCACCTTCCGTTGGCAGAGGTCTTCTTCGTACTCGCCGTGCTCGCGCTGCCGATCCTGGCAGGCGCTGCGGCACGCCTGCTCGGGCAGACCATGGTGGTGGGGCGCAATCGTGGCCGTCGCGGTCATGCTGGTGGCCGCAATCGCGCCGAAGCCGGAGGAGGGCGAATCGCGCCTCGTCGCCGGCGATCTCGTGTTCCTCCTGATCGTCGCCCTGATCGTCGCCGGGCTCGCGTGGCTCGGCGCACGCCTGGCCGGCCGTTTCGTCCGGTCCGCCTAGCGCGACGTTAGAGGCAGATGTCGTCCGGCTTGACGGGGACGCGGTTGAGCTCCCGGCCCGTCGCCGCCCGCATCGCCGACATCACCGCCGCCGTCGAGACGACCGTCGGCGGCTCGCCGACGCCCTTCACGCCGTAGGGCGCGTCGGGCTCGGGATCCTCGATCAGCTCGGCCACGACCGGCGGCATGTCGAGCGCGGTCGGGATCAGGTAGTCCGTGAAACTCGCGTTCGTGATCAGCCCGTCTCGCGTCTGGATCTCCTCCATCAACGCGAGGCCGATCCCCTGCGCGGTGCCGCCCTCGATCTGCCCGTAGACCGCCTGTGGGTTGACCGCGCGCCCGACGTCCTGCGCCGTCCCGATCCAGACGACCCGCGTGAGCCCGAGCTCGACGTCCACCTCGACCACGACGCGCATCGCCGCGCACGCGAGCGCCACGTGGGCGCGGCCGTCCGTGATCTGGCCCGTCTCGGGCTCGAGGGGAAACGTCCGCGGATGGCGGTAGATCCGCTCGAGGTCGATCTCCTCGCCGTCGCCAAGCGCCCCGCCCCGCCGCTCCAGCTCGTCGCGAACCGCCCGGCACGCCGCCTGGACCGCGCCGGCCGCCATCCAGGTCATGCGGGACGCCGACGCCGAGCCCGCAGACCCGACCTCAGCCGTGGTCCCGGGCGCCAGCACTGCGTTCTCCAGCTCCAGCTCGGTCCGGGCGGTCTGGAGGATCACGTTCGTCACGCCCTGCCCGACCTCGGCGGCGGCGCAATGCACCTCGGCGACCAGCTCGCCGCCCGCATCCGAGAAGAGCCGCACGCGGGCGGCGGTGTAGTCGTCGAAGCCCTCCGAGTAGCCGATGTTCTTGAAGCCGAGCGCGAACCCGACGCCGCGCTTCACGCCTTCGCCTCTCGTCGTGTTGCCTGCCCCGCCGGGCAGCCGGATCGGATCGCGCGGCAGCTCCTCCGCCTCCGGCACCGGGATCGCCGCCGCCTTCCGGATCACGTCGGCGACCGGTAGCGAGCCGGTGATCTTCTGTCCGGTCGGGAGCGCGTCGCCCGGCGCCATCGCGTTCCGGAGCCGCAGCTCGACAGGATCCATCTCGAGCGCGGCCGCGAGCTTGTCCATCTGCGCCTCGGCCGCGAAGCACGACTGCACGGCGCCGAACCCTCGCATCGCCCCGCACGGCGGGTTGTTCGTGTACACGCACGTGGACTCGATCAGCGCGTTCTCGAGCGCGTAGGGCCCGACGGCGAAGGACGCGGCGTTCGAGGTGACCGCCGTCGAGCTGGACGCGTACGCGCCGCCGTCCAGCAGGATCCGCATCCGGACGTTCACGAGCTTCCCGTCCCGGTTCGCGCGGTGCTCGGCCCAGATCCGCGCGGGATGCCGGTGCACGTGGCCGAAGAACGACTCCTCCCGCGTGTAGACGATCTTTACCGGCCGGTTTGTGTGCAGCGCGAGCATGGCGCCGTGGATCTGCATCGAGAGGTCCTCCCGACCGCCGAACGCGCCGCCGACGCCGGCGAGGTGGATCCGAACCTGGTCCTTGGGAAGCCCGAGGCACGGCGCGACCTGGTCACGGTCGACGTGGAGCCACTGCGTGGCGACGTAGATGTCGATGCCGCCCTCCCCGTCCGGGACCGCCAGGCCCGACTCGGGCCCCAGGAAGGCCTGATCCTGGATCCCGAGCTCGTACACGCCCTCGACCGAGACGTCTCCCTCCGCGTCGGGATCGCCGCGCACGATCCGCATGTCCCGGACGACGTTCGGCCGCGGGTCGTCGCGGTAGCCGTGCCCTTCAGTCCACCTCTGCGGGTGGATCGCCGGCTGGTCGGCCGCCTTCTCGGGATCGACGACCAGCTCGAGCGGCTCGTACTCGACCTCGATCGCCTCGGCCGCTCGCCGCGCCTGCTCGGGATGTTCCGCGGCGACGAGCGCGACCGGCTCGCCGAAGTACCGCACCCGGTCGAACGCCAGCACGGGCTGGTCGGTGAACTCGAGCCCGTAGCGCTTGTCGCCCGGAACGTCCTCGTGCGTCAGCACCGCGTGCACGCCGGCCATCCCGACCGCCTTCGAGATGTCGATCGAGACGATCGCGGCGTGGGCATGCGGCGACCGCACCGTGTGTCCCCAGAGCATCCCGGCCGCGAAGAGGTCGCTCGAGTACGCGAACTCCCCCGTGACCTTCGGGATCCCGTCGACGCGCTTGACCGCCTCGCCGACGCGGCCGAGCTCGAGCTTCCGCGTCGGCGCCGTGCTCATGCCTGGTCCTCCAGGAGCTTCCGCACGTCCCGCTCGATCTGGGCGTAGGCCCGCCGGTAGGCGTCGCGCCCACCCCCGATGGGATCGTCGAGATCGGCTTCGCCGAGCAGTCGAGTCTTCCCCCGGGCACCCCGCCCGTCGACGGCGCTGACGTGCGCCGCCGTCATCCCGACGATGACGTCCGCGCGCCCGAGCATCTCCTCCGTCAGAAGACGCGCGTGGTGAGACGAGAGGTCGAAGCCGAGCTCGCGGGCCACGGCGACCGCGTCGTCCGGCGGCCGGTCGCCTGCGTACGCCGCGAGCCCGGCGCTCTCGACGTCGACGTGGCCCTGGCGGAGAGCCACGGCCTCCGCGAACGGGCTCCGGCAGGTGTTCCCGGCGCAGACGAAAAGGATTCTCACGCCTGCCCCGCGGCGAGCCTGACGGCGTCGAAGATCTTGGCGTAACCGGTGCAGCGGCAGAGGTTGCCCGAGAGCGCCTCCCGGATCTCGTCGTCCGTCGGCTCCGGCCGGTGGCGGAGGAGATCGACGGTGGCGACGATCAGACCGGGCGTGCAGAAGCCGCACTGCACGGCCCCTGTCTCCACGAACGCCTCCTGCACGGCGTGCAGCTCGCCGTTCTGCCCGACTCCTTCGACGGTGACGATCTCGTGGCCGTCCACCTGTGCCGCGAGGACGAGACACGCGCAGACGAGCTTTCCGTCGAGGAGGACGGAGCACGAGCCGCACTCACCCTGCTCGCAGGCGTTCTTCGAGCCGGGAAGTCCCATCCGCTCGCGGAGCGCGTAGAGCAGGCTCTCGCCGGGCCAGATCTCGGCCTCGTGCCGCTCGCCGTTGACGGTGACCGCGATGTTCACGCCAGAACGCGGTCGAGGGCCCTCGCCGTCAGGATCCGGAGGGCGTGGCGACGGTACTCGGCCGTGCCGCGCACGTCGTCGATCGGGCTCGCCGCCTCCGCGACCCGCTCGGGGAACGACTCGCGCTCGTCGAGCTGCGCTGTCACGAGGCCGGTCACCGGGCCTGCCGAGCCGAAGGACGCGCGGAGCTCCCCGCGCTCCCGGTCGGCCGAGAGCGCGAGCGAGCAGACGGCGATCACCATCGCGTTCCGCGGGCCGATCTTCATGAACGTCTGCGACGAGCCCGACGGCTGGATCAGCACCGCGGCGATCAGCTCGTCCTCTTCGAGTGCGTTCTGCTTCGGGCCGACGAGGAACTCGCGCACCGGCATCCGCCGAACGCCGCGGACACTGGCCAGCTCGACCTCGGCGTCCTCGATCAGGAGCGGCGGGAGGGCGTCCCCGGCCGGCGATGCGGTCCCGAGGTTGCCGCCGATCGTTCCCCGGTTGCGGATCTGCGGCGAGCCGACGGTCCGCGAGGCCTCTGCGAGCGCCGGAAGCCGCTCCGCGAGTGACGCCTCCATCGCCTCGTCGTAGGTCAGCGAGGCGCCCAGCCGCAGACGCACCGTTGTCCTTTGACCAGCCCTTCAGCTCTCCGATCTCGTTCAGGTTCAGCAGCGCCGGCGGCCGGGCTCGGTCGAAGTTCAGCTCGACCATCACGTCGGTCCCGCCCTCGATCGGCACAGCCCCCTCGACCTCGCTCTTCAGCCGCAGAGCCTCCTCGAGGGAGCGGGGAGTCAGCACGTCCACCGCGCCAAGGCTAGTACGTTCTCCCTGCAATGCCCGACCTCAAGCGCCGCCTCGCAGTCGCCCGGGGAGACGAGCCGGCCGACCTCGTCATCCGGGGTGCGAAGGTCTTCTCGGTCTTCACCCGCGAGTGGCTCGACGGCGACCTCGCGATCGCAGACGGGTTCGTCGCAGGCCTCGGCGACTACGAGGGAACCGAGGTCCTCGAGCTCTCGGGTCGCTACCTCGTCCCCGGATTCATCGACGCCCACATGCACCTCGAGTCCTCGAAGCTGCTCGTGGACGAGTTCGCGCGGCTCGTGCTTCCACTCGGGACGACGGCGGTGGTCGCCGACCCGCACGAGATCGCCAACGTCCTGGGCACGGACGGTGTCCACTGGCTCGCGGACCTGTGCACGGACCTCCCGCTGGACGTGTTCTTCATGGCCTCGTCGTGCGTACCTGCGTCCCAGTTCGAGTCGCCGCGCCGCCCGCTGATTCCCGGCGACCTCGAGGGCCTCCTCCGGCGGCGCCGGGTGATCGGCCTCGCCGAGATGATGAACTTCCCCGGCGTCATCTCCGGCGCCGAGTCCGAGCTCGCGAAGCTCGCACTCCCGGGTGCGACGCACGTCGACGGGCACGCCCCGTCGGTCCTCGGCAAGCAGCTGAACGCCTATGCAGCGGCGGGGATCCGCTCGGATCACGAGATGAGCACGATCGAGGAGGGCCGCGAGCGGCTGCGCGCCGGCATGTGGGTGCTGATCCGCGAGGCCTCCGGCGCCCGCAACCTCCACGCGCTGCTGCCGCTCGTCCACGAGTTCGGCCCGCACCGGCTCGCTTTCTGCACCGACGACCGAGAGCCCGAGCACATCGCGGAGGAGGGCCACGTCAACTCGATGGTGCGCGAGCGCGGTCGCGGCAGGCGTGGCCCCGGAGGACGCGCTCGTCATGGCCTCGTTCAACCCGTCGCAGTGGCACGGCCTGCACGAGCTCGGCGCGCTCGCACCCGGCTACCAGGCGGACGTGCTCGTGCTCTCCGACCTGGAGCGTTTCGTGCCCGAGCTCGTCCTCAAGGCGGGTCGGCCCGTCGAGGAGGTGCCGAGGCTCGAGGTGCCCGAGTGGGTGCGCCACACCGTCCGCATCCGCCCGCTCGCGACGAACGACTTCGCCGTGCCGTGGGAGGGCGACGGCGGAGCGCGTGTGATCGGGATCGTCCCCGACCAGATCGTCACCGAGTCGCTGGTGGACGAGCCGCGCGTCGAGGGCGGAAAGGCACTCGCGGATCCCGAGCGCGATCTCCTCAAGATCGCTGTGGTCGAGCGGCATCTCGGCACCGGCCGGATCGGGCTCGGCTTCGTCCGGGGCTTCGGGCTGCGAAGCGGCGCCCTCGCCTCGACGGTCGCCCACGACGCGCACAACGTGGTGGTCGTCGGCGTGAAGGACGACGACATGCTGCGGGCGGTGCGCCGGCTCTCGGACACGGGCGGAGGAGTCGTCGTGGTCGACTCGGGGATCGTCAAGGCCGAGCTGAAGCTGCCGATCGCCGGGCTGCTCTCCGACGCTCCACTGGACGAGGTCATCGCCGACAGCAATTCGTGCTTGTCGGCCGCGCGGGCGCTCGGCTGCGAGCTTCCCTCGCCGTTTCAGACCATGGCCTTCCTTGCCCTGTCCGTGATCCCGAGCCTGAAGATCACCGACCGCGGCCTCGTTGACGTGGACCGGTTCGAGCTCGTCCCACTCCAGGCGTGACGACGCTCCTTCACAACGCCTACGTCGTCGTGATGGACGACGCCGGAACCGAGCACGAGGACGGCTGGGTGCTGGTGGCTGATGGCCGGATCGGACAGGTCGGTTCCGGACATCAGCCGCACGCGGACGAACGCGTCGACCTCGGCGGCGCACTCGTCACGCCGGGGCTCGTCAACACGCACCACCACCTCTACCAGACCCTCACGCGGGCCCAGGCGCAGCAGGCCGACCTCTTCACCTGGCTGAAGACGCTCTACCCGATCTGGGCGCGGCTGGACGGCGAGGCCGAGTACGCGGCGGCGCGGACGGGCCTCGCGGAGCTGTTGCTCTCGGGCTGCACGACCGCGTTCGACCACCACTACGTCTTCCCGATGGGCCAGCCCGGCGTGATCGACGCGCTGCTCCAGGCGGCGGACGAGCTCGGCGCGCACCTCGTCGTCGGGCGCGGCTCCATGGATCTCGGCGAGTCGCAGGGCGGCCTCCCGCCGGACAGCCTCGTCGAGGATCGCGACACGATCCTGGCGGAGACGGAGGCGCTGATCGAGCGCGGCGTCGAGGTCGCGGTCTCGCCGTGCTCGCCCTTCTCCGTCACGAAGGAGCTGATGGTCGAGTCGGCGGAGCTTGCGCGGAAGCACGGCGTCCCGCTCCACACGCACCTCGCCGAGACCGTCGAGGAGGAGGCGTACTGCCGCGAGCTCTACGGCGTCACGCCTGTCGAGTACCTGGAGCAGGTCGGCTGGCTTGCGGACGACGTGTGGTGCGCGCACTGCGTCCACCTCTCCGACGACGACGTGCGGCTCTTCGGCGAGCGCGGGGTCGGGGTCGCGCACTGTCCGACGTCGAACCTGCGGCTCGGGGCGGGCGTGGCGAAGGTGCGCGAGCTGCTCGACGCCGATGCTCCGGTCGGGCTCGGCGTGGACGGATCCGCGTCGAACGAGCGCAGCGACCTCTCGTTCGAGGTCAAGCAGGCGCTGCTCGTGGCCCGCGGCCGGCAGGGGCCGCTCGCGATGACGACGCGGGAGGCACTGGCGCTGGCGACCCGCGGCGGCGCGGCAGTCCTTCGCCGGGACGACATCGGCTCGCTGGAGCCCGGCAAGCGGGCGGACATCGCGGTCTGGCGCACGGACGGCCTGGAGCTCGCAGGCGCCGCCGACCCGGTCGCCGGCTTCGTCCTCGCGGCGCCGCACCGGGTCGACCGGCTCTTCGTCGGCGGCGAGGAGGTCGTCCGCGAGGGCCGGCTCGTCAAGGCCGACGAAGACGAGATCGCGCGGGAACACCGGGCCCAGGCGCGAAGATTCCTCCCGTGAGCGCCTCGCTCTCGACCCACGTCCTCGACACTGGCCAGGGGAAGCCCGCGCGCGGCGTCCGGGTGGAGCTCCTGCGCGGCAACGAGCCGGTCGGCGCCGGCGAGACCGACGGCGACGGACGGATCCCCGAGCTCGCGACCGACCTCGAGGCCGGCCAGTACCGCCTCGTCTTCCACCCGCCCTCACCGTTCTTCCGCCGCGTCGAGCTCGAGGTCTCGCTGGAGGACGGTCACTACCACGTCCCGCTTCTCGTCTCGCCGTACGGATGCGCGAGCTACCGCGGCAGCTGAGCCGCGAGGAGCTCGAGGAGCTCTTCAGCGGCCCCTCGCAGCTCGTCGACCTGCTCGCGGAGATGGACGATCCGCTCGAGCAGGCCGAGGAGGTCGCGCAGTCGATCGACGACCGCGAGAAGGCAGCCGCGCTGGCGCAGCATCCGCGCATCGGCGAGCCGTCGCCCGAGCAGCGCGGCGACGATCCGACGATCATCACCGAGCTCGCGTACCTGAACCAGGTCTACGAGGAGAAGTTCGGGTTCCGTTTCGTCGTCTTCGTCGACGGGCGGTCGCGGGCCGAGCTCCTGCCGGTGCTCCGCGAACGCCTGGAGCGGACACGTGAGGAGGAGCTCGAGACCGGGATCGGCGAGCTCGTCGCGATCGCCAGGGATCGATGGCAGCGGCGCTGATCGATTCCTACTGGCAGGACTGGCTCGACCTCCTGATCCGATGGCTTCACGTCATCGCCGGGATCGTCTGGATCGGGACGTCGTTCTACTTCGTCGCGCTCGACAACCACCTCGGCCGGCCGAGGGAGCAGCGGGACGTGGACGACGGCGTCGGCGGCGAGTCGTGGGAGATCCACGGCGGCGGCTTCTACCGGATCTCGAAGTGGACGGTCGCGCCGCGCGTGCTGCCGGAGCCGTTGCACTGGTTCAAGTGGGAGGCCTACACGACGTGGCTCTCCGGGTTCGCGCTGCTCGTCGTCCTCTACTACCTCGACGCGGAGACGTACCTCATCGACCCGTCCGTCCGGGACATCTCGGAGGGTGCGGCGATCACGCTGAGCCTGCTCGGGCTCGGTGTCGCCTGGGTGATCTACGACGTCGCCTGCCGCCTGCTTCGCATCGAGGCGCTGATGGGCGTTTTCATGCTCGGGCTGGTCGTGGCCTCGGCCTACGGCGCGAGCCAGGTCTTCTCCGGGCGGGCCGCGTACCTCCAGGTCGGCGCGATGCTCGGCACGATCATGGCGGCGAACGTCCTCTTCAACATCATTCCCGCGCACTGGGAGCTGATCCGGGCCAAGGAGCGCGGCGAGAAGCCGGATCCCGCGCCGGCGCTCGAGGCCAAGCGCCGGTCCGTGCACAACAACTACCTGACGCTGCCGGTCGTCTTCACGATGATCTCGAACCACTTCCCGTTCACGTACGGCCACGACCATGCGTGGCTCGTGCTGGTCGCGCTCGTCGTGATCGGCGCCTGGGTGCGGCACTACTTCAACCTGCGCCACGCCGGGCGGAACGCGTGGTGGATTCCGGTCACGGCGGCCGTGGCGGTCGTCGCGCTGGCGGTCGCGATCGAGCCGGACGAGGGCGGCGGCGGGGGCGGCGCCGGTTGCGGCGGTGACGGCGCAGCAGGCGCAGGCGATCGTCGAGCAGCGCTGCGTGCCCTGCCACGCGGAGGAACCGACGCAGGAGGGCTTCGAGACCGCGCCCGGCGGAGTCACGTTCGACACGGTCGAGGAGACCGAGGCGCAGGCGGCGGCGATCAAGGCGCAGGCGGTCGACTCGAACGCAATGCCGCTCGGCAACTCGACCGGCATGACCGAGGAAGAGCGCGAGCAGCTCGGCGCCTGGATCGACTCGTTGGAGTAGGTTCCGGCCGTGCTCGAGATCAAGGCCGGCCCGTTCGAGTTCGTCGCGCGCTTCGAGGAGGAGCTGGCCCCGAAGACCGTCGAAGCCTTCCGGGGAATCCTCCCGCTCGAGGACCGGATCATCCACTGCCGCTGGAGCGGCGAGTCGAATTGGATCCCCTGGGGCGATCGCGACCTCGGCATCGGCCCGGAGAACGCGACGAGCTACCCGCATCCGGGCGAGCTCGCGCTCTATCCGGGCGGCGAGAGCGAGACCGAGCTCCTCTTCCCGTACGGCTACTGCCACTTCAAGAGCAAGGCCGGCGAGCTCTGGGCGAACCACTTCGCCACGCTCGTCGAAGGCGAGGAGAACCTGAAGGAGCTCGGCCGCCTCACGCTCTGGGAGGGCGCCCAGCCGATCTCGTTTCGCGAGTCCTAAGAGCCAAGTAACAACTTGTTACTTGTTCCTCGAGGGACCGGAAACCACGCTAGGACAGCCATCGTGCAGCCCCCAGCTTGCTAGTGACAACTTGTTACTAGCCACTCGAGAGGCGGCGCAGAGAGGCGGTCAGCACCTCGAGCGCCAGCGCGATGTCCTCCCCGCTCGAGAGCTCCTGCGGCGAGTGGCTCGCGCCGCCGTTCAGGCTCCGGACGAAGAGCATCCCCGCCTCGACGCCCGCCGCGCCCAGCGGAGCCGCATCGTGGCCCGCGCCTGACGCAAGCTCGACTGCCGGCAGGCCTCGAGCCTCGATCTCCTCGCGCAGGACGCCCCGCACCCGCTCCGACATCGCCACCGGCGGGATCCGGTAGTGCGCCTCGCGGAGACCGAGCGCTTCGACGAGCCGGTCCAGCCGCTCCTGGTCGGGCGCCCTCGCGTCCACCGTGAGCCGCACCGACTCCGGGACGACGTTCGCCGCGCCCGGGCTGACCTCCAGCTCTCCCACTGTCGCCACCGCGCCGTCGATCTCCCCTGCCCGGTCGCGCACCTCGAGCACGTACTCCGCTGCCGCGGTCAACGCGTCCTGCCGGACGTCCATCGGCGTCGTCCCGGCGTGATCGGCGCGACCCGCGAACTCACGTGAGCAGCGGACGATCCCGGCGATCGACGACACGACGCCGAGCGGCGCCCCCGCATCGGCAAGCCGTGGCCCCTGCTCGATGTGCAGCTCCACATAGAAGCCCGGCAGCGTCGCGTTCGCCGCACGCCACCGGCTCCCGTGGCAGCCGGTCTCCTCGTCGCGAAACACCACGACGCCCAGCGTGCGCTCCGACTGGCCGATCGCCTCGACTGCGGCGAGGCCTGCAACCACGCCGAGCGCGCCGTCGAAGCGGCCGCCCTCCGGCACCGAGTCGAGGTGCGATCCCGTCCAGACCTCCGGGAGCTCCGGCGACCGGCCGCGCAACCGTCCGACGACGTTGCCGCGCGCATCGATCTCGACCTCGAGGCCGGCCTGCTCGAACCAACCCACGGCGAGCGCGCACGCCTCGTCCTCCTCCGGAGTCCCGCCGACCCGGTTGGCGCCGACGCCGTTCCCGATGTGGAAAACGTCGTCCAGCCGTCGTCGTAAAGTCGCACTCATCCTGCGGGAAGGAGGAGCAGCATGAGCGATTTCGCCGCGACGTTCGAGCGCTCGGCGTTCGGTCGCCGGTTCCGCTTCCAGGAGAACGGCACGACTCCGGGCCGCGACACCGTGGCGGGCATGACGACGTTCATCGTCATGTCCTACATCATCTTCGTGAACCCGGCGATCCTCGGGTTCGCGGGCGTCCAGGGGCTCGAGGGCCGGGGCCTTCCGTTCGACGCCGTCCTCACCTCGACCTGTCTGGTCGCCGGGGTGATGACGATCATCATGGGCCTCTACACGAACATGGCCTACGCGATCGCGCCCGGGCTCGGCCTGAACGCGATCGTCGCCTTCACGCTCGTCGCCAACGAGGGGCTGAGCTTCCCGGAGGCGATGGGGCTCGTCGTCGTGGAGGGCCTGGCGGTCACGATCCTCGTCCTCGTCGGCCTGCGCGAGGCGATCATGAATGCGATCCCGCTCGAGCTGAAGAAGGCGATCGCGATCGGGATCGGCCTCTTCATCGCGTTCATCGGACTGACGAACTCCGGCCTCGTCGTCCGCGGGGCGGCAACGCCGGTCGACCTCGCGACCTTCACCACCTGGCCGGTGATCATCACGGTCGTCGGAATCGTGATCACGATCGCGCTACGGGCGATCGGCTTCCCCGGCGACCTCTTCGTCGGGATCATCGTGACAACCGCCTTCGCGACGATCGTCAACTACGCCGCCGACGTCTACCCCGAGACTTCCGGCTACGCGCGCTGGCCGGACGACGTCTTCGACACGCCGAACTTCAGCCTGGTCGGCGAGTTCAGCTTCGACGCGTTCTCGACGCTGCCGTTCATCGCAGCACTGGCCTTCGCGTTCTCGCTCTTCCTCGCGGACTTCTTCGACACGATGGGGACGCTCGTCGGCGTCGGCCGGCAGGCGGGTTACGTGGACGAGCGCGGCGAGATGGTGGAGATCCGCAAGCCGCTGCTCGTGGACTCGGTTGCCGCGGCCGCCGGTGGGGCGGTGTCGGCGTCCTCGGCCACGACGTACATCGAATCGGCCTCCGGCGTCGGCGTCGGCGGCCGGACCGGCTGGGTGAGCGTCGTCACCGGCTTTCTGTTCTTCCCGTTCATGTTCGTTGCCCCGCTGGTCGGGATGGTCCCGCCGCAGGCCACGGCCCCCGCGCTCCTGATCGTCGCCTGGCTGATGATCAGCGTGCTCACCGAGGTCGAGGAAGCAGGCCGAGACCGACCGCAGGGGCGCGGAGGAGGCGACCACCGCCGAGCTAGCGGAGACGACACGCCCCCGGCGCTACATCGCCGGCATCAACTTCCATGACTTCGCGCTCGGTCTCGCGGCCGCGATCACGATCATGTTCATGCCGTTCACGTTCTCGATCACGGACGGGATCGCGGCGGGGTTCATCGTCTACGTGCTCGCCCGCGCGTTCCAGGGCGCCTGGCAGACGGTGCACCCGCTGATGTGGGGAGCCGCGTTCGCCTTCGCGATCTACTTCGCGCTCCCGATCATGCAGCAGGAGCTCAGTTGGATCTAACTCGCCCGTAGGCCTGCGTCTTCGAGGGCGGCTGCCACGAGCGCGTCGTAGCGGCCGTCCTCGAGGTCTCCGAGCGGGTCCTCCGTGTATCGGAGCAGGTGGCCGTAGGGGAGCGAGAACGCGGCGCGCATCGCGAGCAGCCGGCGCCGCTCGGGAGTGTCCTGGTCGCCGAGGACGACGGACGCCTCCCTGAGCTTCCGGATCTGCGCCGTGCGGCCCGGCAGCCACTGCGAAAGGAGCAGAAGTGCCGGGAGCGCGAACGTCACGAAGCCCAGGATGTTCGCGAGCTGGTGCACGCTCTCCTCGCCTTCCCGGCCGAGCTCCGAGACCTCACCGCCGGAGCCCTCGCCCGCCCCGACGAGAGCGTCCGCGAGGTCGTCCCCGACGATCGGCGTCCCGTCGACGGCGTCGGCGGCCGACTCGAAGCCGCCCTGCACTGCGCCGCCGGTGGCCTGGACCCCCTCGCCGAGCACGGCGAGCTGGTCGACGGCGTCGTGGACCCTCGAGACCGGCCCAGGCGAAGAGAACGAGAAGCACGATGGAGGCGACGTCTGCGATGAGCGCGCGGTTCCGCGGCCCTGTGAGCTGTGGGTAGAGAGGCATGGACGTCTCATACCCGCTCGCGCAGCCTCCCGAGCATCCACCAACCCACGAGCGGGCCGCCGGCCGCGACAGGCGAAGCCCGTCTGCTACGAGGTCGAGTCGACCAAGATCGCGAAGAGCACCGGCACGAAGACTCCGAGCACGGCAAGCGTCGTCTGCTGGAACCCGATCGCCGCGCCGCTTCGGGCGCGGCCGGCCAGCTCCGCGGCCGCCGCGAGGCAGAGCCCGTTCCAGGCCATCGAGATCGCGCCGGCCACGACAGCGACGACGATGACGACCGGAAGTGCACCCTCCGCGACCGCAGCCGTCGCGAGAAGCCCGAACGCGCTCGCGAGCCCGACCCACCGGAGCGGCCGAAGGCGACTGCCGAGAACGTCGGACAGGCGCCCCGCCCCGATCCGGGTCAGCACCGCGCCGACCTGGAAGATGCGGCGAGCGCGGCGCCGGCCTCTCCGGCCGAGAGGCCGTGCTCGTCGAGGAGGAAGAGCACGAGGAACGACATCAGCGCCACCTGCGCCGTCAGGTAGAGCCCGCTCCCCGTGCACAGGGTCCAGAGCCGCGAGTCTCTGAGCGTCCACGGGACCGCGTCGCCGGCGAGCTCTTCGTCGCGGGCCGGCGGCTCACGGACCACGACCAGAGCCACGAGCGCTGCCGCGACCGGCAGGGCCGCCAGGAAGAGGAAGGCTGCGTCGAGGCCGCGGCTCTGCTCGACGACCGGGAGCGCCAAGGCGCCGATCGCGCCGCCGATCGGAATCGCGGTCTGCCTGACGCCGAGCGCGAGCCCCCGTTCCTCCGGCACGAACCACTGCATCACAGCCCGGCCGCTGGCTGCGTTCACGCTCGCACCCGCAGCACCGGCGAGGCCGAGGAGAAGCACCGAAGGGCCAGAACTCGCCCACCTGCCCGGCCACCGCGACGAGGAGGCCGCAGAGCGCGAGCCCGGAGGCGAGGACGAACCGCTCGCCGACCCGGTCCGCGAGCAGCCCCCACGCCAGCAGCGTGACGATCGGCCCGATCCAGAGGCTCGAGAGCGCGATCCCGACCTCGGACAGCGTGAGCCCGAACTCCTCGCGAAGCGCCGGCGCGAGCACCGGCAGCCCGATCAGGACGGCGGAGCAGCCGGCCTGGGCCGCGGTGCCGGCGGCGAGCACGGCCCACCGGTACCTCATGTGGCTAGAGCTGGAACGGGTTGAACGGCTTCGCCGAGGTCGAGACGATCACGCTCTTCGTCTCGAGGTAGAGCTCGAGCGTCTCGATTCCGAGCTCTCTGCCGAAGCCGGACTGCTTGTAGCCGCCGAACGGGATGCCCGGGAAGGCCGTGAACGGCATGTTGATCCCGACCGTGCCGGCCTTGATGCGGCGCGCGAGCCGGTGCCCCTTCGCGGGGTCGCCGGTCCAGACGGTCGCCATCAGGCCGTACCGCGAGTCGTTCGCGAGCCGCGCCGCGTCCTTTTCGTCCTCGAACGGGGTCACCGTCACGACCGGGCCGAAGATCTCTTCCTGCGCGACCGTCATCGAGTTGTCCACCTTCGCCAGGACGGTCGGCGGGTAGAAGGCGCCGTTTCCGTCCACCGGCTCACCTCCGGTGACGACCTCCGCGCCCTCCTCGACGCCCTTCTCGACGTATCCGTGAACCCTGGAGCGATGCTCTTGCGAGATGAGCGAGCCCATCTGCGTCTCTGCCTCGAGCGGGTCTCCGACCTTGAGCGACTGCGCGCGATCGGAGAAGCGCTGCACGAACTCGTCGTACAGCGACTGCTCGACCAGCACGCGCGAGCGGGCCTCGCAGCTCTGGCCGGCCGAGTAGTAGATCGACCAGACCGCGGCCGGCACCACTTCGTCGAGGTTCGCGTCGGCGAAGACGAGGTTCGGGCTCTTGCCCCCGAGCTCGAGCGTGAGCCGCTTGATCGAGTCGGAGCCGAGCCGCATGATCTCCGCGCCCGTTGCCGTCGAGCCCGTGAACGCGATCTTGTCCACGCCCGGGTGTTGGACGAGGTGCGCGCCGACCGTCTTCCCCTCGCCGGGGACGACGTTGAGCGCGCCCGGCGGGAAACCGACCTCGGACGCCAGCTCGGCCATGCGCAGAGCGGTCAGCGGCGTCTGCGAGTCCGGCTTCAGGACGATGGAGCAGCCCGCCGCCAGCGCGGGCGCGAGCTTCCAGGTCGTCATCGTCAGCGGGTAGTTCCACGGGACGATCTGCCCGGCGACGCCGACCGGCTCTTTCAGGGAGTAGAAGAGGAGCGAGCCGCCCATCGGGTTCGAGCGGCCGGCGATCGACGCGATCGCCGAGGCGTAGAAGCGGAAGTTCTCGACGCCCTGGTTGAGCTCGGCCTTGACGGACGAGATCGCCTTCCCGACGTTCCGGGCCTCGAGCTCCGCGAGCTCCTTCCGGTTCGCCTGGATCGCGTCGGCGAGTGCGTGCAGGAGCCGCGAGCGCTCGGTCGGCGGCGTGCGGCCCCAGTCGCCGTCGAGCGCGGCGCGCGCGGCGTCCACGGCACGGTCGACGTCCTCGGTCGAGGCCATGGCGACCTTGGCGAGCGGCTCGCCGGTCGCAGGCTCCGTCAGCTCGACGACTTCGCCGCCGCTTGGCTCACTCGGCTCTCCATTGATGAAGAGCCCGAATTCCCGCCCGGTTGCCACCGCCATCGCCGCGCGGACGATACCGGGCACAATCCGGGCATGCAGGCGGTCGTCGACACACTCAAGGAGCACGGGATCGAGTCCCTCGAGGTCGAGGAGGACGGCTACGTCCGCGTCGAGGTTCCGTGCAGCGAGGGCGACGAGCGCGACTGCCACGAGCTGATCGTCGACATCGAGTCCTGGCTCGCCGAGAAGGGTCTCCCGTTCGTGGCCCAGGAGGTCGACGGCCGAGTCGTGATCAGGCCGCCGGCTACCTGAGAGTCCGCCGGCGTCAGCTGCTCGGTGAGCAGACGCTTGAACCGCTCCGGGTCGCCGTGACCCAGGGCGAGGGGTGGTGTGTGGGGGGGGGGGGGGGGGGGGGGGGGGGGGGGGGCGGGGGGGGGGGGCCGGCGACGCCCGGCCGCGCGGGGGCGCCCGCTGGCCGCGGGGCCGGGAGAGCCGTGGCCCGCGTGAGGCGCGCCCGGGACGTCGTGGACGGCGGCGGCCCGGCGGCCCGGGTGTGGCGCCCCGGCCGCCGACCGAGCCGAGCCGTCGCCGCCGCCGGGAGACCGCGCGGCGTCGACGGCGGGCCCCGACGGCGCCCGCGCCCGAGCCCGGCGGCCGCTGGGCCCCGCCCGCGGTCGCGGCGAGCGACCCCGCCGGCGGCCCGCGAGCGCCGCGTGGCGCCGAGCCGCCGCGGCGCGAGGCGCGCCGTGCCCGCCCCCGTCGGCGACGCGCCCCCGCTGCGCGCGACCGCAGCGCGGGGCGTGGAGCCAGAGGCGCCGCTGCCCAGCCGTCGAGCCGGCAGGAGCTCGCGCCAGCAGCGAGGCGGCGCGAGCGGCCTGCGTGACCGCGACGGCGGCCCCGTGTAGGAGTCACAGCGTCGATGCCGGCGGAGCCGCAGGCGAGCTGACGTAGCTCTCCGCGACGCTCACGTGAGATCGGCGGCGTCAGCTGCTCGGTCAGCAGCCGCTTGAAGCGCTCGAGATCGCCGTTCACCCAGTCGCGGCAGAGGTCGTACCCGTCCGTGTAGGTCGTGATGTACGCGCTGCCGATGGGATCCGCCACGAAATCGAGCATCTGCTGCGCCCGCTTCTCCGAGGCGAGCGACCAGCGCTGCAGGTACTCCTTCGTCGCCTCGGCAGACGCACCGCCTTCGTGGAGCAGCAGCGCCGCGTTGTTGGCCACGCGTTCGAGCGCCCTGCGGGCGCGCCGAACCCGCCCTCCGAGCTCCGCGTCGTAGTCCATTCCCCACTCGCCCAGAACCTCGGCGGTGAACGCGTCCGTATCCTCGACAACCATCTCGATGGCGAGCTCGGCGAGGCCCTCGCCGATCACCGACTGCGGCGTGCCGTACATGATCACGCCCTCCTCCAGCCGGCCGCCTTCCACGTAGAGCAGCTTCTCCTTCCACGCGTGCTCGGTGTGGTGACCCGGGTAGAGCTCGTGGGCGACGAGATGAGCAACGTTGGCCGCCGCCGGCGGGACGTCGGTATTCACCGAAACTCGGCTCTTCAGCCCGCCGAGGTAGTAGTTGTAGGCGGACCAGTGCTCGCCGGTGACGAGCTCGAGCTCGGTTGACTCTCCCTCGGGCAGCCCGAGCAGCTCGTTCGTCCTCTCCCTCAACCGGTCGTTGAACGCCGCGATGACTTGAAGCGTCCTGTCCGCAGGCACGAGCCCGTCGTCCCGCCACCGCTGGAAGCGTTCGGCGAGCGTGCCTCCCGGCGGCAGGACCTCGTCCAGCTCCCAATGGGCCTCCTCGAACCGCTCCTCGGGAACCCGCTGGGCGCGCATCGCGTAGCAGCCCTCGACCTCGTCGGCATAGCCGATCTCCTCGCCGGCGACCTTCCGGGCGACGACCTCCAGCCCCCGGGCCTGCGCGCCGAGGTACTGCCCGTCGGCCTCGTCGGCGAGGCTCCGTGCGTCCGCGACGAGCGCGGCCGGCTCGCGGAGCGGCTCCTGCTCGATGCGCTGGGCGAGCTCCGCCGGCCCGAAGTAGGAGTCGACGAGCTCGTCGTCGTGCCGCCGGAGGCGTAGGCAGAGCTCGAGGTAGCGCTCGCCCAGGCTCATCGCTCGAAGAGCGCCGCCTGGCCCTGGCCGACGCCGACGCAGAGCGTCGCGAGCCCGTACCGGCCGCCGCGGCGCCGTAGCTCGTGGAGCAGCGTGACGACCAGCCGCGCCCCGCTCATCCCGAGCGGATGGCCGATCGCGATCGCGCCGCCGTTGACGTTGACCTTCTCCGGGTCGAGGCCGAGCTCGCGGATCACGACGAGGCTCTGCGACGCGAACGCCTCGTTCAGCTCGACGAGGTCGAGGTCGTCGACCGCGACGCCGGTCCGGTCGAGGAGCTTCCGTACCGCCGGGACCGGGCCGATGCCCATCACCCGCGGGTCGACGCCGGCGACGGCGGAGCCGACGAAGGCGCCGAGCGGCTCGGCGCCGAGCTCGCGAGCCTTCTCCTCGGAAGCGATCACGAGCGCGGCAGCGCCGTCGTTGAGCCCGCTCGAGTTGCCCGCCGTGACCGTGCCGCCCTCTCGGAACACCGTGCGCAGCGAGCCGAGCTTCTCCAGGCTCGTCTCCGGCCGGGGATGCTCGTCACGCTCGACGCCGTTCACCGCGACCAGCTCGTCGGAGAAGTCCGCCGCCGCCCAGCGCTGCTGCGAGCGCAGCGCGAACTCGTCCTGCTCCTCCCGTGAGACGCCCCAGCGCTCGGCCACGTTCTCGCCCGTCTCACCCATGGACTCGAGCGGAAACATCTCCTCCATCCGCGGGTTGGGGAACCGCCAGCCGAGCGTCGTGTCCCAGACGGTCTGGTTCCCCCGCGCGAAGCCTTGCTCCGGTTTCGCCATCACGAGCGGCGCGCGGGTCATGGACTCGACGCCGCCGGCGACGAAGAGGTCACCGTCGCCCGCGGCGACCGCGTGACAGGCGGAGACCACGGCGGAGAGGCCGGAGGCGCAGAGCCGGTTCATGGTCACGCCGGCGACCGACTCCGGGAGCCCGGCCAGCAAGGCGGCCATCCGAGCAACGTTCCGGTTGTCCTCCCCGGCCTGGTTCGCGGCGCCGAAGTAGACGTCCTCGATCTCGCCAGGCTCGATCCCGGCACGCTCGACTGCTGCCCCGATCGCCGCCGCAGCAAGATCGTCGGGCCGAACCTCGGCGAGCGCGCCGCCGTAACGCCCGACCGGAGTGCGGACCGCGGAGACGATGACCGGCCGGCTCATGACCCAACGAAGCGAAACAGCACTACCAAGTGACGCTATCTAGAATCGCCCGCGTGGCGCTTCGCGACGTCTTCCGCAACTTCTTCGCCCGATCGCAGGGTGAGGACCGGATCGCGCAGTACGTGATCCGCGAGCACGAGCGCGGCCGCCCGCTCGCCGACATCCTCGACGACCCCTACATCAAGAACCGCACGACGGAGACCGAGCGGAAGCGGCTGCTCGACAGGCCCGAGGTCGTACGCGCGCTCGGCCACGACGTCGTGGAGCAGGCGAAGACCTAGAGCTCTCGCCCGACGCCTCTCTCGCGCGGCCCGCTCGAGGGCGAGCGCGCCGATCGCGATGTCCCACGCCGCCAGGCCGTTCGACTTGAAGAGGACGACGTCCTCGTCCGACTGGCGGCCCTGCACCTCGCCTGCGACGACCTCCTGGAGTTCGTGCACCTCGAGCCAGTCGAGGATTCCCTGCTCGATCGGCTCGATCAGGTCGCCCGACTCGAGGCGCGACTGCTCGCGGGAGTCGCAGCAGACGAAGGCGGCGCGCTCGAGGACGACGTTGTCGAGCTCCCGCGCCCGGCGGTCGTTCGCGCCGATCGCACACACGAGCGCGCCCTCGGCGAGCCACTCACCGCGCAGCACGGGATCGCGGGAGGTCGTCGCCGTGACGACGATGTCCCGCCCGCCGGCGTCGCGATGCGTCTCGCCCGCCTCGGCGCCGACCCGCTCGCAGAACTCCTCGAGCCGTTCCTCGGTCCGGCAGTACACGACCACCTCCTCGATCGTGGGCACCGCCTCGCGGATGCACTGCACCTGGCTCTCGGCCTGCCAGCCGCAGCCGAGGACGCCGAGCGTCCGGGCGCCAGGCCGGGCGAGGTACTTGGAGGCGACGCCGCTCGCAGCGCCGGTGCGCAGCTGGCCGAGCTTGTCGGCCTCGATCACCGCCGCCAGCTCTCCCTTCGCCGTGTCGAACAGGCAGACGACGAACGGCGTGCCCTGCGCGACCCAGGTGTAGGCCTTCAGCCCGGCGATGCCGAGCTCGCGATCCACGGCCGACATGACGGCGAACGCGCCGCCCTCCAGCCGGTGCCGATGCCGCGGCCGGTTGTCGACCTCACCGGCGGCGAGGCGGCGGAAGCACGCCTCGACTGCGGTGAGCGCGTCGGCGGGCGAGAGCAACTCGCCGACCTCGGCTTCGGTCAGGTAGAGCGGCACAGGAACGAGTCTAGGAGCGTTATTTCTTCGGGATGAAGCTGATCTGGCCGCTGGTCTCCAGAACGGCCCACTCGACGTCCTCGATGTGCGCGATCTGGGCGTTGAGCCTTGCCTGTGCGGCGAGCTCCTCGAGCGTGATGCGGTTGCGGCGCAGGTTCCGGTCGATCGGCTCGCCGTGCTCGACCAGGATCACGGGATCGCCCTCCAGGATCTCGCCCAGACGTCTCGGGAAGCGGAACGCGGCCCAGGAGAAGAGCACTGTCATCGCCGCCATCGTGCCGCCCGCGAGGATCGCGCCCGTGACCGAGAAGTCATTCTGCGTCACGCCCTGCTGAACCAGGTCGCCGAGCACGATGAGGAGGATGAGGTCGAACGGCTGAAAGGTCGAGAGCTCCCGGCGCCCGACCGCCCGCGTGACGAACCACACGAAGACGAAGAGGACGACTGCACGGAGGACGATGTCCATTACGGGAAGATCGTGATGGTCCGGTCGATGGTCGCCAGCAGCTCCTCGCCGTCGTACAGCCGGACGTCCTGCGGGCGGTGGCCGACGTTCGTCGGGTTGACCTGGAGGTGGAGGTAGAAGACGTGCTTCTGGCCGGCCGGAATCCGGCCGAGCTCGAACGCGAGCTTGCCGTCGCGGCTCGCCTCGCCGAGCGGCGACGGCTCGACCGTGTTGATCGTGATGCCCTCGACCCAGCCGGGATCGAGGACGAGCGTCGCCTGCTCGACCTCGCTTTGGGCCTCGATCGTGAACCGCGCCTCGTAGAAGAGCCCGCCCCGCACTCGTTCGGGCGCATAGACCTCGAGCGTGGCCGCGTCGGCTTCGGCGACGGACGTCGCCGGGCGCTGGCCGAAGAGGTTGAGGAGCCCGAGGGCGAGGACGACGACGAGCGCTCCGAGCGCGGCCCGCCGAAGCGTCACGTCGCGCTTCCCTTCGCGGTCGCGGGCCACATCGAGAACGAGCTGATCCGGCACGTCCGCCACGCGTAGGGCTTCGCCCGGCCGGGGCGGGGTCCTCCGCTAGTGAGGGTTTGGCGGAATGGCGCTCGCTGCCAGGGTGCGATGGTCGTTCCCAGGCAAGGACGCAGGGAGCGCCCGTATCCACTGCGATACGGGTGCGACTGAGGACGCAGTCCTGGGGGCGAGTAGCGCGGCCTGGCGGCACAGCCGCTATTTCGCCGAACCCTCCTTAAAGGCGTTTGCGAAGCAGGCCGAACATGCCGCGAACGACCTCCCGCTGGATCCGCTTCCCGTGCGCCGACCCGAGGAAGTCGGTGAGCGGATCTCCGCTCTCGGCCGGTTCGGCCCGGCGGCGGCGAGGCGCAGGTGCCGGTGCCGCCTCGGCCTCCGGCTCTGGCGCCTGCTCCATCCGCGCCGCAAGCAGCTCTCTCGCGCTCTCACGGTCGATCTTCGTCCCGTACTTGGCGAAGAGCGGCGAGGCCTTCGCGGCGCCGTCCACGTCGTCGGCCGGCTCCATGTGGGCGAGCGGGCCCCGAAGCCTGGTGTGGACGACGGGCGTCGGGATGCCCTTCTCCGAGAGAATCGTGACGACGGCCTCGCCCGTCCCGAGCTGCGTGAGGAGCTCCTCCAGGTCGTAGAACTCCGAGGTCGGGTAGGTGGAGACGCTCGCTTTCAGCGCCTTCGCGTCCTGAGGCGTGAACGCGCGGAGTGCGTGCTGGATCCGGTTGCCGAGCTGCGCCAGCACGTCGGCAGGGATGTCCTTCGGAGTCTGCGTGATGAAGAAGACGCCGACTCCCTTCGAGCGGATGAGCCTGACCGTCTGCACGACCGAGTCCAGGAAGGCGTCCGTCGCGTCCGCGAAGAGCAGATGCGCCTCGTCGAAGAAGAAGACGAGCTTCGGCTTCGGCACGTCGCCGACCTCGGGCAGCTGCTCGAAGAGCTCGGCGAGCAGCCACATGAGGACCGTCGAAAACAGCTTGGGCTTGTCCTGGACGGCCGGCAGCTCGAGGCACGAGATGATCCCGCGGCCGTCGGGGGCCACGCGCAGGAGGTCGGCGAGGTCGAGCTGCGGCTCGCCGAAGAACTCCGTCCCACCGCCGTCCTCGAGCTGGACGAGCGAGCGGAGCAGGACGCCGATCGTGGCTGACGAGACTCCGCCGATCCCCTTGAGCTCGGCCTTGCCCTCGTCCGAGTCGAAGAACGCAAGCAGGGCGCGCAGGTCGGCGAGGTCGAGGATGGGGAGGCCCTTCTCGTCCGCGTACCGGAAGACGAGCGAGAGGCTCTGCTCCTGGGTCTCGTTCGCCTCGAGGATCTTGGCGAGCAGCAGCGGGCCGAAGTCCGAGACGGTTGCGCGGACGGGCACGCCCGGGCCGATCCCGCCGACCGACAGGAACTCGGTCGGGAAGCCCTGCGGCTCCCACTCCTGCCCGAGCTCGGCCGCGCGCTTCTCCGCAGGGCCGCCTGCCTCGCCCGGCTGCGAGATCCCGGAGAGATCGCCCTTCATGTCCGCGGCGACCACAGGGACACCCGCCGCCGAGAGCTGCTCGGCGAGCAGCTGGAGCGTGCGCGTCTTCCCGGTTCCCGTCGCGCCTGCGATCAGCCCGTGCCGGTTGGAGGTCGCGAGCGGGAGTCGGACGGCGGCCTCCTCGACCAGCTGGCCTTCGTGGACGGCGCGGCCGAGGTCGAGCCACTCGCCCTCGAACTCGTAGGCATCGGCGATCGTCTTCCCGAAGTCCGCCATGCGGCGGGGAACCTACGCGGTCGTCGCCGCTACACTGGCCGCCGAGCGCCCGTAGCTCAGGGGATAGAGCGCTGCCCTGCGGAGGCGAGGTCGCACGTTCGAATCGTGCCGGGCGCATCCTCCGAATCTCTGCATCGGACACGGCGCTGACGCCTGAATAGCTGCTGCGCACCACTTATCGACGGGCCGGAGATCGACGCTCCGGGCGCCGCTGCGACGAGGTCGGTGGATGAGCTCGAGCGCATCGCGAAGCCGCTCACCGGCGCGATAGCGACCTGCTCTGGCCGAGGTATCAGCGCTGCGATGATCGGACCACTTCAAACTCCGGGTGCGCTCGATGGCCACGCAGGCTGCTTCCACGGATAGACGCGTCGGAGCGCTGGCGTAGAGGTCGTGACCCGGGCGTCCCCCAGCATGCTCGCCTCGGATCTGCTCGAGCGCGGCCTCGCTCGCGTCGCCGTACACCTCGACCTCTCGTGACGCTTCAGCAGGTCGAATCTGCGGAAGACGGGCCCGGCGACCGTCAGGTGGCGCTCCAGCGACGCCGAGTCCGGGTGGATCTGGACGACCGTCATCCGCGTGCCCGCCTCGTCGAAATAGATGTCGTACGCGAGTGGCTCGGCCTCGTTCTCCTCGACGAACGCGACGAGGTCGTCCACCCCCGCCTTCACCTCTTCAACCTTCCCCACATGGATGTCGGAGCTGTCGACGACGAGCAGCAGGCTCGACATCGTCAGCGGTTCCTGGCAGGCGCGCCGTCGACCGTGAGCGCCGTGTCGAGGGGCACCGCCGTGCGGACGTAGGCGAGGGCGAGGCCGGGGACCGAGCTCGTGACCCGGCCGACGGCCTTCTCGCCGTCGAAGACCTCGGTCTCAGGAGCCGGAGCTCCCTCGACCTCGAGGACGCGGAGCTCCCTGTTCGCCTTCCCGCGGTAGTGGAGCCGCGCGACCGGCTCCTGCCCGGGGTAGCAACCCTTCTCCGGGGCGAAGCTGATGTGGGTCTCGTCGAGCCCGGCCTCCGCGGGGAGCACGCGATCGTCGATCTCGCTGCCCCAGCGCGGGCGGCGCGCCAGGATCCGCATGCGCTCCAGGTCCACGTCCGCAACGACCTCGGCCGGCGGCCCGGCGTCCAGCACTTCGACGGCCGGAGCCCCGTACTCGATGTTCGGGATGCCGACGACCTCACCGAAGACGACGAGCGACGTGTGTTCCTCCGGCTCGATCTCGACCTTCGCCGCGAAGCGGGCGCGCCTGAGCGCTGCCTCGAGCGTGGCGCCGAGACCGGGCTCGGTCAGGAGCAGGAAGTCGCCCTCACCGCGACGGACCACGGTCATCGGCGCGATCACGCGGCCCTTGGGTGTCAGAAGCAGCGCCTCGCAAGGCGCCTTCGCGACCTCGTTCGAGAGCATGCGATCGAGGAAGTCCGCGGCGTCCGGTCCACGGACGGCGACGTAGTCGCGCGGGCGGAGCGCAGCCGTCGGCGTCACGATCTCCATGCGAACTAGTGTAGGAATCGATGTTCCGGTCGCGGGCGATGCGCAAGGTGGAGGAGGCCGGCTACGACCCGGACCGCCTTCCGCCCGGCCAGTACCTGACCGAGAAGTGGCCCGTCCTCCATGCCGGAACCGTGCCCAACACGGACCTGGCCGCCTGGGACTTCAGGGTCTTCGGCGAGGTCGAGAATCCGATCACGCTCTCCTGGGAGGAGCTCACCGCGCTGCCCGCGCGCGAGATCACGACCGACATTCACTGCGTCACGCGCTGGAGCCGCTTCGACACGAGCTTCAAGGGCGTCCACTGGAGCGAGCTCGCGAAGGTCGTGCAACCAAGGCCGAGCGCCCGGTACGTCGTCGCGCATGCGGAGCAGGATTTCACCGCGAACGTGCCGCTGTCGGCGCTCGAGGACGACGAGGCGTTACTCGCCTACGAGGCCGACGGCGAGCCGCTCACGCCCGAGCACGGCTGGCCGCTCCGGCTCGTGATCCCCAAGCGCTACTTCTGGAAGAGCGCCAAGTGGCTCCGAGGCATCGAGCTGCTCGACCACGACGAGCCGGGTTTCTGGGAGCGCCTCGGCTACCACAACGAAGCGGACTTCTGGAAAGAGGAGCGGTACGGCTTCTAGGTTGAGCGCTTTCCCCTGTTCGAGGGAGTGAGGGGGTCTCAGTGAGCGCCGATACCGGGTCCACCTCACCCACCCCCTCAGGAGGCGACCCTTCTCGGGTCGCTCCACCTGAGAGACTGAGACCGGCTCCCCAGCCGGTCTCTTTCTTTCTCGCGGAGGTGTTCAGATGAGTGTCCGCCTGCTGCTTCGACTCGAAGGGCTTGCGATCGGCGCCGGCGCCGTAGCGCTGTTCGTCGACGGGGATCACAGCTGGTGGCTGTTCGCGCTCCTCGCGCTCGCTCCCGACCTCGCGTTTGCTGCGTACGCGCTGGGCCCCTCGGTTGGCGCGGCCGCGTACAACCTCCTGCACAACCTCGTCTTGCCGATCGCGCTCGGGACCGCATCCTTTCTCTGGGATTCCGACTGGGGCGTCGCTGTGGCGCTCGTGTGGCTCACGCACATCGGCGTGGACCGGCTCCTCGGTTACGGCCTGAAGTACCCGACAGCCTTCAAGGACACGCACCTCCAGCGCGTCTAAAGCGCGGCCCGACGTGTCCCTTCGGGCGGTGTCCTGGTGCCAGGCACCAGACCGTGCTACCGGTCACTTCTTTTCCAGGTGACGTGTCCGAGCACCTGACCGGTTCGGGCAGGGCTGGACACGTCCGCACTCCCACGCTCGTTGCTGGCCGGAACGGCCAAGCCGACCGCGCAACCAGGCCGTGCCACCTGTCCCCCGGAGCCATGACGAGTGTCTGACACTCGTCGTGGCGCAACGGCCATGGCTCGGCCAGGCACGGAGACATGAGTTGAAACGACGGAGGCCGGCTTGCGCCGGCCTCCGTTTGAAGCAGTGAGCCCGGGGGCTCGCTACATCATCCCGCCCATGTCCGGCATGCCCGCGCCGGCGCCGGCCGGCTGCTTCTCCGGCGGCTCGGCCACGACGGCCTCGGTGGTCAGGATGTTCTTCGCGATCGACGCAGCGTTCTGCAGCGCCGACCGGGTCACCATCGTCGGGTCGATGATCCCGGCCTTGACCAGGTCCTCGACCTCGCCGGTGTCGACGTTCAGTCCGTGCCCCGCAGCGGCATTGCGGACCTTGTCGACTACGACCGAGCCCTCGAGGCCCGCGTTCGCGGCGAGCTGGCGGATCGGCTCCTCGAGCGCCCTCACGACGATCGACGCACCGGTGCGGTCGTCGCCCTCGAGCTTGTCGAGCTTGATCGACTCGGCTCCGTTCAGGAGCGCCACGCCGCCGCCCGGAACGATGCCCTCCTCGAGGGCGGCCCGGGTCGCCTGCACGGCGTCCTCGACGCGGTGCTTCTTCTCCTTCATCTCGGTCTCGGTCGCAGCGCCGACCTTGATGACGGCGACGCCGCCGGCCAGCTTCGCGAGCCGCTCCTGGAGCTTCTCGCGGTCGAAGTCCGAGTCGGTGTTCTCGATCTCGGCCTTCAGCTGCTTGATCCGAGCCTTGATGCCGTCCGAGTCGCCGGCTCCGTCGATGATCGTGGTCGAGTCCTTGTCGATCACGACACGGCGAGCCTTTCCGAGCTGCGAGAGCTTCGTGTTCTCGAGCTTGAGGCCCATCTCCTCGGTGATCACCTCGGCACCCGAGAGGATCGCGATGTCCTCGAGCATCCGCTTGCGGCGGTCGCCGAAGCCCGGCGCCTTGACCGCGACGGCCGTGAACGTGCCGCGCAGCTTGTTGACGACGATCGTGGCGAGCGACTCGCCCTCCACGTCCTCGGCAACGATGAGCAGCGGGCGTCCCGCCTGGATCACCTGCTCGAGCACCGGGAGGACGTCCTTGACGGCCCCGATCTTCTGGTTCGCAACCAGGATGTACGGATCGTCGAGCACGGCCTCCATCCGCTCGGGGTCAGTGACCATGTACGGCGAGAGATAGCCCTTGTCGAACTGCATGCCCTCGGTGAACTCGAGCTCGAGGCCGAAGGTCTGCCCCTCCTCGACGTTCACGACGCCGTCCTTGCCGACCTTGTCGATCGCCTCGGCGATGACGTCGCCGATCTCCCGCTCGCGCGACGAGATGGAGGCAACCCGGGCGATGTCCTCCTTGCCCGAGATCTCCTTCGACTGCTTCTTGAGGTTCTCGACGACCGACTCGACCGCCGACTCGATGCCGCGCTTGATCCCCATCGGGTTCGCGCCCGCTGCGACGTTCTTCAGGCCCTCGCGGACGATCGCCTGGGCGAGAACCGTGGCCGTGGTCGTCCCGTCGCCGGCGACGTCGTTCGTCGCCGTGGCGACCTCGCGGACGAGCTGGGCGCCCTGGTTCTCGAACACGTCCTCGACCTCGATCTCACGCGCGATCGTGACGCCGTCGTTCGTGATCGTCGGCGCGCCGAACTTCTTGTCCAGGACGACGTAGCGGCCCTTAGGGCCGAGTGTGACCTTGACTGCGTCCGCGAGGATGTTGACGCCGCGCTCGAGCGCGCGACGCGCTTCCTCGCCGAACTTCAGCTCCTTGTGTGCCATTCAGTTCCTCCGTCTGTTCGGTGGGTCAGGCGCTTGCGCCCGCCATTTCCTTCTTCTTGCCGGCGGACTTCTTGACGGCGCCCGCCACCTTCGCCAGGACGTCCGACTCGCGCAGGATCAGGTACTCGTCGCTCCCGACCTTGATCTCCGTCCCGCCGTACTTCGAGAAGACGATCTCGTCGCCCTCGGCGACTTCCATGCCGACGAACTCTCCGTCTTCGTCACGCGTGCCCGGGCCCACCGCGAGGACACGGCCGCGCTGCGGCTTCTCCTTCGCGGTGTCGGGCAGCACGATCCCGCTGACCGTCTGCTCCTCCTCGTCGAGGACCTCAACGATGAGACGGTCGCCAAGCGGCTGCAAATCCATCAACCGACCTCCTGTTTCTCGAGAACTTTGTGACAGCTTCTGGCACTCGTGGGGGGAGAGTGCCGGGGCATTGTAACGGGGATTCGGTGGCCCGGCAAGCTTTCCGGGCACCACTTTGTTACAAAGCCTCATATGGAGCGCGAGTTCTCGGCCGGCGGCGTCCTCGTTCGCCGCTTCCGCGGCAGATGGTGGCTGGCCGCGATCCGGCCCGGCGGCAGGCCCGAGGGCCTCTGGGCCCTCCCGAAGGGAAACATCGGCCGCGGCGAGGACCCGGAGGGGACGGCCGTGCGGGAGGTCGCGGAGGAAACCGGGATCGAGGCGGTCTCGGCCGGGAAGCTGGGCGACGTCCGCTACGTATACACGCGCGGCGGGCAGCGAATCTTCAAGATCGTGAGCTTCTACCTCCTCCGCTACCGTCGCGGCCGGATCGATGATGTCCCGGAGGCGTTCCGCCACGAGGTGGACGAGGCGCGTTGGCTCCCGCTCGAGGAGGCGCCGCGGCTCCTCGCTTACAGGAGCGAGCGCGAGATTGCTGAAAAGGCACTGACCGCCCTCCAGGAGGAAGCCGTATGATCCTGCGACCTCGGTGCCGGAACCGATGTACGCCCTGAACTTCTACTCGCCGATCGTGGCCGACCAGCTGCGCAGCCGCCGCAAGACGGCGACCATCCGCCTGGGCGACAAGTCGGCCAAATACAAGAAGGGGATGATCGTCCAGGTTCTCGCCGGCGCCCGGTACAGCCCGCGCGACAAGATCTTCGACGCGGTCATCGACAAGGTCGAGGTGAAGACGATCGCCGAGCTCTCACCGCGCGAGATCGAGCACGACAACCCGGAGATCCGGCGGCCCGAGGAGATGCAGGACTTCCTCGGCCAGCTCTACAACAGGCCGATCGACGCGGACGCCACCGTCACGGTGATTCGGTTCTCCGCGATCAAAGCGGGCTAGCGCGTTCTCTTGAACGTGGCCGTCCAGTCGGCCCGAAGGTTGCCGGTCAGGACCGGCCCTCGTCTCCCAGGCGAAGGCGGGCGGCAGCTCGTCGCGAGGAAGATCTCGAAGTCACTCGACTGCGATGGGTCGACGCAGTAGCGCGCGCTGAACGCGACCCGCAGGGTCTTCGCACGACGGTTCTCGAAGGTGCCTCCCAGGACGGCCCTGTACTCGTTCAGTCCGAAGACCGCGCTGAGGAAGAAGTTGCGAAGGTCGAAGAGCCGGATGTCGCAGACGCTCGGTCTGCGCGAGATCCACGGCGTGGCGACGGGGACGTGGAGCGCGACCTTGCGCCGGTCCCTCATGAGCGCAACGCCGGCGCCTCGGACGAGCGGATTCGTCCCGCGACAGTCACTGCGGAGCTCCGGCGGCACGCAATCGCCGGCCGCAGCTCGCAGGACCTGGTACGTCCGCATCTCCGTGCCCTGGAGCGGCACCACACGTCCCCACCCGCGTCCGTTGAACGCCTGGAACTCCTTGTACCTGTCCGCCCGAATGCGGGCGGGCGGCGCGATCACCTTTACGGGCCGGGACGTTCCGAACGTCTCCGACTGCTCTCCCTGCGCCTTGAACGAACAGGAGCTTGGATTCGTCTGCTCGAGCGTCCACTCGAAGTGTTGGGTGCCCGAGATCGTGACGAGGAATCGGGGAGCCCGAGGCTGGGCGCTGTCAACGGAGGTGGCGGCGAGGAGCGCGGCCAGCGCCGCAGCACCCAGGCACAGAACGCTCTTCGTTCTCATTCGAGGAGCCCACTCTGACCCTTTGCAACAGGTTGTTCAAGGCTTCCGGATCGCCGTGCCGAAGAGCTCGCGCGGACGGATCTCCTCACCGCACGCCTCGCACTCCACGGTGAACGCCGACGTGAAGCGCGCCGCGCAGGAGGGGCAGCGCCAGCGCATCTCGCCTTCGCACTGAGGGCAGGCGGCGGGCAGATCGGCCTCCCACTCCTCGAAGTAGCGCTGCGCGAAGCCGCAGCCGAGGCAGACGGAGACCCAGTCGCCCAGGGTCTTTCGACGCTCCTCCTTGAGCCAGTTCGACGCCTTGCCCACGGAAGGAGACTAGCCCTCGACCTGCGACCGTTAAAGTCCGACGCGCATGGCGATCGCCCGGGAAGCCGAGCCCGTCTCCTCCCTGAACGAGATCCGCGAGGCGGGCCTCGACCGCGAGGACCTCTTCGGGATCTACCGCAACATGCTCCTCACGCGCGGGATCGAGGAGCGCGGGCACATCCTCTACAAGCAGGGGAAGATCCCCGGCTCCTTCTACACGGGCCGCGGCAACGAGGCTTCCTCTGTCGGCATCGCGACCGCGATGGGCGGCGAGGACGTCGGCACCCCGCTCCACCGTGACATGGGCGTCCACGTCACACGCGGTGTCGAGCCCTGGCGGATCTTCGCGCAGTACATGGGCCGCGAGGACGGCCCGACGCGCGGCCGCGACGGCAACGTCCACATGGCCGACTCCCAGCTCGGGCTGCTCGCGATGGTCAGCCACCTGCCCGCGATGCTGCCGGTCGGGGTCGGCTGCGCGCTCGCCTTCCGGATCCGGGAGGAGCGGCGCGTCGCCGTCTCCTGGTTCGGCGAGGGAGCCTCGGCGCGCGGCGACGCGCACGAGGGGATGAACATGGCGGGCGTCCGGCGCCTGCCGATCGTCTTTATCTGTGACAACAACCAGTGGGCCTACTCGACGCCGACGCACCTCGAGTACGCGTGCGAGACGCTCGCCGACCGCGCTGCCGCGTACGGGTTCGACGGCGTAGTCGTCGACGGCACCGACGTGCTCGCCGTCTACCGCGAGGCCAAGCGGGCGATCGAGAAGGCGCGAGACGGCGGCGGCCCCACGCTGATCGAGTCGATGACCCTCCGCATGGAAGGGCACGCCGTCCACGACGACGCGTTCTACGTCCCGAAGGAGCTCTTCGAGGAGTGGGCGAAGCGCGATCCGATCGAGCGGTTCCGCAGCTGGCTCCGCGAGAACGCGGAGATGACCGACGAGGAGGAGGACGAGGTCGCTGCCGGCGTCAAGCGGACGCTCACCCAGGCGATCGAGCGGGCCGACAGTTCGCCGCTACCGGATCCCTCTTCGGTCACGGACAAGGTGTTCGCGCGACCCGAGGACCTCGACACGCCCCACCACAAGTAATGGCAGAACTGACCTATCTGCAGGCGATCTCGGACGGCCTCCGCCAGGAGATGCGCCGCGACAACCGCGTCTTCGTGATCGGCGAGGACGTCGGCGTTTACGGCGGCGCCTTCAAGGTCACGCTCGGCTTCCAGGAGGAGTTCGGGCCCTGGCGCGTGATCGACGCGCCGCTCTCCGAGACCGCGATCGTCGGCGGCTGCACGGGCGCGGCGATCATGGGCATGCGGCCGGTCGCCGAGATGCAGTTCGCCGACTTCATCTCCTGTGCCTGGGACCAACTCGGTGACCGTCGCGGCCAAGCAGTTCTACCGGGCCGGAACGCCGGTGCCGATCGTCGTCCGGCTCCCGTCGGGCGGCGGCTTCTCGGGCGGACCGTTCCACTCGCAGAACCCGGAGAGCTCGTTCGCGCACATCGCCGGCCTGAAGGTCGTCTGCCCGGCGACGCCGGAGGACGCCAAGGGCCTGCTGATCAGCGCGATCGAGGATCCGAACCCGGTCCTGTACTTCGAGCACAAGCACCTCTACCGCCGGATCAAGGCGGAGGTGCCGGAGGAGCGCTACACGACGCCCTTCGGCAAGGCGCGGATCCACCGCGAGGGCGAGGACATCACCGTCGTGACCTGGGGCGCCATGGTCTACACGGCCGACGAGGCGGCGCAGCAGCTCGAGCAGGACGATGTCTCCGTCGAGATCCTCGACCTGCGGACGATCATCCCGTGGGACCGCAAGGCGGTGCTCGACAGCGCGCAGAAGACGTCGAAGGTGCTCGTCCTCCACGAGGACACGCGCACCGGCGGCTTCGGCGGCGAGATCGCCGCCACGATCGGCGAGGAGGCGTTCGAGCACCTCGACGCCCCGATCAAGCGGATCGCGGCGCCCGACACGCCCGTGCCGTTCTCGCCGCCGCTCGAGAAGGCGTTCATCCCCAGGTCGACGACGTCGTCGCAGGACTGCGAGAACTGGCTGAGTACTAGGAGGCGCTGATGGCCACTCCCACCGCTGTCGACGTCGTGATGCCCCAGATGGGCGTGTCGGTCTCCGAGGGGACGATCACGAAGTGGCTCAAGCAGGAAGGCGAGGAGATCCAGGCCGACGAGCCGCTGCTCGAGATCTCGACCGACAAGGTTGACACCGAGGTGCCGAGCCCCGGCACCGGCGTCGTGCAGCAGATCCTCGTCCAGGAGGGCGAGACCGTCGATGTCGGCACCCGCCTCGCCGTGATCGGCGAGGCCGGCGCGGCTCCGGCCGAGTCCAGCGACGGCGCGGCGCCCGCGGCCGAGGAGGCTCCGCCCGAGCCGGCGACCGCCGAGGCAGCCGCCGAGAGCGAGGCGGCAGCGAGCGCCGAGACACCGACCCAACAGGAGCCTGACGCGACGCCCGCGGAAGCCCCCGCTCCCGCGGAGGCGCCCGCCCCGGCCGATCAAGCCGCGAACGGCGACGCGAAGAGCTTCGTCTCCCCTGTGGTCGCGCGGATCGCGTCCGAGCACGGGGTCGACGTCTCCCAGGTGCCGGGCACCGGTCGCGGCGGACGGGTGACCAAGAAGGACATTCTCGGCTTCGTCGAGTCCGGCGGGCAGGCCGCCCAGCCGGCGGCCGAGCCCGCGCCACAGCCGGAACCTCAGGCCGCGGCGCCCGCCGAGGCGCCCGCGCAGCCGGCCCCACCGCCGGAGGCTCCGGCACCAGCCCAGCCCGCCCACGCCGGCTCCGGCGCCGGCACCCGCCGCCGAGCTCGAGACGGGCGAGAACGAGGAGCCGATGACCGCGATGCGCAAGGGCATCGCCGAGCACATGCGCCGCTCGCTCGACACCTCGGCACACGTCACGAGCGCGATCGAGGTCGACATGTCGCGCGTGGTGGAGATCCGCAACAAGCTCAAGCCCGAGTCCAGAAGAGCTACGGCGTCAACCCGACGTACCTGATCTTCGTCGCGCGCGCCGTCACCGAGACGCTGCGCGAGTACCCGTGGATCAACGGCGAGATCCGCGGCGACAAGATCGTCACGCGCAACTTCGTCAACCTCGGCTTCGCGGTCGAGCTCGCCGACGGGAAGGGCCTGATCGTCCCGGTCGTCAAGCACGCGGAAGGCCTGAACCTCCTCGGAATGGCCCAGGCAGTCACGGACATCGCCGAGCGCGCCCGGAACAAGCAGCTCTCGCCGGACGAGGTGCAGGGCGGCACGTTCACGATCACCAACCCCGGCGGCTACGGCACGTTCCACGGAACGCCGGTGATCAGCCAGCCGCAGGCCGCGATCCTCGGCACCTACGCCGTCGTCAAGCGGCCGTGGGTCGCCCAGGACGAGCTCGGCAAGGACGTGATCGCGATCCGGCCGATCATGAACCTGACCCTCACGTACGACCACCGGCTCGTCGACGGCGCCCTCGCCGGAAGGTTCCTCCAGTCGCTCAAGCAGAAGCTCGAGAGCTGGGGCGAGTCCGACTACTAGCGCGATGGGGCAGACCGTCGTCCCGATGGTGGCGTACGAGGACGCGGCAGCCGCGATCGACTGGCTGACCAGCGCGTTCGGCTTCGAGGAGGTCGCAGACGAGCGGTACACGGAGGACGGCCGCGTCACCCACGCAGAGCTGCGCGTCGGTGCGGACGCGTCGATCTACGTCGCAAACCCGACTCCCGACTACGTCTCACCGAAGCGCCATCGCGAGGAATGCGAGGCGGCGGCTCGCTGGTCGAGCGTCCCCTGGGTCGTCGACGGCTTGCTCGTCCACGTCGACGATGTGAAAGCGCACTTTGCGCAGGCCGAGACGGCCGGGGCTCGCATGCTCTCACCGGTCGAGGAGGGCCCCGACGGCCTCCGCTATCGCGCCGAGGACCTCGAGGGCCACCGCTGGATGTTCGTCGGCACATGAGCGCCATGCGGGGCAGCTGCTGGTGTGGCGGGGTCCGCTTCGAGGTCAGCGAGCCGTTCACTGTCGCCTCCTTCTGCCACTGCACGTCGTGCAAGCGAATCTCGGGCGGGGGCGGAACCGCCAACGGGCGCGCTCGCAGCGAATGGATCCAGGTCACGCAGGGGCGCGAGCTCCTCACGACCTATCAGCCGGACGAGGGGAGCGCGAAGACGTTCTGCTCGCGCTGCGGCTCGAACCTGTTCGGCGGCGGCTGGCCCGAGTCGGAGGAATGCAGTGTTCGGCTGAGCGCGATCGACGATGGACTCGAGCAGAGGCCGGAGTTCCACAACTACGTCCGGTCGATCGCAGCCTGGGAGACGCTCCCCGACGACGGGCTCCCGCGGAACGAGGTGCGGAGCGCGTGAGGCCGGGCCACCTCGTCGAGCTCGGCCGGGTGCCGTACCTCGAGGCCTGGGAGCTGCAGCGCGCGCTCGCCGCTGATGTTGCGCAGGGGACGATCCCCGACACCGTCGTCCTGCTCGAGCACCCGCCGGTCGTCACCCTCGGGCGGCGGACGGACGAGGGTGAGCTCCACATCCCGGAGGGCGCCGAGGTCGAGGTCGTCGAGACCGACCGGGGCGGCAAGTCCACCTACCACGGGCCCGGGCAGCTCGTCTGCTACCCGATCTTCGACCTCACACGGCATGGACAGGACGTGAAGAGGTACTGCCGTGACCTCGAGGAGGCGCTGATCCGGACGATCGGCGCGGTCGGGGTGGAGGCGACCCGGATCGAAGGCTTGACGGGGATCTGGCTCGAGCGCCCGCCGCGAAAGATCGCCTCGATCGGCGTCCACATCTCGAAGTGGGTCACGACGCACGGCTACGCGCTGAACGTCGACCTCGACCCTGCGCCGTTCACGGAGTGGATCACGGCCTGCGGCCTCGAGGACACGGCGTTCACGACGCTCGCGCGGGAGCTCGGCCGGCCGATCTCGGTCGACGAGGTTCGCCCGCACGCCGCGACGGCGCTCGGGGAGGTCTTCGACCTGAAGCTCGAGCCGGCCGAGGACGGCCACGGCCCCTGGCCGCAGCGGGCGCACGAGAAGCTCGCCGTCTAGCTCCGAGCGGGACCGCGCGCCACCAGGCGCTCTCGTCCTGCCTGCCGGTCCCGGCCGGCTGGCCGGGCGGCCCGGTCATGGCCAAACCTATGAGAACCCGCGACCGAGGAGGCCGGCCGCTCGCGTTTCGTCACTCTTGCGGCGCACCCGTGGCGCGAAGGACGCGTCCCTGCGGGCCGCGTCCGAGGGACAGTCCCTCGGACAGTCCCTCGCGCTTGCGTCAGAACGGCAGCCAGCCGCCGTAGGACACGCGGCTCGACTTCGGTAAGTCGGCGTAGGCCTCGGAGGGCTTCGTCGTCTCCTCGTCGACCGAGACGCCGTGCTTCCTGGCCGTCTCGGACGGAAGGTAGACGAGGCCTTTCCGCGGGAGCCCGCGCGCACCAACCGCCAGCACGACGCTAGGCCCATCCCCCGCGCCCACGATCATGTGCGGCGTCCCGGGTGGGCAGTGCACGAAGTCCCACGCCTCGAGCTGCCGCTCCTCGTCTTCGACGATCAGGACGCACGTGCCGGCCAGCACGAGGAAGTCCTCCTGGCCGTTCTCGCGGTGGTAGTAGCCGAGACTCTGGCCCGGCTCGAGGACGCTGATGTTGAGCCCGAGCTGACGAAAGGGCCGCTTGCCCTCGAAGTCGCAGTAGACGCCGAACGGCCCGGAGTCGCGCCACCGGGCCTCGCGCGCATTGACGACGAACCAGCCATCGACGTCTGCGACCAGCCCGAACTTCGTCTCCCGTAGGGGCGCCTCGGGCATCCGGCGAGCTTAGCCCCGCTCGCCGACCGCGAGCGCTCTCGCCTTACACTTCCCGGCGTGAAGTCGCTGCCCGTCGCCAACAGGCCTCGTCGGCCTCCCTGGATGAAGGTTCGCGCGCCGAGCGCAGACTCGCAGTACTTCGACGTCAAGAAGCTGCTCCACGGCGCCGGCCTCGTCACCGTCTGCGAGGAGGCGCGCTGCCCGAACATCTCCGAGTGCTGGGGCCGCGGCACGGCGACGTTCCAGATCCTCGGCGACACCTGCACCCGCGCCTGCCGCTACTGCTACGTCAACTCGGGCAAGCCGGAGCATCCGCCGGACCCGCTCGAGCCGCTCCGGCTCGCGAACGCGGCGGCGAAGATGAAGCTCGAACACGTCGTCGTCACCTCGGTCGACCGCGACGACCTTCCCGACCGCGGGGCCGGGCACTTCGCGGCCACCATTCGTGCCTTGAAACACAAGCTCCCGAGCGCCGGGGTCGAGGTCCTCACGCCCGACTTCCTCGGCGCCGAGGAGGAGGCGCTGCGCACCGTTCTGGCCGAGCGCCCCGAGGTCTTCAACCACAACATCGAGACCGTCCGCCGCCTCCACCGGAGGATGCGCGGCGCCAAGGCGTCCTACGACAAGGCGCTCTGGCTCCTCCGCCGCGCCAAAGAGCTCGCCGGCTACAACGTGATGACGAAGTCGGGCATCATCGTCGGGCTGGGTGAGACGAACGACGAGGTGGTCGACACGATGCGCGACCTGAGACAGAACGGCGTGGACGTGGTCACGATCGGCCAGTACCTCCAGCCCTCCGACAAGCACGCGAAGATCGACCGCTGGGTGCACCCGGACGAGTTCCGCTGGTTCCGGGAGCAGGGCGAGGCACTGGGCTTCGGCTCCGTCTTCGCCGGTCCGCTCGTCCGCTCCAGCTACCGGGCCGACGAGCAGCGCCATGCGGCTGTGACGGGACGTGGGGCGGTGGCGTACTAACGATGATGCTCTTGCTCGCCCTCCTCGTCTACTTCGGGAGCATGACGCTCTTCAGCGCCGGTGGCGCGGTGCCGCAGACGGGACTGGGGGAGGTCCAGAAGGCCCCGGCCGCGCACAGCACGGCCCGGCTCATGATCAAGCGGGTGATCCCGACGACGATCGTCGCCGGCGCCGGCTTCAGGAGCGGCGAGGTCGTCCGCCTCACCGGCGTGCCCGTGAGGCGGGTGCGGGCATCGGCAAAGGGCACCTTCACGGTCCGGTTCCGCAGTCGATCCCTGCAAGGGCTTCACGATCACGGCGACCGGTTCCAAGGGGAGCCGCACTTCCGTGAGCTACTCGCAGTTCAGCTGCGCCGTTCCCTAGGGAACGCGAAGGGCCGCCCGGAGGCGGCCCTTCGTCGTGCTACCTGGCGCGATTGACTACGGACAGCTTGAGCTGCCAGGCGCCGAAGCCGTGCGTCGCGACGTACAGGACGCGGCTTTCCGGATCGATGGTCAGGTGGGGGATCGTCGTGGTCGGAAGGCCGGGCGCAGACCAGCGTCCAACCGGTCTTGGCATTCACCCGCTTGATCACGCCGAAGTCCGTGCCGGCGTAGAGGACGCCTTTCCGCTCGTCCACCTCGATCGTGCCGACAGGCAGATCGCCCACTGCGTGCGGAGCCGGAGCCGTCGAGCGCGTGAAGGAAAGCACGCCCGTCGACGGGTTGAACCTGGCCTCGAAGATATGGCCAGGCGTGTCCGGCGTGACGTGGTTGTACCCGCTGTACGTGATGTACGCGTGGAACGGATCCGACGGGTCGACGTAGATGTCCGACGGATACCGCGCCGGATCGACCGAGGAGGTGGTGTCGATCCGCTTCCACACGATGGTCGACGCGTCAGACGCGCCGGCGTTCGTCGTGATGAACAGCCGGCCCCCGCTCGTCCCGGCCCAGACGACGTTCCTGTCCGAGGGGGCCGGCGCATTCATCGAGATGTGGCCGCCGGAGCGGTCCTCACCCCACGGATGTACGGGCCCGGGCACGGGACCGTCCAGAACTGGTTCGGATTCGTGTTCGCCGCGGTTCGGACAGAGCGCGTCCGGTCCATAGGTGAGCCGGCCGGCATGGCCAGGATCGCCCATCGGCTTCCAGTCGTCGCAGACGTCGACGCTCGGCACATAGCCGCCGATCTCGTCGATGTCCCCGTCGCCGGTCCAGAGGTTGCAGTGCTCCTTCACCTTCGCGTACGGGAAGGCCGGGTTGACGCCGCCGTTCAGTGAGCGGAACACGTGCTCGCGTCCCGTGAACATCAGCTTGCTGATGTTCGGGTGGAACAGCGTCGGAGCGATGAACGCCGCGGCCTCACGTGGGTAGCGGAACGGCGCCGCGCCAAGCGTCAGCAGAGTGTCCGCGATGAAGAACCCGGCTTGCTGGTTCCGCGGCTCGTCGAGAGCAGCGAGCGCTCCACCTTGCCACGACAGCAGCGAGTAGTTCGCGTCCGCGGCGTCGAAGCCGTTGTAGGCGCCGTCAGCAACGAACGTCTCGATCCACGTCTTCGTCCCAGGAACCCGCATCCACGAGCCGTTGTCCTGCGCGCCGCCGGCCAGCTCGCCGGGCCGGTTCGGGTTGAAGGCCACCTGGTAGAAGTGGAGCGTGTTGAGTCCCTTGTTGACGGACTCGATGCGCTCCGGGATCCGCTTGGTGACCGCCTGGCAGAGAGCCATTCGCGCCGCCGTGGTCGCAGGGTTCGAGGAAGGCACGACGACGGACGCGCAGTCCGCCGAGTCGTCGACGAAGTTGCCGTTCGAGCGGACGACGCCGCCGTCACCCGTTTCGACGAACTGCTTCCAGTCGGCGGGATTCGTGACGATCGAGTGCTGGTCGGGATGGATGCCGTGCGGCTGGAGGTCGTCCGTCGCGTCGTAGGTCATGTCCGTGAAGGACTCGCCTGCGTCCGTCGAGAGCAGCACGGCGCGTCCGTTCGAGGCACCCAGCCCGGCCTCGTTGTACTCGTTGTCGCCGAGCAGGTAGACGGTGTTTGGGTCGTGAGCCGCCCCGTCGGCCTTCCGCGGCACGTAGACGTAGCTGTCGTAGTTGCATTGCGGGTCGCAGAACCCCTGGCTGGTGCTGTCCGTCAGCTCGGTGAAGGCCGGGATTTCGGCGTTCGCGTTGTCGCTCCGGAAGAACTTCGCGGTCTGGCCTGCACCGCTTCCGACACCCACGTACATGCGCGTGGCGCCGCCCGGCAGCGCGACGACGTCGAACTCAGCGCGCTCGACGTCCGCACCCGTGGCGGGGCTCGTCGAAGGCCCGCGTGGCGCGAAGATCTGCACCCACGTGCCCGGGTCGCCGTTCTGCGTCGAGCGCCAGATGCCCTTCGCCATGAACGACGCGTAGACGGTTTTCGGGTCGTTCGGGTCGAAGTGGACGCGCCGGGCACCGCGCGGCGAGCACGCCGTCAGGCCGAGGAACACCTCGGTCGGCGTGCTTGACGTGCAGTTCGTGGGATTGCCCTGGCTGACCAGCGAGAACGTCTGGCCGCCGTCCGTTGACCGGTAGAGCCCGAAGTGCGGCGCGCCGGGGATGTTCGCTCCGCGGTCGACACCGGTGCAGCACGTGCTGCTGATGCCGCGGGAGCCCTGTGCCCCCGAGCCGACGAAGATCGTCTTCGAGTCGCCGGGCTTGACCTGGATCGAGCCGATACCCCGGCCGCTGAAGTACTGCGCACCGATCGGGCCGCTCCAGTGGTCGCCGCCGTCCTTCGACTTGTAGAGGCCCACGCCGGCGATACAACCGCTGCGGCACGTGTTCGGCTCGCCGGTTCCGGCATAGATCATGTTGCTCGTCGAATCGTTCGGGATCGAGCTCCAGCGCCGCCGTGTTGTTGTGCTGGAACTCCGTCGAAACGTACTCCCACTTCGGTTGCGAAGCGAAGGATGTTGTCTGTTCGCCAGATTCCGCCGCCGGCGTTCGCGATCCAGTAGCGGCAGCTCGACGCGCCGCAGTTCGGGTCGATCACGCTGTGCGACGTCCGTCCCGCGGCGACGTACTCGTTCGGGACGTAGACGTACCGGTTCCGGGACGGATTCAGCGGATAGACCGCGTTGTCCGGCCCCAGGTTCGTCCACTTCCCATGGTCGCCGAGCTTCGCCCCTGAGTTTCCGCGGGACTTGAGTGTCTTCCAGTCCTGCGCGACTGCCTGTGATCGCGGCGAGCGGGATGTCCGTGCGCGGTGTGGCGTGCATCTGCCACTCGAGTGCGCCGTCCCCCATTTCTTGGCCGCCCTCGTACTGCGTCTCGGCCGGCGAGAACTCGCTGCGCGCTCGCGAGCTTCTGCGCAAGCGCCGGTGAGAGCTCGCGCTCCACCTCGCGCACGCCGGCGCGGCCGTCTGGACGATGGGTTCATTGTCAAGGCGGCGCCGACTAAGCGCCGCCGTGAGCACGACAGCGGCGGCCGCCGTGACCCCGATGACGAGTCGCCGCCGCCGACCGTCGCGCGGCGCGGGTTCCTGTACGTCGAGTGACATGCTCCTCCTCTCGCGGGTTATCCGCTCCCCAGGCGCCGTCCAGGCGCCGGATATCCGCAGACCCAGGCGGCGGACGACGCCAGGGTCATCGGCGAGGCTCTGCTCGAGCCGGTTCACGATCTCGGCGTTGAGGCTCCTGCCCGACTCCTCGGTCGCGTCCGTGAGCCGCTCACGCAGATGCGTGGGCATCCGGAGCAGAAAGCGATAGACCTCCCCCGCCATATAGCGGAGCGGATATTTAACGATCTTGGCTCCGATATCAAGTCGATATTCCCGTTCCTTAGCAAGCACGAGAGAGGCCGCCCGAAGGCGGCCCCTCTGCGTTCGGTCGAGCGCCGACGATCAGTCCAGGTTCAGCCTCCAGGTGCTGAGCCCGTGCGTCGCGGCGTAAAGGATCCGCGTCGCCGGGATGATCTCGAGGCTCGTCACCTCGACGTTCGGCAGCCCCGGCGCGGAGTTCGTCCACGTCGTGGTGCCGGCCGCCAGGCGCAGTGCGCCGAAGTCGGTCCCGGCATACAGATCACCCGTGACGTCGTCCCGGACGAGATCGTTGACGGGCAGGTCGCCGAAGTTGTACGACCTGTCGACCCACGTCGACGTCCCGGTGCCCGGGTTGTACGTCACCTCGACGATGTGCTGCGGGCTGCCCGGCGTGTTCACGCCGTAGCCGCTGTACGAGATCCACGCATGGTTCCCGTTTGCGGGATCCACGTAGATGCTCGAGACGAAGCGGCCCGGATCGATCGTGGTGTCGTCGTCGAGCCGCGTCCACGTGACCGCCGACGGCCGGATCGGCGCCGACGTTCTTCGTGATGAAAACGCGGCCGGTCGATGTCCCGGCCCAGGCCGACGCACGTATCGGCCTTCGTCCGCTCGACCGCAGCGACGTTGCCGCCGGCACGGTCGCCCCAATCAGCGTGGGTAAGTCGGACGGTGCCGAGCTCGGCCCAGTCACCGCATTGGACCGCGAAGTCGCCCGTCCATGAGTTGCAGTGCTGCTGCGCCTCGGCCATCGTCATCGTGCCGAGGCCGTGGGTCTTCGTCCGGTACGCCGTCCGCCCGGTGCCGGCGAACATCCAGCCGCTCTCCACCGGGTCGCTGATGATCGGCGAGTAGAAGTTCGTGCCGGCGTGCCCGAAGAGCGGGTCGTAGACCGAGATCCACGTGGCGATGTTGCCGCCCTCGAAGTTCACCTCCGGGGATGCGTCGAAGAACGAGTGGAAGCGGAAGTTCGGGTTGGCGGCGTCGAAGCCGTTCCAGCCGCCGTCACCGATCATCGTGTTCTCCCACTTCACCGGGTTCCCCGGCGTCTCCCACGTACCGTTGTCCTGCGTCCCGCCCTGGAGCAGCTGCGGGTTGTGCGGGCTGGCCGTCACCTTGATCCACTGGAGCGTGGACAGGCCGTCGTTGATCCCGTCCAGCTTCGAGGGGATCGCCGACAGCATCTGCTGACAGCGAGCCAGTTGCGCGGGGTTCGTCAGTCCGCGGTTCGGCGGTCCCGTGCACCACGACGAGCGGTTGACGAGGCTGGCCGCTCGAGCGCATCACGCCGCCGTCGTTCGTCTCGAAGAACTGGAGCGGGTTGTTCGGGTTCGTGACGATGTCGTGCTGGTCGGGATGGAGCCCGTTCGGATGGAGCGAGTCCGTTCCGTCGAACGTCATGTCCGTCCCGCTCACACCAGCGTCCATCGAGAGGACGACGCCGCGCTTGTTCGCGATCACCTCGCCGTACACGTAGGAACCACCGGTGTAGACCATGTCCGGATGCCCCTTCGGCGTATAGACGAAGGCGTCGTACCAGCACTGCCCGGTGCACTGGTTGAAGGTTGCGAAGCCGGGGAGTGCAGGATCGGGGCTCGTCAGGTCCATGAACGTCGGGACCCCGGTCGACACGTCGTCGCTGCGGAAGAGCCGCGAGTGTTGCGGGACAGGTGGTGTGCCGACACCGGCGCCTATGTGACCCTCGTAGACATACATGCGGGTCTTGCCGTTCGGCAGGGTCGTGACGGCCAGGTTCGGCCGCGTCTGGATGATCCCCGAGTTGAGCGACGGCTTGATCTGCGTCCAGGTTGCGCCCGCGTCGTCGGAGCGCCAGACGCCTCGTGCGTACGAGCCCGCGTAGAGGATGTCCGAGTCGGTCGGGTCGAATGCGAGCGACCGGACGCCGCGCGGCGAGCAGGTGCCGCCGTTGTTGAACTCGGCGAGCGATCCCGTGCAGTCGGCGGCGTTCGCGGAGCCGTTGTGGATGAAGTTCCACGTCGCCCCGCTGTTCGTGGACTTGTAGAGCCCCCACTTGGCCGCGCCCGGCACCGGCCGGGTGACGCCCACACAGCACGACTCGGACATGCCGCGGAGGGCCGTCGTCGTCGCTGCGTAGATCGTGTTCGGGCTGCCGGGCTTGATCAGGATCTTGGCGACGCCCTTGCCGCCGAGCGGGTTGCCCGTGTCGGTGGCGCCGCCGCCGAGCGGGCCTGTCCACGTCTGCCCGCCGTTGGTCGACTTGTAGATGCCGACGCCGGCGACGCAGCCGGAGCCGCAGATGTTCGCCTCGCCGGTGCCGACGTAGACCGTCTTGCCGGTCGGGTCATTCGAGTCGATCGTGACCGCGCCGGCCGAGTTGATCCCCAGCGGGCCGCCCAGGTACTCCCAGTGCGGCGTTCCGGCCAGGCCGTTCTTCGTCGTCCAGATGCCGCCGCCCGCCGGCGTGATGTATAGCCGGCAGTTCCCCGGCTTGCACGTGTCGGCGATTGCGATCGACGTCGTCCGGCCGCCCGCGACATACGCGTTCGGCACGTACAGGAACGAGTTCAGGAACGGAGAGTCGGGATACAGCGCCTTGCTCGGGCCGACGCTCACCCACGTGCCCTTCTTTCCCTTGCCCTTCGGGAACCGCACGGCCCTTCGAGGCTGCGAATGCGTCCCGGGCTCCCTCCATCTCGGCGAGCGAGATCGTGGACTCCGGGAACGCACGCTGGGCGAACGCGGCGTCGGCCGCCCCGCCCGGACCGTCGTTGCTCATGCCCTGGTTTCCTGGAGCTGCCTGCTTCAGGTCCGCGAGATGCGCCGCCGTAGCGCCCGGCATCTCCGCCTCGACTTCGGGTCCTGCCGGCGCCGCCCCGTTCAGGACGAGTGCCGAGAACCCGACGATCATCGCCGAGGCCAGGACGCCGGCCGCAATCGACCAGCGCCTTAGTGTTCGTCGTTGCATACTGCCCTCCCCTTGTCGCTGTCGCAGGCGTCCGAGGACGCGCTGCTCGCGGGCGAGGCTTCGCTCCAGCCGGTGAACGAGCTCGGCGTTGATGCTCCTACCGGACCGTGCGGCCGCGGCGTGGAGCTGCTCCCGAAGATGCACGGGCATCCGGAGCAAGAAGCGATAGACCTCCCCTGCCACTTGAGCCGGGCAACCCTGACGTATTTACGCCTCGATATCAAGTGACAACTCGCGAATATCAGTGGCGAATATCAGCGCGGATATCCGCAAGGATATACAGGCCGGAAATCGGCCGGACAAGACGAAGGGCCGCCCGGAGGCGGCCCTACGCATCGCTCTGTGGCTTGCCTGCCTAGTCGTCGTCCCCGGGGCAGGGGGTGACGAGGAAGGCGTTCTCCTCGCTCTCGCTCACCGCGTCGCTGTGGTCCTCCCTCAGCGGATTGAAGAAGTCGAGGAACATGTCCGCCTGCTCGCAGGCGGGATTGCGCCCGGCCTGGAACGAGGTCGGCGCTCCCGAGCCGCGCCCGTTGCGGGCGTCCGTCCAGATCGCCACAGCGTCGTCGTCGTGGCGATTCTGGAGCTGCGGGAAGTTCGGGTAGCTGACCTGGTCGTAGTCGCCCATGAACAGGCCGGCCCGGAACGAGTAGTCCATGTTGGACGGAACGTCCGAGATGAACCTGGTTCGCGAACGGCCCGAGATAGCTCGGCCCCTGGCCGGGCTGCGGCGCCGAGCCCGGCCCGAGGTCGATCGGCTCGGTCGGCTGCGGGATCAGCTGCCGCCCCCGGTGCGAGGCACTCGCGCGACGGCGTGCGGTCGATCTCGCAGCCGGCGCCCCAGCGCCACGTCAGGTAGTTGCCGGGACGCTGACGGCTCGTCGGCCAGGCGTGCGCCTGCGAGTCCTCGTCCAGCCGCCGGTCGTAGAACGCGAGCGCCAGGGTTCCGTCGGCGTTCACGTCGATCCACGGGAACCACTGGTCGTTGCCGTAGTTGCCCATCGTCGGCAGGTTCCGGTTCGGTGCCGCGACCGACCGGTCGTCGTTGACCCGGGTCGGGCCGACCCAGCTCGAGCCTCCATTCGTCGACCGGAAGAAGAAGACGTCGGTGTTCGAGCTCGCCGGCGTCCCGTTCCGGTTGTCGGCCAGGACGAGGTAGAAGTCGTCGCCGAAGCCGGAGGTCATGCTGTTCCCGCGCTTGTCGACAGCCACGTTTCCTGCCGCGTTGACGCGGAAGCAGCTGTTCGTGAGCACCTCGCGACCCGCCGACTGGCCGCGTGCGACGCAGTCGGGCCGCGTCGCGCCCAGCGGGTAGTTGACGTCGTACACCGGGGAGACGAAGAACGGCCCCTGGAACGTCTGCCCGCCGTCGCGGGAGCGGACGAAGAGGTACTGGTTCTCGCCGGCCGTGTTGAAGTTCTCGAACGCCACGCCGAGCAGGCCCGTCCTCGGGTGCACGGTCGGCACCGAGAACTGGTTGTCGTCGCAGGTGTCGTCGCCGAGCGCTCCGATGCCGATGCAGAACGCCGCGGTGCCGCTGATCGGCTTCGCCGGCGACCACGAGCGGGCCTGGTCGTCCGAGTAGCTGTGCCAGATCCGTCCCTCGCACGGCGCCTCGAACTCGTTGGGCTCGTCGCAGCCCTGGGTGTCGAAGCGAGTCCAGGTCGCGTGGAGGCGGTCGGAGCCGACGACACCACGCTCGCACGGTGTCGGCGTCCGCGTGATCGGGCTGAAGCACACCGGCTCGACGCCGTCGGGCCGCGGCCCTGCCGCCATCCAGTTCTTGTCGTCGAACGGCGCGTCCCCGTCGAAGGTGCCCGGTGTCGGGTCCTGGTTCCACGTGATGACGCCGTCACCCGGCTGCCGCGGATCGCCCACGCCGCCGCAGACCGCATCGTCCGGCTCCGGAGTCTGCGAATTCGCGATCGGCACACACGGCCGCGTCCACGTGAAGCCGCCGTTCGTCGACCGCCAGACGAAGACGCCGTTCGAGTCGTCAGCCGCGAACGCGATCTCCTGGTTGTAGGCGATGCCGTCCCGGTCGTAGACGAAGACAGGATCGCTCTGCGTCAGGGCGCCGGCGGGGTTCGACGGGCTCGGGTTGGTGGAGCCGTAGTTGCCCTTGCCCCGGCTCGACGTGGTGTCGAACTGGTTGTAGTCGCCCTGGTAGTCGTTCGCGCCGCCCACCATGTTCTTCGTCTCTCGCGGGTTGATTGCGATCGACGTCTCGTTCTGCGGGAAGCACGAGAGGTCGTAGTTGAACCGGATGTCGTCGCCGCGCTCGCTCAGCTGCCAGACGCGGTCGCGCTCGATCCGGTCGAGCGGCTTCTCGTCGTCCGCGTATTTCGCGTACGGGCACTCCGTCACGTGCCTGCCGAAGTCGCGCGAGCGCATTTCGGCGAAGCTTCTTGCCGTCGGCGTTCCGGTCAGGCGCTCCACGTGGCTCGGTGGATGCGTCGGCCCCCGTAGCGGCTTGGCGGCGGTCGCCCCTGAGACCGCCAGGACCGAAAGCAGGGCGAGCGCGATCGTCGCGCCGATGAACCGTCTCATCTCTCCCCCTATCTCGATTGTCGAGCCGCGCGAATATACGACTCGATAACGCAGGATCTGCAAGAGAACGACGAGGGCCGCCCGAAGGCGGCCCTCGCGGCTTTGCGATTGCGTCCGGCGCTACGGAGCGGTCGCGTCCGCCGGACAGGGGTGACGAGGAACATCGAGTCCTCGGGCTTCGCCTGCTTCTGGTCGGCGTCGGCGCCCAAGCTCAAGTACTCATCGACGAACCCGTCCCGCCCTTCTGCCCGCCGAACTAGGCGGCGGCTCTGGACATCCGCTGAGCTTGCTTCCGGGCGAGGCCGAGGGCGTCCTCGAAGGTGAGCCGGCCCTCGAATCCGCTGACGAGGAGCGAGGCGGTGGCGTTCTCCTCGCGCCACGCGATCAGGCTAAAGGAAGGGCCGCCCAAAGGCGGCCCTTCCGTTCTCAGGCGGTCTGCTTGACCTAGTCGTCGTCGCCGGGGCACGGGGTGACGAGGAACGGCGTGATGTTCCCCGCCGAGCCGCCGTTGCCGCCGTTGCGTGCGTCGAAGCCGTCGACGAAGACGTCCGACTGCTCGCAGATCGGGTTCCGGCCGGGCTGCGATGGGAATCGTCGTCCCGCCGGCAGGCCCGCCGGACGAGCGGCCGTTGCGCGCATCGGTGGACAGCGTCCACGCCCGCGCGTCCTCGCCGCGGCTGTCGACTGCGATCGACTCGTAGTCGCCGCAGAAGACGCCGGCCCGGAAGCAGTAGTCGAAGTTCGACGGAACGTCCGAGACCTTGAAGTTCCGGAACGGATCCGTGAACGTCGGCCCAGCACCCGGGAACGGGCCGGACGGGTTGACCGGCCCCGTGGGCTGCGGAATCACCTGCAGCGCCGTCCGCGACACATCCGCTGCCGGCTGTGAGCGATGAGGAGCGTGATGCGGCACTGCGCCGCCCACGTCCAGACGAGGTAGTTGCCCGGCCGCTGGCGGCTCGTCGGCCACTCGTGTGCGACCGAGTCCGTGTCAAGCCGTCGGTCGAGCATCTTGACGTTGAGGTCGCCGCGGTCGGAGACGTCGACCCACGGCCACCACTGGTCGTTTCCGGTCGCGCTCTCGAGCGTCGTCGGCGGGCACGCCGGCTGACCGGCCCGACCGCAGTCACGGTTCGCGGGCGCGTCCGAATCGTCGTTGTTCACGCGGGTCGGCCCGATCCAGCTCGAGCCGCCGTTCGTCGACTTGAAGAAGAACACGTCCGTGTTCGTGTTGTCACGCGTGCCGTTCCGGTTGTCGGCCATGACGAGGTAGAGATCGTCGGCGAAGGCGCCTCCGCGCCGGTCGGCGACGATCGCCCCGGTCATCGGAATCCGGAAGCAGCTATTCGTCAGCGAGGACCCGGCTCCGCGTGCTGCGCAGTCAGGCCGTGCCCTGAAGTTGACGTCGAAGGCCGGCGTGATCGAAGAACGGCCCTTGCCACGTCGTACCGCCGTCGCGTCGAGCGAACGACGACCCACTGGTTCTCATCGGGCGTGTTGAAGTTCTCGAAGGCGACGTAGACGTGCCCGGTCTCCGGGCTGACCGTCGGCACCGAGAACTGGTTGTCGTCGCACCGGTTGCCGCCCGCGACGGCACCGATGCAGAACGGCGCGCTGCCGTTGATCGTCCGTCGTGGCGACCAGGAGCGTCCACGGTCGTCCGAGTAGCTGACCTCGATCGTCGAGGAGACGATCGCGTTCGGCACCCCTGTCGGGTTGTTGAAGGCCGTCCAGGTGACGTAGATGCGGTCGGGCCCGATGACCGCCTGCTGGACAGCCGGCCGAGCCCGCTGGGATCGGCACCTTCGTCACCGGGTCGAAGCACACCGGCGTGACGCCCGTCGGGACGCGGTCCGGCTCCGATGAACTCCTTGTCGTGGAACGTGACGCTGAAGTTCACGGCACTGCCCGGGAACGATCGGCGTCACCTCGTTGTCCGGCTGGAAGACCACCGTGCCGTCACCGGGATGGCGTGCGTCGCCGATCGCTCCGCAACGGATGGGCGTCCCCGGCGGCCGAGACGAACGGGGTGCAGGGCCGGCTCCAGGTGAAGCCGCCGTTCGTCGAGCGATTGACCCAGATGCCGTTCGTTGTCGTTGGTCCGGTTGAAGACGATGCTCGCCAGATAGACCGTTCCTTCCCGGTCGAACGTGATCGCCGGATCTCCGGACGAGTCGAGCATCTCGCCGCTCTGGAGCGACGGGCAGCGGGTGGAGCGGTGTCGTACCACGTGCTTGCCGCCGTCCATCGCTGGCGTTGACCCCCGAGAACGACCCGCCCAGGCGGTAGTCGTTTTGCCCGCCGACGATGTTTCGCCGAGTTCGTCGGGTTGACGTCGATCGTCGTCTCGTTCTGCGGGAAGCAGCTGTACTCGGTGTTCCCCCGCGTGTCGTCGCCCCGGTCGCTGAGCCGCCAGACCTCGTCTTTCTCGATCCGGGCCAGCGGGTCAGGCTCGGTGTTCATCCCCGCCTGGGGACACTCGGTGATGTTCGTGCCGAGCTCGACGTCGCGCATGACGGTCGGCCCTGAAGGCTCGACCGTCTGCTGGACCTTGCGGACTCGCGGCGAGTCCTCAAAGCCTGCAGCCGCCGTGCCCGTCCAGATGACGATGCCGGCGAGGCCGGCGGTGAAGCGCGGCGACCACTAGGTTTGGTCGCATAGCTCTCCCCCTTTCGCTAGAGCCGGGCGACTATACGACGACTGGTATTCGTCTGCAAATATGGCAACGGCTATCTGGCGTCGGCGACGGAACTGCGGGCATACTGAGGTCATGAACCGAATCGCGACAGCGATCGTCGCGTTCCTCGTTCTCGTCCCGGCAGGGGCGGCGGCTCGATGACACCGCAGCCGGCAAGGCGAAGCTCCGCATCATGAGCTCTACCCCGCTGAAGGTGAAGGGCACCGGCTTCGCCCCGAGCGAGCGGGTGCTCGTGCGGGTTCGTGGCAGGGAAGGGCTCACCCGCAAGCGGCGTGACCGCCGGCCGGTCAGGCGCCTGGGTGCTGAGCTTTCCGAGCGTCTCGTACGAGCGCTGCTCTGGGTTGATCGTGAGCGCCGTCGGCAGCCAGGGCTCGCACGCCGGAGTGAAGCTGCCCCGAGCCGCTCTGCCCGCCACCCCTCTAACGGACTCGAGAACGAAGAGGCCGCCTCGCGGCGGCCTCTCTTGTGACCGGCTTAGCGCGACGGCCTAGTCGTCGTCATCATCTCGCCGCCGCCGCCGTGTCCTCCTCCGAGGATCAGGCGGTAGCCGCCGCGACCATGGGTGGCCGCGTAGATGACGCGCCTCGAAGTGCCGGGGATGTTCGCCTGGGAGAGCTCGTAGATCGCGACCTCCGGCAGACCGCGGTCTCGCTTCGACCCAGTTCGTCCCGCCGGCCGGAAGCCGGAGGACGCCCCAGTCGTACGCCGCGTAGAGGTCGCCGCTCGGAGCGTCGAGCTCGACGTCCGTGATCGGCAGGTCGCCGAGGTTCCCGCTCAGGTCGGTCCACGTCGCCGTCCCGGTCGCCGGGTTGTACACGGCCTTGAACACGTGGCCGGGCTGGCCGGGCGTGTAGGCCTCGTAGCCCGAGAACGAGATGTACGCGGTGTTGCCCGTCGGGTCTCTCGGGTCGACCGAGATGCCGCTCGGGAACCGTCGCGGCTGCAGCCGGGGTGTCGATCCGGTCGAACTCGACGTCGCTCTGCCGCTCGTTGAAGCCGGTTCCGCAGCAGGCCGGCTCCTGCACGAGCGTGCAGCCGGGTTCGTCGAGTCGGCGTTCTTCGTCGACCCAGATGCGACCGCGACGGGTTCCGGCCCAGAGCGTGCCGTTGTTCGTCTTCGCCCGCTCGATCGCCACGACGTAGCTCGGCACCGGAGGGCCCACCCTTGTCGGTCGGGTTGTCGGTGCCCAGTGACAGGGCGCTGCCCTGTCCGAGCTTCATCCAGTCGCCGCAGCCGGAGTCGACGCCCGTGTTGAGCGCGACCGGTGCGCGGCCCGCCGAGAACGTTGCAGTTGTTCTCGAGGAAGTCCTTGTCTCCGCCGGCGTTCCGCGTCCTCCACACGCTCTCCGAGCCGGTGAACGCCGACTTGGAGACGACGGGGTCGGCCGTGAAGGGGATGTAGAAGCCGGAGGCCTCCGGCGAGAACAGGATCGGGTCGTAGATCCACGACCACCACTGCGGGTCGTTCCCGCGGAAGTTCACGTCGCCCTGCTGGGCGAAGTACGTGTGGTAGCGGATGTTGCCCTGCTTCGCGTCGATGCCGGACTGGCCGCCGTCACCGGAGACGAAGTTGAGCCACGTCCCGCTGCCGCTGAAGCCGAGCGTCCCGTTGTCCTGGGTTCCGCCGATCGCCTCGCCGAGCGGGTTGCTCGGGTTCGGCTGCAGGTCCTGGAACTGCAGCGTCCGCAGCCCCTCGTTCATCGTGATCAGGTCGTCCGGGATGAAGGACAGGAACATCTGGCATTCCGTCAGGTCGAGCCCAGAGAGATTGCGGTCGGGCTCGGAGCAGTCGGACGAGTCGTTCACGTAGCGTCCGCTCGTCCGGACGATTCCGCCGTCGCTCCCGATGAACAGGACGTTCGGGTTCTTCGGGTTGAAGGCGAGGATCTGCACGTCCGGGTGGTTGGCCTCGAACGGATCCTTGGCCTCGCCCGACATGTCCGTGAAGAGCTCGCCCGCATTGCGGGACAGCATGATGTTGCGGCCGTTCGACTTGTCCGCGCCGGCGTAGGGCGGAAGCTCGCCGTACTGGGTCTGGCCGCCGATCATCACCACGTCCGGGTTCTTCGGGGACACCGCGATCGGCATGTCGTACGAGCACTGCTGCGAGCAGATGTCGAACGAGCTGTAGCCCGGAGTCCCTCGGGTCGGGCTGGACAGCATCTGGAACGCCGGCGTCGCCGCCCGCGCGTCGTCGGAGCGAAGGACGCGCGAGCCGTCGGCGATGGAGCCGCCGGGCCCTGCGACCTCGTTCCGGCCGTCGTAGACGTAGAGCCGGGTCTTGCCGTTCGACGAGCTTCGCCGCGGCGACCTCGTAGCGGATGCCGAGGCCCGCCGGATCGGGGCCCGCGCCCGCGTAGAGGTTCTGCGGAGCGCCGCCGCCGCTCAGGCGGAAGACGCCGTAGTCGAACATCGTGAAGTAGAGGGTGCTCGCGTCGGCGGGGTCGTACTCGATATCGGTGACGCCGCCCTTGAAGAAGTCGCTGCCGTTCGGGGAGTTCGGGTTGACGGGATCCTGCGGAAGGTTGAAGCGCAGCTGGAAGCTGGCTCCGCCGTCCGTGGACTCGTACAGCCCGATCGTCGGAGCGCCCGGCGGCGTGAAGCGCCCGCCGGAGACGCCGGAGCCCGCATGGCGGGCGACCGTCGTGCCGATCCAGATGTGACGCGGGTTCTTCGGGTCGACCGCGATCTCGCCGATGCCGCGGTCCTTCGAGACCGCGTAGCTGCCCGGGACGAGCTTCCAGTGCTCGCCGCGATCGGTCGACTTGTAGAGGCCGAGGCCGGCCTCGCTGTCGCCCGAGCCGCTGGGCTCACCGGTTCCGACGTAGATCGTGCGGCCGGACTTGTCCGTCGGGTCGATCAGCAGCGCGCCGATCGAGGTCGTGTCGAGCCCTCGCTCGAGCGGCCTCCAGCGCGGGTTGCGGTCGAGCGCGTCGTCCGTGCGCCAGACCCCTCCGCCCGCGGCGCCGACGTAGAGCCGGCAGTCACGCGAGTCGCACTTCGGATCGACGGCCATCGCCGTCATGCGGCCGGACCACTGGGTCGTCAGGCCGTTGTTCTGCGTGGCCTCGCGGGCGACGTCGAGCGTGAACGGCCCGACCTCCTCCCACCGGCGGCTCCTCCGGTCCTCACCGCGTCCGTGGCGGCGCATCGCCTCGAGCGCGCCCTCGAGCTGGGCGGTGGCGACGGCCTTGCGCGGATAGGCGAGGTCCTCGTACGCACGCTGGGCGAAACCGGCGACGATCTCACGCGAGGCCTCGCGACCGGCCTTCTCGCGGGCGACCGGCACGGGAATGCCGCTCGCGTGCCTGGTGCCATAGCGGTAGGCCAGCGCTTCCTGGGCCAGCGACGGGGCCGCTGGTGCGGCCGCGGGCTGTGCCGCGGGTTTCATCGCCATCGCGCCGAGCACGGCGATGGCGACGAGCACCAGCGCCGAAACGGCGATCAGGCCGAGAGTCTTTCTTCGCATGCCTCTCCCTGTCTCGAATT
>CAWCVG010000016.1:0-76180 GCA_963798935.1 uncultured Actinomycetes bacterium
CCCGCACGGCGGCGACGACCACGTCTTCCTCTCTGGGACGAAGGTCAGGGAGATGCTCGTGAACGGCGAGGTGCCGCCCGTCGAGTTCTCGAGGCCCGAGGTCGCCGAGGTGCTGATCGAGGCCTACCGCGGCTGATGCGACTTGACAGCGCAGGAGCCTCCTGGATAGAAACGACTAATCGGTGAGATTAGTATTTCCAATCCTAGGAGGCTCCATGCGTTCTCTTATTCTGGCACTCGCCGCCATTGCCGTAGCCGCGTTGGTCACGGCGTGCGGCGGCACGTCGGAGGACTCGGCGGAGGCCGGCTCCGACGGCGCCAAGCTGACGCTCGTCGCGTACTCGACACCGCGCGAGGTCTATGCGCAGCTGACGAAGGACTTCGCCAAGTCGGACGCCGGCAAGGGCGTCTCGTTCGACGAGTCGTACGGCAGCTCGGGTGAGCAGAGCCGCGCCGTCGAGCAGGGGCTGCCTGCCGACGTCGTCGCGTTCTCGCTCGCGCCGGACGTCGATCGGCTCGTCGAGTCCGGTCAGGTCGCCGAGACCTGGGCCGATGACCAGTACAACGGCATGGTCACGAACTCGGTCGTCGTTTTCGCAGTCCGGAAAGGGAACCCGAAGGGCATCAAAACCTGGGACGACCTGGTCAAGGACGGCGTCGAGGTGATCGAGCCCAACCCGTTCACGTCCGGCGGTGCCCGCTGGAACGTCATGGCGGCCTACGGCGCGCAGAGGAAGCTCGGGAAGACGCACGAGCAGGCTGTCGAGTACCTCGGCGAGCTCTTCAAGCACGTGTCCGTGCAGGACAAGAGTGCGCGCGAGTCGCTGCAGACGTTCACCGGCGGAAAGGGCGACGTCCTGCTCGCCTACGAGAACGAGGCGATTCTGGCGCAGGAGAAGGGCGAAGACCTCGACTACGTCGTCCCCGAGCAGACGATCCTGATCGAGAACCCGGTGGCGGTGACGAAGGACGCGCCCGAGCAGGCCGCGGCCTTCCTGGACTACATCCGCGGCGAGGAAGCGCAGCGCGTCTTCGGCAAGGCGGGCTACCGGCCCGTGAACGAGGCGCTCGCCGACGAGTTCCAGTTCCCGATGCCGCCGGGCCTGTTCACGATCGAGGACGTCGGCGGCTGGGACGAGGTGCAGAAGCGCTTCTTCGACCGCGAGGACGGAATCATGGCGGGGATCCAGCGGGAGGTCGGCGCCGCCCTTGAGTAGCGTTGCAGTCCCCGCACCCAGGCGACGCCGCACCGCGCCACTCGCCCTCGGGATCTCGACCGGCTACCTCAGCATCGTCGTCCTGATCCCGCTTGCAGCGCTCACGCTCCGCTCCCTCGAGGGTGGACTGGGGGCCTTCTGGGAGGCGGTCACAGAGCCGCAGGCGGTCGCCGCGCTGAAGCTCACCTTCGCGGTCTCCCTCGTCGTCGTGCTGATCAACGCGGTCGCCGGAACGGTGGTCGCCTGGGTGCTCGTGCGGGACTCGTTCCGCGGCAAGAGCATCGTCAACGCGCTGATCGACCTGCCCTTCGCGCTGCCGACGATCGTCGCCGGTCTGACGCTCCTCGCGCTCTACGGCCCGAGGAGCCCGATCGGCGTGAACGTGGCCTACACGACTGCCGCGCTCGTGCTCGCGCTGCTGTTCGTGACCCTGCCGTTCGTCGTTCGGACCGTGCAACCGGTGCTGCTCGAGCTCGACCGGGACATGGAGGAGGCGGCGCAGTCCCTGGGGGCCACGTCGCTCCAGACGTTCAGGCGCGTGATCTTCCCGAACCTCTTCCCGGCGATCCTGTCGGGGACAGCCCTGGGCTTCGCACGGGCGCTCGGCGAGTTCGGCGCCGTCGTGCTCATCTCCGGCAACCAGCCGTTCAAGACGGAGGTCGCGTCCGTCTACATCTTCGGGCAGATCGAGAGCGACAACGTGACCGGCGCGGCCGCCGTGTCGGTCGTGTTGCTCGTCGCATCCCTCGGCGTCCTGCTCGCGATCGGCGGCGTCCGCCGCTGGGCTACGAGGCACGATGGCTAGGTACGCCCTACGGTTCGCCGCGCTCGGCTACCTGGCCGCGCTGCTCGCCGTCCCGGTCGGACTGGTCGTCTACCGGGCGTTCGAGGACGGCGTCGCCGACTTCGTCGCCGCCATCACGACCCCGGAGGCGCTCCACGCGCTCTGGCTGACCGTGATCATCGCGCTGATCGCGGTCCCGCTGAACACGGTCTTCGGCGTCATGTGCGCCCTGGCGATCGTGCGGCGGCGGTTCCGGGGCCACGGGCTCGTGAACTCGGTGGTCGACCTGCCGCTGGCGCTCTCGCCGGTCGTGGTCGGGCTCGCGCTGATCCTCGTCTACGGCCGCCAGGGCTGGTGGGGCGGGTGGCTGATCGACAACGGCTTCCAAGTCATCTTCGCGCTGCCCGGGATGGTGCTCGCGACCGTCTTCGTCTCGCTGCCGTTTGTCGTTCGGGAAGTGGTGCCGGTGCTGCGCGAGATCGGTGACGAGCAGGAGCAGGCCGCCTCCACGCTCGGCGCCTCCCCGTGGCAGACCTTCTGGAAGATCACGCTGCCGGCCATCCGTTGGGGCGTGGCCTACGGCGTCGTGCTGACGACGGCCCGTGCGCTCGGCGAGTTCGGCGCAGTCAGCGTCGTGTCCGGGCGGATCGCCGGCCGGACGGAGACGATGACGCTCCATGTCGAGGAGCGCTTCCAGGCGTTCGAGGTGCAGGACGCCTACGCGGCGTCGGTCGTCCTCGCCCTGCTGGCCGTGGTGACTTTGCTCGCGATGACGCTTCTACGAAGGGAAGAGCACTAGTGCCCCTCCCAGCAATACATGCCGGCCTCTGGCCCGCGATCACGCGGCGCCAGAGCACACCCGCCTCCTCACCAAGGCTGTCCAGCCTTGGCTCGTCGGCGTGCGCACTCTGGCTTGGTGCTCGCGACCCAGAAATCCGGCGGCATTACTGGAAGGGGCACTGATGGCCATCGAGGCCCGCAACATCACGAAGCATTTCGGCGACTTCCAGGCGCTCGACGACGTCTCCGTCAACGTCGAGAGCGGCTCGCTGACCGCGCTCCTCGGCCCGAGCGGCAGCGGGAAGTCCACCTTGCTCCGTGTAATCGCCGGCCTGGAGGATCCCGACGCCGGCGAGGTCTTCATCTCCGGCGAGGAAGCGACGACCGTTTCGCCGCAGAAGCGCGGCGTCGGGTTCGTCTTCCAGCACTACGCGGCCTTCAAGCACATGACCGTCTGGAACAACGTCGCATTCGGGCTGAAGATCCGGAAGCGTCCGAAGGCGGAGATCAACGCGCGCGTGTCGGAGCTCCTCGAGCTCGTCCAGCTCAGCGGGCTCGCGAAGCGCTATCCGGCGCAGCTCTCGGGCGGCCAGCGCCAGCGCATGGCTCTCGCCCGTGCCCTGGCGGTCGAGCCGAAGGTGCTGCTCCTCGATGAGCCGTTCGGCGCCCTCGACGCGCGCGTCCGGAAGGAGCTCCGCGTCTGGCTACGCCGGCTGCACGACGAGGTCCACGTCACGACGATCTTCGTCACGCACGACCAGGAGGAGGCGATGGAGATCGCCGACCAGATCGTCCTCATGAACGAGGGGCGCGTGGAGCAGATCGGGGGCGCCCGCGATCTCTACGAACGGCCGGCGAACGAGTTCGTGATGACGTTCATCGGGCCGGTCTCGAGCTTCGGCGAGGAGCTCGTCCGCCCGCACGACATCGAGGTGCGGCGCGAGCCGAACGGCTCGGCAGAACGCGCGACCGTGGAGCGCATCGTCCACCTCGGCTTCGAGGTGCGCGCTGACCTCTGTCTGGAGGACGGTCGAGAGCTCTGGGTGCAGCTGACCAAGTCGGAAGCCGAGCAGCTTGACCTCCAGCAGGGCTCGCAGGTCTTCGTCGCGACGAGAAGCCCCTAGTAACACAGTGTTACTAAGCCCCGAACGCCCGTAACCATGCGGCTTCGGGAGCCTTGTAACACAGTGTTACTTGGCTAGAGCGTCAGGAAGGGGAGGAAGGTCGTCATGTCGACGACCGCGATCGCCGGCAACTGGTCGTCGGCGCAGCGGAGGCTCTTCAGCTGGTCGTTGAGCGGCCGGCTGAACCAGCGCTCGAAGAGCTGGCGGCGGGAGGTCTCCCGCAGGGCGGCGACCACGGAGTTCCGTGCGACGCCGACGGGGAAGGCGCCGAGCGGCATCGTGTCGTCCACCGCCCTCATCTCGTAGACGCCGTCCGCGGTGCGGATCTTCACCTTCTTGCCGGCGGGGAGGCTGAAGACCTGCGGCGGCGCGATCGACCCGATCGCGAGACCCGTGCGGCGCTCGCCGAGCCACCAGGCGCGCGGCTTCACCTCGACCATCCGGGCCGGCTGCTGCGAGAAGTTCTCGTGGTACTCGGTGATCTGCTGCCCGGTCGGGTTCGGGGCCCGGAACCGCCGGCCCATCCGCTGCTGCCGGAGCTCGTCGGCGATGATGCCCCGCGCGAGGCCCTCCGTGGCGCCCATCCGGGCCAGCGCTCTGCGGTAGGCCGCTCGGCTGCCTCCAAATCGCGACCGAACGATCGCGCGGACGGCGGCCAGGACGTCCTCGCGCGGGACGTGGACGAGGCCGGCGAGGACCGCCTGCGAGTAGGCGGCGGAGAACGCCACGCCGCCGTCGCGGATCACCCGCGAGAGCCGGCGGACGCTGCCGTAGGTGATCGGGTTCCCGGCCACCTCGCAGCGCACGCCGCGCGGCAGCGTGATCTGTCCCTGGGTGAGCGTCCTGTCGAAGTCGGGCCCGGCGGCCTCCGGCCCGGCGCACAGCCGTGGATCCCGCGTCCAGAGCCAGATGCAGGCGCCGACCTCCTTGTCCGGGTCGGCCTGAGCGGTGTTTCGCGCCTGCCAGCCCCACGACCAGACGCTGCCGATCCGGGTCTCCCCTGCGACCTGCTTCGCCGCCAGCGCCTGGAGCTTGACGTGCTGGAACCAGGCGATCGGGGGCAGCGTCCCGCGGTTCGACGCCTGGAAGCCCAGCATGAGCCCGACCCGCCGGGACGGGATCCCGATGTCCGTGAAGGTCTTGACCGCCGCGCGGAACCGGTTCCGCAGTGTCCGGCTCCCGGCGACCGTCCCCTGGCGGTGGATCGTGCGGCCGCTGAAGTAGACCTCCTGGACGAGGTCCGCGTAGTGGGAGGCCTCGCGCCACCAGTTCCCGGCGTCTCCCTGGGTGTACGGCTGGCTGGAGATCAGGATGAACGGCCTGGCGCCGAGGTCGCGGAGCGTCTTCGCGAAGACGATGACGTTGTGCCGGTACTGCGCGTTGTTCGCTGTCCAAGGGGTCGTCGTGCCCGCGCCGAAAAGCTCGTTGAGTGCCATCCACGGACGAGGGCAGTCGGCGGACGCGGCCGCTCGGTAGAAGATCCGGTGCGCCCAGTCGATCGTCTCTCGCTCCGTCGTCGGCTTCGCGGGCGTCCCGACCCTGCTGTTCATGTAGAGGTCGAAGTAGACGGTCTTCGCGCCGGCCGACCGGAGCTTCGGCGGGTAGATGAAGTTCGAGGCGGCTGCGATGATCCCGGGCCGCGCGAACCGGTACCAGAAGGGCACGGAGCCGTCGGCGAAATCGACCCAGGCCATCCCCTGTCCACGCTCGGGCAGGCCGCAGGGAGCGGCGGCTCGCGCCTCCTGCGCGGTTCCGGCAAAGAGCGCGAGCGCCACGACCCCGGCGAGGAACAGTCTTCTCACGGCGGCCATGGTAGCCGGGCACCCCGGTCCTTCACGAGGCCCGAACACCCCGTCTCTACACTCGGCGAGCGTGGCCCGGCACCTCCGAACGATCCTCGTTCTGCTCCTCCTTGCCCGGGACGGCGGCTGCGTTCGTCGTCACGGAAGAGCTGAAACTCGAGCCCGACCCGATCGCGCGTCCGCGGATCACGCCGACGTTCTCGCCGACCTGTAGGTGCGAGACGCAGACGGCGCAGATCACGTTCCGGCTCCGCCAGCCGGACCGGCTCACGCTCACCGTCCTGGACGACGGGGGCGAGGTCGTCCGCACGCTGCTCCGCGACGCGAGCTTCGGCCGCGGGAACCACACGTTCGGCTGGGACGGACGGGACCAGGCGGGCGATGTGGTGCCGGAGGGCAGCTACCGACCGAGGGTCGAGCTCGAGAAGCTCGATCGCGCGATCGAGTTCCCACGGCGGATGCGTGTCGACACCACGCCTGCCGAGCTGGAGGTCACGCGGCTCCGGCCGAGCGCGATCTCGCCCGACGGTGACGGGCGAGCCGACGAGGTCACGATCCGCTACCGGGCCTCGGAGCCGGTGAATGCGCTACTCCTGGTCGGCCGGCGCCAGGAGATCAAGACGGCCCTACGCCGGAGCGGGACGATCGTCTGGTCGCCGAAGGGTCGGCGCCGCGGCCAGTACCAGCTCTCGGTTGCGGCGCTCGACCAGGCCGGGAACCGCAGCCGGCCGACTGGGCCGTTCCCCGTCCGCATCCGCTACGTCGACATTGCCGCCGAGGTGATCCGCGCCCGTCCGCGCGCCGGCTTCTCCGTCCGCGTCTCGACGGATGCGCGGCGCTACTCCTGGCGGCTGGGCCGCCGAGTCGGGTCCGCCCGGGTCCGGATCCTCCGCCTTCGGGCACCCGCGACTCCCGGCCGCTACGTGCTCGAGGTCGAGGTTTCGGGCCGCCGTGACGCCGCGCTCGTGGTGGTGCGGAGGAGGCCGTGAACGGCAACCGGATTTTCGCGATCGCCGGCATCGCGCTCGCAACCGCCGTGCCCGGCTTCCTGGCCGGCTTCTGGCTTCACGAGGAGTCGACGATCGAGTACAAGCGCGGCTCGTCGACGGTGGAGTTCGTGACGACGCAGAAGGCGAAGGCTCCCGAGGCGCCGCGCCCGCGCCGCGTCGTTCTCCGCCTCCCCTGGCCGACGTACGGCCTCCGCGTCCAGCGGACGCACACCTCGTCCGACTTCAGGCTCCGGCCGCCGTTCCGGCTGCGCTGGACGTTCAAGGCGGGCCACGTGCTCGAGTTCCCGCCGTCGATCGCGTACGGCCGCCTCTACGTCGCGCAGCAGCGCGGCAAGTTCTACGCGTTCCACCACCGGACGGGCAAGGTGATCTGGCAGCGGAAGTTCAACCACTGCTCGGCCGCCTCGCCGACCGTCGCCTACCGCGTCGTCTACCACTCGTGGATGCAGCCGCTGCCCTGCAACCGGTACCCGCGAAATCAGCCCGGGCAGGTCGTCGCGATGGCGGCCCGCACCGGGAAGATCGTCTGGCGCTACCGGGCCGGCGTGTTCGAGTCCTCTCCGCTCGTCGTCGGCAAGACCCTCTACGTCGGCTCGTGGGATCACAGGCTGCACGCGATCAACATCTACACGGGTAAGGCCCGCTGGACGTTCACCGCCGACCACGAGATCAACAGCTCGCCGGCGTTCGCCAACGGAAAGATCTACTTCGGCACCGACGGCGGCAGCGTCTACGCGCTGGACGCTCGCACGGGACGCCTCCGCTGGCGCTCGCAGGCGCTCGCGCGCTTCGGGCGCCGCGAGTTCTTCTACGCCACGCCGACGATCGCCTACGGCCGCGTGTTCGTCGGGAACACGGACGGCACGCTCTACGCCTTCGGCGCCTCGAGCGGACGCCTGCTGTGGGCCCAGCGCGCGGGCAACTACATCTACACAGCGGCCGCGGTCTGGCGGCGCCGCGTCTACGTGGGCACCTACGACGGCGCGTTCATGGCGTTCGACGCGGGCACCGGGGACCGGATCTGGCGCTTCCAGGCGTCGTCGGCGATCCACGGCGCGCCGAGCGTCATCGACGGCCTCGTCTACTTCGCCGCCTGCCCGCGCTGCGGCCGGAACGCTTCACGATCGTCCAAGAGCGGCGACCGCGGAACCTACGCGCTGAACGCGAGGACGGGACGGCTCGTGTGGCGCTGGCCAGACGGCGTGTTCAGCCCGGCCATCGCCGACAGCCAGCACCTGTACATCGTCGGGCGCTCGCGGGTGTTCAGCTTCGCGCCGAAGCGTCGTCTCGCTCGAGCCAAGCAAGCAAGAAAGCAACGAGCACAGCGGTCAAAGGCCAGATCAAGTACGAGTTCTGGAAGACGCGGCCAAGGTAGAGCAGCCCGAAGATCGACGCCGCAAACGCGGCCGCGCCGATCCACAACCGGCGAGAGCGCCACTGCGTCCACAGCAGCCACGCCGTAACCGGTAGCCAGAGCAGCAAGGCGAGCGGGAGGAACGGGTAGGGCCCGAACCGGTCGTCGAGCACGCCGAGCTCGAGCAGGACGCCGGCGAGCCCGTAGCCGATGATCCGGTAGGTCTGGGCGCCGTACGCGATCGTGTCGTCCCAGAGCGCCCCGGCATCCCAGATCGCGAACGGCAGGATCCCGACGGCGACGATCCCGGCGAAGAGCGCGGCCGCCCGCCAGAGCACCGGCCTGGCCACGTTGCGGGTCAGCATCATCACGGCGAGGAACGGCAGCGCTATCAGCGCGAACTGCTTCAGGAGGACGGCGCCCGCGATGCAGGCCGCCGCGGCGAGGTAGCGCGTTCGCGCTACGAAGACGAACGCCAGCACGGTCAGGAGCAGGGAGGGAGCGTCGGCCGTGCCGAACCACGCCGCGGTGACGGCCAGCGGGTTGGCGGCGAGCGCGGCCCCGGCGGCGAGCCGCCAGTGGAACGGCGCGTCAAAGAGCAACGCAGCTCCGAAGAGGCCCAGCGTGCAGAGCAGGACGAGCAGCCGGTAGTCGTCGAACGGCCCGGGGAGCAGCCGCCACGCCGCCGCCGACAGCGCCGTGCCGGGGAAGTACGCGAAGTGGTCGAGCGCGACCTGCGGAATGCGTGCCTCCGGCTGTGCGGCCGGGTACCAGCGCTCGAGCCCTGAGTCGCGATAGTCGTGCCCGTACGGGTTCTCGCCGTCCAGGATCAGCTCGCCGGCGATCTCGATCTGGTACGTCGAGTCGTTGACGTGGTACCAGGGCTCCGAGGAGTCGCGGAGGCCGACCTGCAGGAGGGCCGCCGGGAGGATCAGGAGGCCGATCACCGCCCCGCAGATCGCGACGACGAGAGCCTTGGGGACAGCGCGGCGGGCGAGGACGACTGCTGCGCCCAGGGCGACCACGAGGCCCGCGACCAGTGCGGCGGCCCGCATCAGCGCGATGTCGAAGTCGCGGTCGGCCGCCCTCACCAGCCAGCCGAACGGCCCCTGGGGATCGGTGCCGCCCGAGGGGACCTTGAACGGCCAAGCCTCGGACCCGAGCTCCGGCACCGTGATTGCGACGAGGATCCCGAGGACGCCGAGGACGACGCCGGCCTCGCGTCGCGTCACTTGGTCGGCACTGGTTGTGGTCCGGCGATCGAGCCGCTCTGCGCCGGCGCCGGCTTGGGCTCCCGCGCCGCGGCGGGCACCGCGAGATACGCGGCGCCGACACCGAGCGTGAGCCAGGTGATGGGATCTTCGAAGAAGCCGCTGTAGGCGAGCGAGTGTGTGAAGAGGGCGAGCAGCACGGCGCCGAGCGCGAGCGCAAGGGTCGGCAGGGTCTTGCGGAGGATGGCGAGCATCCTGAGCGCCGCGAGCAGCAGCAGGACGTACAGCGCGAAGCCGACGAGGCCGAGCTCGGCGGCGACCGTGAGCGGCGTCGTGTGCGAGACGAACCTCGCCTCGCGGGCGCTCTGTCCGGCCCCGAGCTCGCGGCTGACCTTCGGCTGGGCGCCGAGCCCGACCCCGAGCAGCGGCTGCTCGCGGACGACGTCGATCGTCCGCTCGGCCCGCTGCCAGCGTCCGCTCGTCAGGTCCCGGATCGACTCGCCCTGCGCCTGGACCGCGACGAATCCCGCGGCGACGACCACGGCGACGGCGGTCGCTACGAGCACGGCGCGCCGCGCGGTGCGGTCGCCCGCGACCAGCGTGACCGCCGCCGCGACGACGAAGAGCGCGGCCATGCTCGACTGCGAGTACGAGAAGTAGAGGCCGGCGAAGAGCAGGACCATCAGCGGCGCCGCGAGCGCAACGCTGATCCTGCCCGCCCAGAGCAGCACCAGGAGCACCGCGAACCCGAGCACCACGTGGCGGCCGTACAGGCTGGGGTCGGTGAAGAGCGAGGTCACGCGGAAGAACGGGGAGTACGCGTTGGCGACCTCGAGCTTCGGCTCGTAGAAGAGGAGCTCCTTCGTCGCCTGCTGGTAGAGCCCGACCGCCGCAAAGAGGGAGGCGAGGCCGATCGCGATCACCGCCAGAGCACGCGGTAGCCAGGGTGCGAGGTCGGCTCGGGCGACGATTGCGACGAGCGCGGCAAAGGGGAGGAGGAAGAACGCCAGCAGGTTGGCGCCGGCCTCGACGTCCTGGGACCACAGCAGCGACAGCGACGCGAACGCCAGGAATGCGGTAATCGGGACGGCGATCAGCCGCGGTGGGGCGAGGATCTCGTCGCGTCGCAATGCGCGGTACAGGAATGCGACCGCCGCGGCCGTCAGCACCGCGTAGAGCGGAATCAGACGCCCGAGCCGGCCGCTTTCGGCGAGCACGAAGAAGAACCGGTACTCCCTGTCGAAGTCGAGCGGCGGCCGGAACGGCGCGGCGAGAACGAGCGCCGGGATCGTCAGCAGCGGAAAGCGCACGAACACCGCGGCGGCCGCGGCGACGACGACCAGTCCACCGAGCCCGGCGGCTGCAGCCGCGGGCGATGCAGCCTTGTCCAGCGCGCCGGTTCCCGCGATCGAGACGGCGAGCAGCGCCTCGGCCAGCGCCAGGAGCCCGAATCCCGCCAGCAGCGTGGCTCTCCGCCCGGCTGTGACCGCCAGCGCGGCGCCGCCGGCGCCGACGATCCCTGCGAGCTCCGCCAGTCCGGCTTCGTCCATCCCCGGGGCCGGATACTACGTCCCTCCGTCGAAATGGTTGACTCGTGATCACAGCCTGGAAGCGCGTGCTCGTCCTCGCGCCGCACACGGACGACGGCGAGTTCGGATGCGGCGCCACGCTCGCCCGTCTCGTCGACGGCGGGACGCGAGGTCCGGTATGTCGCGTTCTCGATCGCCACCCGCTCGCTGCCGGAGGGCTTCCCGCCCGACACGCTTGCCCGGGAGGTGCGCGAGGCCACTGCCGAGCTCGGGATCCCCGAGGCACTGCTCGACGTCCACGACTTCGAGGTGCGCACGTTTCCCGAGCACCGCCAGGAGATCCTCGAGCTGCTGATTGGCCTCTGGGAGGAGTGGAAGCCGGACGCCGTCCTCCAGCCGAGCCTGCGCGACATCCACCAGGACCACCAGGTGATCGCCGCCGAGGGCGTGCGGGCCTTCAAGCGCACGACGATCCTCGGCTACGAGATTCCGTGGAACAACTTCAACTTCGACTACCAGGCGTACGTCGCGCTCGAGAAGCAGCACGTGGAGCGCAAGGTGGGCGCGCTCGCGAAGTACGAGTCGCAGCAGCACCGGCGCTACTCCGACCCGGAGTACATCTGGAACGTCGCCCGCACTCACGGGATCAACGTGAATCGCGAGTATGCGGAGGTGTTCGAGGTCTACCGGGTCGTCGAGTGAGCGGCGGCGGCGGCGGCGGGGTTGCGCTCGGCGACGAGCATTGTGGCCGAGCCGACGCGATCATGGCGGTCAGAGGCTTGGCCAGCAGAGACACTTGCGAGAAGACAACTCGGAGAATACGATTCGGAGACGATGCCGCGGTTCACCGTTTCGGGTCAGCAGTTCGAGCTCGAGGCCACCGGAGTCGAGGGCTGTCTCGTCGGCGTCCTCCCCGATCCGGTGTACGAGCACTACGTGGTCGTGCGCGGCCTCCGTTTTCCGCCCAAGCAGGTGCTCTCATGCGCTACAGGACTCGATCGCGCTGATTTCACCACGCACCAGGCGAGACGGATCCTCACGCGGCTCGGGTTCGTCGCCGCGCGCGCCCATCGGCGCGACAGCGCGACCGATGCTGGTGAGAGTCAGGAGCCGGGCGGCGGCGGGCAGGCTGACGCCCTCCGACCCTATGTCGGCCAGTGGGTCGCGCTCGCCGGGCCGACCGAGGTTCTCGTCGCAGCCGACAGCCCGCAGGAAGTCCTCGCGTGGCTGGCGCGCCACGGACGCCGGGCGTCGTACGGGATGTTCCGGGTGCCGACTTCGGTCTCCGAGTCCGATGGGATCGCGCCTGCGTGAGGTTCGAGTTCCTGGAGCTGCCCGGCGACGGCGCGGACACTCGTCGTGCGTCCGGTCGTGCCGGTCCAGGTCGAGGATCTCGAGGATGCGCCGCAGCTCTGCCTCGTCGATACCGGATCTACCGCCAACCGCTTCGGCGTCTGGCTCGCGGAGGCAACCGGCCTCGACCTGAGCGGCGCACCGGAGACGCTGCTGCATGTTGCCGGTCTGACGACGATCGCCAGGCACGCCCGGGCGGAGCTTACGATCGCCGGCGTGCGCTATGACGCGCCAATCAGCTTCTGCGATCCATGGCCTTCGATCATCGCTTTCAACCTCCTAGGCCAAGAGGGGTTCCTGCGCTTCTTCCGGCTGACGCTCTGTGCGGCCGAGGGCTGGCTCGACGTCGAGCATGAGCCGGCCGTGTGACCGGCAAGCCCCGGCGGAGCCGGCCGGCAACCTCATCCGCGATCCACGAGTCGTGATCCATCTCGAGAGCGGGGACGAGGCCGTGATTCTGCGCATTCCCGTCCGCTTTCCCTAGCCGCTGACGGCTGCCGCTTGGCGCTGGTAGGCCGGGCCAAGCTCCTGGAATCGGGCTGTCCAGTCGGCCTCCCTGCCCTCGATGTGCGCCTCCAGCGAGTCGAGGTGCGAGTGCCACCCGGCGCCGTAGCCCGCGATCGAGCCGGGCGGGAGCCCGCGATGATCAAGGACGAGGATCGTGCCGTCGCCGTCCGGTCGCAGCTCGAACCGCGCGACGCTGTCCGGCTCGCCCGGATACGTCCAGTCGAGCTCGAGGACTCGGCCGGGCTCGAGCGCGCGGACTCGTCCGTCCGTGCGCTGGTCGCCGTCGTCCTCCTTCCAGACCAGCAGGAAGCGGCCGCCGACGCGCAATTCCAGCTCGACGACGTTCGCGAGCCAGCGACCGATCCTCTCCGGTTCGGTCAGCGCGGACCAGACCTCCTCCGGCGCCGCGTCATACCGGCGCTCGAACCGCACACCGGCCCGGTCGCCCTCAGCTCTCAGCTTTCCCTCGACCACGCTGTCCTCTCCTCAGTTCGGTTTCCAGGGCGTCCAGCCGGTTCGTCCAGAACCGCTGGATCCAGTTGTCCAGCTCCACGAGGCCCGCGCCGTCCAGCGAGTAGAGGCGGCGAGTCCCGTCGGACCGCGAGCGGATCACACCGTGCTCCCGCAGGACACGGAGGTGCTTCGAGACGCCCGGCCGGGAGATCGAGAACGCGGACGCGATCTCGCCGGCCGAGCGTTCGCGCTCCGAGACGAGCTCGACGATGCGCCGTCTCGTCGGATCCGCGAGAGCCTCGAATGCGCTCACGCCTCAAGAGTAACTATAGAGTTACGTAACTGTCAAGTTACTGTTGTCGTACGCAAGTGGGGTCAGATCCCAGCGCGAGTGAGAATCATCTCCGCCGCGAACGTGGAACAACCAGTCCACAGAACCGCGCAACCACGCGAGGGGACACGCCCCTTCTGTGGACGGAGCCGCGACACATTCGTGACGGGGTCTGACCCCAGGGCGCTATCGCTGGTAAGCGGCGGCCCGACGCTCCAGCTCGAGAAGGCCTAGCTGACCGCGATCCGCGCGGCGAGCTCGCGCGAGATCGCGTGGTCTGCGCCGCCGACACGGACGGTCAGCGGGCCCTCGAACGGCGCCGCCTCTCGCACCTCGATGCGGCTCCCGGGCGTCAGCTTCAGCTCCGACAGGTAGCGGAGGAGCTCGCCGTCGCCGTCCGGGACCCGAGAGACGGTGGCCTTCGTCCCCGGCTCCAGACGCGGAGAGCGGCATCGCCTGACTGACGACGAGCTTGAGGTCGGGGCCGGGAATCGGATCGCCGTGCGGGTCGTGCGTCGGGTAGCCGAGGGTACGGTCGATGTGCGCCTCGAGCTCCTCCGACAGCGCATGCTCGAGGCGGTCGGCCTCGTCGTGCAATGCGTCGATCGGCAGGCCGAGTGTCTGGGAGAGGTACTGCTCGAGGAGGCGGTGGTGGCGGATCACCTCGAGGGCGACCTTCTCGCCCTTCCGCGTCAGCCGTGCGCCGCGATACCGCTCGTGCTCGACGAGGCCGAGGGACGCGAGCTTCTTCAGCATCGCCGTCGCAGACGGGGGCGAGACGCCGAGCCGCGCAGCGAGCGCGGAGGTCGTCGCGCGCGAGCCGGCGGTCTGGAGCTTGTAGATCTCCTTGAGGTAGTCCTGGATCGCGTCCGAAAGTTCCATACGGTGCCCTGTCTCAGTTAGAGTTTAGACATGCCTAAGTTTACGCGGAAGGGTCTGATCGGTGGGGCTGCAGCGGCAGCCGCGACCGCGCCCTTCGTCAAGGTCGCCTGGCCGACCGAAGCACAGGCCGATCCGAGCGCGACCCACCTCGGCCACGACCACTCGCATGCGGCCACGGGCCATGCGGCGATGATCGGCCCCGACGTCCCGGCGCCGGGCGGGCCGCGCGACCTCGACAAGCTCCTGCTGCCGACGCCGGCGCTGCCGCACAAGCCGGGCCGCGTCCGCGAGTACGACCTGGTCGCCCTCGACAGGACGCTGGAGGTCGCCCAGGGAGTCGAGTTCAACGCCTGGACGTACAACGGGACGGTTCCGGGGCCGATCATCCGGGCGACCGAGGGCGACCTCCTCCGCGTGAAGTTCACGAACGGCGGCTCGCACCCGCACACGATCCACTTCCACGGGATCCACCCGGCGAACATGGACGGCGTCTTCGAGATCGTCGAGCCGGGAGACGACTTCACCTACGAGTTTCCCGCGCAGGCCGGCCGGGTTCCACCTCTACCACTGCCACGCGACGCCGCTGAAGAAGCACATCCACAAGGGCCTCTACGGCGCCTTCATCATCGACCCGGTCAAGCCGCGCAAGCCGGCGCAGGAGCTCGTCATGGTCATGAACGGCTTCGACACCGACGGCGACGGCGAGAACAACTTCTACACCGTCAACGGCAAGGCGTTCTACTACGCCAAGTACCCGATCAAGGTCAGCCGGTCGAAGACGGTTCGGATCTATCTCGCCAACCTGACCGAGTTCGACCTGATCAACTCGTTCCACCTGCACGGCGACTTCTTCCGCTACTACCCGACCGGAACCGGCGACCAGTTCGAGTACACGGACACCGTCGTCCAGACGCAGGGCCAGCGCGGAGTCATCGAGATCGACTTCGCCAACACCGGCCTGTTCATGTTCCACGCGCACCAGTCCGAGTTCGCCGAGCTCGGCTGGATGGGGTTCTTCCAGGTCACGGATTGAGCGAGGCGGCGGCAGCGGTTCGCGGAGGTCGCAGCTGGCGGCTGTGGGCGTTCGTGCCGCTGATCCTGCTGACCGCCGTCGTTGCGCTCTTCACGGCCGGCGGTTCGTCGATCACCGGGCTGCTGGGCGAGAACCCGCCGCCTGCCGACGAGTTCGACATCCGCCGGGTCGAGTTCCATCCGGGCGAGATCCGGATCCGCGTCACGAATCCGCAGCGCGACGACCTGACGATCGGCGCGGTTGCCGTGGACGACGCGATCCTGCCGTTCGAGCTGGACGGGCCGCAGACCCTGGGGCGGCTCCGCTCGAGCGAGATCATCGTCCCGTACGACTGGGTCGAGGAGGAGCCGATCTCGGTCGGCGTCACGAGCTCGACGGGGATCCAGACCGTGGAGGAGATCCCGGCGGCAGTCGAGACGCCGACCGCTTCCGCGAGGAGCTTCTTCGGGTACGCGGCGATCGGGTTCCTCGTCGGGATCGTGCCGGTCGCACTCGGCCTCCTTTGGCTCCCGTCGCTGCGCCGCGCCGCGCCCGAGTGGCTGGCGGCGTTCATGGCGCTCACGGCTGGGCTGCTGTCGTTCCTCGCCGTCGAGGCGCTGTCCGAGGCGTTCGAGCTCCAGGCGCGGCTGCCGAGCGCGCTCGGCGGGGCCGGGCTCGTGCTGCTCGGTGTCGCCTCGAGCTACCTGATCCTGACGGCGATCTCCTCGCGGCTCGGACGCGGCGGCGGTGGCAGTGGGGCGGGAGCGGCCGGCCTTGCGCTCGCGACGCTGGTCGCCATCGGCATCGGGCTCCACAACCTGGGCGAGGGGCTCGCGATCGGCTCGTCGTTCTCGCTCGGCGAGCTCGCGCTGGGGACGTTCTTCATCGTCGGGTTCATGATCCACAACGTCACGGAAGGCCTGGGCATCGCCGCGCCGCTCTCAGAGGGCAAGTCCGTCTCGAGGGGCAGGCTCGTGCTCCTGACCCTCGTCGCGGGCGCTCCGGCGATTCTCGGCGCGTGGATCGGCGGATTCCTGACCAGCGACCTGCTCGGAGTCGTGTTCTTCGCGGCCGCGGCCGGTGCAGCGTTCGAGGTCGTCGTCGAGGTCGGGCGCTACGTGGCGCGGAAAGCGCCGGGCGGGCTGTCCTCGCCCCACGTCCTGCTCGGATTTCTCGCCGGCGTGGCCGTGATGTACGTCACGGGCCTGCTCGTCGCCTGATTCAATCGAGCGCATGAAGAAGACGAATCTCAACTCGCTCGAGTTCGAGACCGACGACACGGATCCCGAGGGCTACAAGGCGGCGATGGCCCGGTTCGGGCCGTCGATCGGCGCCGTCATGCTCGGTGCCACCGTTTACGAGCTGCCCCCGGGCCAGAGCGTCTGTCCCTACCACTACGAGTACGGAAACGAGGAGTGGGCCCTGATCCTCGAGGGTCGGCCGACGTTGCGCCATCCCGGCGGCGAGGAAGCCGTGGAGCCGATGGACGTCATCTGCTTCCCCAACGGGCCGGACGGCGCGCACAAGTTCACGAACGAGACCGACGAGACGGTGCGCGTGATGCTCATCTCGACCAAGGTCGATCCTTCGCTCGCGGTCTACCCCGACAGCGACAAGATCGGCGCCTGGCCCGGCCCCGACTTCCGCGAGGACCACATTCTCGTCCGGCGCGAGAGCACCGTCGACTACTACGACCGCGAGCCGTGAGCGACTTCGCGCCCGTCAAGGAGCTGATCAAGGACGTGCCCGGCTGGCTTTCCGACGAGGAGGGCGAGGCGCTCTACGAGCTCGCCAAGGACTGCACCGGGAGGGGCGTGATCGTCGAGATCGGCTCCTGGAAGGGCAAGTCGACGATCTGCCTCGGGCTCGGGTCGCGGGCAGGCGAGGGCGTTCGCATCTTCGCCGTCGACCCGCATGCCGACTACCGGCACGGCGAGTTCAAGGAGAACATCGAGCGGGCCGGGATCGCCGACCTCGTCACGCCCGTGAAGGGGCTCTCGCAGGACGTCGTCGACGACTTCGACGAGCCGATCGAGCTCCTCTTCGTCGACGGGTCGCACGAGGAGGACGACGTGCGATACGACTTCGAGACCTGGGTCCCGAAGGTCGTCGACGGCGGGACGGTCGCCTTCCACGACACGACGTGGCACCCGGGCGTCCGGAAGGTCGTCGCGGAGAAGATCTTCGGCTCGCGGAACTTCCGCGACGTCCGCTTCGTGATCGGTTCGACCACGATCGCGTCCAAGGTGGCGCACAACACGCCGTACGACCGGCTCCACGCGCGCCGCGTTCAGGCGACGAAGGCGATCTTCGGCTCGGTGTCGCGGGTGCTGAAGAAGCGGCGCAGCTGGCTCCCAGGCCCGGTCGAGCGGGCCGGGCGGCGGGTCTTCAAGCTCGTCGGCCGCTAAGCCTCAGCGGTAGCGCCCGTTCAGGAACAGCTCGCGCTCCCGGCGTCGCCGCGGAATCAGGATCGCGGGCTTGTCCCACAAGAGCATCGCGTCGGCGGCGCCGCGGAAGTCGCCGGCGTTGAGCCGCTTGACCACGGTCGAGCGCTTGAACCCGCCTGTGCCGATGTTGAAGGCAAGCGAGAGGAGCGCGTCGAACTGGTGCGGTTTGAGCGGCTTCTTGACGGCGTCTCGAACCGCCGGCTCGAACCGTTTCGCGAGATCCTCGCGCAGGACTCGCTCCACGAGCGCGCGGGGCTTGGGATTCGACTTGGAGCCCCAGGTCGCGCGATCCGCCGCCGTCACAGGACCGAGGTGGAGCAGATGTCCGACTCCAAACGTGGCGTGTTTCGCCGGATCGTTGTACGCGTGGGGGATGAAGCCCTCCTCGGCGATCAGGAAGGCGAGGCCCTTCGGCGAGGCCTGCTTGGCCGACTGAAGCCGCGCGATCTGCCTGTCGATGAGCTGCCGGGCGGCCTTCGCCTGCTTGTAGCCGGCGAGTGCCTCGCGGATCCGCGGGTCGCCCTTCGGGTGCCGCTCCGACGCAATGCGCCAGGCCAGACGGGCAGCGTGCTGGTCGCGCTTCGCGTTCTTGAGGGCGGTGTTCAGCTCGACCAGCGTGGCCATGCTTTGCAGCCCAGCGTAACGCTCCTCTTCGTGCCGACATAGCGCCGCCTTGCGCGCGCACCCTGGCGTCCCGAGGACGCGGCGACTTACCTGCGTGACCGCCAAACAACCAAGGGAGGAGCATGAAGACGATTCTGTTGGCCGTTCTGGCCGCGGTGGCGGCCGGCGCCGCGCTCGCGGCGGACTCGGGCGAGTCCCCGGCCGTGATCCACGCCTGCAAGCACCCGTCGGGCGGCTGGTTGCGGCAGGTCGCGGAGGAGACGCAATGCCGCCGTCGCGAGACCCGCGTGAGCTGGAACGTCCAAGGCCCCAAGGGAGACCCCGGCGAGGCCGGCGCACCCGGGCCGCAGGGTCCAAAGGGCGACAAGGGTGATCCGGGAACGGCGATCACGGGGCTGAAGACGCTCGAAGGCGTCCCGTGCGTTGCGGAGGACTCAGCTGCCGGCCAGATCAAGGTCGCGGTCGGTACGGGCGGCGACGTCACTCTCACGTGCGAGGCCGCGCCCGACCAGCCTCCGCCTCCGCCTCCGCCGCCTCCGGCCGAGAACGCGAAGCTCGTGATCAACGAGGTCGACTACGACCAGGTCGGCGCGGACGGAAACGGCTTCGTCGAGATCCACAACACCGGCGGCGCGGCGGCGGATCTCGCCAACGTCGACCTCGTCGCCGTCAACGGCGGCGACGGGTCGGAGTACGACCGGGTCGAGCTCACCGGCTCGCTCGCAGCCGGCGGCTATCTCGCCGTGGCCATCGAGCTCCAGAACGGCTCGCCCGATGGGATCGCACTGCTGGAGGGGGCGACGCTGCTCGACGCTCTGTCGTACGAGGGCGCGATCTCGACGGCCACGATCGGCGGCCAGACGTACAACCTCGTCGAGGGCACTGCCCTGGCGGCGACCGTCGAGGACTCCAACGCCGTCGCGGGCGCGCTCATCCGCAACCCGAACGGCAAGGACACGAACGACGCAGCCGCGGACTGGGCCTTCACCACGACGGTCACCCGAGAGGCGGCGAACGTGATGACGCCCTAGGACAGCCGGGAAGGGGCGGGCTTCGGAGCTCGCCCCTTCCTCGCACGAGCAGAATCCTTCCGTTTTCCTAGCACGTTGCTAACAGCACTTGGTTATACGCACTCAGGCAGATGAGGACGCGAAGTCCCAGCAGGCATCTCGGCGCAACCCTTCTGCTGGCCGGCCTCGTGCTTCTGTCGACTGGTGCCGGGGTGGCCGCTGTCCTCGCTGCGCCGACGGCGATCACCGGGCCGGTGAGCGCCGTGGGCCCGACCTCCGCGACGGCGAGTGGCACGGTCAACCCCAACGGCCAGTCGACGACCTGGCACTTCGAGTACGGCACGAGCATGAGCTACGGCAAGAAGACCTCGTCCAAGAGCGCGGGCTCCGGCAGTGCCAACGTCCAGGTCTCCGGAGTGCTCACGGGTCTCTCGCCGAGCACGACGTACCACTATCGGCTGGTCGCCGCGAACGGCGGCGGCACGACGCGAGGCAGCGATGGGATCTTCACCACTCCATCGGCGCCGAGTGCGGTCACCGGCTCCTCGACGAGCGTCACCGTCAACTCGGTAACGCTCAACGGATCCGTCGATCCGAACGGCCGGACGACAACCTGGTACTTCGAGTACGGCACCGGCACGGGCTACGGGTCGAAAACGCCCGTGAGGAGCGCCGGCTCGGGCACGACGGCGACGGGCGTCTCGGCCGCGGTGTCCGGCCTGAGGCCGGGACGGCTCTATCACTACCGGCTCGTCGCCACGAGCGACGCAGGCACGAGTCGGGGCGCAGACCGCACGTTCTCGACGTTCGGCCCACCGACGGCGGTCACGGCGCCCGCGTCATCGCTCACGCATAGCTCGGCGAGGCTCAACGGAACGGTGACCGCCAACGGGCTGGATACGACGTGGTACTTCGAGTACGGGACGAGTGCGCGCTACGGCGCAAGGACCCGTACTCGGACCGCCGGCAAGGGCACGAGGCCGGTGAACGTCTCGGTTGCGCTCACCCGACTCCGGACGGCGACCACTTATCACTATCGACTGGTCGCCAGGAACTCCGCGGGGACACGGCGAGGGGCGGATGCGACGTTCACGACGACCGGGATGACGCTGGCGGCGCAGGCACAGAGAGTCGTCTACGGCCGCGCCGTCATGCTCTCCGGCTTGGTGCCGAGCGGAAGGGCGGGCGAGACGGTGACCTTGTTCGCCGAAGTGTTCGGCAGAGGCTCGCCCAGGTCGGTTGCGACGCTCGTGACCGGCGGCGGCGGAGCGTGGCAGTACCTCGCGAGGCCGCCGATCCTCACGTCCTACATCGCCGATTGGAACGGCTTGACGAGCCGCGCGGTGGCGATCGGCGTCCGGCCGAGGGTGAGGTTCCGTCGGATCGGCAGAGCTCGCTTCTCCACGCGGGTGGTCGCAGCGCGGTCGTTCAGAGGCCGTCGGGTGAAGCTCCAGCGCCTGACGGCGGCCGGCCGTTGGGTGACGGTGAAGCGTGTCCGGCTGAAGCGCCGCTCGGCCGCGACCTTCCGCGTGAGACTCCGGCCAGGCACGTCCAGGCTCCGAATCGTGATGAGCGTGAACCAGGCCGGCCCGGGGTATCTCGCGGGCATCAGCCGCACGATCGTCTACCGGCGTTAGGAGGTTTTGGCGGGATATCGCTCGTTGCCAGGGTGCGATGCTCGTTCCCAGGCAAGGACGCAGGGAGCGCCCATATCCCTGCGATACGGGCGCGACTGAGGACGCAGTCCTGGGGGCGAGCAGCGCGGCCTGGCGGCACAGCCGGTATTTCGCCAAAGCCTCCTACAGCGAGCGATAGATCTCGAGCAGGCGGTCGGCGCCCTTGTCGGCGTCGTGGATCCGCTCGACGTAGGCGCGCGACAGGGCGCCGATTCGCTGCCGCTCCTCGACGGACGCCGCCAGCTCCGCGATGCGGTCGCGGAGGGTTTCCTTCGTTACCGGGACGAGCGGGACGTCGATGCCGAGTTCGCGCTCCGTCTCCTGCACGGCCTCGGGCCGCAGATAGCTCAGAACGGGCTTGCCGAGCGCCATCGCCTCGAGCGCGAAGATGCCGTACCACCCGGCGTTCAGCTGGTCGACCACGATGTCGGCGCCCTCGTAGTGCCGCCGGGCCTCGTCGTGACGCAGCCCCTCGACGATGTCGAGCTCGACGTCGAGGCCTTCGCAGGCGGCGACCACGTGCTCCGTGCCCTTGCGGCGGCGGCTCGACGGTGCGTGGAGGACGACGGGGCGCGCGCGCTCCTCCGGCGCCGGCGCTTCGTACTGCCGTAGGTCGAGGCCCGGCGGGACCACCTCGGCGTCGGGCATCCAGCGCAGGGCGTCATACGAGCCGACGATGCGGGCATCCGCGCCACGCGCGTAGCGGAGCTCGTCCGGCGCCTTGCCGCGGATGTCCGAGCCGAGGAAGTGAAGGACCGATTTGCGCCGTGTGGCCTTGAGGATCGGCCAGGTCGCCTTCCGCGGGACGAGAGTCCAGCCAAAGTAGAAGTGGAAGACGTCCGTCTTCGGCAGCAGGCGGAGGAACGCCGGCCACTGCACCGCCTGGCGGCCCCAGAACCCGGCAGGCCGGTCGAGCGATCGGTCGGCCTCGGGGTGGAGCTTCTGGCGCTCGACGACGACCAGCTTCGCGTCCACGCCTTTCCGGCGCAGCGCCTGCACGTTCGTCCACGGGATCCCCGCCACGTTCAGCGGCGTGTGGACTACTCGGGGTCGTCCCACTCGACCTGGTCGAAATAGCGCAGCGCCCGGCGGGTCGGCCGAACGCGCGCCTGGTACTCGGCCAGCTCCTCGGCGGAGATCTCGCCGAGCGCGTGCTTGACGCCGAGCCAGGGAAGGTTCAGATCCTCCTGGTAGACGATCGTGGAGATCCGCGGGTTGACCTCGATCACCTTGTCGCCGACGAGCTGGATGTTGAAGAAGTGGTCGATCGAGAGCGCCTCGACGATCTTGGCCGAGATCTCCATCAGCCAGGGGTCGTCGAGCGTCGCGAAGTACATCGCCAGGCCGGCGCGCATCGACTCGCGCGTCTTCGGGTGGCCGAGCAGGATGCGGCCGCCTTCCGCGATGCCGTCGATCGTCCGTTCGAGCCCGGAGGCGAGCTCCATGACGAGGAGCGGCGTCTCGTCGTCGCCGAGCAGCTCGACCAGCTCCTCGAGGCGCAACGCCTCGGCGACGCCCGGCCGGTTCTTCAGCAGCTGCTCGCGCCGGTCTGCGCCCGCGGAGAGGATCCGGAACCCGCGCGACCCGGACGAGAAGGCCGGCTTGATCGCGACGTCCTCGCCGGGATAGCCGAGCTCGCGGGCGGCCTGCGCGACCGCCTCGCCGCCGACGACACGCCGCCAGCGAGGGCCAGGGACGCCGATCTCGTCCAGCAGGGCGTAGCTCTCCGCCTTGTCGTTCGAGCGGCGGATCGCCTCCGGTGAGGAGACCATCACTGCGACCTCGAACCGGCCCTTCGCCTCCGCCAGGCCGAGCAGGTCGAACGAGGACTGGGGCAGGATCGCGTCCACGCTCTCCCGCTGGACGACGTCCAGCATGGCGTCGGCGAAATCCGGATCCGACCCCGAGGGGACGAGATGGAAGGCGTCGGTGATGTGCCGTCCCACCGACGCGGTCGGCCATGTCCGTGCCGACCACGCGGACCTCGCGCTCGCCGTTCTCCCGCAGGGCATGGACGAGCGCGGCGGTCCCGGGTGCCCCCGCCGCCGAGACGAGGACGGTCGTCACTTGACGATCAGCGACAGCTTCGAGCCCAGTGGCTGCGACCGGCGCCCGACCCGCTCGGTGAACTCGTCCCAGGCCGGGTTGACGTTCACGTCGTCGGCGACGAGTGCGCCGCCGTCGTTCAGGCCGTCCCACGCCTGCTCGAACTCGAAGGACATGCACTCGTACGAGTGCTCGCTGTCGTGCATGAAGAAGTCGATCGAGCCGACCCGGTCGAGAAGCGGCGGCAGCGCGTCCTGGCTCCGACCGAGCACGAGGCTCCAACGGCCCCGGAGATCCTCGGGAACCATCCAGCCCGGATCGCGCCCGGGCGGGATCACCGCGCCGCCCTTCCCGTCCCAGAACGTGCCGGCCTCGTACTCCTCGCCGGCGACCTCCGGGAGGTCGATCGAGTGCAGCTCACCGGTGCCGTTCCGCTCGAGCGCGAGGAGGAGGAACGCGGTCGAGACGCCGTTGCAGACGCCGGTCTCGACGGCGACCAGCGGCTTCATCTCGCGCAGGAGCCTGTAGAGGCGCAGCCCTTCGTCGTAGCCGTCCCGCCCGGTGACCCGGCCGGTGTTGTAGCGGTGGCCGCGCTGCGTCTCGCCCTGGACGACGTCCCAGAAATGCGCCGCCTGCTGGTCAAGATGCTCGACGAGGCCGCTCTCGCGGACCTCGTCCTCCGGTGTGGCCGCCGCCGTCTCCATCGCGGCGGGATCGTACTGACCCGGCTACTTCTTGGGCCGGCCCTCGTCGACGCCGGTGGGTAGGTAGTTCGGCGGAATTCCCCCACCCTCGCTCTGCGTCAGCGCCTGGCCCTCGCGAGTCGACGTCAGCTTGTCGATGCGCTGGTCCTGCGTGTCCACCGTCCGGTCCTCGTCGCTGAAGATGCGCTTGATGCGCTCGACGATGCTCATGCCGGAAGCTTCCGCAGTCGCAGGCGGCGCAACTCCTCCGGCAGGAAGAACCCCAGCGGGAAGAGGACGAGCGGGTAGACGGCGACGAGCGCGATCGCGGCGGCCAGCGGCAGGTCGAACGAGCGACCGATGACGCAAAGGAGGATCGCGGTGCCGAACGCCGTCGCCACGCGCCGCCACTGGTACGGCACGGGGAAGACCTGCTGCGCCTTCCACGCCATGCCGAGGAAGAGCGTCGCGTAGGCGCCGACGGTGGCGGCGGCGGCGCCCATCATCCCGAACTCCGGGATCAGCGTCAGGTTGAGAACGACGTTCAGGGCGGCGGCGACACCCGTGATGATCCAGTTCGAGCGGGTCCGCCGCGCTCGCCCGATCCCGATCACGACGACGATGTAGGCGCCGAACGCGGCCGCGGCGAAGGCGAGCGGCGCCACGACGCGCTCGGCGGAGTAGAACTCCTCGGTCGTCAGCAGCTCGACGAGCCAGGGGGCCAGCACGCCGAGCGCGAGGGCCATCCACGACGTGATCGCCACCAGGTAGGTGAGGACGAACGCGTACGTCCGCGCCGCCTCCCGGTCGTCCTCGATCGAGTAGGCGAAGGCCGGCCACGCTGTGCGAAACGCGGCGAGCAGCAGGATGATCGCGGAGGCGATCCGCACGCCGATCGAGTAGAGGCCGACCTCACGCGGCCCCGAGAGCCGGACGAGGAAGAACCGGTCGCTGAAGTTCAGGACCCAGAGGAACAGGGCGGACGGGACGAGCGGCATCCCGAAGCGGTTCATCTCGCGGAGCAGCGGGCGGTCCCACTCGAAGCCCAGCTGCTCGCGGCGGTAGAGGAGCAGGCCGGCGTAGACGGCGAGCGTCCCGATGAAGTTCCCGACGATGACTCCGATCGGGCCCTGCTCCCACACGACGACGAGGAGGACTGTTGCGGTGACCGTGAGCCCGAGGTTGATCAGCGTCGCGACGAGGTACGCCGTCGAGCGCTGCTCCACCCGGAAGAGCGAGGTCATCTGCTCGTAGTTGACGTGGGCCCAGATCCCGACGAACGCCGCCCGGACCAGGTCGGCGTGCTCGCCGGTGTCGAACAGAAACTCCGAGATCGGGCCTGCGAGGGCGAGGCCGGCAGCGAGGCCGGCAGTGCCCATCGCCATCGTGAACCAGAACGACGTGCGGATCACGCGCCGCTTGCCGGCCTCGTCCGCCTCGTCGAAGTAGAAGCGGAAGAAGGCGCTCTTGACACCGGCCGCGAGGAGCACGGTGAGGACCGCCGACAGCGCGATCAGCGTCTCGATCAGCCCGTAGTCCGCCGGCGAGAGGAAGCGCGTATAGACGGGCAGGAGCAGGACGGCGATGAACCGCGAGACGAGCGATCCGAGCCCGTACACGGCCGAGTGGCGCGCGAGCTCGCCGAGCCGGCGACCTAGTAACACTGTGTTACTTGCCCCTCGAAGCGCCGGGGACGCGCTCCGGCGGCTGGTTCCGGAGCCCGCTGCGAGCTAGTGACACGGTGTTACTTGGCATCGCGCGCTCACGAGAGGTCGATGCGGTCTTCCGCCAGCAGGGCGCGGCGCCGGTCTCGCTCCGCGTCGAGCATGGCCGTCATCGTCTCGCCCATCGTTTCGCCCTGGTAGACCCAGATCTCCGGGTGGATCAGGAGCTGGAGCCACTCGAACCGGGCGTGGCGGAGATCCTCGTGCGGGCAGCCGTGCCGCCAGTGCTGGTTCGAGTCCGAGCGGTAGTGGTCCGGGTCGAAGAACGGTCGCTGCATGACGTTGACCGCGCCGTCGACCGGCTCCGACATGTAGTCCGGGTTCGGGTTGTGCCATGCCAGCACCGAGTCGAAGCGGTCGTCGAGCTCGACGTTCGGCCAGACCGCGTGGAGCCCGACCCCGTGCTCGAGCTCCCGGAGCCTGTTCAGCGCCCTGCGCCCCTCCGACGAGCCGAGGTTGTAGAAGACCGACTGCGTCATCAGGAAATACGTGGCGCGCGCGCCGAGCGAGGCCTCGAGCTCAGCCATCTCGAGCGCGGCGTCCAGCGACAGGTCGACGTCGTGCCGCAGGTAGAGATCGCCGGGCTCGGGCTCCTGGCCGAAGGCCGTCCAGCGGTAGCCGCTGTCGTTCGCAGCCTGGATCAGATCGCGGTAGTGCTCGAGCGAGAAGCCGCAGCTCACGCCGCCTCCACCTCGACGTCGAGCAGCGTCGCCGCAGATTCGGCGCGCTCGACGGCCTCGAGGTTCGTCCCGCCCAACGCGATGACGTAGCCGCGCCGGTCGCCGTCGAACTGCACGGGCCGGATCGTCTCGCCGTCCTGGAAGTAGAGCTCCGCCTCGACGACGCCCGGGAACGCCCGCACCCGCTCGAGGCCGCTGACGCTGACGAGCTTGCCGGTCGGAAGCGGCCCGGGCTTCGCGGTGAGGAACGAGATCGCCATCGGCTGCTCCATCTTCGCCGCGACCATCTCATCAGGCACCGGACGCCCTAGCGCCTGGAGCAGCGCGATGTCGATCAGGTCGACCCCGACGCCGTACCGCGCAACCGAGTCCATCTGGCCCGCCGGGATCCGCGCTGCGACCTCGATCAGGCGCGCGACGCCGTCCTCGCTCCAGAGCACCTGCGGGTAGGCAACCCCCTCCCGCAGTCCCAGTGCCTTGACGGTGTGGACGCCGGTGCGGCGGACCTCCTCGAGCGCGTCGCCGAACAGCGTCGACGGATAGACGTGGGCGATCGCAACGCCGAAGCCGCGGCCCGGCGGCCGTCGGCGGTCGGAGAGCGTCACGACGGATGGCTCGCCGTCCCGCAGCACGAGCAGGCCGTTCACCTCCTTGCCCTCGTGGTAGCTCTCCAGGATCGCCTCCTGCTCGGTCGACTGCGCGAGCGAGGCGTGCAGGTGGCGCTCGACGTCGTCCAGCGACTCGCAGAGGAAGAGCCCGCGCTGGCCCGCGGAGTCCGCCGGCTTGAGGACGGCCGGGAACCCGACCGCGCCGGCAGCGGCCCGCGCTTCGTGGAGCGTCCGGGCGGCGGCGAACCGCGGCTGCGGGACGCCGGCGTCGGCGAGCTGACGCCGCATCGCGATCTTGTTCGTCATCAGGTGGGCGGTCTTCGTGCCGATGCCCGGCAGGTCGAGCGCCTCCGCGACGGCGGCGACGACCGGCACCGCGCGGTCGGCCGCGTAGGTCATGACCCCGTCGATGCCGTGTCGCCGACCGGCTTCCACGACCGCCGGGATGTCGAGGATGTCGACGACTTCGCCGACGTCGGCGATCGGGAGACCGGGCGCGTCGGCGTTCCGGTCCACTGCGACGACCCGAACGCCGAGCTCCCGCAGGCGCGCGAGCGCTCGTCGTTGATGGCGGCCCGCACCGACGAAGAGGACCGTCGCGTCCCCCACAGGGTGATTAGCGCTGCTAATCACGTCTAACCCGGGCTTTCGTGCCGAGTCTCACCAGTTCAGGAGAGATGTTCAGGTACCTCGTGAGACGGCTGCTCTGGGCCGGCGTGCTCTTCATCGCCGTGACCATGGTGTCGTACATCATCTTCTTCCTGGTGCCGGCGGAGCCGGCGCGCCTGATCTGCGGCGCGCAGTGCCCGCCCGACCAGGTCGAGCGCGTGCGCAAGGAGGTCGGCCTCGACCGCCCGGTGTATGTCCAGTACGGCGACTTCCTCAAGGACATCGTCGTGCACCAGTCGCTCGGCCGCTCGTACGCCTCGCGCCGGCCGGTCACCGACATCATCAAGGAAGCCGCGCCGGTCACGGCGAGCATCATCATCGGCGGCGTCGTGCTCTGGATGATGATCGCGCTGCCGATCGGGATCCTCTCGGCGCTCAAGCCGCGGTCGTTGCTAGACCGAAGCGCGATGATGTTCGTGCTTCTCGGGATCTCGGCGCACCCGGTCTGGATCGGGCTGATCCTCATCTACTTCGTTGGTTACAAGGCCGGACTGACCCCGCTCGGCGGGTACTGCGACTTCTTCAATCCGGCGACAGAGTGCGGAGGGCCGCTGAAGTGGGCGCACTCGCTCATCCTCCCCTGGGTGACGTTCGCGCTTCTTTACGCGGCCCTCTACACGCGCATGATCCGCGCCACCGTCCTCGAGACGATGAACGAGGACTACATCCGGACGGCCCGCGCGAAAGGCGCGCCCGAGCACGTCGTGATGCGCGCGCACATCCTCCGCAACGCGATGCTGCCGATCGTGACGCTGCTGGGCCTGGACATCGGCGTCCTGCTCGGCGGGGCGATCTTCACCGAGGCCGTCTTCGGGTTACCGGGGCTCGGCCGGAGCGCGCTGCTCGCCCTGGATGGCTTCGACCTGCCCACGGTGATGGGGATCACGGTGTTCGCGACGTTCGCCGTGATCATCTGCAACCTGATCGTCGACCTGCTGTATGCGGTCATCGATCCGAGGATCCGGCTGAGCTAGCCTGCTAGGGCGAGGCTGGTTGCACCGGAAACAGGAACTGATGCCGGTCCCAGAGCGCAATCTCGCAGCCGTCCGTCCTGGCGAACGTCGTGTCGACCTGCTTGCCGTTGAAGGTGCCGCGGATCTCGGCGACGGCGGGCCCGCCGTAGATCGCGGTGCAGATGGCCTGGTCGCCGGGCCGGGCGAATGGACGCTCCATACGCTCGAGCTGCCGGCACGCGTCGTCCGGGTTCGCCAGGGAACCTCCGGCAGGCGCGCAGCGAAGGCTCGCTTCATCCTTATCGCCTGAGCGGCCACTGGCCCAGACGGCGATCTCGAGCTCGGTGGCCGGCTGATCGGGCGGGTCGTCGCCGCCGCCGCATCCCGCCAGCAGCGCCAGACCCATCACTACACTCGCCGCGTGCCACTTCGAGGTAAGCGCATTCTTCTCACGGGTGGTGCCGGCTTCATCGGCACGACGCTCAGCCGGCAGCTCATCGACGACAACCAGATCGTCGTCTACGACAACCTCCACCGGGACGCCATGGGCGGCACGGAGCTCTCCGGCCACCCGAACATGACGTTCGTCCAGGGCGACGTCCTGGATGCGGAGCTGGTCGCGGAGACGGCGAAGGGCGCGACGCACATCATTCACCTTGCCGCAATCGCCGGAGTCGACACCGTCCTCGAGAGCCCGGTGCGCACCATGCGGGTCAACCTGATCGGCACCTACAACGTGCTCGAAGCGGCGCAGGCGACGTCGGAGACCGTGGAGCGGTTCGTCGACTTCTCGACCAGCGAGGTCTTCGGGCGACATGCCTACAAGGTGGAGGAGATCCACGAGACGGCGCAGGGCTCGGTGGGGGAGGCCCGGTGGACGTACGCCGTGTCGAAGCTGGCGGGGGAGCATCTCGCGCACTCCTACCACGACGAGCTCGGGCTTCCGACGGTCTCCGTCCGGCCGTTCAACGTCTACGGGCCGGGCCAGATCGGCGGCGGCGCGATCCGCGCCTTCATCGAGACGGTCCTGGCCGGCGACGATCTGGTGATCCACGGCGACGGGTCTCAGATCCGCGCCTGGTGCTACGTCGACGACATGGTCGACGGCCTGATGCTCGTCCTGGAGCGGCCCGAGGCGGTCGGGCAGGTGTTCAACATCGGGAACCCGCGCTCGGTTGTAACCGTCTTCGACCTGGCCGTGCGGATCCGGCGGCTGATGGAGGCCGACGTCGACATCACCCACCGTCCGCTCCACTACACGGACGTCGAGATGCGGATCCCGAATGTCGACAAGGCCCGCAAGCTGCTCGGCTGGGAACCGAAGGTCGATCTCGACGACGGCCTCGCCCGCACGATCGCGTGGTACCGAGAGCGCCAGCCGGCGCCGGCGTGATCCGGCTCGCCTGGCCGGACCTCGGCCCCGAGGAGCTGGCGGCGGTCGAGGAGGTCTTTCGCAGCGGCCAGCTGACCATGGGGCCGCGCGTCGAGGAGTTCGAGAGCGCGCTCGCCGCCGCCTGCGAGGTCGAGCACGCCGTCGTCGTCTCCTCCGGCACCGCGGCGCTGCACCTCGCGGTGCTGGCCCTCGGGATCGGGCCGGGCGACGAGGTGATCGTCCCGGCCTACACCTTCCCGGCGACCGCGAACGTCGTCGCGCTCGCAGGCGCGCGACCGGTCCTGGTGGACGTCGACGCGGAGACGATGAACGTGACGGCCGAGACGGTCGCCGCGGCGGTGTCGCCGCGGACGAAGGCCGTCCTCGTCGTCCACCTCTTCGGCCGTCCCGCTCCGTGGGAAGAGCTCGAGGCGGCGGTGCCCGACGGCGTCGCGCTGCTCGAGGACGCCGCGGGGGCCCTCGGAGCCCGCCGGCAGGGACGAGCCTGCGGAGGCCTGGGACGGCTCGGCTGCCTCTCCTTCCACCCGCGCAAGATCGTCACGACCGGCGAGGGCGGTGCGGTCACCACGAACGACCCCGAGATCGCCGACGCGATCCGCCGCTTCCGCCACCACGGCATCGAGCCGCGCGGCGACTTCGAGATCCGTGCGGCGGGCCTGAACTACCGCCTGCCCGACATCCTCTGCGCGATCGGGACGACGCAGATGCGCCGCCTCGAGCGGCTGCTCGAAGAGCGGGAGCGCCTGGCCGCGGCGTACGCGGAGCGGCTCGGCGACTCGGTCGGCCTGCCGTCGGTGGACGAGGGAGACCGCCACGGACTCCAGGCGTTCGTCGTGCGGATCGACCGGCGAAACGAGGCGCTCGACGTGCTCGCCGCGGCGGGAATCCAGGCGCAGATCGGCACCTACGCGCTGCACCGGCTGGAGGCGTACGCGGATCAAGGTCCCTTCTCCGGTGCGGACGAGGCTTTCGAGCGGGCGCTGGCGCTGCCGTTCCACAACCGGCTGACGGATGAGGAGCTCGATCGTGTGGCCGAGGTGCTACTGACCCACGCGGGCGGGCGCTACTAGCTCGTAGCCCTCCCGGAGGAAGGGCACGCGGTCGACGAGGGAGGCCAGTTCGTCCGGCGCGAAGGCCCCCTCCTCGGTAACGACCTCGGTGATCAGGTCGGCCGGAATCAGCTCGAAGAGCTCACGCTCGAAGTCTGCGAGATCAGGCGCCTGAGCCCCAGGGATCGGCGCCAGCTTGATCAGCTCGGCCGCCACGACGACGGGCACGCCGGCGTCGTGCGCCGCCCGTGCCAGCGGGATCGTCCCGATCTTGTTGCAGATCGTGCCGTCGCGAAAGACCGTGTCCGCGCCGAGGAGGACGACATCCGTCTCCGCGACCCGGTCCGGGGCTTCGGCGTCCTCGACCAGCTCGGCGTCGAGCCCCGCCTCGGTCAGCTCCGCGACGAGCGTTCTGCCTTCCTCGACCGGGCTCGACACGGTGCAGAGCACCTTCGCGGGCTCGTCGTGCGAGAACGCCTCGCGAACGGTCGCGGAGTTCGAATGGGTGAGCACGGTCGCGCCGTCGATGTGCCCGCGAAGCTGGATCGCGATCGACGCCGGCGCGCGGAGCCGTCCCTCGGTGAGCGCCTGCGCCTCCTCGCTGACCACCTGCCGAAGGGCATCCGGCTCCAGATGGCTTTCGTAGCGGCCAGAGGCGAGCAGCCGCCCGACCGTCCCCGCGATGGCGCCGACGCCCGGCCTCGCGGCCGCAAGTCGCCGGCCCGCCTGTCGGAGATCGTCGAGGACCTCGTCGCAGGATCCCTCGTGCGCCTCGACCAGCTCGGTCAGCGCCTCGACGGCCTGGCGCGCCATCCAGCTGGCTCCGTGCGATCGATCCTCGCGGAGCTCCGTGATCCGGTCTTCGAGTGAGGCGGCGGCCACCGGACAGCCAATTGTAGTGTCGAGCCCGTGCAGCCGGAGATCTCCGTGGTCGTCACGCTCCACAACGAGCGTCCCACCGTGGACGAGCTGGTGCGGCGAACGGTGGCCACGCTCGACGGGGAGGGCTACGAGCTGCTGCTCGTCGACGACGGCTCGACCGACGGAACCTGGGAGGAGATCGAGCGCCTGCACGACCTCGACGAGCACGTTCGCGGGGTGCGCCTGAAGCGGAACTTCGGCCAGCATCCCGCGATGCACGCTGGTCTCGTGCGGGCCCGGGGCGATGTCCTCGTGACGATGGACGGCGATCTCCAGAATGCGCCGGAGGACATCCCCAAGCTCCTCGCTGCAGTGCGTAACGGCACTGACGTGGCGAGCGGACGGCGCGCCGCACGGCGCGACTCGTGGGGACGGACGCTGCCCTCGCGGATGGTGAACGGGATGCTCCGCCGCTTCACCGGCGTCGCGATCGAGGACTTCGGCTGCGCCTTCAACGCCTACAGGCGTTCAGCACTCGAGCCGATGCTCGGCGCCATCGGCCGCCAGAAGTTCACGAAGGCGCTGGTGCTCTCGGGCGGCGCGAGCGTCGTCGAGGTGGACGTCGCGCACGAGAAGCGCAGGGGGCCCTCCAGCTACTCGCCTCTGCGGCTGACGCGCCTCGCACTGCATGTCCTCGCCGGTTTCTGGCCTCAGCCGATCCAGTGGATCGGCGTCGCGCTCGGCACGCTCTGCACGCTGGCAGCGCTCGCGCTCGGGATCTACGGCGTCGCGTACTGGATCGTCGAGTCAGACTTCCCGGGGCCGCTCTTCGGCGGCGCCGCCGTCGTCTTCGTCCTCGGCGTGCAAGGGTTCATCCTCGCGCTGGTCGGCGAGTACCTGGCGCGGATCCAGCGAGACGTGGAGGGCAGGCCGCTGTACACGATCGACAAGGAACTGTGAAACGGATCCTCGTCACCGGCGGGGCGGGCTTCATTTCCTCCGCGTTCATCCGGCATCTGTTGCGGGCGACGCCGTACGAGGTCGTCTCGCTCGACGCGCTGACCTACGCGGGGAACCTCGAGAACCTGCGCGACGTTCGCTCGCACGAGCGGCTCTCGTTCGTCCACGGCGACATCCGCGACGAGGCGCTGGTCCGGGAGGTCGTCGCCGGGGTGGACGTGATCGTGAACGCCGCGGCCGAGTCGCACGTCGAGAAGTCGATCGCCGAGGGCGCCTCGGAGTTCGTGGCCACGAACGTCCAGGGGACGCGCGTCCTGCTCGACGCCATCCGCGAGGAGGCCGTCGAGCGCTTCATCCTGATCTCCTCCAGCGAGGTGTACGGCACCGCGGAGGCGGCTCCGATGAACGAGGAGCATCCGCTGAATCCGCGCAGCCCCTACGCGGCCACGAAAGCGGGGGCGGATCGGCTGGCGTTCTCGTACCGCGCGACGTACGACCTGCCGATCGTGATCGTGCGGCCGTTCAACAACTACGGGCCGCGCCAGCATCCCGAGAAGGTGATCCCGCGCTTCATCCTGCAGGCGCTGGCCGGCGAGCCGCTGACCGTCCACGGTGACGGGACGGCGAGCCGGGACTGGCTCTACGTCGAGGACGACGCGGAGGCGATCCAGGCGGTGATCGAGGCGGACGCGGCGGTCGGTAGACGGCGAGGTGATCAACGTCGCGACGGGGCGGGACGCGTCGGTGTCGGAGATCGCCGACCTCGTGCTGGAGCTGTGCGGGAAGCCGGCGACGCTGAAGGAGCACGTGGACGAGCGGCCGGGCCAGGTGGCGCGACACATCGGCTCGACGGAGAAGGCGGAACGGCTGCTCGGGTGGACTGCGCGGACGCCCCTCGAAGAGGGCCTGAGCCGCACCGTCGCCTGGTATCGCGAGAACGCGTCCTGGGTGGACTCGTCCCTTGCGGCTCCGGCCGACGTCGCGCGCACGACCTGAGCTCCGAGCCGGTCTGCTCAGCGGTCTCGGCGCAGGCGCAGGCCCAGGTAGAGAGCGCTCGGCAGTCCGCCGATGACCCACAACACGAAGAGCAAGGCCTCGAACGTGCTCGGACGTGCTCTCCGAGTAGCTGTCGACGATCACGAGCGCGAGGAACGGAGCCACCGCCAGCAGCGCGAGCGCCGTTCCGATCGGTCTTCTCGCGATTCGACCACGCCTTGGAGATCAGAACCATCGCGATGCCGAAGAGCCAGCCGATGAACGGGACGACGAGCGTCACCATCGCGGCCACCTCGAGCTTGCCCGTGGGCCGCTGCTCGGCCTCCGGCGCGGGCTCCGCGGCCTCGACGATCTCCTCGGGCGGCCCGAGCCGTTCGAGCACGTTGCGGACCGCGACCTCGCCGGCAGCCTCCTCCTCGCGCAGCGCCGCCTCGATGTGCTCGCGGATCTCGGCGATCAGCTCTGCGCGTCGTGACCGCTGCAGGTGCGCTGCTGCCTCCTCGAGCCGGCTCAGGTAGTCGTCGACGAGCCGGTCGGTCTGCATGGTGGTCATCCTTCCTCCTTGGTCAAGATCGCATCGACTGAGTCCCGAAACCGGGCCCATTCCTTCGCGAAGTCGTCGAGCGCCTCCCGGCCCGCGTCGGTGAGCTCGTAGTAGCGGCGTGGCGGGCCCGACTCGGACTCGCGCCAGAACGTCGTCACGAGCTGCTCCTTCCGCAGCCGCGTGAGCAGCGGGTAGATCGTCCCCTCGCTCGTCACGAGGCCGTCCACGTCCGAGAGCTCGCGAACGAGCTCGAACCCATACCGCGCCCCACTGCGCAGCAGCGCCAGGACGCAGTACTCGACTGTGCCGCGACGCAACTGGGAGACCGACTTGCGTGTCTCGGCAGGTTCCATGCGCCGCATAGTACCTTGCGGCACTCATCGAGTCAAGGCTCCAGCCCACCAGATCTCGCCGAGCGAGGCGCCGTCGCGCTCGGGCGCCACAATGTCGTGCGGTGGCCGAGGAAGCTGAGCGACGCACGGACCGACGCAAGCGTCTGCTCGTTCTCGGGCGCCGGGCCGGCGCAGCTCGGGCTGCTCGAGGCGGCCCGGGCGCGCGGCGATCTCGAAGTCATCGCGCTCGACCGGAACCCCGCCGCGCCCGGGTTCGCCGTCGCCGACCGGCGGGCGATCATCTCGACCGAGGACGAGCGCGGGATTCAGCGGCTCGCGCAGGCGGAGCGCGTGCACGGGATCGTCGCGCCGGGCATCGACTGGCCCGTCGCGATCGCGGCGCGGGTCGCCGAGCGGATCGGGATCGCGCATCCCCTCTCGCCGGCCACCGCCGTCCTCGCCACCTCGAAGGCGCGGCAGCGCGAACGGCTGGCCGCGGCCGGCATGCCGCAGCCGGCCTGGCATCTCGTCTCGGGGCCGGAGGAGGGCCTGCCGGTTCCCTGCGTCGTCAAGGCGCCCGACCGGCAGGGCCAGCGAGGCCTGAGCCTCGTCGAGGACGCCGCCGAGCTCGAGGCGGCGATCGCGCGCGCCCTCGCGGAGTCGAGGAACGGCCACGCGCTCGTCGAGGCGCTCGCCGACGGGCCGGAGGTGACCGTGAACGCGTTCTCGGTCGCCGGACGCTTCCATCCGCTCACGGTGACCGACCGGCTGACCGCCGAGCCACCTGCGTTCGGCGTCGCGCTGGCGCATGTCTGGCCGTCCGAGGCGGACGCGGCCGGCGAGGCGGCCGAGGTTGCCGCCAAAGCGGTCTCGGCGCTCGGCATCGAGGACGGGCCCTCCTACACCCAGCTCCGGATCAGCCGCGAAGGGCCGCAGGTGGTCGAGGTTGCCGCGCGGCTCGGCGGCGGCCACGACGCGGAGCTCTGCCGCGCCGCGCTCGGCGTCGACCTCAACGAGCTCACGCTGCACGCCGCGCTCGGCGAGGAGATCGACCCGGCCGCACTCGTCGTCGATCCACGAGCCGGCGGCGCCTCCACCGTCTTCCTGACCGCGGCGCCGGGAGAGCTCGAGGCGGTCGAGGGCGTGGAGGAGGCAGAGGCGATGGAGGGTGTCCTGCGCGTCCGTGTCTACCGACGGCCCGGCTACGAGGTCGGCGAGCTCCGGCGGGGCGCGGACCGGCTCGGCGCCGTTCAGGCGGTCGGCTCCACGAGGGACGAGGCCCTGGACCGGGCGAGGGCGGCCGCCGCTCTCGTACGCTTCCGGACGGCCCGTGCAGGAACTCTCGCGTAGAAGGAAGACCATGCTCTCGTTCCAGCCTCCCGCCGTCGGGGAGGAAGAGATCGAGGCCGTCGCCCGGACGATCCGCTCCGGCTGGCTGACGACCGGCCCCAACGCCGAGGAGCTCGAGCGCCGCTTCGCGGAGTACGCCGGCGCGAAGCACGCGCTCGCGGTCTCCTCCGGCACGGCGGCGATGCACCTGACGCTCGTCGCCCTCGGGATCGGACCCGGCGACGAGGTGATCACCACGCCGATCACGTGGCCCGCGACGGCCAACGTGGTCGTCCACACCGGCGCCACGCCCGTCTTCGCCGACGTCCGCGAGTCGGACCTGAACATCGACCCCGAGGCGGTCGCGGCGGCGGTCACCGAGCGGACGAAGGCGATCATGCCCGTCCACCTCGCCGGGCAACCCGCCGACCTGGATCCGATCTGGGCGCTCGGCCTGCCGGTGATCGAGGACGCCGCGCACGCCGCCGAGAGCGAGTACCGCGGACGGAAGGTCGGCGGGCTCTCCGAGGCGACCTGCTTCTCGCTCTACGCGACCAAGAACGTCGCGGCCGGCGAGGGCGGCGTCGTGACGACGAACCGGGACGACATCGCCGAGGCGATCCGCGACCTCCGGCTGATGCGGCGCCACGGCGGATCGCTCTACGACATCGCGGTGCCGGGCTACAAGGCGAACCTCTCCGATGTCCTGGCGGCGATCGCGCTCGTCCAGCTGGACAAGCTCGAGCGGCACAGGGAGATCCGGCTCCGGCACTTCGCGGCCTACGACGAGGCCGTGGCCGGCCTGGACGGCATCGAGGCGCTGGCACGAGACGACCGCGACACGCACGCGCTCCACCTCTACGTCGTCCGGATCGACCCGGAGCGCGCAGGCGGCACGCGCGACGAGTACTCCGCGCTGCTCGAGGAGGAGAACGTCGCGACGAGCATCCACTTCCTGCCGGTGCACACGCTGACCGCCTACCGGGAGCTCCTGCCCGACCAGCCCGCGCTTCCGGTCGCCGAACGGGCCGGCGCGCAGGTGCTCTCGCTGCCCCTCTCCCCGGCGCACTCGGACGAGGACGTCGCGGACGTGGTCGATGCGCTCCGCCGGATCCACTCGCGCCTCACATGAGCAAGTCGCTGAGGGTCTCCCTGACCCTCCTCGTCACCGCGCTCTGCACGGCCTACGTCATCTGGAAGATCGACGTCGGCCGGACGATCGAGATCCTGGCGGATACGCATCTCGGCTATTTCGCGCTCGCGCTCGTGATCACGCTGGCGACGACCTGGCCGATGGCGCTTCGCTGGAAGTGGCTCCTCGACGCGAAGGCGATTCACGACCGGCTCGGCTGGCTGACCCGCGCCTACTTCGTCTCGTACGCGGCCAGCCAGGTGCTGCCGACGGCCGTCGGAGGCGACGCGGCGCGGATCTACGAGACGGCGAAGCGGCACCCCGGCAACACGGGAACGATCGCCGGCTCCGTGATCCTCGAGCGGGCGATCGGCGGGGCCGCGACGCTGCTGCTCGCCGCGATCGGCCTGGCGCTCGCGGTCGGCGAGTACGACATCGACGTCTACCTCTGGATCGAGGCCGTGTTCGTCGTCGCGACGATCGTCGCCGGCTTCGTGATCTTCTCGAAGGGCCTGCGTACCCGGCTGCGGCGGTTCCGGCCGCTGCTCGCCCGGCTGCGGATCGAGCGTCCGGTGCTGGGGCTCTACAGGGGAATGCACAGCTATCGCGACAGCGTTCGCGTGCTGCTCGCGGTCTTCGTCCTCACGATCGGCGTCCAGGTCGTCCGGATCGTCGCGATCTGGATGTGTGGGGAAGCGGTCGGCGTCGAGTTGTCGGTCAGGCCCTACTTCGTGCTCGGCCCGCTGCTCTTCCTCGTCATGCTCGTGCCGTTCACGATCAACGGGCTCGCGGTGCGCGAGGCGTTCTTCGTCAGCTTCATGACGCGGCTCGACGTGGACGCGGATGCGGCGGCGGCGACCGGGTTCCTGTTCTTCGCGACCACGCTCGGGCTGGCCCTGCCCGGCGCGGCGATCATCGCCTGGGAGGCCGTCCGGTCCGGAATGCGAAGGTCGGTGCCGGATGCCTGACGTCTCCGCCGTCGTCGTCACCTACAACGGGCTGCCGCACGTCGAGCGGGCGCTGGAGAGCGTCGCCGGGCTCGAGACGGTCGTCGTCGACCACGGCTCGACGGACGGCACGGTGGAGCGGGTTCGCGCAGGCTTCCCCGACGTACGGGTCGTCGAGCAGGAGAACCTCGGTCTGGCGGCCGGCTGGAACCGGGGCATCCGGCGAGACGGCGGCGCCGTACGTCCTCGTCCTGAACTCGGACGCCTGGGTGATGGGTGACGCCGTCGAGCGGCTCGAGCAGTTCGCGAACGGGATTCCCCGGGCCGCGTGGGTGGCGCCGCGGCTGCTGAACCCGGACGGGACGCTCCAGCCGTCGGTGCGCGGCTTTCCGACGCCCTGGCGGATCGCGACCGAGTACCTGTTCCTGCGGAAGCTCGCGCCCCGGTCGAGGCTGCTGAACTCGTTCTACGGAGCGGGATTCCGCCACGACGAGGTGCGCGAGGTCGAGTTCGCCAAGGCGGCGGCGTTCCTGATCCGGCGGGAGGCGTTCGAGGAGGTCGGGCCGTTCGACGAGGATTTCTTCCTCTTCAGCGAGGAGACGGACTGGTCGTACCGCGCACGGGCGGCCGGCTGGCGGACGCTCTTCTATCCGGAGGCCGAGGTGGTGCACGTCGGTGGATCGTCGTGGCGGCGCGAGTCGGCGACGCTCTTCCGCGAGCAGGTTCGCGGCCATCTGCGCTTTCTCGTCAAGCATCAGGGCGTTTCGGCCGCCGAGCACGCCCGGCGGGTGATCCTGGCCGGCCTGCGGCTGCGCTCGGTGGTCTTTCGAGGCGAGCGAGGGGCGGTCTACCGCGACGCGGCCGACTGGGTGGCAGGCGGCCCGGCGACGGCCCTTCTCGAATCCACACGTTGACCCGGATTCCACTGGTCCTCGCAGCGATCCCGCTGCTGGCCGTCGCGCGCCTGCTCCCGGCCGAAGGGCTCGGGCTTGCGTTGCGGCTGACTGCGGCCTCGCTGTGCCTGCTCATCCCCGGCGCGCTGATCGCCCGTGCGCTGCGACTGCCAGCAGTTGCGGAGGCGGCTGCGCTCTCGCTCGGGGTCCTCTTCCTGGGGATGCTCGTGACCTTCGCGCTCGGCACCTCGATCCTGGTGACGCTGATCGTGCTCGGCGCGGCCGCGTCGATCGCGCTGCCGTTCGCGCTGCGCCGGGAGCCCGCTCCGTTGCACTGGCCGACCTGGGCGGTGGCCGGCGTCGGCGCAGTGTTCGCGGTCTTCATCTGGCGGTTCGGGCCGGCGCTGGGCGGCGACGCGCTCTTCCACCTCGCGCGTGTGCGGAAGCTCGAGACGTTCGACGAGCTCTCGATCGACGCGGTCGGGGAGTTCGCCGACGGCGGCCCGCACCCCGGCTACGCGTTCCCGCTCTGGCACGGGTTTCTCGCGCTCGTCTCGAGGCTGGCCGGTGTCGATCCGACCGACGTCGTCCTCAACGAGGCGGCGATCCTCGTCCCGATCGCGTTCGTCGTCGTGTTCGAGGCCGGCAGGGCGCTCTTCAACTCGGTCTGGGGCGGCGTGGCCGTCCTCGCCGGACAGGTCGCGATCACGGGGCTCGCGCCGGGCGACGGCGGCGCGTACGACTCCCTGGCGTTGCCGGCGACCGCCGCGCGCCAGCTGCTCGTCCCGATGGTGCTCGCCTCGCTGTTCCTGCTGATCCGGGAGCGGAGGTGGCTCTTCGCGATCCCCGTCGCCGCCGCGTCGCTGGCGATCGCGCTCGCCCATCCGACCTACGCGCTGTTCCTGCTCGTTCCGCTCACGGGCTTCGCGGTTGTGCGGGTGATCTGGACGAGGCGGGACGTCGTCCCGCTGGCGAGCGGGCTCGCGGCGGTTGCGGTTCCGACGGCGCTCGTCCTCCTGTGGCTCCGGCCGATCGTCGAGGAGACGGCGGGGCATACGCCGCGCGAGGAGGAGGTTCGCCGGGCACTCGAGCGGTATGCGCGGGAGTTGGACGTCGAGTCGCTCGAGCGCTACTCGCTTGTGCCCGAGGTCTTCGGCCGGACCGGCGCGGTCGCGGTTGCCGCGCTCGTCGCGATCCCGCTCGCCGCCTTCGCGGCGCGCAGTCGATGGGCGGCCTTCGTGGTTGGCGGCTCGCTGCCGGTCCTCCTCTTGACGCTCGCCAGCTTCTGGTTCCCGTCGTTCGCGGATCTCGTGTCGCTCTCGCAGGCGCGGCGGATCGCGGGTTTCTTGCCGTTCGCGTTCGCGTTCGCGGGCGGCTGTGCCGTGCTCGCCGGGCTCCTCCGCGGCGCCGCGCTGCCTGCGGGACTTGCCGCCGGGTTGTGGCTCCATCTGACCTGGCCGGGCGACTTCGGGCCGCGCCTGGATCACGGCGGGCCGGCGTTCGCGACCTGGGTCGCGCTCGTCGGCGGCGCGCTCGCGATCCCGGCGGGATTCCTGATCCAGCGCCGGTGGGGGAGCATCGAGCGGCGAGGGCTCTACGCTGGGCTCACGGCACTCCTGTTCGTGCTGCCTGTCGCCGTCCACGGGATGCGTGAGTGGGAGAAGCCGCCCGGCCCGCGCGTGCCGCTGACCCCGGGCTTGCGCGAGGCCCTCGGCGATCTCCCGGAGGGGGCAATCGTCTTCTCCGACCTGGAGACGAGCTACCGGATTTCGGCGCTCGCTCCGGCCTACGTCGCCGCCGCGCCGCCCGCGCACGTCGCCGACACGGAGGACAACCGGCCCTACGCGCGCCTGCGTGACGTCGTGCGGTTCCTGCGGACGGGCGAGCTCGAGATCCCCCGCAGCTACGGCGCCAACTGGCTGGTCGTCGATCGCCGGCGGTCGTTCCTGCGCCCCGCGCTGCCGCTGGTGCACGCGGACGAGCGCTATCTCCTCTACCGCTTATAGCGAGGGACAGTCCCTCGGGCCTGGCTCGCGGCGACATGGCTTTCGCGTCGAAGGCGTCGCGGATGTGTGCCGAGAGGCGCGCACGCTGCGAATGGCGCGGTCCGCTCCTCTACCTTCGAGACGTGCCGCGCCGCCCACGACACCTTCTGGGAGACGGCACGTTCCACATAACGGCGAGGGGAGTCGCTGCGTCCGAAATCTTCCTCGACGACCACGACTATCGCGCGTTCCTCGTCCTCTTCCGGGATGCCGTGAATCGGTTCGGCTGGCGGACGCGAGCCTTCTGCCTGATGCCGAACCACTACCACCTGGTCGTCTCCACGCCGCGCCTCGAGCTCTCCGCCGGCATGCACCGGCTCAACTGCCTCTTCGCCATGCGCTTCAACAACCGCTACGAGCGGCCCGGGCACCTGTTCCAGAACCGCTTCGACGCGCGTCTGGTCGAGGGTGAGCGCCACATCCGCAACGTCTGCCGCTACGTGATCAACAACCCGGTCAGGGCCGGACTCGTCAAGCGACGAGAGGACTGGCCGTGGTGGGGCCTCGGCGCGCTCTAGCCTTCCAGGAGTGAAGGTGCTCCTCGTCTCGATGTACTTCCCGCCCGCCGGCGGCGGCGGCGTCCAGCGCCCGCTGAAGTTCGCCACGCACCTGCCGGCGCTCGGGATCGAGACCCACGTTCTCGCGCCCGACGACCCAAAGTGGGTGCATCGGGACGACGACCTCGTCCCACCGACGCAGGCCTGGGTGCACCGGGTCCGGTACATCGGCCCGAAGGGACGCCTGCCCGCGGAGGAGCTGCACGGCCTGACGGGGATCGAGCGGGCGGCACGCAAGGCCGGCCTCACCTTCCGCCGGGCGCTGGCGCCGGACGAGAACGTGACCTGGAACCTGACGGCGATCCCGGCCGCGATCCGCATCGCCAAGCGCGAGGGAATCGACGTCGTGATCACCACCTCGCCGCCGACGTCCGTCCACCTGGTCGGCGCGGCCGTCCGCCGCGCGACCGGCGCGCGCTGGATCGCCGACCTCCGCGACTCGATCGTCGCCAACCCGCACCGGCGCACCGAGAGCGCGCTCGTCCGCGCCAAGGAGCGGACGGGGGAGAGCGTCGCCCGGCTCGTGGCGCGCAAGGCGGACGCTGTCGTCGCCGTCTCGGACCCGATCGCCGAGGAGCTGCGCGCACTCGGCGCTGCCCGGGTCGAGACGATCTCCAACGGCTGCGACTTCGAGGACTTCGTCGGGCTGGAGTACTCGCCCTCGACCCGCCTGCGGATCACGCATACCGGCAGCTTCTTCGGGCGCCGGACCCCGCGGCCGATCCTGGAGGCGCTGGCCGGCTCGGACGTCGACGCCGTGCTGCGCTTCGTCGGCGACTTTCGCGCGGCCGACCGAGAGTTCGCTGAGGGCCTCGACCTCGGTGACCGGCTCGAGCTCCACTCCTACCTGCCCCGGCGCGAGGTGCTCGCGATCCAGAAGGACTCCGAGGCGCTGCTGCTCCTGATCCCGGAGTCCGGCGGCCGCGGCCGGGCGGTGCTCTCGGCCAAGGTGTTCGAGTACCTCGCCGCCGAGCGTCCGATCCTGGCCGCGGTCCCGCCGGACGGCGCCGCGGCCGACCTCCTCCGCGAGACCGGCGCCGGAACCGTGGTCGCGCCCGACGACGTCGAGGGACTGCGAGCCGCGATCGAGCGGCTGGACGCCGACTACCGAGGCGGAAGCCTGAACGGGACTCCGCTCTCGCCCGAGCTCAGGGAGCGCCTCTCCCGTCGCACGCGTTCGCGCGAGCTCGCGGACCTGATCCGGAGCCTCGCGTGATCCTCCCTCGCGTCACGTCGTTCCTGTTCCTCGCCACCCTGTTCTGCGTGAGCTTCGAGAAGATCCAGTGGGAGCTCGCAGGGACGATCGGCGTCGCCGGGATCCTGGCCGTGCTCTTCGTCGCCTCGTTCGCGCTCGAGCGGCTCGGCTCCTGGCCTCGACGCATCCACCGCACCGTGGCGATCGTCCTGCTCTTCGCGGCGGCGTTCCTCGTCGTCTACCTCGCCGGCTTCTACAACATCGAGAGCGAGCAGGCCGCGTCCCTGTTCGCCAAGGGGCTCGCGCGGTTCGCGATCACCTTCAGCTTCGCGGCCGTCGGGATCGCCTACCTGGCGCGCCGCCCGCTCCGTTTCTACTGGGTCGCGCTCGGCGCACTGTGCGCCGGGATCGCGCTCAACGGCGTCTACGGCGTCGCGCAACTCGCGTTCGCGGAGGCCGGGCGCGACCTCGACCAGACCGTCCTCGGCCCGCTGCTCGGCGACGCGCGGTCGATCAACTTCTACGGCCAGGTCGAGGGCGCCGACGTCTACCGGCCGAATGCGCTGACGAACGACCCGAACCACCTCGGGATCGTGCTGCTCGTGCCGCTGCTGATCCTCACGCCGCTGTACCTGCGGCTCGAGCGGGGACATCCGCTGCGAGTGCCGCTGATGTTCCTCCTGCCCTTCCTGCTCCTCGTCGAGCTCGCGACGCTGTCCCGGAGCGGGCTCCTGGGACTGCTCGTCGGCATGCTCGTCCTGCTCTTCCCCTACGGCCGCCGATTCGTCTCGGCGGCGGTGCTCGTGCCGCTCGCCGGCCTTGCCGTGGCGCTGGCGGTGATCGTCTCGCGCCGCGTGGACTTCTTCGAGACCGTCGTCCGCTCCCGGCTCGACACGGAGTCAAGCTCGACAGCGACGCACTTCGAGGTCTACGAGCTGATCCGGCCGGCGCTGGATGGACACGCCCTGTTCGGGCTCGGCCTGAACACGTTCTCGGTCTACTACGAGGCGGTGACGGGGCTGACGAACTGGGGCCCGCACTCGTTCTACGCCGCGCTCGTGATCGAGACGGGGATCGTCGGCGCCGCGCTCTTCGCCGTCTTCATCTGGTGGCTCTTCCGGCGCCTGCGCGCGGGACACCGGCTCGGGAAGGCGCTGGCGGCGATGCGCGACCCGCTCGCCGCGCGCGTCCGGCCGCTCGCCTGGGGGCTCACCGCCGCGGTCATCGGCGTCATGGCCGCGAACGCCTTCTACCTCACCATGCAGCAGTCGTACTTCTACGCCCTGGCGATGCTGGCCCTGGCCCTTCCGGTCGTGTTCGGAAGGCGCCTCACGACGGCGTGAAGGTCGTCGTCCTCGCCACCTCGTACCCGCGGTCGGAGACGGATACGGCGGGCCGGTTCGTCGCGGACGCGGTCGAACGTCTACGGGAGGCGGGCACGGAGATCGAGGTCGTCTCGCCGGCGTCCTTTCCGCACTTCGGCCTGGCGTACGGTGCCGGGATCGTCGGCAACCTGCGGCAACAGCCGTGGCGGGCCGCGCTCGTGCCGCCGTTCCTGGCCGCCTATGCGCGGGCCGCGCGGCGGGCGGCGAGCGACGCCGACCTCGTCCACGCGCACTGGCTTCCGTCCGGCGTGGCGGCGATGGCGACGCGGAAGCCGTTCGTCGTCCAGCTCTGGGGGACGGACGTCGCTCTCGCCCGGCGTGCGCCACGACTGGCACGGGCGGTGCTCCGCCGGGCGGAGGCGGTCGTGTGCCCGTCCTCGGCGCTCGCCGGCGAGGCCACCCGGCTCGGCGCCCGGCAGATCGAGGTCGTCCCGAGCGGCGTCGACCTTCCGGCCGAGGTCGGCCCCGAGGCGCGGCCGCCCGAGGTGCTCTACGCCGGTCGGCTCTCCCGGGAGAAGGGGATCCTCGAGCTCGTCGAGGCGGCGGGCGACCTCAACCTCGTCGTCGCCGGTGACGGGCCGCTCCGCGAGCGGGTGCCGATGGCGCGCGGGTTCGTCCCGCCGAAGGAGCTGGCCGGTCTCTACGCGCGGGCGGCGGTCGTCGCCTGCCCGTCGCATCGGGAGGGCTTCGGCGTCGCCGCGCTCGAGGCGATGGCGCACGGGCGTCCCGTCGTCGGCGGCGCGGTCGGCGGGCTGCTCGACCTGGTGGTGAACGGCGAGACCGGGATCCTGGTGGAACCGGGCAACGTCCCGGCGCTGCGGGCGGCGCTCGAGCGGCTACTCGCGGACGAGCGACCTGCGGCGGCGGATGGGCGACGCGGGGCGGAAGCGGGCAGCCGAGCATTTCGGCTGGGACGCCGTCACGCGCAAGACGCTGGACGTCTACGCGCGATACGCCGGGAAGAAGTCCGGGCGCAGCGGCTCGGGCTCCTCGGCTCGCCGGGCGACGAGCGCGTCGTAGCGCTCGCGATCCGCGACCATCGTCGCGAACGCGTAGGTGTGCTCCTCCCCGCCGAAGCTGCGCTTGAAGTCGTAGAGGCTGTCCGCGCCGGACGTGCCTCCGCCGAGGTGCAGCAGCTCGCAGCCTCGGTCCGCCGCCCAGACCGCGCCCTCGTGGACGAGCAGCGTGCCCGCCTTCAGCTCGCGGCCCGCGTCGGTCGCGCCGCTCAGGTGGTAGTGGGCAAACCGGCGGTCGGCCATGAAGAGCGAGCCGCCGACGACCTCGTCGCCGCGGCGGGCAAGCGCCACTCCGAGCCGGTCGCCGAGCCCGGCCGAGAGCTCGCGGTAGTACTCGGCCGGGAAGAGGTAATGCTCGCCGGCCCCGAGTCGCCTCATCGTCTCGTCGTAGACGGCGCGGAACTGCTCGAGCGTCTCCTCGTCGCTCTCCCACGAGACCTGGAGCTCACGGCGTGCGACGTTGAGGTCAGCCTTCCGCCCCTTGCTCATCCCGGCCAGCCGGCCGTCCTCGACGCGCGAGAGGTCGAGGGCGCGAGTCGGGCCATGCTCCCGCACGTCGACGTCGTCCGTTTCCGACAGGCGTTCCGAGCCCCCCAGGAGGGGGTGTAGCCGAAGCAGCACGCTCACGACGCCCTCCGTCGCACACCAGTCGCGAAGCTGGCGCACATCCGTGACGGGGTCTGACCCCGCCGCGAGCGGCAGGAGCCCGCCGTACCCGTACGGCGTCACCGCGTCGAGCCCGTCCTCGTCGAACGGCAACTCCCGCAGGAGGAGCGGGAACAGCGCGCCGTCCGTCCGCACAGCGACGAGCCGTCCCTCGCCGGCGATCTCGTACACGCGGCCGTATCCGGGCCGGAAGTAGACGTCGGGCGTTGGTGCCGTGTCGACGAGCTCGTCCCACCGCGCGTCGCCGGCGGCGAACGTCTCGACGGTCACACGCGGGACTCGGCCTCGCGGAGGATCGACGCGACGCGCTCCATGTCCGCGTCCGAGTAGCGCCAGTCCGTCGGGATCGTCAGGACCCGCGACGAGAGATCCCGGACGCGCTCGGAAGTCAGTCGGGGCCGTTCGATCCGCCAGTGGATCGGGCAGTACACGTCCGCCTCACGCAGGAGCTCGCGGACGCGGTCGCGCAAGTCCTCCGACCGGAACACCAGCACGACGCCGAGCGGTGCGGCGCCCGCGGGCCACTCGTCGAAGAGCGGCTCGGCGATCTCCAACCCGGCGATCAGGCCGAGCAGGTGCACGGCGTTGTCGGAGCGCCGCACCCGCCAGGGCAGCGGGGCCCCGCCGATCACGGCCTCGCGCGCAGCCGGCGAGGCAGCGGCCACCGGGCTCCGCCCCAGCTGCTCCTCGCCCTGGACCTGAAGCCGCCGGAACCGCTCCTTGAGGTCGTCGCCTCCGCCGGCCTCCAAATACCGGCCCTTGAACAGCATCGCCGCGAGCTTCAACTCGCTGCCCTCGGCCGACCCACGCGGCTGCGGCGGAAGCTCGAGCTCGCGCGGCGACCAGAGGATCCCGCCGTCGGGCACGGGCAGCGTCTTCCGCAGCGAGCTGAAGGCGAAGTCCGCGCTCGAGCCGACCGCCCACGGCGAGAAGGGATCGTGCGAGTGATCCTCGACGAGCAGCCAATCCGCGGCCGCCCGACGCTCGTCCCAGCCCGCCCCGGCCCGCGCGCCGAAGAAGTCGACCGCCAGCACGGCGTCGCCGCGCCGCGCCTCGATCGTCTCCCAGCGAGGCTCCTCCCACCGAGGGTCGTCCTCGTACGTCCGCACCTCGACCCGCTCTCCCCAGCCGACGGCCACCTCGTGGCAGAAGTAGTCCGGGAGCCACAGCGTGCGCACGCGCTCCATTTCCACCACCGCCTCCACCGCGTGCCGCCCGAGCGCGTACCAGACCGCCGGCCGCGGCCACGGATGGAACGGGCGGGGCGTTTCCACCGGCGAGTGGAACTCGCCACCGACCTCCCACGCCGTCTCGGTCACGGCGGTCACATCAACCCACGCTCGCGGCGAACCGCATCGTGGAGGCCTACGTCGTCGACCTCCGCGTCGGTTTGCGCCGGCTGCGCGCCGCGCATCGAGAGCACCTTCAGGAAGGTGAGCCCGACGATCTTCAGATCCAGGCGCACGCTTCGATTGTCGACGTACCAGACATCGAGCTCCAGTCGCTTCGAGAAGGGGATGTCGTGGCGGCCCTGAACCTGCGCCCAGCCGGTGACTCCCGGCTTGACGTCGTGCCGCCGCATCTGCTCCGGCGTGTACCACTTCAGGAACTCCATGAGCAGCGGCCGCGGACCGATGAAGCTCATCTCGCCCTTGAGGATGTTCCAGAGCTGCGGCAGCTCGTCCAGGCTCAGCTGGCGCATGAAGATCCCGACCTTGGTCAGGCGCTCCTCGTCGGGCAGCGGCTCTCCGTCTGCGCCGGCCGCGTCCTTCATCGTCCGGAACTTGTAGACCTCGAACGGCTCGCCCTTGTAGCCCGGGCGCTGCTGCCGGAAGAAGATCGGCCGACCCATGCTGATCCTGATCGCGACAGCCAGGCCGGCGAGCACAGGCGAGAGCACGACGGAGAGGATCGAGGCGCCGGTGAGGTCGATCAGACGTCGCACGCCGGGAACTATGGCGTTCGCGAACGCAGATAGTTGAGCGACGCGACCGCCGGCCACGGATCGTCGCGCGCGAAGATCGCCCGGGCCTTCGGCCGGCGCAGGTACTCGCGCAGAAAGGCGCGCGGCCCGAGCTCGCGGCGGCGCGCCATCTGGAGCGAGACGTACGCGTCCTTCGCGAGATAGATCCACGTCAGGTCGTCGGTGAACGTCGGCAGGGGCGCGATGTCTCGGCCGGCGAGGTCGTCGTAGGCGATCCGGGGCAGGTCGAGATGTCGATTCGCCGCCAGAGCGGCCCAGACCGGCAGCCGGGTGTTCACCTCCAGCACGCGGAACTCGCCGTCGCGCGGGTCCTGGGCGAACTCGACGTGCGCGATTCCCGTGTACCCGGCGGTCCGCAGGAGCCGCAGTCCCTGATCGAGCACGGTCTGCTCGTAGTCGACTTCGAAGACGGCGCTCGTGCCGAACCGGAGCGGGCCCTGCCGAACCTTCCGCCCGACGAGCGTGACCAGCGGCCGGCCGTCGCGCGCGACGTAGGCAAGCAGCGAGTAGACGCGCTCGTGCGAGCCCTGGACGATCTCCTGGACGATGGTCTGGAACCCATGCTCGCGCGCATGACGGGCGGCGAGCAGGGCTTCGTCGACCGTCTCGGCGACGAGCGCCTTCTGCCCGAGCACGAGCGCGAACTCCTGGCCCTCGACAGCCTTGACGACGAGCGGCGGGCGAAGGCCCGCGGCCCGGACCGCGTCGTCGCCGTTGGCGAGCACGGTTCCGGGCGAGGGCACGTCGGCCTCGGCGGCGACGAGCGGCAGGAGATCCTTGCGTCGCAACCGCTGGACGGCGTCCGCGCTCGCCGGGAGGGGCAGATCCGCCGCGGCGGTCGCCTCGGCCCAGTTCCGGAGCGCCCACTCCACGTGCTCGTCGCGGTCCGGGAAGAGGATCGGGCGCTCGTCGTGCTCGCGGAGCGCAGCGAGGACGGCATCGTCGTCGCCGGGAGCGACGAGCCGGCGGCGCGCAAGGTACCGCGACTTCAGTCCGAAGTCGTGCGGGTTCCACGCGATCCCGGTCACCGGGATCCCGGCACGGCCGAGGCTCCTTGTGACGGCGAGCCCGGCGTGGAGGAGGCCGAAGACCGCGGCCGGCCTCACCCGGCCACCGCCTCCTCGAGCGTGCGAGCGAGGCGTTCTGCCATCAGGTCGCGTGAGAACTCCCGCTCGGCGAGAGCTCGAGCGTTCTTTCCCTTCCTCGCGACGGCGTCCGGCTCCGCCGCCAGCAAGCGGAGGGTCGCCGCGAGAGCGTCCCCACTTCCGGCAGGAACCCAGGCGCCGGCGTCGTTCTCCTCGACCAGGCGCCGCAGCCAGCCGTCGAGGTTGACGACCACCGGCTTCCCGGCGGCGAGGGCGTCGAAGAACTTGTTCGGCGAGTTCGTCTCCAGGATGGGGTAGGGCGCGAAGATCGTCAGGCTGATATCGGCGGCGCCCAGGATGCCTGCGAGCTGCTCCTTCGGAACGGGCGGCAGGAAGAGCAGGTTGTCGTGACCGAGCTCACGCGCGCGACGTTCGAGCCGCGGCCGCTCGCCTCCGTCGCCGAGAGCAACGATCGTGACCTTGCTTCCGCGCAAAGCCTGCGCAGCGTCCACGAGCTGGTCGAGCCCGGCCGCGGGCCCCATCGAGCCGGCGTAGAGGGCCACGAAGCGGCCCTCCAGGCCGTTCGCGGCGCGGAAGCCCTCGTCGACGAGGTCGGGTCGGAAGACGTCGAGGTCTGCCGCGTTCGGGATGAGAGCCAGCTTCTCCCCGGGAATGCCGCGCCGCTCGAGATCCTGGCCTGCGCCCTCGCTCAGCACGACGATCCGGGCGGCGCTCTCGTAGAGCCGCCGCTCGAGCCACTCGGCACTCCACACCGCCGGCCGGTTCCGCAGGACGCCCAGCTCGATGGGAACGGCCGGCCAGAGGTCACGGACCTCGAAGACGAACGGCACCCGCTTCAGTCGCGCGGTTGCGAGGCCGGCGAGCCCGATCGTCAGCGGTGTCGATGAGGCGAAGACGACGTCCGGCTTCCGCTCCAGCACGCCCGCCACAGCCGCACCGATCGTGAACGCGGTGAACGAGGCGAGCCTGACCGGGGTCGGGTACCGGTTCGCGTAGGGCACGTTGAGGAACAGCACGTCGATGCCGTCCACCTGCTCCCGGGCGAGCAGGCGGCCCTGCGGGCGCTCCTTGCGTCCCGCCTCCAGCATGCGCGTGTCACGGCTGATGATCGTCACGCGGTGCCCGCGTTCGACGAGCCTGCGCGCGAGCTCGTACGAGCGGGTGCCCGTAGAGCGCCGGCGGGTGGCGAAGTACTGGTGGAAGTAGAGGACGTCCAAGGCGTGGTCGCTCTGAGGCCGACCTATGATGCTGGCCCGGTGCGAATCGCGCTGCTCGATCCGCCCTCGTACTCGCCAGCGTACGACCATCACCTCGCCTCGGCGCTCGCCGCGCGCGGGCACGACGTCGACCTCCTGACCTCGCCGTTCGCGTATGGGGAGCCGCCCCAGCCGGACGGCTACAGGCGCTCGGAGCTCTTCCTGCCGCTGAGCAGCCGGCTGCTTCGCCGCTCGCCCCGCTCGAGGCTGCGCGTGCCGCTGAAGGCGGCCGAATACGTCCCGAGCGTGGCGCTGCTCCTGGGCCGCCTTCGCCGAGCGAGGCCGGACGTCGTCCACGTGCAGTGGCTGCCGCTCGGCCGAAGGGACCTCGTCTGGGCCCGCCGGCTTCCCCGGCCGCGGGTGCTCACCGCGCACAACGTCCTGCCGCACTCGGGCGAGGCCGACGTCGAGGAGCGACGCGCGCTCTACGACGCCTTCGACCGGATCGTCGTGCACACGCGGGGCGGCGCCGAGCAGCTCGAGCGCTTCGGGGTGTCGGCCGAGGGAGTCGTCCGGATCCCGCACGGAACCTTCGACGCGCCGCCGGAATCGGCCGTCGTGCCGCCGACCGGACGCACGCTCCTCTTCTTCGGCCTGATCCGCGGCTACAAGGGGCTCGACGTCCTCGTCCGGGCTCTGGCGGAGGTGCCGGACGCTCGGCTCGTGGTCGCCGGCGACCCGCTCGACCCGGTGGAGCCCATTCGGGCGCTTGCGGACGAGCTCGGCGTCGCCGACCGGATCGAGTGGCGGCTCGGCTACCTGTCGCAGGGCGAGGTCGAGCGCCTGATGCGCGAGGCGACGCTGGCCGTCTTCCCGTACCGGGGCGGCGAGTCCGCGTCCGGCGCGCTGGCGACGGCGCTCGGCCACGGACGACCCGCCGTCGTCAGCGACGTGCTGGGGGAGCTGGTCGAGGAGTACGGCGCCGGCGCCGTCGTGCCGAGGGAGGACGCCGCGGCGCTCGCCGCGGCGATTCGGCAGCTACTCGACGACCCGGTCGCGCTGAAGCAGGCGTTTCGCGGCACCGAGGCCGCCCGCCGTGCGCTCTCTTGGGACGCGATCGCGGAGGCACACGAGCGGCTCTATTCCGACCTCCTAGCTAAAGTCGGCGGATTGTGAGCGTCCAAACTCAACGCCGAATCCCCCCAGAGGAACTCGACCTCGACGCGGAGCGCGAGGTCGACGTCCGCGGCTGGTGGGAGGCGGTCAAGCGCCGCTGGTGGCTGCCGGTGCTCGGCCTGGTGCTCGGTCTCGCGGCCGGCTACGCGCTGGCGCTCGGCGGGGGCGAGGTCTACCGCGCCGAGGCGACGCTCTACCTCGGCCAGCCGTTCTCGCCGAACGGCGGGGCGCCGGTTCCCGGGCTCGCGACGAACCCGTCCACCGTGAACGAGATCGTCCACTCCGAGGCGGTGCTCCAGAGCGTCGCGGACCGAAGCGGCATGGACCTCGGCAAGCTCCGCGCCAACGTGACGAGCCGGCAGGTCTCGCCGCCGGCCGGCCGTCGCGCGGTGGTCGGGACGACGCCTCTGATCGAGGTTGGAGTCACCGGCCAGAACGCTCGGGTCACCGCGCGCGCCGCGAACCTGCTCGGGCAGGAGGTCGTCGCGACCGTCTCGCCCTACGTCGAGGACAAGATCGAGGCGCTGGAGGAGGGGATCGCCGCCGACGAGCGCGAGCTGGCGGAGAGCGAGCGGCGCCTCGACTCGGCGCAGGCCGAGCTCACACGCCTCCAGAGCGACCGTAGCCTCGCCGCGACCGACCGGCTCATCGGCGTCACCACCCTCAATGCCACGATCGGCTCGCTGGTCGAGCGGCGCGGGCTCGTCACACAGAACCTGCTCGAGGGCAGGCAGGCGCTCTCGCTCGCCGAGAACGTCGAGCAGCCGAGCGTCGTCCAGGAGGCCGCCTCCCGGAAGACGACCGCGCGGAGCGTCGGCCGCTCGCTCGTCGTCGGCGGGCTGATCGGCCTGATCCTCGGCCTGCTCGCGGCGATCCTCTGGGAGCCGGCCGAGCGGCGCTTCCGCCCCCGCACGGCGCGTGATCGAAGGAAAACGGGTCGCGGTCGTCGTCCCGGCCCACGACGAGGAAGAGCTGATCGGCCGGACCCTCGCGTCGATCCCCGCCTTCGTCGACCGGATCTACGTCGTCGACGACCACTCGCGCGACGCCACCGCCGCCCGTGCGGCCGAGAGCGGCGACCCCCGCGTGGAGCTGATCGCTCACGACCGGAACCGCGGCGTCGGCGCGGCGATCGTGACCGGCTACAAGCGGGCGCTGGACGAGAAGGTCGACGTCACCGCCGTGATGGCGGCCGACGGCCAGATGGATCCCGGCGACCTCGAGACGATCGCCGCCGCCGTGGCCCGCGGCGAGGTCGACTACGCGAAGGCGAACCGGCTCTTCACCGGCCAGGCGTGGGAGCTGATGCCGCGCCACCGGTACCTCGGCAACGCCGTCCTCTCGATGCTGACGAAGATCGCGTCCGGCTACTGGCACGTCGCCGACTCGCAGTCCGGCTTCACCGCGATCTCGCGGCCGATGCTCCAGCAGCTCGACCTCGACCGGATCTACCCACGCTACGGGCTTCCCGAACGACATGCTCGTCCACCTGAACGTCTGGAACGCGCGCGTGCGGGACTTTTCTTCGCGCCCGATCTACAACGTCGGCGAGCGGTCCGGGATCAAGCTCTGGAAGGTCATCCCCTCGATCGCCTGGCTGCTCTTCAAGGGCTTCTTCTGGCGGTTGCGGGAGAAGTACGTGATCCGGGATTTCCACCCGCTGGTGTTCTTCTATGCCCTCGGGATCGTCATGACGACGCTCGGCCTCGCCCTCGGCGCCTGGGTTGCGGTCGAGCGGATCTTCCTCGGCGGCGACATCACCGCAGGGACGGCGACGCTCGTCGCGCTCCTCCTGATCTCGGGGACTCAGTTCACCTTGTTTGCGATGTGGTTCGACATGGAGTCGAACAAGGACCTGCGCTAGCTCCGATCTGTCAGCATGCGACGTCGATGGGCGGCGAGACCGCGGTTGACACCATCGGCCTCTCGGCGCCGTACGTCGACGAGGCCGAGGAGGAGCTCGTCCTCGAGGTCATCCGGTCGGGGCGTCTCGCCTTCGGGCCGATGATCGAGCAGTTCGAGGCGGCGCTCGCCGAGCGCGTCGAGGCGCCGTACGCCGCGGCGTTGTCGAGCGGCACAGCCGGTCTGCATCTCTGCGTCAAGCTCGCGGGGATCTCGCCCGGTGACGAGGTGGTGACGACCCCGCTGTCGTTCATCGCCTCGGCGAACGCGATCGTCTACGAGGGCGGCACCCCGGTCTTCGTCGACGTAGACGAGCGGACGCTCAATCTCGACCCCGCGGCCGTGGAAGCAGCGATCACGCCGAGGACGAAGGCGCTCATGCTCGTCGATCTCTTCGGGTACCCGCTCGACATGGACGCCTTCCGGGACCTCGCGGAGCGCCACGATCTTGCGATCATCGAGGACGCCTGCGAAGCGCTCGGCGCCACCTATCGCGGCCGGCCGGTCGGGTCCTTCGGGAACCCCGCGGTCTTCGCGTTCTATCCGAACAAGCAGGTGACCACGGGAGAGGGCGGCGCGGTCGTGGTCAGCACGGAGGACGAGTGGGCATTCGTGAAGAGTCTCGCGAACCAGGGCCGGACCGACAGGGGCGAGACGTTCGCGCACGAACGGATCGGCTACAACTACCGCCTCGACGAGCTGTCGGCCGCGCTGGGAGTCGCGCAGCTGCGGAAGCTCGACCGCATCCTCGCCCTCCGAGAGGAGGTCGCTGCGCGGTACGACGCACTGCTGGCCGATGTGGAAGGCGTCCGGCTGCTGTGCCCCGACGACGACGTCTACCACCGCTCCTGGTTCGTGTACGTCGTCTTCGTCGACCCGCCCTCGGAGCGATCGACGGTGATGGCGCGGCTCGCGGCGGACGGGATCGCCTCCAAGCCCTATCTGCCCGCGATCCATTTGCAGGGGGCCTATCGCGACCGCTTCGGCTTCTCCTCCGGCATGTTCCCGGTCGCGGAGGCGGCAGGCGCTCAGGGGCTCGCGTTGCCGTTCCACACGGGGCTCTCCGCCGGCGATCAGGAACGGGTCGTCGCCGCCCTGGCTCGCGCGCTCGGAACCGCCTGACGATTGTTGACACGTCCCTGCGGATGCGATAGGGACCGCGCCATCAGCGCCACGTCTGAAGCCAGAAGCTGCACATCAGCTCCGCGCTGATGCGTGGCGGCGGCACGCAACGGCCACACGCCCGCCGGCGACGCCGCCTCGCTCCTCGGCCGGCCGCTCGTCGACCTCGACGTCGGACGGTTCGGCGCGTACCTCGCGGACGCGACCGTCCTCGTCACCGGCGCCGGGGGCTCCATCGGCGCCGAGCTCTGTACGCAGCTCGTCCGGCAGGGTGTCGCCGAGCTCGTCCTCGTCGATCAGGCGGAGGCCTCGCTCGTCGCCGTTGCGAGGAGGCTCGCGGACGACCTGGGGTTCGGGAACGCCGTGCCCGTCCTGGCGGACATCAAGAGCCTGGAGAGAACCGCCGCGGTCTTCGAGGAGCATCGTCCGGCCGTCGTGTTCCACGCAGCGGCGTACAAGCACGTGCCGCTGCTCGAGGCGTCTCCCATCGAGGGCGTCGCGACGAACGTGCTCGGGACGAAGTGCGTCGTCGAGGCGGCCCGCCGGGCGCGCGTGGGGCGCTTCGTGCTGTTCTCGACCGACAAAGCCGTCGAGCCGACGAGCATCCTCGGCCGCACGAAAGCCGTTGCCGAATGGATCGTCGCCACGGCGGGCCGCGAGGCGGGAGACGGCCGGTACACGTCGGTGCGCCTCGCGAACGTGGTCGACTCGACGGGAAGCATCCTCCCGTTGTTCCGGCAGCAGCTCGCGCGCGGTCGTCCGCTGACGGTCACCCATCCCGCCGCCACGCGCTACCTGATGACGGCGGACGAGGCGACCAAGCTCGCAATCGTCGCCGGCGGGCTGGCCGACCCGGACGGCGTCTTCTGGCTCGACACCGGGCCGCCGGTGACCATCCTCGACCTCGCCCGGCGCATCGCCTCGGACGAAGTCGCGGTCGAGCTCGTCGGGCTCAGGACCGGAGAACGGCTGCATGAACGCCTGTTCGCGAGCGGCGACGAGATCGCCGCGACCCGCTGCGAGCACGTGTGGAGGGCGAGCGCGAGCAACGTCGACCCGGCCTGGTTGAACGGCTGGCTCTCGGTGCTCGCGCGGCACGTCGAGCACCCGTCCGCGGCCGGAGTGCGGACGGCCCTCGCCGAGATGCTCGCCGCGCCGGAGCATCGACGCGTCCAGCAGACGGCGGTCGTGGCATGAGCGAGCGGAAGACGTTCCTGCTGACGTTCGACTTCGAGGACTGGCACCAGCTCGTCTACCACCAGATCGGACGAGCCGACTGGCGGAAGGGGAGCGATGCGTTCGGGCGGCACATCTCGACGCTTCTCGACCTCCTGGACGAGCTCGGAGTCCGAGCGACGTTCTTCGTCGCCGGTGTCACCGCCGAGCGTCACCCGGAGGCGCTCGCGGACGTCGCCGCGCGGGGACACGAGGTCGGCTGTCACGGATACGACCACGTGCGCGCGTACGAGCAGACGCCAGACGAGTTCAGGCGCGACGTCGTCCGCTGCGTGGATGTCGTCGAGCGCATCTGCGGCGTGACGCCGGCCGGGTATCGAGCGCCGTGGTGCTCGATCACGCGCGACTCGGCGTGGGCGCACGACGTCCTGCGCGACGTCGGCTTCCGGTACGACTCGAGCCTCTTCGACTCGCCGCGCGTCCGGAACCGGATCCGCCCGATCCCGGCGCACCCGTACGGCATCCGGGGTGACGCGGACACGCTCTGGGAGTTCCCACTTGCCGTGTGCCGGTGGGGCAGGGTCGTGCTTCCCGTCGGCGGCGGCGCCTACTGGCGCGTCCTGCCGAGCGCCGTGCTGTGGCGCGGGCTGCACGACCTCGGCCGCCGCACGACGCTCCCGGTTCTCTACTTCCACCCGTACGAGTTCGCGCCGGAGCCCCTGCGCATCGACGCTTCCTCGCGGGGCAGGCGGCCGGGAACGAATCCGGGAGGGGTGGAGGTTCGTCTGGCAGAACACCCGCCGCCACCTGATCGAGCCACGGCTCCGCGAAGCCGCCGCGCGGTTCCGGCTCGTCCCCGTTCGCGAGGTCTTCCCGGCGGCCGCCGATGACGCCGACACGCCGCTACTTCGACAAGCACGCGCGCTCGTTTGACCGGCTGTACGACAGCCGAGGCGTCGCTGCGCGCCTCCGACGCGGGCCCGAGCTCAGCCGGGCGCTCGCAGTCTCCGTCGTGGCGCGCCACCCGGCGCCGGAGGTGCTGGACATCGGGTGCGGTCCCGGCCGCGTCGCGGAGGCGGTCATCGAGGCCGGCGCCGCGCGATACGTCGGGATCGACCTCTCCCCGCAGATGTTGGAGCTGGCACGGCGGCGAGTCGACGCGCGCGAAGTCGAGCTCATCGAGGGGGACTTCCTCGACATCGACGTCTCGCGGACCTTCGACGTCGTGCTCGCGCTGGGGCTTTTCGACTACCTGGACCGACCAGAGCGAGCGGCTGCGTGGATGCGCGCCCGTTGCACTTCTGCGCTCGTCGCGTCCTTCCCGCGCTGGGACTGGGTCAAGGCGCCGCTACGCCACCTCCACTACGCGCTGCACCGGTGCCCGATCTTCGAGTACACCGAGGCCGGGGCAGAGGCGCTGCTCGCGGACGCCGGGTTCTCCACGGTCGAGTTCGCCTCGCGCGGGCGCCTGGGCTTCCTCGTCGTGGCGACGCCGTGACCGGATGAGGAGCGCGCGATGAGGGTCGCGCTCGTGCAGGTGCCGCCGCGCAGCGAGTTCGACCGGCACTGGGCGCGCTTTCCGAGCCTGGGAATCGCCTACGTCGCAAGCTCGCTGCGCGCAGCCGGCCACACGATCGACCTGCTGGACGGGAAGCTGGACGGCCTGACGGTCGACGACATCGTCACGCGCGTGCGGGCCCGGCCGCCCGACCTCGTCGGGATCACGTGCATGACGGTCGAGTACCCACGGGCCGTGGAGATCGCGAGGCGGATCAAGCACGATCGCGCGGACCTACCGGTCATGGTCGGCGGCGCACACGTGAACGCCGTCGGACGAGGGGCGCTCGAAGAGGGCGAGAGCTTCGACTACGCGTGCGTCGGCGAAGGCGAGCACCTCGTCTGTGAGCTCGCCGACGCGCTGGAGCGCAACGTCGATCCGTCGGCCATCCCAGGGCTCGTCTCGCGGCGCGGAGGCGAGCTGGTGGCGGGGCCGCCGCGCCCGCCGCCGGACGACTACGACGCGCTTGCATTTCCCGCCTGGGACCTGTTCCGCCCTGTCGAGACCCTCCCGCTGATCACGCACCGCGGATGCCCGTTCAAGTGCGTGTTCTGCTCCCACAACTCCGGGTTCAAGCCGCGGTACCGGACGCCCGCGAACGTGCTCGACGAGGTCGAGCAGATGCTCGAGCGCTACCGCCCGTCGCGAATCCGGATCGAGGACGAGACCTTCGGGCTGCACATGGGCCGGACGAAGGCGATCCTCGAGGGCATCATCGCGCGAGGGTTCCATGAGCGAGTTCGGTTCTCGGCTCAGACCCGCGTCGACCGGGTCGACGAGGAGTTCATCCGCCTGCTCAAGACCGCGAACTTCGAGATGCTCGAGCTCGGCGTGGAGACGGGCAACCCGGAGGTGCTTCGGAAGATCAAGAAGGGGATCACGCTCGAGCAGGTCGAGTATGCCGTCGCGCTCGCGAAAGGCAACGGCCTGAGGGTGTGGTGCAAGTTCATCCTCGGTCATCCGGACGAGACCCGCGCGCAGATCCGGGACACGATCGACTTCATCGCGAAGATCAACCCGCACCAGCTTTCGGTGTCGATCATGACCCCGTTTCCCGGGACCCCGATCCACGAGATGGCGCTGCGCGGCGAAGGCGGGTACCGCCTGCTCTCCGGCGGCTGGGAGGACTTCGACAAGTACTCGAGCGGCGTGCTCGAGCTCGAGACCGTGAGTCTCGCCCGGCTGAAGCGGTACCAGATTGCCTGCTACGTCAACCTCTACGTCCGCAATCGTCGCTTCGGCGAACTGGCGCGTCTCGTCGTCGGGAATCGCGCCGTCGGCTGGGAGATGCTGCGATCGGCGGCGACCCGCACGATGGTGGAGGCGCTCCGGCGGGTCGGTCTTCGGCCCGATCAGCGCGCCCCGCGGCCGCTTTCGCGGGCGTAAAGCGTCCGTAAGGATCCCGAAGACCCGCCGAAAGCGCCGTTAGCCTAGGCGTCCGTGGCTACCGCAGTCGTGACCGGCGGGTCGGGGTTCCTCGGCTCCCATCTGTGTGAGTACCTGCTGGCGCAGGGCCACCGGGTGATCTGCATCGACAACCTGGAGTCGAGCACGCTCCAGAACCTCGAGCACATCCGCGACGAGCGCTTCACGTTCCTCCACCACGACGTGATCGAGCGGATCGACATCGAGGAGCCGGTCGACCTCGTGTTCCACCTGGCGGCGCTGGCGAGCCCGATCGACTACCTCCGCCAGCCGCTGCACTCGCTCAAGACCGGGTCGTACGGGACGCACAACGCCCTCGGCCTGGCGAAGTGGAAGCGCGCCCGCTTCCTCCTCGCGTCGACGAGCGAGATCTACGGCGACCCGGAGGTGCATCCGCAGCCGGAGACGTACTGGGGCAACGTCAACCCAACGGGCCCGCGCGGCGTCTACGACGAGGCGAAGCGCTACGCCGAGGCGATGACGATGGCCTACCACCGGCAGCAGGGCGTCGACACGGCGATCGTCCGCATCTTCAACACGTACGGACCGCGCATGCGCCCGTACGACGGCCGAGCGATTCCGACGTTCATGCGCCAGGCACTGGAGCACAAGCCGATCACTGTCTTCGGACGAAGGACAGCAGACCCGGAGCTTCTGTTACGTCGACGACCTGATCCGCGGCCTCTATCTCCTCGCCACGAGCGGGGAGCACATGCCGGTCAACCTGGGGAATCCCGGCGAGTTCACGATCCTGGAGCTTGCGGAATCCGTCATCCGGGTAACAGAGTCGAAAAGCGAGATCGTCTACGAGGCCCTGCCCGTCGACGATCCGAAGGTCCGCCAGCCAGACATCACACGCGCAAAGGAGATTCTCGGCTGGGCCCCGGAGATCGAGTTGGAGGAGGGCCTACGCCGATTGTTGCCCAGTCTAGGAAGGGAGCAGATTCGTGTTTAGACGCCTCACGTTGGTCTTGGTCTTAGTCCTGTCAGCAGCAGTCGCCGCGGCGACGACGAGCCGCGACGCCGACTCGGCCGCACAGAGCTCGAGCGCCACGCGCATGCAGTTCGGTTTCTACGACGACCAGCAGGTGCTCGGCAACACCACGTGGGCGTTCAACCAGCTCCGCCTGCTTCGCGCCGGCGTTGTCCGGACGACGCTCGATTGGGGAACGGTCGCCAGGCGGCGTCCGGTGAAGCCGACCGATCCGGCCGACCCGGCCTACAACTGGACCGCGGTCGACCAGGTCGTGGACGAGGCCGACAAGAAGGGGATCCGCGTGGTCCTCGCGATCTACGGCACGCCGCGCTGGGCAGGTCCGGCCCGGAACCGGGTACCGCGCCGCACGACCGACCTCCGGTCCTTCGCGAACGCCGCCGCGAGGCGCTACAGCGGCACGTACACGGTCAAGGAGCAGGAGAACGAGCCGGAGCGCACGCTGCCGGCCGTCCGAAGCTGGCTCGCCTGGAACGAGCCGAACAACCCGGTCTTCCTTCGCCCGCAGTGGAAGATGGTCGCGCGGAAGTGGCGCGTCCAGGCCGCGTATGACTACGCGAAGATCTGCTCGGCGATCTACGCCGGCGTGAAGTCGACCCGGCTGGCCGGCCAGAAGGTCGCCTGCGGCGCCACCGGCCCGAGGGGGAACGACGCGCCGCGCAGCTCGCGGCCGTCGACCTCGCCGCTCGTCTTCATGTCCTGGCTCCGCCGCGCGGGCGTGAAGCGAATGGACGCCTACGCGCACCATCCCTACTACGGCCACCGCTCGGAGAAGCCGGCCACCGTCTCGCGCTCGAAGAAGGCCGTGACGATGGGGAACATCGGCGTGCTGATCAAGCAGATCAACCGCCTCTGGGGTCGCAAGACACGGCTGTGGGTAACCGAGTACGGTTACCAGACGAATCCGCCTGACCGTCTCTTCGGCGTCTCGTACCGCAACCAGGCGCTCTACATGAAGCAGGCGGTCGCGATGGCGAGGAAGACGCGGCGGATCGACATGTTCGTGTGGTTCCTGATCCGCGATGAGGGACGTCTCAGCGGCTGGCAGTCCGGCGTCATGACGCGGCGCGGCGCGCGCAAGCCGTCGTACCGCACGTTCCAGACGTTCGCCAGGTAGACACGCGAAGGAAGGTCACGGGGCGGCGAGCGTAGAATTCGTCGCTCCGTGGCAACCAAAGAAGCGCCGAGGGACGCCGCGCCGCCCTCCGTCGGCGACATCCGATCGGCGCGCCCGCTTGTCCTCGGGAGTTCGCTCACGGCGTTCGTCCGGCGCGCGCTCAGCATCCTCTCGCTGATCGCGCTCGACCTCTGCGGGCTCATCCTCGGGCTGTACGGGGCGTTCGTCCTGCGCGCGCTCTACTACGGCGACGAGATCCTCTGGGGGGCGCTGTGGCGGGCCGAGTCGGAGTGGCTGCCGTTCCTCGGCCTGGTGATGCTGCTCGTCTTCTGGCGCGCCGGCCTCTACGCCGAGCGAGAGCGCCGCGGCGGCGGCGGCAAGATCATCGCGTCGCTGATCCTCGTCGGCCTCGTCGGGGTGATCTACGGCGTCGGGACGAACCGGGACTTCGGGACGTACGGGCTCGCCCCGACCGCGATCGTCCTGACGGCGCTCTTCGTGGGGCTCCTGCGCGCGAGCTACGAGATCGTCACCGGCGACATCCTGCGGATGGCGGGCGTCCGCCGGCGCGCCGTCCTCGTCGGGGACTCCGAGCGCGTCGGCTACCTGCGCCGCGTTCTCGGCGAGGTCCGGAGCGGCATCCGCTACGAGTTCGTCGGCGGCGTCGAGCCCGGAAGCCTCCCGCAGGTCCTTGCCGAGCACACCATCGACGAGCTGATCGTCGCCGAGGCGGACTTCGACGACCGCCAGCTCCTCGAGATGGTCGACCTCGCGCACCGGCAGCGGCGTCCGCGTCAGGCTGGCGCCGACGACGACCGAGCTCCTCACCCAGCGCGCCGACTACGTCCCCGGGCAGGGCGTGCCGCTCTTCGAGCTCCGTCCGCCCGCCTTCGTGGGTGCGGACTGGATCGTCAAGCGCTCGTTCGATCTCCTCGTCAGCGCCCTGATCGTCGTCGTCGGGATCCCGATCTGGCTCGCGATCGCCGCGGCGATCAAGCTCACCTCGCGCGGGCCCGTCTTCTACCGCGACCGCCGCGTCGGGCTGAACGAGCAGGAGTTCGACATGCTCAAGTTCCGCACGATGCGGCATGACGCCGCCGCGCTCCAGGCGGACCTCGAGGCCGAGAACGAGGCGGAGGGCGCGCTCTTCAAGCTGCGCGACGACCCGCGGGTGACGAAGGTCGGGTCGTTTCTGCGGCGGTTCTCGCTGGACGAGGTCCCGCAGGTGCTGAACGTCCTGCGCGGCGAGATGAGCCTCGTCGGGCCGCGGCCGCTGCCGATCCGCGACTACCGTCTACTCGAGGACTGGCACCGCAAGCGCTACCTCGTCCTGCCGGGCATGACGGGCCTCTGGCAGATCGCCGGCCGCTCCGACCTCGAGTTCGACGACCTCGTCCGGCTCGACTTCTATTACCTGGAGAACTGGTCGATCTGGCTGGACATCTCGATCCTCTTGCGGACGATCCCGGCAGTCGCGGCCGGGAAGGGCGCGTACTAACCGCGTCGGTCACCTCGATTAACGTTGCGCGGATGGGGCGCCGCGCGCTCGTGACCGGTATCGGCGGGCAGGACGGTTCCTACCTCGCCGAGTTGCTGCTCGGGCATGGCTATGAGGTGTTCGGCACCGTACTGGGGAATCCTGACCAGTACGAGAGCCTGGCGCCGTTCCGGAGCCGGCTTCGGTTCGCGGAGGTCGATCTCCAGGATGCGGAGGACGTCCGGCGGGCGCTGCGCGACATCGAGCCGGACGAGGTCTACCACCTCGCCTCGGCCTCTTTCGTGCCGGCCTCCTGGGACGACCCGGTCGGGACCTCGACGGCTGCGGTCGCCGCGGTGTCGGCGCTGCTGGACGGCGTCCGCCGCGAGCGGCCGGAAGCCCGCTTCGTCAACGCCGCGTCGGCCGAGATCTTCGGCGCGCCGAGCGAGGTGCCGCAGCGCGAGACGACGCCGGTCGCCCCGCTGACTCCGTACGGTGCCTGCAAAGCCTTCGGTCACTCTCTCACCGGCGCGTTCCGGCGCCAGTACGGGCTGCACGCCTCGTCGGCGATCCTCTTCAACCACGAGTCCCCACGCCGCTCGCCGCAGTTCCTGACCCGGAAGGTGAGCCGCGGCGCGGCCGCGATCAGCCTGGGGCTCGAGGACGAGCTGCGCCTCGGAGACCTGTCCGCGAGGCGGGACTGGGGCTTCGCGGGCGACTACGTCCGCGCGCTGTGGCTGATGGCGTCGCAGGACGAGCCGGACGACTACGTGATCGCGACCGGCGAGTCCCACACGGTCGAGGAGTTCGTGGCGGCGGCGTTCGAGGAGGTCGGGCTCGACTGGCGCGAGCACGTCCGGTTCGACGAGTCGTTCGCGCGCGGCGCGGCCGACTCGCCGGAGCTCGTCGGTGACCCGTCGAAGGCGCGCGATCGCCTGGGCTGGGAGGCGGAGATCGGCTTCGACGATCTCGTTCGGATGATGGTGCGGGCGGATCTCGAGCTGCTGAGGGATCAGGCGGCGAGCCCGCGTTAACAAACTGATTCCGACCCTCAGATAGGGTGGCGCGCGGTGGCGGATCGGCGGGCGTTGATCACGGGAATCACGGGGCAGGACGGCTCCTACCTCGCCGAGCTCCTGCTCGAGAAAGGCTACGAGGTGTTCGGGATGACGCGGCGCGCGTCGACGGAGAACGTCGAGCGCATCGGCCACCTCACCGACCGGTTGAAGCTGATCCAGGGCGACCTGCTCGACCCGCACTCGCTCGTCTCGGCGCTGCGGACCGCGGAGCCGGCGGAGGTCTACAACCTCGCCGCGCAGAGCTTCGTGCCGACCTCGTGGAACCAGCCGGTGCTGACGGCGGAGTTCACGGCGGTCGGCGTCACGCGGCTCCTGGAGGCGGTCCGGACGGTCGACCCGAACATCCGCTTCTACCAGGCGTCCTCGTCGGAGATGTACGGGAAGGTGCGCGAGGTCCCGCAGACCGAGCAGACGCCGTTCCACCCGCGCTCGCCGTACGGCGTCGCGAAGGCGTACGGGCACTACATCACCGTCAACTACCGCGAGTCGTACGGCCTCTTCGCGGTCTCCGGGATCCTCTTCAACCACGAGTCGCCGCGCCGGGGGCTCGAGTTCGTGACGCGGAAGATCAGCGACGGCGTCGCCCGCATCAAGCTCGGGCTGGCGGACGAGCTGCGGCTCGGAAACCTCGACGCCGAGCGCGACTGGGGCTTCGCCGGCGACTACGTCGACGCGATGTGGCGGATGCTCCAGCGGGACGAGCCCGACGACTACGTCGTGGCGACGGGCGAGACGCACTCGGTGCGCGAGTTCGCGGAGATCGCCTTCGGCCACGTCGGCCTGGACTGGGAGCAGTCCGTCAAGACCGACCCGGAGTTCCTGCGCCCGGCCGAGGTCGACCAGCTCGTCGGCGACCCGGCGAAGGCGAAGAGCGACCTGGGCTGGGAGCCGAAGCCACTCGTTCCGCGAGCTCGTCGAGATGATGGTCGACGCCGACCTCGAGCGGCTCGCCGCCGGCTGCGACGCCGCGGCTAGCGACCTGACGCGGCGCGCTACGGTTCCCCGCTGTGCGCGAGGAGGAGCTCCGTAAGGCGGTCGCCGAGATCGAGTGGTGGCACACGATCGATCTCGGCCACGGAATCGTGACGCCCGGGAAGGACAACTCGCCGGAGAAGCTGCGCTTCCTCCGCATCCCAGAGCGTCTCGACGACCGCTCTGTCCTCGATATCGGCGCCTGGGACGGCTTCTTCTCGTTCGAAGCGGAGCGGCGCGGCGCGGCGAGAGTGCTCGCGACAGACTCATTTGCTTGGGACGGGACGAACGTCGGCAGCAAGGAGGGCTTCGAGCTCGCGCGGCGTGCGTTGAGCTCCAAGGTCGAGGACCGCCACATCGACCCCACCGAGCTGTCGCCCGAGGCGATCGGGACGTTCGACGTCGTGCTCTTCCTCGGCGTCCTCTACCACCTGCGCGACCCGCTGGGCGTGCTCGAGCGGGTGGCGAGCGTCACGGCGCCGGGAGGCCTCTGCATCGTGGAGACGTTCGTCGACCTGCTTCACGTCCGCCAGCCGGCCGCGGCCTTCTATCCGTTCGCGGAGCTGAACGACGACCCGACGAACTGGTTCGGCTTCAACCCGGCGGGCGCGGAGGCCGCGCTCCGTGCCGTCGGTTTCTCACGCGTGGAGCGGGTCGGCGTCGATCGTGACGCCGGCGGCAGCGTCCGTCGCTTCCTCACGGCGGCCGGCATGGCTGGAGCCCGACTGAAGCGCCGGGACCGGCCGGTGCTCGCGCCGCTCGAGCGGGGGCGCCTCGTGCTGCACGCGTACAAGCAATGAAGGGCCGGCATCCGCAGCACCCCGACGAGAGCTAGCGCCTCGGCTCGGGCACCTGCGCGACGACCTCGAGACTGGTCGCAAACGTGTTCAGTCCCGGCACGCGCTCGAGTAGCCGGCTGGCGCTCCAGATCGGCCGCGCAGGACCGCCGAGCGTCAGGGGCAGCATGTGCGCGTGGCGCAGCTCCCGCACCGTGAAGCCGTGGCGCTCGACCAACGTCTCGATGCTCCGCTTGGTGTAGACGCGGTCATCCGGAAGCTGCCCGTGGTAGTAGAGCCCGAGAAGCCTCGCGCCCTTCTCGGTGTACGAGTAGCGGTTCGGCAGGTTCGTGACGTAGAACGTCCCACCCGGCCGGAGCACCCTGCGGATCTCGTCGAGGCTGCCGTCAGGGTCCTGGACATGCTCGAGCACTCCGCACGAGAGCACGGTGTCGAACGTGCTGGCGTCGAATGGAAGCGCGACGGGATACGGGCTGAGGTGAGCCTGGATCTCGGGGAAGCGCTCGAGCGGCTCGACCGTCGGTTCCGAGAGATCCTCTCGATAGTCGAACGGAACGACGTCGATGTCCCGTTCGCGGAGGAGCGCCGTCACCTGCCCGTAGCCGCAACCCCAGTCGAGGACGCGGCCGGGCTTCCGCGCCGCCAGGTCGTCGGCGAGCGCTTGGTACTGCAGCATCTGCGGCCCCGAGCGCAGATTGGCGTCCAGCCGGCCCACGGCCGATGATGGTATGAGACCGACGGTGATCGACGCGGTCGTCGCGACCCGGGACTCGCGGGAGCTCGTGCTCGAGTGCGTCGAGCACCTCCGCTCGCCGTTGCTCGAGCGAGTGATCGTGGTCGACAACGGGTCGGTCGACGGAACATCGGAGGCGTTGCGGGCCGCGTGGCGTCGAGGTCGTGGGACTCGAGCAGCCGGAGGGCCTGTCGTTCGCCTACAACCGCGGCGCCGAGGCCGGGACCTCGAAGCTCGTACTGTTCCTGAACGACGACGTGTTCGCGACCGACGTGTCGATCGCGCAGCTCGTGGAGGCGCTCGAGGGGCACATCGGCGCCGTGGCGGCCTCGGGGCGGCTCGTCGATCCGCGCGACGGTCGGACGCAGGAGCGAGTACCTGCCGCGGGCGTTTCCGAGCTCGTTCGCGCTCGCCGCCTCCTTGTTCGGGCGGCCGCGTCCACCGCTGGAGCTGGACGAGGCCACCGTCGTCCCCGTGGACCAGCCGCCGGGCGCCTGCCTGCTCGTCCGCCGCGACGCGTTCGAGGCGGTGGGGCGGTGGGACGAGGACTTCGAGTTCTGGTTCGAGGACGTCGACCTCGCGCGCCGGCTTCGCGTGCGGGGCGAGGTTCTCTACGTCCCCGCGGCGGCGTTCCCCCATGTCGGCGGGGCGAGCGCGCGCCGGCTTTCCCGCCCCGAGGTCGTCGCGCGCCACTACCGCGGCGCGCTCCTCTACGCCCAGCGGCATCTCGGCCTCGGCGGCCGGGCGATCACCGCGCCGGCGTACGCGCTCGCGGCGGCCGGGCGGCTGGTCACGGCTCGGGACGGCGCGGCGCGACGCGCCTACTCACGCGTCTTGCGCGACGCGCTCCGTCTGCTCGTCGGGCGAGGCGTCCGGCCCCGGTAGCGCCCAGACGATGCCGGCGCCGAACTGCGGCTTCGTCCCGGCGTGGACGACCTCGAGCCCGGCGCCGCGCAGCGCCTCCTCGGCGACCTGCGCCGGATCGGGCCCCGGGCAGCCGTCCTCGTGGTACTCGAGCACGAGCACGCGGGGCTGGAGGGCGGCAAAGCGCGGATCTGCGAGGAGCCCCCATTCCGCGCCCTCGATGTCGATCTTCACGACGTCCGCCCCGGCGAGCTCGCGGAAAGACGTCGACGGTCGGGACGTCGATCGACCCCTCGCCGCCACCTGCGCGCGATGTGGCGTGCTCGCCGCCGGCGAAGCGGACGACGCCGGCCTGCGTGGACGCGAACCCCTCGACCAGCGTCCAGCGCCCGCCGAGCCCGTTCGCCTCGATCGTGCGCCGGTGGACGGCGGCGTTCGCCGGGTCGGCCTCGACGGCCAGGATCGTCGCGTCGGGATAGCGCCCGAGCACCCAGGCGCCGAAGAGCCCGATGTTCGCTCCCAGATCGACCACAGTGGGTGCGCGTAGGCCGGCGAGCGCGGGGCGGGCCTCGGGCGGTGGCTCGTACTCGAGCTGCGAGAAGATCTCGTCGAGGACGAGCACGTCGCCGGTGTGGTGGCGAAGGGCGAACGCCACCCCCGAGCGGCGCAGCCGGTAGACGGCGGTGACGGGCTTCCGCCGGAGCTCGTTCGCCGCGAAGCGGAGCCGCTCCCGGACGAGCGAAGCGCGAAGCGCGAAGCTCAGCCGGAGGAGCGGCTGGAACCGCGTGAGCTGCCTGAAGCCCGGGGCGGTCGCCAGCCGCCGGACAAGGCGGACGATCACGCGAGCGCGCGCTCGAAGGTCGCTAGCGTCTCGTCGGCCGCGCGGCGCCAGGTGAAGAGCGCTGCCCGCTGCGTGCCCCTCTCGGCCAGCTCGGCGGCCAGGCGCGGGTCGCCGGAGGATCGTCGTCACCGCCTCAGCGATCTCCTCGGGGCGCTCCGGGTCGAAGAACAGCGCCGCGTCGCCCGCGACTTCCGGGACGGCCGAGGTCCGCGAGCAGGCGACCGGGACGCCGCGACGCATCGCCTCGAGCACCGGAAGGCCGAAGCCCTCTCGGCGCGAGGGGAGCACGAAGCAGTTGGCGGTGCGGTAGAGACCCTCGAGATCGGCGGCGTCCACCCAGCCCGGGAAAGACGACCGCGTCCTCGACCCCGAGCGCCCGAGCCCGCTCGCGCACCTCGTCCTGCAGCGGCGTCGGGTTGCCCGGCAGGACGAGCACGGCGTCCGGACTCTCGGCGCGGATCGCCGGCATCGCCTCGACGAGCCGTCCGACGTTCTTGTGGGCGAGGAAGGCCGACACCGCCAGGATCACGGGGCCGCGCCCGAGCCCGAGGCGCGCGCGCAGCTCCGGCTTCGGCGGTCGGCTCAACCCCGCCGTCGCTGCCCGGCCCGAGCGGGATCACGTCGATGCGGTCGAGGCGGAACGCGGAAGTCCTCGGCGATCTCGTCGCGGGCGGACTCGGAGATCGCGATCAGCCGCCGAGCGCGTCGCGCGGCCGGGATCACGAGCGACTTCCACAGCGTCCGGGTGAGCCGGGGCACGGCTCCGGGCTCACGCAGCCACGTCACGTCCGCGACCATCACGACGGAGGGGACGTGCGGCCGAAGCGGCGCCGTCAGCGCGACGCTGTGCAGCAGCTGGCAGCGGCGCCGGCGCGCGACGGCGTCCAGCAGGAGGGCCTCACCGAGCGCCCGGACCCCGCGGATCCCGAGCAGCGGGTGGGTCACGAGCTGCACGCCGTCGGCCCAGGGCTCGGCCGCGATCAGCTCCCGCCCTCGCTCGTTGACGAACATCGAGATCCGCAGGTCGGGGCGGGCCTCGATGATCGCGGGGTAGAGCTCGCGGACGTAGGTCTCGATCCCGCCCATCCTCGGCTCGAGGAACAGCGCGTTGACGCCGAGGTGGCTGAGCGTCACGAGGCCTTCGCGATGAGGATGATCTCTTCGGAAGAGGCGGGGTTCAGTCGTGTCCGCAGATCAGCGCTGAGAACGCGACCGCGCACGGAGTGTTCCGGTCCGGATCCGAAGGGGTCGACCCCTTCGACCACGGACTCGCTCAGGGCGAAGGTCTGTGCTGCGGTGTAGATCCTCGGGAACGAGCGGGCGGCGAAGCCGGCTTGCTCGACGGCGGAGGTGAGCGAGGAGCGTGTGAACAAGACGAGATGCCGGGGCGGGTCCAGGCCGATCCAGTCGGGACCAAAGACGGTGTGACCGCGCGATTGTAGGTTCGGCGTGCTGACCCAGAGTGTGCCGCCAGGGGCAAGCAGGCGGCGGCAGATTCGAAGCGCGGCGACGGGGTCGTGGAAGTGCTCGACCACGTGGTTCAGCGTGATCGCGTCGAACGATCCGTCCTCGAACGGCGCGTCATCGAAGGTCGCGATCGCGACGGGGATCCCGCCGCTGCGCGCCTGCTCGGCTGCCGTCGCATCGGGCTCGAGGCCCTGGACGCTCCAGCCGGCGTCGCGCATTCCAGCGAGAAAGGCACCGTTTCCGCACCCGACGTCGAGCAGCCGGTTTCGGTCCGGATCGTGCTTCAGATGGCGCACGAGATGGTCTACGAGCGCGCGCCGCTTTGGCAGGAGCGCGGACACTACGGGCCCGAGGCGCGATGCGGGGTGAAGGTCGTAGCCATAACGGGCGTTGAGGTACCCGTTTCGGATTGCGAGCCGGGCGCGCTCCGCCACGAGGGACGGAGGCGGCGCGTTGCTCTCGTGCGTGTAGTAGCTCCCGTACGCGAGGCCAATAGATTCGGAAGTCGGGCGCGGATCCAGATACACCGACGCACAATCGGGGCACCGGTGGAGCGTCCAGCGGCCGGGCGCCGTGAAGAAGACTCGATCGGTGAGGTCGGAGTACAGGGTCTCGCGGCGCCCGCTGCCGCAGATCGGACAGCGAGAAACGGCCTCGAGTTCCCCTCGGCGGCCAGTCGGCGACCTCCGGTTGCGACAAGCGGTTAGCGTACCGGCCTTCGTCACGGGCATAGTCCGCCGGTGCCCGACGCCGAAGCCACCGTGGTAATCGTCACCAAGGACCGCCGAGAGGACGCGCTGCGTGCGGTTCGGTCGGCCGTCGCTCAGCGTCCGCCGGTCGACGTCCTCTTCGCGCGGCACAACGTGCCTCTACCCGACCTCGTCACCCAACTGGCGGAGACGTCTGCGCACCTACTCTGGCTCGGTCGTAGCGTCGGGCGCACGGGGCTCTTCGCCCGCGGCTTGCTCGCCGGCTACCGAGCGGCGTTCGCGGACCCGCCCGCCGCCGACCCGTCAGCCGCTCCACTTGGCGGCTGTACAACCGGCTCGGGAAACGCAACAAGCGTCTCGCGGCCGTCCGTCTCACATGAGCGGCTCCGATCCTCCGCTCGACGAAACGATCACGGCGCCGAAGCTCACCCCTGACGATCCACTGAGCGTCCTCGATTCGCCGACCGCCGGCGGGAAGGTGATCCGTGGCGGGGTGATGAGGACCGGGACCTACGCGGCCGGCGTCACGATCGGGATCCTCTCGGCGGCACTGATGACGCGCTACCTCGGTGTCGAGGACTTCGGTCGCTACGTGATCGTCACGTCGCTGATCACGATCGTCGCCGGGCTGACCGAGGCTGGGATTCCCAACATCGCTGCCCGGGAGTTCGCGACCCAGGACCGGGGCGATCGCGACGCGCTCTTCGCCAACGTCCTCGGTATCCGGCTGGCGATCGCTGTGGTCGGCGTGGCCGCCGCGATGGCGTTTGCATTCCTGGCCGACTACGACCGGACGATGATCGTCGGCACGCTGCTCGCCGGAGTGGGTCTCATGATTGCGACGGTCCAGCAGACCTACGCCATCCCGATCGGTGTCTCGCTTCGGTTCGGCTGGCTCAGCGTCCTCGACCTACTCCGGCAGGCTGCGTTCGTCGGGATCGTCGTGCTGCTCGTAGTCGGCGATGCCGGGCTACTCGCGTTCTTCGCGGCGACGATTCCGCCGAGTCTCTTGCTGCTCGTCCTGATCGTCCCGCTCGTGCGCGGGACGGCGCCCCTGCTCCCGCGGTCCGAGTGGGGCCGGTGGCTCGGAATCATGCGGATGGTCGGCGTCTACGCGGCCGCCGCCTCGGTCGGAACGATCTACGTCTCCGCGGTTGTCGTCACAACCTCGCTGGTCGGAACCGCGGAGGAGACCGGGTACCTGGGCGCCGCGTTCCGCGTCTACACAGTGCTGGCGATGATCCCGCTGCTCCTTGTCTCGTCGGCGTTCCCGGTCCTCGCGCGCGCTGCGCACACCGACCACGAGCGGCTGCAGTACGCGGTGCAGCGTCTCGTCGATGTCGCGCTGATCGTAGGGACGTGGGTTGCCCTCTCCACGATTCTCGGAGCGGACGTCGCCATCCGGATCATCGCGGGAGAGGAGTTTGCCCCTGCCGTTCCGGTGCTGCAGATTCAGGGCGCAGCGCTGCTCGTCAGCTTCCTGGCGATCACCGGCGCGTACGTGCTCGTCTCGCTCCACCGCCACGTCGGTCCTGCTCGCTGGAAACCTGGCGGGGCTGTCCGTGATCGTCCTGCTGACGGCGGTACTGGTGCCGCAGTACGGCGTGGAGGGTGCGGCCATCGCGACGCTCGTAGCCGAGTCGGGCATTGTGCTCCTCTACGGCTTGACGCTCTTCGCAAGGCGATTCGTCCACTACAAGCTCGAGCTCGTCCCGAGGATCGCTGCCGCCGGCCTGCTCACGGCCGCCCTCGCGCTCACGCCGCTTGAGGGGATCCCGCTCGTGATCGCCGCGACGATCGTCTACTGGGCCGCGCTCATCCTGCTCCGCGGGTTGCCGCACGAGGTGATCGACGCCCTGCTCCGTCGCGAGACTCGCAGCTCGTCGTGAAGGTCGGAATCAACCTGATGTTCCTCGTGGACCAGGCGGGGGGAGCGGGCCGCTACGCCGAGGAGCTCGTTCCGGCCCTGCTCGAGGCCGAGCCAGGGCTCCGGCTGACACTCTTCGTCAACCGGGACGCGCCGTCATGGCTCGCGGAGGCGCCGTGGGCGGACGACGTCGAGTGGGCACGCCTGCCGACGAGGTTCTCGAACCGCACGCACCTCCCGGGTCAGGCATTCGCGCTGCCCCTGGTCGCTGCCCGCCGACGGCTCGACGTCGTGCACAGCCTGGCGAATGGAGGACCGCCGTTGACGGTCGGCGCCCGGCGGGTCGTGACGCTCCTCGACCTGATCTGGCTCCACCAGCGCGCGGCCTGGGGGACACCGGCCGCGGTTCGGACGATGGCCATCTTCACGCGCGTCTCGGCCAAGACCGCCAACCGCGTGATCACGATCTCCGAGTCCGCGCGCGACGACATAATCCGCAACTTCGGCCTCGATGCGTCGCGAATCGACGTGACGCCACTCGGTGTCCGAATCCCGCTGGAGATCCCGCGCCGCCGCGTGGACGGGCCGCCAGTGGTCCTGACCGTCGCCCAGAAGCGGCCGTACAAGAACCTCGGGAGCCTGATCCGCGCCGTCGCCGACCTTCCCGACGATCAGGCGAGGCTGATCTTGCCGGGGGCGCCGACCGACCACGAGGACGAGCTCCGAGCGCTCGCCGAGGGGCTGGGCGTATCGGATCGAGTGCAGTTCCCGGCGTGGGTCTCCGCCGAGGAGCTCGAGGGGCTTTATGCGCAGGCGACGTGCTTCTTGCTTCCGTCGCTGATCGAGGGCTTCGGGCTGCCCGTCTTGGAGGCAATGGCGCGCGGCGTCCCGGTGGCGTGCTCTGACCGGCCCTCATTGCCGGAGGTCGCCGGTGATGCCGCCCTGCTATTCGACCCGACTGACCAGGCTGCTGTCAGCGAGGCGGTCCGGCGCCTGGTCACCGAGCCACAGCTCCGGGACGACCTAGCAGCGCGCGGGCTCGCGCGGGTGAAGGAGTTCAGTTGGCGCCGGACGGCAGAGCGGACGCTCGAGAGCTATCGCCGAGCGGTCGGGAACTAACCTCGGCGAACGTGGACCGCCCGGCACGCATTCTGTTGGCCCGCGGCTACCAGGCGACGCCCTGGGAGCTCCGTCCGTGGGAGCTGCTCGATGCCGCCCGATTCGAGGTCGGCTACCTGCGGCTCCCGAAGAACTGGTTCGACGACTCTGCGCTGCGTCTCCGGCGCTTTCCGGCGAAGGCCCTCAGCTCGTACCTTCCCAAGGGTCGCGTCGGCCTCCTCGCCACCCAGATGACCGGTGACCGATACGTCGGCGCTGACGACGCGTTTGCGTGGGCGGACATCGTCCACGCCGAGGAGCTTTCGTACTGGTTCGCTGCCGACGCCGCCAGGCGGAAGGCGCAGAACGGCTACAGGCTTGCGGTTACAGCCTGGGAGACGATCCCGTTCCTGGACGCCTACCGGAATCGGCAAGCCCGGACCTACCGACGCGAGACCCTCGCCGCCGCGGATCTCTTTCTTCCGACGACCGAGCGTGCGCGCCAGGCGCTTCTCCTGGAGGGCGTGCGGCCGGAGCAGACAGACGTCGTGTACCCCGGGATCGACGTCGAGCGCTTCGCCTCGGCTTCACCGCCCGACCCGGCTCCGGACGGCCATGTGATCGTCTCGCCTGGCCGGCTCGTTTGGGAGAAGGGCCACCAGGACGTGATGCGCGCGCTCGCCGCCCTGCGGCACGGAATCGCGCCGGGCGCACCGACGGCGCCGATCCGACTCCTCATCGTCGGGTCCGGACCCGAGGAGAAACGACTGCGACGATACGCGGCGGAACTCGGCTTCGACGACGCCGTTGAGTTCCGCTCGGTCCCGTACGAGGAGATGCCGCAGGTCTTCGCACGGGCCTCATGCATGGTGCTTGCGAGCCTCACGGCGGCGTCGGGCGGCCTCGTCGTCGGCGACATCCCCAGGATCTTCTGGGAGGAGCAGTTCGGGATGGTGCTTGCCGAGGCGATGGCCGCCGGACTACCCATCGTCGCGGCGCAGTCCGGGGCGATCCCGGAGGTGTGCGGAGACGCCGCAACCTATTTCGTGCCGGGGGACTGGATGGGCCTCGCGACGGCGCTCGCGGCGGGGCCGCTGTCACGCCCGCCGGGTGAGAGGGTCGAGGCGCCCGCCGAGCTCGTACGGCGCTATTCGGCTGAGGCTGCTGCAGAGCGCCTCGCCGCCGCCTACGACCGCCTGCTCGTCGGTACCTGACCAAGCCAAGGCGCACGCTTCTGCCAGGGGCGCCACGTTGCCAGCGTACGGCGGAGGCCGCGCCATTCTGGTGCGCCGCGCTCTTCGAGGAGGCGCGTGAGCTTCTCGATCTCCGCCTCTGGAGCATAGGCCGCCGCGAACGGCGTAGTCGCCGGCTTCGGGCGGCGTGTCCGCCAGCAGCTTGTTGACCAGCTCGAACTTCGTGCCGGCCCCTGCGCCGAGCGTCTCCGACTCCAGGCTCTGCTCCTCCTCGTCGAGCGCCCAGAGGCGCACGTGCCAACCGGCCTCCCTGGCCGGGGCGAGCAGCCTCTCCAGGACGTTTGCGTTCTTTCGGCGGTAGACGGAGTACACGACCCCCTCACGCGATTGCCTTTCGGTACGAGTCGAGCGTCCGACGTGCGGTTTCGTCCCAGGTGAATCGCTTAGCGCGATCGAGCCCGGCGGTCCTGAGCCGCTCAGCCAGCGTCTCATCCCCGAGGATCCGCCGGATCGAGACGGCGATCGCGTCTACGTCGAGCGGGTCGAAGAGCAGCGCCGCGTCTCCCGCCACCTCGGGGAGTGAGGTCGCGTTCGAGCAGGCGACCGGTGCTCCGCGCAGCATCGCCTCGAGCACCGGCAGACCGAAGCCCTCCGCGAGAGAGGGGAAGACGAAGCAGTCCGCTGCGCGGTAGAGGCCGTCGAGCAGCTGCGTCGTCGACCCAGCCGAGCAGGCGAACGCGGTCGCCGACGCCCGCGTCCTCGATCAGTCCCCGAGCTCGTCCTCGTAGCTCGTCGAGTAGCCGGGCACGACCAGGACACCGTCGCGGCACCTGCGCGAACGCCTCGATCAGTCGTGCGGCGTTCTTGTGCGGGACGCTTGGCGAGCACGCTGAGGACGAGCGGTTCGTCGCCGATCCCGAGCTCGCCGCGGACCGCGGTCGGTGGCGGGCCCTTCGTGCCCTCGGGAATCCCGGGCCGAGCGGCGCCACGTCGATCCGCTCCGGCGAGAGATCGAGGAAGCGGACGAGGTCGCTCTTCGAAGCCTCGGAGTCGGTGACGATCCGGGTCGATCGGCGCGCCGCGAGGGGAACGACGACCTCGACGCCCTTCGCCAGCAGCCCGCTCTCCGGGTAGCGCTTGAAGACGACGTCGTGGATCGTCGTGACCTGCGGGATCTGCGGAAGCACCGGCGCCGTGTTGAAGAGGTTGTGGAGCAGATCCGGCGCCGCGGCTCGAATGGCGCGTGGCAAGAGCGTCTGCTCCGCGAGCACGCGCCGGACCCTGCTCCTTGGATCGAACCGAAGCGGGACGACATCGACGCCTTCGCCCCAGTCCTCGTCCGCGGCGGCCCCGCCGAGGAACAACGTCATCTCGAGCTCCGGATCCAGCTCGCGAAGCGCCGGCAGCAGCCGTCGGGCGTACACCTCGGCGCCACCGGTCTCGCCCGGCACGAGGTGGAGGAGGTTGTAGGCGACGTGCACTGTCAGCTCCGCCCGTAGGCCTGCATCACCGTCTCGAGCGAGCTCTCCAGCGAGAGTGGCCGCGCGTTGCGTTGCGAACCAGTCGGCCGTCGAAGCGCGCAGGGCAGGCCCGGCCTCGTGCACGCGGAGGATCGGCGCCGGCAAGCTCGTCCGGCTCGGTCGAGCGGGCGACGACGCCGTTGACGCCGTCCTCGACGAGCTCCAGCGCCGCGTTATCGGGGCTCTCCACGACGACGCTCGGGACTCCCTCGGACGCGGCCTCGACGACGACGAGGCCGTAGCCCTCGCGCGTGGATGGAAGCGCGAGGCAGAGACTGCGGCGGATCGAGTCGCGAACCTGCTCTTCTGCGACGAAGCCCGGCACCGCGACGGCGCCGTCCAGCCCGGCTTCCTCGACAAGCCGCTGGACCTCTGTCCTGAGCGGCCCGTCGCCGAGGATCTCCGCGCGCAGCTCCGGCACCGTCTCTCGCGCCCGGGCGAGCGCCGCCGGGAGGGCGAGCACGCCCTTCTCGGGAATGTGCCGCCCGGCGAACACGACCATGGGCTCGGCCGGCTCGGGCTCGGGCCGATCGAGCGGGCCTGCGTAGACGCCGATGACGTCGACCGGGCCGCGGAAGCCCTCATCCCGAAGCCGCCGCTCGTGGAGGCGCGAGAAGCAGAAGGCGCGCTCGCCCACCCGCGTGGCGAGCCGTTGGATCGTCCACGCAATGGTCCCCTTGAGCCGGCCGAGATAGCTCCGCCAGTAGGCGAGCGTCCAGACCTCGATCCAGTCGACGAGGAGCCGGTAGCGCCCGCGTCGCCGCGCGAGACCCGCGGCGAGCAGGGGGAAGAACGGCGTCGAGCCAGAATGGACGACGTCATAGCGACTCCCCCGACCGAGGAGATGGCGCAGGACGCCGAAACCGAAGCGAAGGGCAGGCCCGATCCGCCGCCTGCCGTCGACGTAGAGCTCCGATCGCGGCCCGGCCGTCACGATGCGGACGCCGAGAATGCTGGGTTCGTCGCCTTCGGCCCACTGCCGGAGGGTCAGGTACGTGACCTCGTATCCCTCCGCGGCGAGACGCTCGGCGAGCGCT
>CAWCVG010000017.1:0-132866 GCA_963798935.1 uncultured Actinomycetes bacterium
AGCGCGTAGCCGACTCCGCTCCAGGGCCGGAGGCGATCGCGTCGCCCTACCGCCTGACAGACGAGGGGCGGCTTGCGCCGCCCCCTCGTCGTTCGGCCTTGTGACCGGCGAGAGTCGTCCTACTCAGGCGCGGGAAGCGAAATTCAGGCCCCGCGAAGCCGAACGTCGCGAAGACGTCGTAGAAGCCCGTCGGCACGACGATCTCCCTGACCTCGCCCGACGCCGGCCGGGCCGTCGCAGTCCTGCCGTACCGCCGATGTCGACCAGCAGATCCGGACGGGGGACCAACGGGTCGTCCGCAGGGAACGGCTCGCGGTCGATCGGCTGGAACGGGCCGTCGCCGAACTCGCAGTAGAGCGCCGGCTCAGGGCCATCGACCTGCGTCCTCCGCGGTACAGCAGGATCCGCGGGTGGAACAGTGCCTGGTCGGTGCTGGTGTCCGAGATCATCCAAGCGCGGATGGTCACCGTGCACGTGACGTGCGCCACGGTGCACGTGAAGCGGAACGTTCCGCCCGTCGAGTCGCCGACCGGCGAGCCGATCTCGGTCGAGAACAGCCCCCAAAGCGCCGGGTCGAGCGTCTGCGCCACGCGCGATCATCACGGCCGCGACGCCGTACTCCTCCGCGGCATCCTGGCCCGGTGGGCCTGCTTGGCCTGGCGGGCCGGCAGGCCCGGCTGGACCGGCTGGCGCCGGCGGACCAGCTGGGCCGGCAAGACCGGCTGGGCCGGCAGGACCCCGTGCGCCTGCTGGTCCCCGCGGGCCACGCGGGCCTCTCAGGCCACGTGGAAGCGCCACCGTTCGCTCCCCGCGCGCGCACTTGCCTGAGCTACGAGCCTTGACGTCGTAGCGCGTGTCCGCGTTGCCTTGAAGCTCGACACAGAGGACCGTCGCCTGAGAAGCCTGCGAGCCGGCGAAAGCGGTTGGGACGAGCAAAGCCAGGAGCAGCCCGCCCACAACGAGCGCCTTGTTCATAGAAACTCCCTCCTTGGTGACCCCTGTCGATATAGGTCCACGCCGCAAGGGGAGACACGTCGACTTTACAGCCGAAACCACAATTGTCCAGGGCGACTGCGGTACGCCCACGCGTTCAAGGCAAGCTGACCGTCACCGAACAAACCGGCTCAGGTTCAGTGCAGGACTGGGAGGCGGCTCCGTCTGGCTAGCCGTCCACCAGCGAGTAGCCCACGCCCCAGACGTTTCGGACGAAGTCACCGCCCGCGGCTGAGAGCTTGCGCCGTAGGCGGGAGGCGTGGGAGTCCAGCGTCCGCGTCCGGCCGAGCGATTGGAAGCCCCAGACCTCGCGCAGGAGCTCTTCCTTTGTGAAGACGCGGGTCGGATCGCCGGCCAGCTTGACCAGCAGGTCGTACTCCTTCGCGGCGAGGACAACTGGTGCCCGGGCGACGAGAACCCGCCTGGCGGCGCGATCGATCTGGAGCTCGCCGACCTCCATGTAGTCCCGCTCGGGGGGAGCGACACGGCGAAGCACCGCCCGGATGCGAGCGAGCAGCTCCTCGTAGTGGAACGGCCGCGCAACGTAGTCGTCGCAACCGCCCGCGAACGCGCGGACGCGGTCGACGGCGTCCGAGTCCGGCCGGCCGAGCACGATGACCGGCACATCGGTCACGCGCCGGCAGAGCTCCAGCGCGAGCGCGTCGGAGGCGAGGACGAGGTCGGGCCGCGAGAGCTCCGCGAGCTCGAGCGCCTCGCCGTCGCCCGCCTCCAGGACCTCGAACCCGTCCTGCCGCAGGTGGCGCTCGAGGAAGCCCCGCGTCGCCGATTCCGGTTCTGCGAGAAGCAGCGCGCTGGTCATGCGGCCGAAGCTAGCAACGGCCTTTCGCGCGGGAAAGATGTCCTTTCGCGCGGATCTGCGACGAAGAATCCAGAGCTGGCAAGGCCCGGAGGGACTACGGAAGGCTCAGAGCCTGCCCGAGCGGAGAACGCCCCAGAGCAGCCAGACCCCGAGGATCCCGGAGAGCACGAAGCCGATTACCGAGAGGGCATTGATGCCGAGGATCTCGGGCCCGCCGGTCGCGAAGATCCCGAGGAGGCTCGACGCGAGCAGGCCTGCGGACACGACCAGTGCGATCACGAGCCGGTTCATCGTGACGACGATGCGGTCCATGAACTCGTCGAGGTTCTTGTGGACGAAGCCCACTTCGATCTGTCCGTCACGGAACTGCTCGAGCGTGTCGTGCAGCTGGTACGGAACCTCCACGGCCATGCGCGCGAGGTTCCAGCTCTCGCGCCGGGCGCGCGACGCAATGCGTGCCGGCGTGTAGCGGGTGAGCATCAGGTTCCGGGCATACGGCCGCGCGACCTCGAAGACGTTGAAGTCCGGTGAGAGCTCGACGGTGACCGAGCCCAGCGTGGCGATCGCGCGGTCCAGGAGGACGAACCTCGTCGGCAGGCGGAGGTTCATCCGGTAGATCATCCCGAAGACCTCGCGCACGACCTGCAGCGGGTCGATCTCCTCGAGCGTCGCGCCGTAGTAGCGGTAGAAGAGCTCGCGCAGCTCGGCGACGAACTCCTCCTCACGCTCCTTCGGAAAGCGCACGCCGAGGTCGGCGAGCCGGCTCGGCAGCGCCTCGACGTTCTCGTTCGCGACGTCGATGAAGAGCCGCGTGGCCTTGGAGACGTCCTCGTCGGTCAGTCGCCCGGCAAGGCCGAAGTCGACGAGGCCGATCCTGTCGGGGGCAAGGACAAGGATGTTCGCCGGGTGCGGATCTGCGTGGAAGACGCCGTGGCGGAAGATCATGGTCATCCACGTATCCGTGAGGACCTCGGCGAGCCGGCGCCGCTCCTCGAGGCCGTAGTCGAGCGTCTCGATGTCGGCCAGCTGTGTCCCCTCGATGTGCTCGAGCGTGAGCACGCGCGGCCGTGTGTACGTCCAGTAGACCCGGGGCACCTTGACGTGCGGGTGCCCCGCGAAGTTCTTGCGGAAGGTCTCGGCGTTGCGCGCCTCGAGGCGGTAGTCGAGCTCCTGCCGGATTGCGCGCGCGAACTCGTCGACGAGGCCCTTGGCGTCGATGAAGTCCAGCGCCCGGACGCGCTCTTTCGCGAGGCGGGCGGCCTGGTACATCAGGTTGAGGTCGGCCTCGATCTGCCGCGGCGCGCCGGGTCGCTGCACCTTGACGGCGACGGTGCGCCCGTTCGGGAGAACGGCGCGATGGACCTGGCCGATCGAAGCGGCGGCCATCGGCACCGGATCGAACTCGCGGAACAGCCGCTCGACCGGCTGGCCGAGGCTCTCCTCGATTACCTGCGCGGCCTCCTCGTACGGAAACGGCGACACGTCGTCCTGGAGGCCCCGGAGCTCGGCGATGATGTCCGGCGGCAGGACGTCCGGCCGCATCGAGAGCAGCTGGCCGAACTTGACGAACGTCGGGCCGAGCTCGTCGAGCATCTCCCGCAGGTGGCGGCCGCGCTCCGACGGCGCCTCGCTGAGAACCTCGCCGTCCTCGCCGATGAGGTCGGTGAGCTTGTTGCGGCGGAAGAAGTAGCCGAAGCCGTGACGGACGGCGACCTGGGCGATCTCGGAGATGCGTCCCAGGCTTCGCGGAGGCGCCTGAGCCATTAGTGCCCCTTCAAGTGGTGCTGCCCCGCTTCTGGGTTGCGAGCACCAAGCCAGAGGGCGGACTCCGACGAGGGAAGGCTGGAGAGCCTTGGTGAGGAGGAGGGTGCGCTCTGGCGCAGCGTGATCGCGGGCCAGAAGCCGGCGTGTACCGCTTGGAGGGGCACGCCCTCAGTGTTGCACGGGGGGTGCTGAACCCCTTTCGGGCGGATCCTCCAGCGAGGCGCAGGCGGTGCTCCAACTGGGCGACTCGCAGCTCGAGCTCCTCCACCTCGTCCTTCGTGACCAGGCCGAGCTCGCGGAACAGGCGGTCCAGCGTCGAGCCGGCCATCTCGCCGAAGCGAGTCGCGTCCCCGCGCCAGCGGGCAGTGACCTCGTCGATGAGCGCGCGCGCCTCGTCCCGCCGCACCATGCCGCGGTCGGCGAGCTCGTCGGCGAGCGCGTCCGCCCGCTCGGCCGTCAGCGTGACAGCGCCGACCGCGGCGAGAGCGATGCGCTCGAGGAGGTCGCGGGTCGCGCCGTTGCTACCTGGCTCGGCCATGAGGGCGCGCCTTGCGGCGCTGGCGTCGGCGCTCGCGCTTCGACGCGTCGGAGCTTCCTGCCGGCACGGCGGGCGCCGGAACCGGCGCGGCGACCTCTCCGTCCCCTCCGTCGACCGCCCCGGCCGGGACCGGCTCAGGCTCGGGCTCCTCGACGTCGCTTTCGACGGGCCGTTCGTCCGGCTCGTCGAGACCCTTGCGGCCCTTGTACTCGGGCGACTTCTCGAGGAGCACGGCGAGGAACGGGGCAGCGATGAAGATCGTCGAGAAAGCGCTGATCGAGATGCCGATGAGAATCGCGAACGAGAAGTCCTGGAGCACCTCGCCGCCGAAGACGTAGAGCGCCCCGACCGGGAGCAAGGTGATGATCGTCGTCGCCAGCGACCGGCGGACGGTCTCCCAGAGCGACGTGTTGATGATCGTCTTGATCGAGGACCGCCGCATGATCGGCAGGTTCTCGCGCACGCGGTCGAAGATGATGATCGTGTCGTAGATCGAGTACCCGATGATGGTCAGGAATGCGGCCACGGTCGCCGCGCTCACCTCCTTGCCCGCAAAGGAGTAGATGCCCAGCGCGATCAGGCCGTCGTTGACGATCGTCCTGCAGGATCGGCACCGCGAACCGCCACTGGAAGCGCAGCGAGATGTAGATCGTGATCAGGACGAACGAGATCAGGATCGCGTAGATCGCTCCGCGGAGGATCTGGTCGGAGAAGCTCGCCGAGACGTTCCGCACGCCCTGCTGCGTCGCGTTGAACTCCTCGGTGACGGCGCCGGTGATCTCGAGGACCCCGCCGGGCTCGAGCGGCTCGGTCCGGATCGTGAACTCGTTGAAGCCGCCGTCCGGCGCCTCCTCCCCGCGCCCCTGCACGATCGCATCGGGCTCGCCGATCTCCTGCATCTTCGCGGTCACGTCCGCCGGGGCCACAGCCTGCTGGGACGCGAACTCCATCTCCGTGCCGCCGCGGAAGTCGATCCCGAGGTTCAGCCCCTTGAAGATCAGTGAGCCGATCGACGCCGCGATCAGGACGCCGGCGATCGTGAACCAGATTCGCCGCTTGCCGACCGCGTCGAACATCTGCCAGCCCGCCATCTTCTGCGCGCTCGCGCCCATGAATCTCGGGTTGTCGAACCAGCGGAACCCGGCCAGGAGGCCGAGGAACGAGCGGGTCGCGAAGACGGCGGTGAAGATCGAGATAACGGTGCCGAGCAGGAGCATGAAGGCGAATCCGCGCACCCCGCCCGTTGCGACCGCGAACAGGACGAGCGCCGTGATCGCCGTGACCACGTTCGCGTCGACGATGGTCGCGAAGCCCTTCTTGTAGCCCGACGCGATCGCGGCGCGCACCGATTTCCGGGCAGCCGCCTCCTCCTTGATGCGTTCGAAGATGACGATGTTCGCGTCGGCCGCGACCCCGATCGCGAGGATCATTCCCGCGAAGCCGGGCAGCGTCAGCGTGACCTCGAAGAGCACCATGACCGCGTAGAGGAAGAGCGCGTTCAGCGCGAGGCCCGAGAATCGCGATGACGCCGAGGAAGCGGTAGACGAGGAGCAGGAAGATGGAAGACGACGCGCGAGGCCGATGAGCGACGCCTTGATCGCCTGGTCGAGCGACTCCTTCCCGAGCGTCGCCGAGACGCGCGTGAAGTCGACCTGCTCGAACTCGTACGGCAGCGCACCGCTGCGGAGGACGAGGGCGAGATCCTGCGCCTCGCCGGTGTCACCGATGCCGGTGATCTCCGCCGAGCCGCCGGCGATGCCGTCCGGGTTCTGATCCCAGTCGATCGTCGGCGCCGACTTGATCTCCCGGTCGAGGACGATCGCGAAGCCCTGGAGCGCCCGGTCCTTGCCCGACCTGGCCTGAGAGCAGCTGGCCGCGCTGGGCGATGTCCCGCGTGACGTCGTGGAACTTCTCGCCGCCGTCGTCCGTGAACTCCATCAGGACGATCGGCCCCTGGGTCTGGCTGAAGTCCTGGCGGGTGCCGTCGAGCTTCAGGTCGGCGACCGGTCATCTCCGGGACCGGGTTTTCCTCGTTCAGCGGGTCGTGCCGGAAGAGGTAGAAGTAGTCCTGCGTGGGCGGCGCCGTCGTGGACGCCCGGGCAGTAGCGCTCGCCGATGCCGCAGGTGAGGATGATCGTCTTCTCCGGGATCCCCCAGATCCTGAAGTTCTTCGGGATCGCCTTCCCGGTGCGCGTCTGATACGCCTGCCGGATCCGGTCCTGCGTCTCCTCCGGGCCGGAGATCACCTTCTTCGCCTTCGGGTCGACGAGGTAGTACTCGGGGATCTCGCCGCGCTTCGTCCGCGGCTGGAGCTCCTTCAGCAGCTGAAACTTGTTGGCGCTCGGGACCGGGAAGCCGTTCTCGTCCCGCGTCGGGTCGAGCGTGTTCTCGTTGACGTCGTAGAGCCCGAGCTGCGCGGTCTTGCCGATCAGCTCGCTCGCCTTCTCCGGGTCGTCGACGCCGGGGAGCTGGATCGAGATCTGATCCGCGCCCTGCTGGCGGATCTCCGGCTCGGAGACGCCGAGCGCGTCGACGCGGTTCCGGATGACCTCGATCGCGAGGTCCATGTTCTCGTCCGTGATCTCTTCGCTCTTCGGCGGGATCGCTCTCAGGACGAGCTCGACGCCGCCCTGGAGGTCGAGGCCGAGCTTGATCTCGCGGTGCAGCGGCGACTGCGGGAACGCGAGCAGCGCGACGCCGACGAGCGCCGCGACGACGAAGGCGAGCAGGGTGAGATTTCCGCGTCTGGTAGCCACCGCGACCCCTTTAGGTTAGCTGGCGTTCTTCCGGAGTCAGCGGCGGCTCCTCGGGCTTCGGAACGACGTTCGCGACGGCCTCTTTGGCGAGCCGAACCTCGGTGCCGGGCGCGATCTCGACTACGAGGTGGTCGTCGGCGATCGTGCGGACCGTCGCGAAGACGCCGCCGGCCGTGATCACCTCGTCCCCGGCCGAGAGCTCGGCCAGCATCGAGCGGTGCTTGGACTGCCGTTGCCGCTGCGGCCGGACGAGGAGGAACCAGAACACCGCTGCCAGCGCGGCGAGAAAGATCAACGGCTCCATGCGTTTTGCGTCCTGTTCTCCGATGTGTTCAGGCGTTCGAGTGACTCGGCCTTGAAGGATGCCAGCAGGCCGTTCGCGATCGCGTCCCTCGCACCTGCTGTGACGTCCAGGACGAACCGAAGATTGTGAAGCGTGAGTAAGCGAATTCCGAGGAGCTCCTGCTGGTTGACGAGGTGGCGAATGTAGGCCCGGGAGAAGCGGGCGCAGGCCGGGCAGGTGCAGTCCTCGTCGAGCGGGCTGGAGTCGCGGGCGAAGCGCGCGTTTCGCATGTTCAGCCGCCCCTCCCAGGTCAGCGCGGAGCCGGTTCTCGCGGTGCGGGTCGGGAGAACGCAGTCGAACATGTCGATCCCCCGCTCGATCACTTCGAGGATCCCTGCTGCGTCGCCGATGCCCATGAAGTAGCGCGGCTTCACCTCCGGGAGGAGCGGCGCGGCCCACGCTGTGGCGTCGAGAGTCAGGTCGCGCGGCTCGCCGACGGAGAGGCCGCCGAGCGCGTAGCCGTCGAAGTCGAGCGCGGTGATCTCCTCGATCGAGCGGCGTCGGAGCTCCGGATGGGACGCGCCCTGGGTGATCCCGAAGACGAGCTGCCCCGGCGCCCGGTCGGCCTCGCGCTGTCGCTGGGCCCAGAGCGTCGTCCGGCGGACCGCGTCCTCCAGCTCCTCGCGCGGAACGCCCGCCGGCGGGCACACGTCCAGGCACATGGCGATGTCGGAGCCGAGGTTCGCCTGGATGCGGGCCACGGACTCGGGCGTGAAGGTCGCAGGCGAGCCGTCGTAGACCGACCGGAAGGTGACGCCCTCGTCGCCGGCCGCGAGGATCGTGTCGCGGAGGGAGAAGACCTGGTAGCCGCCGGAGTCGGTCAGGATCGCCCCGTCCCAGCCCATGAACTCGTGCAGGCCGCCGAGCTCCGCGATCAGCTCGTCACCGGGCCGGAAGTGCAGGTGGTACGTGTTGCCGAGCAGGATCGAGGCGCCGACCTCTCGCACCTCGTCTGGATGGAGCGTCTTGACCGTCGCCTTGGTCCCGACGGGCATGAACGCGGGCGTCGGCACCTCGCCGTGGGCGGTCTTGCAGGACACCGGCGCGGGCCGCGCCGTCGGCTGCCGTGACTCGGAAGCTCACCGGATCAGCATCGCGTCGCCGAAGGAGTAGAAGCGGTACCGCTCGGCGATCGCGAGCTCGTAGAGGCGCCGGGTCTCCTCGATGCCCGCAAAGGCCATGACCAGCGCGAGGAGCGTCGAGCGCGGCAGGTGGAAGTTCGTCAGCAGCGAGTCGACCCGCTTGAACTCGAACCCGGGCGTGATGAACAGGCCCGGTCCGGCCTTGTAACACAGTGTTACTTGCCCCGTGCTGCCCGGCGCTTTGGCTCCTGGGGCGGGAGCGGGCGGCGCTTCGTCGGCTTGTAACAGAGTGTTACTTGCCAGCGTCTCGAGGACTCGCGTCGTCGTCGTGCCCACCGCGAGCACGCGCTCCGCGGACCGGATCCGCTCCCAGGCCGCCGCCTCGACCGAGTACCGCTCGGTGTGGATCTCGTGCTGCTCGAGCGTCTCCGACTCGACCGGGCGGAAGGTGTCGAGGCCGACGTGGAGCGTGACCCGCTCGACGTCGAGTCGGCTGAGCAGCTCCGGCGTGAAGTGGAGGCCCGCTGTCGGCGCCGCGGCCGACCCTTCCTCCCGTGCGTAGACGGTCTGGTACCGGTCCGGGTCGGCGAGCGTCTCGATGATGTACGGCGGGAGCGGCGTCTCGCCGGCCGGCTCGCCCTCGAGCCGCAGCCGCCAGCGCCCGCCGCCGAGGGGCTCGAGCAGCTCGACCGGGCCGAGCCGCTGCCCGGCCCTCAGCCTGCGGCGAGGGACGCGCCAGCCCTTCCCAGAGGCCGTTCGCCCCCACGCGCTCGAGGAGCAGCACCTCCGCCTCTCCCCCGCCCGGACGCTGCAGCCGCAGCCTCGCCGGCAGCACCCGCGTCTCGTTGACGACAACGAGCTCGTCCTGTGCAAGCTCCTTCGGCAGCTCGGAGAAGCGCCGGTGCCGCACGTCGCCCGTCGACCGGTCGTAGACGAGGAGCCGCGACTCGTCCCGCCGCTCCGCCGGTCGCTGGGCGATCAGCTCCGGCGGGAGCTCGTACTCCAGCGCCGAGGTGTCCATCCGGGGGCAAAGCTACAGTCGCCCCGTGGACTACGCGGCCGTCGAACGGGCACGCGAGCGGCTGGAAGCCGCCGCTCAGTCACGTACTCAGCCGGGCGACGTGGATGCGGCGCTCGAGCGCGCGAGGGCGCAGGTGGAGGAGCTCGGAGAGCTCGCCGCGCGGATCGAGACCGCGCTTCCGGTCGCCGTCGGCCAGGCGGTCCAGGACGGCATGCGGGCCGAGGCGCTGCCCGTCGCCCGCCAGCTCGCCGAGGTGCGCGGGCTCGCCGGCCAGACGATCCGGCGCCTCGAGCGGATCGAGAACGACACGCTCGCCGAGCGGCACGCACGGGTGGACGACCTCGCCCTGCTCGTCGATCTGATCTCGTCGGGCTGGAAGAGCGTCGACGAGCGCCTCAGCCGCATCGAGACCGCCGTCCAGCAGGCGAACGGCGCGATCGTCTACCGCATCGAAGACGCGCAAGAGCGCCGCGAAGCGGGCTAGACCAGCGACAGGATCGCCGCCGACGTGACCGCCCACGCGGCGATCGTCGCCAGGATCGGCACGTCCGTCAGCAGCACGTTCTCGGGCTCCTCCCCGAGGTCCTCACTGTGCATCAGCTGGATGTACCGGAAGAGCCCGTAGACGACGAACGGGATCGTCGCCATCATCGCGCTGCCCTCGCGCGCCTCGAAGGTGTACAGCGAGTAAGCGACGATCGTGCAGGCGGCGACGATGGTCACGAGCTGGTCGACGAGCTCCAGCGAGTAGCCGGAGAGCACGGGACGTCCCGCCTCGACGCCCGTCGTCGCCAGCTCGCCGCGCCGCTTCGCCAGCGCCAGGAAGAGCGCCAGCAACGCGGTGCACACGATCAGCCAGGGCGAGATCCGCACGTCCACTGCCTCCGCGCCTGCGGCCGCCCGAATGACGAACAGCCCCGAGATCGCCATCACGTCGATCAGCGGGAGGTTCTTCAGGCCCAGGCTGTACGCAAGCTGGAGCCCGACGAAGCCGGCCATGTACGCCAACGAGCCCCAGCCGAGCGGCGCCACGACCGCGAACGCCAGCGTCGCGAGGATTCCCGCGACGTTCAGCGCGCGCTCAGGGCGAACCCTCCCACTCGCGATCGGGCGATGGCGCTTGAGCGGGTGGAGCCGGTCCTGTTCTGCGTCCCGGACGTCGTTGTAGATGTACGCCGCGCTCGATGCCAGGCAGTAGGCGACGAAGGCCGCGGTCGCCTGCACCCACCGCTCGGGGTCGTCCAGCTCCGCGGCGAAGACGATGCCGGCGTAGAGGAGGAGGTTCTTCGTCCACTGGCGCGGCCGCATCGCCGCGAGCAAGCCGCCCTGGGCGGCGCGCTCAGTCGCCGCCATTCCCCGGCGACAGCGGGAGCACGAGCTCGAATCGCGCCCCTTCCCCCGGAGCCGACTTCAGGCGGATCCGGCCGCCGTGGGCCACCGCGAGCTCCCGCGCGATCGCCAGGCCGAGGCCGGTGCCAGAGCCGTCCCGCGTCCAGAACGGCCGGAAGATCCGCTCCTGCTCCTCCGGCTTGATCCCGGGCCCGGTGTCCTCGACTGCGACCGACACCGTGCCGTTCTCCGCACCGAGCTGCAGCTCGACCCGGCCCCCGTCGGGCGTCCACCGGAAGGCGTTCGAGAGCAGGTTCGAGATGATCTGGAGCACCCGGTCGCCGTCGGCCACGATCACCGGCCTGGCGGAGATGTCCTGGCGGTAGTCGATGTCGCGCCGCCGCGCCTCCTCGGCGAACGTGTTGTACGCGCGCTCGAGCAGGTGGCCCATGTCGACCTCCTCGCGCCGCAGCGTGAATCGGCGCGTGTCGAGCTTGGCGAGGTCGAGCACGTCGCCGACCAGTCGCTCCAGGCGCATCGCCTCGTGGGCGATGACGTCGAGAGATTCCTGCCGCGTCTCCTCGTCCTGTGCCACGCCCTCGCGGAGCGCCTCGACATGGCCTCGGATCGCGGTCAGCGGTGTCCGCAGCTCGTGAGAGACAGTCATCAGGAAGTTGCGCTCGAGCTCCTCCGCCTCCTGGAGGCGCGCCGCCATCTCCCGGAAGCGCTCGGCCAGCTGGCCGATCTCGCCGCTCGCGTTGATCTCGGGAACCTCGTACAGGCCGCCCGCGATGTTGTCGGCCGCCTTCGACAGCGCCTGGACGGGCTCCGTGATCCGGCGGGACAGGTACCAGGCCAGTGCTCCCGCGACGACGATTCCGAAGATTCCCGCAAGCGTGAGACGCTCGATCAGGGTTGTCCAGCGCTCACGGAGCTCCGCCTTCGGCTTCGCGGCAATCAGCGCGCCGTAGACCTTGCCGTCGATCCGGACCGGATGCGCGACGGCGAGATACTCGCGTCTCGCGCCAGGCGGCGTGAACTCGAAGACGTGAACGCGGCCGTCCTTCCAGTCGACCTCGCCGGGAGGCACTTCCGTGAGGCCGGTCGTCCCGCGGAACTGAATGCGAAGGCCGGTGTAGAACAGCTTGCTGCCGCTCGCCTGCTCCAGCCGCTCCGGCTCGACGAAGTACGGACGATCCTGGTCGGCGGCTCGGATCGCCTGCTGTGCGTAGAGGCTCGAGAGCCCGCGTGCCTCTCGGCGAAGCTCCGCGACGAGGCGGTCTTCGGTGTAGTCCTGGAAGAGCCCGAGGGCGATCAGCGTCGAGATCAGGCCGGCCAGCACAGCGCCAGCCAGGAAGAACGCCGGGAGGCGGAAGCGCAGCGACCGGAACATGGCCACGACCTATTCGGTTAGGCGGTGACCGTGTCCTTGGAGGCGTCCTTCGCGGGCGCCGCCTTGTACCCGACCCCCCAGACGGTGACGATCGGGGAAGCGTCTCCGAGCTTGCGCCGGAGCTGCCGGATATGGACGTCGACAGTTCGCGTGTCTCCGGCGAACGTGTACCCCCAGACCCGCTCCAGCAGCTGGTCGCGCGTCAGCACGAGGCCGTTGTGGTCGAGCAGCTCCCAGAGGAGGTCGAACTCCTTGGGCGCAAGCTGGACGTCGTTCCCGTCGACCTGCACCTCACGCCGGCCCGAGTCGACCATCAGCTGCCCGTGCCGGATCTGGGTCGTCTGCGCCTGCTTCCGCTCGGGCGTCGAGCGGCGGAGGATCGACTTGACGCGGGCCACGAGCTCGCGGGGGTTGAAGGGCTTCGTCAGGTAGTCGTCGGCGCCGACCTCGAGCCCGACGATCTTGTCGACGTCCTCGTCACGCGCGGTCAGCATCAGGATCGGCACGTCGGACGTGTGGCGCAGCCGCCGGCAGACTTCGATGCCGTCGATGTCCGGCAGCATCAGGTCGAGGACGACGAGCGCGGGCGACTGGGAGTCGGCCAGCGTGAGCGCGTCACGCCCGTTCGGGGCGACCTTGACGTCGTACCCGGCGTTGCGCAGGTACATGGCCACGAACGAGGCGATCGACGCCTCGTCTTCGACCACCAGCACGGTTTGCGCGTCGGACGATGCCATCGCGCTCATCAGGATAGACCTCGCGGCTCAGCCGCCGGTCGGCAGCGCCTCGAGCTGGACCGGGCTGCGCCCGTCCGGGATCGACCGGTACGCGCCGCCGTTGAGGGAGAACGAGCCGTCGAAGTAGACCCCCGCGGCGGGATCTCCCCACCCGTCGAGCCAGCCGTCGCCGCGCCCGACCGCCGAGAAATTGATCTTCGAGGCGTTGATCTTGACGACGAACTTGCGGTCGTCCGCGATCCGGAACCTGATGTTCCTGCCCCGGTAGACGGTCGTGCGCTGGTTCAAGAACGTCGTCGTGTTGGCGCCGCGAACGACGATGGTGCTCGTCCCGACAGGCGCTTCGGTGACCGTGAGCTTCCCGCGGGCGAACCGGCCGATGACGCCGCCCTTCATCCGGAGCTCGATCGTCGCGCGGCCGTCACGGACCGACAGCGTTCCGTCCTCGACCGGGCCCGGGCGCTGGGCCGAAGCCAGCGCGGTGAGCGCGAGGGAGAGGACGGCCGTGGCCGCGAGCAGGATCAGGCGCGCAGGACGCATGGGCACAAGTATCGCCATCCGGAGTGTGACCCGGCTTAGCGATCTGTAAGGAAACCGTTATCGCAGCCCGCGATTAGGCCCGCATCTAGTGCCCCTCCAGGCACTACACGCCTGCTTCTGGCCCGCGATCACGCGGCGCCAGAGCCCACCCTCCTCCTCGCCAAGGCTGGCCAGCCTTGGCTCGTCCGAGTGCGGCCTCTGGCTTGGTGCTCGCGACCCAGAAGCGGGGCAGCATTGCCTGAAGGGACACTAGGCTCGTTTCGTGGACGAGCTCAACGTCTTCGGCGCGATGGTGCTCGTCGTCTCGGGCGGGCTCCTGCTCGCGCTGCTCCTGATCAAGCTCGGCGAGCGCATCCCGATTCCCGAGCCGGTGATCTTCCTGCTGCTCGCCGCAGTGGCCTCCGACATCTTTCCGTCGCTTGCGGAGCGCGTCACGATCCTCGAGGTCGAGCGGATCGGCGTCGTCGCGCTGATCGTGATCCTCTTCAACGGCGGAACGCTCGTCGGCTGGCGCCGTTTCCGGGTTGCCGCGGTGCCGATCTTCTCGCTGGGGATCGTCGGCACCTTCGCGACGGCCGGGATCATCGCGGTGGCCGCGCACTACCTCTTCGACTTCTCGTGGACGATCGCCGGCATCCTCGGCGCCGCGCTGGCGCCCACCGATCCGGCCGTGATGTTCTCGGTGCTCGGGAACAAGGAGATCCGCGGCCGCGCCGGCACGATCCTCGAGGGGGAATCCGGCGTGAACGACCCGGTCGGGATCGCGCTGATGATCGGGATGATCGAGCTGGCGACGCAGGACGGCGCGACGTTCTGGGTGGTTGTGGAGGAGTTCACCCTCGAGATGGCGGTGGGACTGGTCGTGGGCCTGCTCGGCACCGCCGCGCTGCTGCCGCTGCTGCGGATCCCGCTACCGAACCCGGGCCTCTACCCACTCCGCTCGCTCGCGGCCGCGGGAGTCATCTACGGCCTCGCTGCGACGGCGCACGGCTCGGGCTTCCTCGCCGTCTTCGTCGCCGGGGTGCTCCTGGGCGACGCCGACGTGCCCCGCCGCGACGAGATCGAGCGGTTCCACACCTCGCTCGCGAGCCTGGCGGAAGTCGTGGTCTTCGCTGCGCTCGGCCTGACCATGGACCTCACGAATCTCCTCTCGAGCACCCACCTGCTCGAGGGCCTGGCGCTGGCGGTGATCCTGGCGCTGATCGCCCGGCCGCTCGCCGTCTATCCGCTGCTCGTCCCCGTGGGGATGCGGCAGAACGAGCGGCTCTTCGTCGTCTGGGGCGGGTTACGCGGCGCGGTCCCGATCCTCCTCGCTGCGTTCGCGCTCGTCGCTGCAGTCGACGACGCGGAGCGGGTCTACGACATCGTCTTCGTGGTCGTCGCCTTCTCGGTGCTCGTCCAGGGCTCGACCATTCCGTGGGTCGCGCGCCGGCTGGGAATCCCGATGCGAACCGTCGTCAGTACCTGAAGAACCCCTCGCCGCTCTTCCGGCCCAGCTTCCCCTCACGCTGCATCTGGAGCAGCCGCTCCGGCGGCGCCATCCGGTCCTCGCCGAGCGCAGCGTGCAGCGCGTCGGACGCATGGTTGTGGATGTCGATGCCGACGAGATCCACGAGCTCGCACGGTCCCATGGGCCAGCCGGCGCCATTCGTCATCGCCCGGTCGAGGTCCTCCGGCGTCACGCCGGCCTCGTCCAGCACGCGCACGCAGTCGTTGAGGAGCGGGATGAGGACCCGGTTGACGATGAATCCCGGAGTGTCGTTGCAGCGCACGGGCTCCTTCCCGGCACCCTCGGCCCAGGCGTAGGCGGCGTCGACGGCCTCGTCGGAGCTGCGCTCGGCCCGCACGACCTCAACTAGAGGCAGGAGCGGCGCGGGGTTGAAGAAGTGCATCCCGATCACGCGCTCGGGGCGCTCCGTCGCCTCCGCGATCCGTGAGACGGAGAGCGCGGACGTGTTCGTCGCGAGGATCGCCTCCGGCCGGGTGATCCGGTCGAGCTCGGCGAACAGCTCGCGCTTCGGCTCGAGCTCCTCGACGATCGCCTCGATCACGAGGTCCGCGTCAGCGAGGTCTCCGACGTCGGTCGTCGTCGCGAGCCGCCCCAGGGCCGCATCCTTGTCGGCCGGCTCCATGCGGCCCTTCTCCACCGCACGCGTCAGGAAGTGGTCGATCTTCGACCGGGCCTGCTCGCCGAGCTCGGCGGTGACTTCGCGGCCGACGACCTCGTTGCCGGCCTGCAGCGCGACCTGGGCGATCCCGGCGCCCATGGTCCCAGACCGACGACTCCGACCCGACGAATCTCCATCGGCGGGGGACTCTAGGGGCTTCGACATGATGACGCTTCGTTGTCGGGGTGCGATGGGCGGTGCGAGCCAAGGACGCAGGGAGCGTCCATATGCAGTCATATGGGCGCGACTGAGGACGCGGGCTCGTGCCGTCCAGCGCGGCCCGGCGGCACAAGGCTCATCGTGTCGAAGCCCCTAGGGAAGAAGACCGATCCGCCGCGCGTCTAGGGACGAATGAGGCGCAGAAAGTTGATCTTGGGACTGGCGCTGATGGGTCTCGTCATCCTCGCCCTCGCGGGTGCGGCGGCGCAGCTCGTCCGCGGCGAGCGTCCGGTCCTACTGCCGGCGTAGCATCGAGCCCCCCTGCGGCCGGGGGCTCAGCCGCCGGTTTCCGCGCCAGCCCTTGGAGCTAGTAACACTGTGTTACTAGCCCGGAAATGCGCTCACCAGGCGGCCTCCGGAGTCTTGTAACACTGTGTTACTTGGCATCGACGGCCCGCGCTGACGCCTCGATCAGCGCCCTCGCCCGCTCGAATTGCTCCTCGGTCAGGCGGATGTGGGAGTGGCGCCAGAGGCTCTGCGGAAAGATCCCGGCTTCCTCGGCGGCAGGCGCATCGTGGAGGTCCGTGATTGCGACAAGCGGGCGGATCGGGAAGCGCCACGACCATCGCGTCCGGCTCGGGTCGTTCTCCGGCGGCCCGGCAATCTCGACGACGGCGAACAGCGCCTGCCAGACGGCCGCATAGAGCACCGCCGGGTCTCCCTCCTCGACCGTTGGACGCTTGGACGACGAGTGGGCCCGAAGTTGATCCGGCCCGATCGCGGGATCGAGCGGCCGCTCGCCACGGCCGCGGACGAGCAGCCAACGGGTCAGACGCGCTCGACGACCGCGGCGATGGCCTGGCCGAAACCGATGCACATGCACGCGACGCCGTAGCGCTCGTTGCGGCGCTCGAGCTCGCCGAGCAGCGTCGCGGTCACCCGTGCGCCCGTTGCGCCGAGCGGATGGCCGAGCGAGATGCCGCCGCCGTTCGGGTTCACGTCAGCCCGCCGGTCCTCGAGATCGGCGTCGCGCAGGAACTGGAGGACGACGGAGGCGAAGGCCTCGTTGACCTCGACCACCGAGACGTCGTCCCACGTGAGGCCGGCCTTCGCGAGCGCCTTGGCGCAGGCCTCCGGGTTCCCGTGGAGCATCCGGTGCGGGTCGACGCCGGACAGGCCGAACGAGACGAACCGCCCGCGCGGCTCCAGGCCGAGCCGCTCGACGGCGGCCTCGGACGCGATCAGCACGCCGGCCGCCCCGTCGCAGATCTGGCTCGAGTTGCCGGCCGTGACCTTCCCATCCGGGATGAACGCCGGAGCGAGCTCGGCGAGCTTCTCCGCTGAGGTGTCACGCCGCGGCGTCTCGTCCACGCCGACGAGGACGCCCGATGTGCGGGTTCGACACCTCGACCGGAACGATCTCGCGCTCGAAGCGCCCTTCGTCGATCGCAGCGATCGCCCGCCGGTGCGACTCCAGCGAGTAGTCGTCCAGCTCCTCGCGGGAGATGCCCCACTCGTCGGCGATCACCTCGGCGGAGATCCCCTGCGGGACGATCTGCCAGCGCTCGAGCAGCTTGTCCGAGAGGTCGCCGCCGTTCGATCCCATCGGGACGCGGGACATCATCTCGACGCCTGCCGAGACCACCACGTCCAGCTGGCCGGCCCAGATCGCCGCCGCGGCGTTGAAGTTCGTCTGCATCGACGAGCCGCACTGGCGGTCGACCGTCGTGCCCGCAACCGTCTCCGGCCAGCCGGCGACCAGCGGCACCATCCGGCCGATGTTCCAGCCCTGCTCGCCGATCTGCGTGACGCAGCCGAGCTGGACGTCCTCGACCTCGCCCGGGTCGAGCTCGAGTTGCGTTCGACGAGACCGTTCAGGACCTGCGCGGCCAGCTCGTCCCCGCGGATCGATGAAAGCGAGCCATTCCTCCGCCCGATCGGGCTGCGGACGGCGTCGACGATGTAGGCCTGCGACGTCACTGCCGTACAGCGTAGAGACGCCACTCACCAGGAACGCCCTTGAGGTCGTGCGGGCCGCGATCCTCGAACTCGAGCCCCGAGCCGGCGACGAGCTCCTTGACCGTGCTGGAGACAAGCACCTCGCCCGGTCCGGCCACTGCGGCGACCCGGGCTCCAGTGTGAACGGCGATGCCCGCGATACCGCTCCCGAGCCGCTCGACCTCGCCGGTGTGGACGCCCGCCGTCACCTCGAGGCCGAGCGGCTGAACGGCCGAGCGAATCGCTGCCGCGCAGCGCACCGCGCGAGCAGGCCCGTCGAAGGTGGCAAGGAAGCCGTCGCCGGCCGTCTCGATCTCCTCCCCGCGGAAGCGTCCCAGCTCCCGGCGCACGACCTCAAAATGTCGCTCGAGGAGATCGCGCCAACGGCGGTCACCCAGATCCGCCGCGCGCTCCGTGGATCCGACGACGTCGCTGAACAGCACCGTCGCGAGCACACGGTCCGCCTCCTGAACAGGACGACTACCGGTGAGGAATTCCTCCACCTCATCGACGAGCTCGTCGACGTTTCCCGCCCAGATCAGGTGCTCATCGCCCGGAAGCTCGACGTACTTCGCGCCGGGGATCTCCGAGGCGATCCAGCGACCTTCCTCGACGTTGACGTCGAGGTCGCCCGTCCGGTGGATGACGAGCGTCGGAACGCGGATCGTCGGCAGGACGTCGCGCACGTCGATCTGCGAGTTCATGCGCAGGAGCGCGACCGCCGCGCCGGGGCTCGCACTTCGTCGAATGTAGGCGACGGCCCGCCGCTTGAAGGACTCGTCCGCGCTCGGCGCGAGGCTGGAGATGTCCATCTCGCCGCCCCAGGAACGCTCGATCTGCTCGATCTCCGCGGCGCGAGCCTCCGGTGTGGGCGCCCAGGGATAGTCCGAGCTCCACAGCCGCTTGGCATAGATCGCGTGCGTGACGAGAGCCCGCGTCCGTTCGGGGTAGGTCGCCGCGAAGAGGACGCTCATCAGCCCACCCTCGGACGAGCCGAAGATCGCGGCCCGCTCGCACGCCGCGGCGTCCATCACGGCGCGCACGTCGTCCATGCGCTCCTCGAGCGTGGGCAGCAGGTCGAGCGGCACGGGATCCGAGAGGCCGGTGCCGCGCTTGTCGAACAGGATGAGACGGGAGAAAGCGGCGAGCCGTTCGAGCAGGCGTGCCTGCGCGGGGTCCTCCCACATCAGCTCGATGTTCGAGATCCAGCCCGGGACGTAGAGCAGGTCGAAGGGCCCGTCGCCGACGACCTGGTAGGCGATGTTCAGGTCACCGCTCTTCGCGTAGCGCGTTTCAGGTGAGCTCACTGCTGCACGGCGAAGAGCCGCCACTCGCCCGGAACGCCCTTGAGCTCGTGCGTCCCGCGGTCGGCGAACTCGAGCCCCGAGCCGGCGACGAGATCCTTGACGGTGCTCGAGGTCAACACCTCGCCGGGCCCTGCCTTTGCCGCCACCCGGGCACCGGTGTGGACGGCGATGCCTCGGATCTCCGATCCGTCGAGCTCGAGCTCACCGGTGTGAAGGCCGGCGCGGACCTCCAGGCCGAGCAGGCGGACCTGGTCGCGGATCGACGCCGCGCACGCAATCGCGCGAGCCGGGCCGTCGAACGTCGCCAGGAAGCTGTCGCCGGCGGTGCTCAGCTCGCGGCCGCGGAAACGGCCGAGCTCGTTGCGGATGACCGCGTTGTGCTGGTCAAGCAGCTCCTTCCAGCGGCGGTCGCCCAGCTCTGCCGCCCGCTCGGTCGAACCGACGATGTCCGTGAAGAGGACCGTCGCCAGGACGCGGTCGAACGCCGGATGTGGCCGCACGCCGGTCAGGAACTCCTCGATCTCGTCGAGAACGCTTTCGTGGTCGCCCAGCCAGGGCATGTGGTCGTTGCCCGGCAGCTCGACGACCTTCGCTCCCGGTATCCGCTCGCCCAGATAACGGCTCGCGTCGGCGAGCTCCTCGTCCGCGCGGTGTAGCACCAGCGTCGGCACTCGAATCGCGGGCAGCACGTGGCGGATGTCGTTCATGGCGGTCATTCGGGTCAGCGACGCAGCCGCCGCCGGGCTTGCGGCGCGAGAGGCGGCGCGCGCGTAGGCTCGAAGCTGCTCCTCGTCGTCGGCGATGGAGGGCGCGAGCCGCTGAAGGAGCGGGCGCATCGCGTCGACGCCCCAGTCCTCGAGAATCGATCGCTCCAGCTCCTCGAGCGCATCGTCGATCGCGCCGACCGGATAGTCCGGCGCCCACCGCGTCCTCGCCGAGCCACCTACCATCACTAGCGCCCTCGTCCGTTGGGGATACGTGGCTGCGAAGAGCGCGCACATCGTCGCGCCCTCGGAGTGGCCGAGCACCGCGGCTCGTTCGGAGCCCACCGCATCCATCACCGCTCGCATGTCGTCCATCCGGGTCTCGAGAGTCGGGAGGTCGTCGGTCGAGACCCGATCCGAGAGCCCGATGCCCCTCTTGTCGAACATGATCAGGCGGGAAAACGACGCCAACCGGAGATAGAAGCGCTTGATCTCCTCCATCTCCCAACCCGGGTCGAAGCTCTGGACCCAGCCGTGGACAAGGACGAGATCAAGTGGGCCGTCGCCGACGACCTGGTAGGCGATGTTGACGTCACCGCTCTTGGCGTAGCGCGTCTCGGGAGGCATAGGCTTCATGTTATGGCGGTCACCGCGACCGAGAGAAAGCTGCTGATCGCCGGTGAGTGGGTCGAGACCGGCGAGTGGCAAGAGGTGCGCTCCCCCTACTCCAGCGAGGTCGTCGGTCGGGTCGCGAAGGCGGGCGCCGACGAGACGCGCCGGGCGGTCGATGCGGCGGCCGCGGCGATGGAGAACCCGCTGCCCGCCCACAAGCGGGCCGAGATTCTCGTGCGGGTCGCAGGAGCGCTCGGACGGCGCCACGACGAGGTGGCGCGGCTGATCTCGGACGAGGCGGGCAAACCGATGAAGGCTGCGCGGGTCGAGGCTCAGCGGGCCATGTCGACCTACACGTTCTCCGCGGTCGAGGCCCGGAAGCTCGCGGGCGACATGGTCCCGATGGACGCGTCTCAGGCGGGCGAGGGAAAGCTCGCGTTCACGCTTCGCCGTCCGCTCGGCGTCGTGGGCGCGATCAGCCCGTTCAACTTCCCGCTCAACCTCGTCGCACACAAGATCGCGCCCTCGCTCGCCGCGGGGTGCGCCGTCGTGCTGAAGCCTGCGAGCCAGACGCCGATGTCCGCGCTGCTCCTGGCCGAGCTCGAGGACGAGGCAGGCCTTCCTCCGGGCTGGCTGAACGTCCTCGTCGGGCCGTCGTCGGCGATCGGCGACGTCCTCGTCGAGGACGAGCGCGTGAAGGTGATCACGTTCACGGGCTCGAGCGGCGTCGGCTGGAAGCTCGCCGAGCGCTCGCCGCGGAAGCGGGTCAACCTCGAGCTCGGCAACTCGACGCCGCTGATCGTCGAGGCCGACGCCGATCTGGACGCCGCCGTCTCGGCCACGGCGCAGCACGGCTTCTCCTTCGCCGGCCAGAGCTGCATCTCGATCCAGCGGGTCTACGTGCAGGACGGCGTCTACGACGAGTTCGTCTCCGCGCTGGTGCCGAAGGTCGAGGCGCTGACCCTGGGCGACCCGGCGGACGAGGAGACCGACGTCGGCCCGGTGATCGACGAGGACGCCCGTGACCGGATCCTCGAGTGGATCGAGGAGGCGCGCTCGGCCGGCGCCGAGATCCTCACGGGCGGCGAGCTCGAGGGCGACCTCGTCCAGCCGACCGTGATCGCGAACACCCGGCCCGACCTCAAGGTCTCCTGCGAGGAGGTCTTCGGCCCGGTCGTCACCGTGAACCGCTACGAGACCATCGACGAGGCGATCGAGCTCGCGAACAGCACGAAGTACGGCCTGCAGGGCGGGATCTTCACCGGGAGCCTGCAGACCGCGATGAAGGCGGCGCAGGAGCTCGAGTTCGGCGGCGTCACCGTCAACGAGGCGCCGACGTTCCGCGCCGACCAGATGCCGTACGGCGGCGTCAAGGAGTCGGGGAACACGAAGGAGGGCCCCGCGTACGCCGTCCGCGAGCTGACGGACGAGCGGCTCGTGGTCATCGACCTCTAGTTCGCGGCCGCAGGGCTTGGCCCTCATCCGCGTTCGCTAGATTCGATAGGTGGCAAGGCTCTGGCCGTTCAGCCGTTCCCGCTCGGCGGACGCGGCGCCCCGACGCGCGTCCTCACCCGGCATGCTCAAGCGCGAGCGCCGCGCGCTGATCCGCGAGCGCGAGCAGCTCGTCCGCGACCTCGGCGGGATCGTCTACGAGATGTTCCGTCTCGACCGGTTCCGCGTCGAGCTCGTCACGGACCGCTGCCGGACGCTCGCCTCGATCGACGACCGCATCGGCGAGATCGACTCGCTGCTCGCAACGGCCACCAGCCGCGGCCCGCGCTGCGAGTGCGGCGCGCCGATCCCCTGGGGCGCGCACTTCTGCCAGAACTGCGGACGCCCTGCCGGCCCGAGCCCCGTCGTCGCCTGCGCTCGGTGCGGCTCGCCGCTCCCCGCGGACGTCCGGTTCTGCGGCAGCTGCGGAACCCCGGTCGACGTGGCACCCGAACTGCCCGAGGACACAGAGCCGGACGGCGAGCCCGTCGACGCCGACGTGATCGCGGCCGGCGAGCCGAAGGCGTGAGCCCGGCCGACACGACTTGCTCGCGCTGCGGGGCGACCGTCGAGCCGCTCCAGGAGTACTGCGTCGAGTGCGGGCTCCGGCTGCGCGGCGTTGGAGTCGTGCCAACGCTCGCGAGTGGCTGGCAGCGGCGTGTGCGCTGGTACCCCGGCGACTGGATCTGGCCCTCGCTGCTGGCGCTCGTCGTCGCAGTGATCGCCGCCGCCGGCGCGATCTGGTGGACGCGCGACGCGAGCAGCGCGGCGAGCACGACGGTCGTCGGCGACACCGCGCCGCTTCCGACGGTGCCCACGACGGAGAGCGTCCAGACGACCGGGCCCGCCGCAACGGTCCCGACCCAGACCCGCCAGACGACCACGACGGGGCAGCCGCGCCCGACCCGGCGAGCCCTGATCGAGTGGCCGCAGGACCGCAACGGCTGGACGCTTGTCCTCGTCTCGCTCCCGACCTCCGCGGGCCGGCCGCTGGCCGTCGGCAGAGCCCGCGAGGCGATCCGGGCCGGCCTCGACGAGGTCGGCGTCATCAACTCGTCGGAGTACGCCAGCCTCCACCCGGGCTACTACGTCGTCTTCAGCGGCGTCTACCCGACGATTGGCGCGGCGCAGGATGCGGTCTCGGATGCAGCCGAAGCCGGCTACGAGAACGCGTACGCGCGACGAGTGACGTCCTAACGCCGAGCGGCGAGCGGCGAGCTAGGCCGCGGCGTCGGCCAGGTGCTGGTGGCTCGGGCAGTACTCCCGCTCGGGCAGCGGGGTGCGCTGGCACGGCTTGCCCTTGCGGGTCGTCGCCCTGCAGCGAGGGACGCCGCCGTCGAAGGCGCCGGCCTCGATCTGCTCCGTGATGAAGGCGACCGCGGCGGTCACCCCCTCCTCGACCGCCCAGGCGACCTGGGCCTGCGCCCGGATCGGGAAGTACCGGCGAATGTCCTGGAAAAGCGCCCGTTCCGGCTTGGAGAAGTAGAGCGGGTCGCGAGCCAGGCGCTCCATCGTGTCCTCGCATGCGGCGAGCACCGCGCGGCGGTACTCGAGCTGCGTGTCACGAGTGACATGCGGGTCGATGAGATCTTTGATCGAGCGATAAATCGCCCGTGAGTACTGATACATACGGTTCTGTATTGCGAGCTTCTGAGCGTCCATCTCTAAGTATCAGCTCCTCGATTAAGCACTCGCAAATGTCTGTTAAGCGCCCTTTAACCGGTTTTTCACCGCAACGTGGGCCGGAGCATAACGGACTTCGGACCGCTGTTACAAAGTCGGTTTGGAACTTGCCTTCGGGGACAACGCGACGAGGCTGACTCGGGGGCCGCGGTCGGATCGGCAAGAATAGGCCGCCCGTGTCGCACGACACCGACAAGCTGATCCGACAGCTCTCTCTCGTTGCCTTTCTGATGGCGGAGAGACGTGCGCTCACTGCGCGCGACGTCAAGGGGAACGTCGAGGGCTACTCGGAGATGTCGGACGAGGCGTTCGCCCGCCGGTTCTACTCCGACCGCGCCGAGCTGCTCGCCCTGGGCGTGCCGCTCGACTCGCAGCGGGACGAATTCACGGGCGAGGAGCTCTACACGCTCCGCTCCGAGCGCTACTTCCTCGGTGAGCTCGAGCTCACCGACGACGAGCTGGCGGCGCTCCAGACCGCGTTCTTCCTGCTGGAGGGACGCTTCGCGTACGCCGAGCCGCTCCGGCTCGCGCTCCAGAACCTCGCTCTCGGACGGCCCGCCTTCGAGCGGCCGCCCAGCGGCGCCGCGGACCGGGTGGAGATCCGCGAGGTGGACTACTCGCCCGAGACGCCCGGCCGGCTCGCAAAGCTCGAGGGCGCGATCTCGAAGCAGCGCACGGTCAAGTTCAGCTACCACGCCATCTCGAGGAACAAGGAGCAGGAGCGGACGATCGACCCGTACGCCCTCCTGATCGACGCCGGCCGCTGGTACGTGATCGGCCGGGACCACGACCGCGACGCGAACCGAACGTTCCGCATCTCCCGGATCCGCGGCGAGATCCGGCTGGCGACCCGGCGCGAGCGCGACTTCCGGCTCCCCGAGGACTTCGACGTCGAGGCGCACCGCGGACGCGCGCACTGGCAGATCGGCGATCTGGTCGGCGAGGCGCGGGTCGAGGTCGGCGGAGACACGGCCTGGTGGGTGGAGCGCGTCTACGGCCGTGCCGGGCGGATCGAGGACGGCGTCTTCGTCACGCAGTACGCGAGCCTCGAGCCGCTCGTCCGCTGGATCCTGCGCCAGGACGGACGTGCCGTCCCGGTCTCGCCGCCGGCGCTCCGCCGGGAGGTGAAGGCGGCGCTCGAGCTCGCACGCGAGCGGCACGAGGCGGACCCGCCGGCGCTCGCGAAGGAGGCCGTGCAGAAGGCTCTGGAGCCGCTCGAGCGACCCGGCTCCCCGGTCGCGCCGGAGCGCTTCGGCCTCCTCCAGGCGCTGCTCGCCTACCTCCTCGACCGCTGCGGGGACAGCACGAGCACGGACATCCCGGCCGCGGAGCTGAGCGAGCGCTTCCGCATCCCGCCCGAGGCGCTCGAGGAGCATCTGTCGCTGCTGAACCTCGTGAACTTCGGAGGCGGCTGCTACGCGGTCTACGCCGAGCTGCGCGGCGACCACGTCCACGTCGACAAGGAGCTCTTCGGCGACACGTTCCGCGCGCCGCCGAGGCTGACGCCGCTCGAGGCCCGCGCGATCCGCCTGGCGCTGGAGTTCGTCGGGCCGATGATCGCCGCCGACGCGCACACGCCGCTGGACCGCGTCCGCAAGAAGCTCGAGGAGACCTTCGGTGAGTTCGAGCTCGCACAGACGCCGCAGCCTGACGTGTCTCGCTCCGAGGTCGATCTCGTCACGACCTTCAGCGATGCGATCAACCAGCGGAAGCTCGTCGAGATCGAGCACCTCAAGGAGGGCGACAGGGACTCGACGACACGAACGGTCGAGCCGTACCGCCTCGAGCGCCGGCTGCCGTACTGGTACGTCCACACGTGGGACCGCGACAAGGACGGAGAGCGCAGCTTCCGGCTCGACCGCATCCGCAGCGCGAAGAAGCTCCGCGAGCGCTTCGAGCCGCGCGAGGGCTTCGACCCGCACGAATTCGAAGGGACGAGACCCGTGCGGATCTGGTACTCGCCGGAGGTCGCGCGCTGGGAGGTCGAGCGCGGCGCGACGCCGCTCTCCGACGGCTCAGCCGTGCGGGAGACGACGGCGGGCGAGGAGTGGCTCGTCGGCGAGATCCTCTCCTTCCGCGGCGAGGCGGTCGTGCTCGAGCCGGATCTCCGAAAGCGCGTCGCGGCCCGCACGAAGCAGCTCGCCCGCGAGCTAGGCGTCTCGCGCGTCGCCGCGGCCGCCCGCGGCTAAGAGCAAGTAACAGAGTGTTACTAACGCCTCGGAGGCCGGTTGCCAAGCGGCGTCGAGGGCCTTGTAACACAGTGTTACTTGGGCTAGACGGCGAAGCCCTTGCGCCAGCGGCGCACGATCCGCCACTGCAGCCACACGATCAGCGCCGTCAGCACGAACATCACCAGCGTGGCGGCGGACGCGTAGCCGTAGCGCAGGAACTCGAACGCATTCCGGTAGACGAACAGCGGCACGTACGTCGTCGAGAACTCCGGTGGGCCGCCCTCGGTCACGACGAGCGCCGGGACGAACGTCCACTGGAGGCTGTAGATCGTGTCGCGCGCGAACAGCAGGAGGAGGATCGGCGCCATCAGCGGCAGGGTCACGCGCCTGAAGACACCCCATGCCGTCGCGTCCTCCAGTGCGGCCAGGTCGTAGAGCTCCGTCGGCAGGCCCTGCCGGGTGACGAGGAGGATCACGAAGCCCTCGCCGATCGTGAACAGGCTCATGATGATGATCGCTGCACGGGCGTCGTTCGGATGGGTCAGCCACTGCGGCGGCTGGACGCCCCACGCCGTCGTCGTCGGGCTGTCGCCCTGCCAGCGGAGGAGCAGGTTGATCGGCCCGTAGAGCGGATTGAAGAGCCAGATCCAGACGAGCCCGTACGCGATGTCCGGGATCACGGTCGGAAGAGCGGCGGACGAGCGGTAGGTGCCGACGCCGGTGAACCTGCGGTGCAGCAGGAGCGCCAGGCCGAGCGCGCCGACGAGGCGGAGCGGCACGGCGATCGCAGCGAAGACGAGCGAGTTCTTCAGAGCGATCCCGAAGATCTCGTCGTCCAACAGCTCGCGGAAGTTGTCGAGCCCGTTGAAGTTGGGCGAGCGGATCAAGTCGTACTCCGTGAACGCGAGGCCGAAGGTGACGAGCGCCGGCAGCGCGACCAGCGCAACGAGGCCGAAGACGTACGGCGCGAGCATGAGGAAGACCTGGCGCCGCTCGGTCAGGGCCACTCCCGCCGCTCGCCGGTCGCCTCGTCGAAGAGGTGCGTGGCCTCGCGATCGAAGCCTGCGCCCACTCCTGCGCCTTCCGCAGGCCGCGAGTGCGCCGGAACCCGCGCGACCAGCCCGCGGTCGAGATGGACGTACGCATCGCTTCCCGCCACCTCGACGAGGTCGACTCGGGTCGGCACGCCGTCCTTCCCGAGCCTCACGTGCTCCGGCCGGACTCCGAGCACCGTCCCCTCGGGGATCTCGTAGAACCGGCTTGCCGCCTCGTGGCCGAGGAAGTTCATCGCCGGGCTGCCGAGGAAACCGGCGACGAAGCGGTCGCGCGGCCGCCCGTAGACCTCGTCGGGCGTCCCCACCTGCCGGACGCGGCCGGCGTCGAGCACCGCGATCCTGTCCCCGAGGGTCAGCGCCTCGACCTGGTCGTGCGTGACGTGCACCATCGTCGATCCGATCTCCCGGTGGAGCCGCCGGAGCTCGGTGCGCATCTGCACCCGCGTGCCAGCGTCGAGGTTGGAGAGGGGCTCGTCGAGGAGGAATGCGTCGGGCCGTCGCACGAGCGCCCGGGCGAGCGCGACACGCTGGCGCTCGCCGCCGGAGAGCTCGTACGGGCGGCGCTCGAGGAAGTCCACGACGCCGACGAGCTCGGACGCCTCCGCGACCCGTTCGCGCACGACCTGCTTCGGCTCCTCGCGCACTACCAGACCGAAGGCGATGTTCTCGCGAACCGTCAGGTGCGGGAAGAGCGCGTAGCTCTGGAAGACCATCGACACGTTGCGCGCGGCCGGTCTCACCTGCGTCACGTCGCGGTCGCCGATCGTGATCGTTCCCTCGTCGACGGCCTCCAGTCCCGCAACGCACCGGAGGAGCGTGCTCTTCCCGCATCCCGAGGGGCCGACGACGACGAGGAGCTCGCCGTCCCTTGCCTCGAGGTCGACGCCGTCCAGCGCCGTCGTCTCGCCGAAGCGCTTGCGAACCCCGTCGAGCGCGATCCGGCTCATCGTCCGAGCCACCCCGCCCCGCGGTCCTCGTGGAGGAAGTAGCGCTGGGCGATCACAAAGGCCAAGACGACGGGCGCGGTCGCGACCACGGCGCCGGCGAGCAGCATCGGATAGTTCGTCCGGTCGAGCGTCTCCAGGGACCGAAGGCCGAGAGGCAGCGTGTAGAGGTCGGGGTCGAAGAGGTAGACCAGCGGCTCGAGGAAGTTCCCCCACGACGCGATGAAGGCCAGCAGGGCGACCGCGATCGTCACCGGTCGCACGAGCGGCATCCCGAGGCGGCGCCACATCGCGAACGGCGACATCCCCTCCAGGCGTGCCGCCTCGAACAGCTCCTTCGGAAGCCGGCGGAAGCTCCAGTAGAAGAGCAGGACGTAGAACGGCGAGAGCCCGAGCAGCGCGGGTGCGATCAGCGGCACCCAGGTGTCGGTCAGGCCGAGCCAGCGGAACATCGTGAAGCGCGGGACGAGCAGCGCGGTGACCGGGATCATCAGCGCGGCGAACGAGAGGCCGACCAGCACGGCCCGCGCGCGCCCGGCCACGAGCAGCAGCGCGAACCCGGCCAGGGAGGCCACCAGCACCGCGAGCGGCACCGTCAGCGCGGCGACGATCAGCGAGTTGACCGTGTAGGGTCGCCAGGTCGACGAGGTCGAAGGCGCGCGTCGTAGCTCGTCGTCGAGATCGGCCGCGGGATCAGCTCCGGCGCGCGTGGAGGCGGCTGGCCGGGCTCGCGGAGCGACCCGCTGACCATGAACCAGAGCGGGAGCAGGAAGGCGACGGCCACCGCGATCGCGGCCGGCTGTCGCCAGCCTCCCCACTTGCGCTCGCCGGCCCTCACTTGCCGCCGAGTGTAGAGCTAGCCCTCGGCGCTCTCGCCGCGTGCGAACAGTGGTCGAGTCTTCGCGTCGATCTCCGCGACCACCCTGTCCACGGGCTGCGCGAGGTACATGCCGTTCTCCAGGAGCCCGTTCGTCACGTCCTCGATCTCGGGCCACGTGGAGACGGTCGGCACGTGCTGGATCGTCTCGATCGCGTCGAGGAACGCCTGCGAGTTCTTCGGCTTCTGGCTCGGATCGAGGAAGGCGTCCGACTCTGCGACCGAGCGGAGCGACGGCACGGTCCGCCCCGTCTTCGCGACGACCGCGGCTCCCTCGGGACCGAGCGCGTACTCGACGAACCGCCAGGCGGCGATCCTTGGAGTCCGACGCCTCGGTCATGCAGTACGCGTCCGAGTGGAGGATGTTCGCCGGCTCGCGGTGGTAGGGCAGCGAGACGACGTCCCAGTCGAACTCCGCCGCCTCCCGAAGGCTCGGGACAGCGCGGCGCGAGTCCATGAGCATCGCGAGCCGGCCGTTCACGAAGCGGCTCTCGTCGTCCTCCGCCTCGACCTCCTGGTCGGTCGGCACGACGCCGTGCAGCGTCCGGAGCTGGAAGAACTGCCTCGATCGTCTGCTTCGCCTCGATGGTGTCGAGCGTGAATCGCGTCGGGTTGTCGGTGTCGTCGACGATCTCGCCCGCCGTTCGACCAGACGAACGGCGCGACCCTGATGATGGAGGGCTCGATCCCGAGCCCGTAGATCTCGGCCGTGGCCGTGTTCGGCGCCGGCAGGTCCGGATCGGCGCCGCGAACCGGCTGGCCGTTCTTATCGCGGGTCATCTGCTGCGCCCGGAAGACGAGCTCGTTCCAGTGCATGCCGTCCGTCGGAAGCGGGACACCGAACCGTTTGAAGAGGTCGCGGTTGTAGTAGACGATCAGGCTCGAGATGTTCTGTGGGAGGCAGGTCAGCTCGCCCTTCCACCGGAATGCGTCCAGCGCTTCGGGGTAGAAGTCGTCCTCCTGGAAGGCGTCCGAGTCCTCGAGGTACGGCGCCAGCGGCTCGAGCGCGTCACGGGCGGCGAACTGGCCGTAGAAGCGGTAGTTCATGAGGAAGAGGTCGGGCGGAGCACCGCCGGCCAGCGAGGTCGAGAGGCGCGCGATCAGGTCCTCGCGGTCGCTCGCCTCGATCAGCTGCACGTTGATGTCCGGCACCTCTTCGTTGAATGACTTGATCAGCGTCCGGTACGCGTTGATCTCCGCCGGGTCGCCGAAGATCAAGAAACTGATCGAGCCTGAGTCCGCCCCCGAGTCGTCGTCGCCACCGCACGCCGTGGCCAGGGGAAGCGCGGCCAAAGCGAGCACGGCGACGGCGACTCGGAGAAGAGGCATGGGCGGCATTGATACGTGGGCGCCAGGGCACCTGTCAAGGGCGAGTTTTTGGCTTGATCAAGCCGTTCCTGGCGCCATTACTCTGATATCAGAGCTCGTTCGGACTGCTATCACGCAAGGACGGGAGCGCCGCAGCCCTAGACCGGCAGTGTGAGCGTGAACGTGGCGCCCCGGCCGGGGGCCGAGCGCACCTCGAGCGCACCGCCGTGTGCCTCGGCGATCGAGCGTGCGATGAAGAGCCCGAGGCCGGTCCCGGGCTTCGCGTGCTCTGCCACGTTGGCCCGCCCGAACTTCTCGAAGATCAGGCGCTGGTGCTCCGGCGAGATCCCGGGGCCCTGGTCGCGAACCTCGATCACGACGCGACCGTCTGTGTTCTCCGCCTCCACCCTGACCGTGTCGCCCGGCGGCGAGTACTTGACGGCGTTGTCGATCAGGTTCACGAGTACCTGCCGGAGCCGGTCGCGATCGCCGCGCACGACCGGGAGCGGCTCGCGGACGACAGCCTCGACCGCGACTTCGTCCTGTCCGTGCTCCGCCGCTGCGGCGGAGTCGCGAACCAGCCGAGCGAGATCGACGTCGACGAACGAGTAGCTGAAGGTGCCGGCCTCGATCCTCGACGTGTCGAGGACGTCTCCGATGAGGTCTGCGAGCCGGGAAGTCTCGTGGGCGATCAGGGCCAGGAACGACTCGCGCTGCTCGGCCGTGAGCTCGCGCCAGCGTTGCTCGAGCGTTCGTGCCGAGCCGATGACCGACGCCATCGGGCTCCGCAGCTCGTGCGAGACGAGCGACACGAAGTCGGCGCGAAGCGCGGAGAGCCTGCGGAGCTCCTCGACGGTCGTCCGCTCGGCCTCGTAGGCGCGGATGTTCTGGATCGCGCTGCCGACCAGGCGGCCCAGAAGCCCGAGCAGCTCGATCTCGCCGGCGCGGAATGCCTCGGGCTCGTGCGCGGACGACAGAGATCGCGCCGATCGTCGCCGCCCCGGACAGGATCGGCGCGACGACGCGGGAGTGGAGCCCGAGGGCGAGGAACTCCTCCTCCTCGTCGTACGCCGGTTCCGACATGTCCTTCCGGTAGATCGTCTGCCCGCCCTTGACGACGTCTTCCACGATCGAGCCTTCGATCGAGACGACGGTTCCGGGCGGGAAAACCCGTTCGGCCCCCTCCCCGGCCGCCGCGAGCACGCGGAGCCGCCCGTCCTCGAGCAGGACGATCGCCGTGCGCTCGAATGGGATCAGTCCCCGCAGCTCCCGGATGAAGGCGGCGAACGCCTGCTCCAGGTCGAGCGACGATCCGAGCGCGCGGGCGGCCCGGTTCGTCGCGTCGAGGATGTCGGCGCGCCGACCCAGCTCGTCCCGCAGCGCCTCTGCCTCGGCCACACGGTCGCGGGCTCCCGCTCGCTCTGTCGCGCAGCCGGTCGACGAGCGAGCCGACGATCAGCCCCAGGATCAGCTGCACGCCGACCGGGAGAACGATTCGGTCGATGTCGAACTCCTGCGGCGGGAAGTGCTCCTCCCGCCACCATTCGGTGATCGTGAGCATCACGGCCGAGACGGCGGACATCGCCAGGGCACCGACGATTCCGTAGCGCAGCGCAGCCTCGATCAGCGGGACGAAGACAAGCTGCCGGATCGGGGTTCCCGGCTCGAACGTGTAGACGAGCACGTATCCGTAGATCACGACTGAGTCGAGCACGCAGAGCGCCGAACCCGATCCGGCGCCGGGCTGCTCTGGAGGGAACGCGGTAGGCAAGCCAGAGCAGGACGACCGCGCCGACCGCGAGGAGCGCGGTGAGCGCCCATGCCCAGCGCTCGTACCCGGCCGGATAGTCGTCCTTGAGCAGGCCGACCTCCAGGGCGGCGAACGGCACGGCGAAGAGCCGCACCCACGCCATCCACGACCTCGGTCCGAGAGCGTCGTCTCGCGTCCTGGGTCACGCGGCTACGAATTCTGCCGTGCGTCGAGGCGGGCGAGCGCCCACTCGGCGTGCTCGCGGAGCAGCTCGTCGTCCGAATCGGGCGTAATGCTCCGCGTGGTACGCGGTGCTCCGGGCCCGCGCTGTTCCCCAGCGCGACGAGCGCGTTGCGACGCAGGTAGCGCGGGTCGTTGCGCGGGACGAAGAGGCGCTCGTATCGGGCGCGCAGCTCGGCGTCCTCCGCCTCGAGCCAGTCGACGAGCGAGACGAGCGTCTCGGCGTCGGGCGGCGCTGCGTGCCGGCGCGGCGCTTCTCGACGCCGCGGTTCCAGGGGCAGACGTCCTGGCAGATGTCGCAGCCGTAGACCCGGTCCTCGATCGCCACGCGGACCGGCTCGGGGATCCGATGTCTGCGACTGCGTCCAGTACGAGAGGCAGGCGTTCGTGTCGAGGACGCCCGGCTCGTCGAGCGCGTTGGTCGGGCAGGCGTCGATGCAGAGGCGGCAGGAGCCGCAGTCGAGGCCGAGAGGTGGGTGTCGGCTCGAGCTCGACGGTCGTCACGAGCGTTCCGAGCACGACCCACGATCCGTGTTTCCGCGTGATCAGCATCGTGTTCTTGCCGTAGAAGCCGACGCCGGAGCGGGCGGCAGCCTCCCGGTCGACGTGCTGGTTGGCGTCCACGAGGACGCGGTAGTCGCCGCCGAGCCGGCGTCCGAGCTGCGTCGAGGCGCTCGCGAAGCTCTGCGTAGGCGTCGCTCCACGTGTAGCGCGGGAGGCGGCCGTCACCCGGCTGGGGCTCGGGGCCGTCGGCGTAGTAGCAGAGCGCCGCCGGAGACGACCGTCCGCGCGTCCGGGAGAAGCGTCTCCGGGTGACAGGACACTTCCGGCTGCGCCATCGTGAACTTCAGGTCGGCGAAGAGCCCGCGCTCCCGCACGTTCGGCGATGTGGCGCTCGGTCTCCGTGTACGGCTGGGCGGGCGCCGCACCAATCGCGTCGATGCCGAGCTCCTCGGCCAACCGTTCGAGTTCAGCGGCCGTCATGCAGCCAGATTCTGCCTAGAGTCGCGGCGAATGAAGGCGATCCGGATCCACGAGGACGGCGGGCCCGAGGTTCTGCGCTACGAGGATGCGCCCGACCCGGTGCCTGGCGCCGGGCGAGGTTCTGATCCAGCTGCGGGCTGCGTCGCTGAACCGGCTCGACCTCTGGGTCAGTGCCGGTCTTCCCTCCGTTCCGAAGCCGCGGATCCTGGGCGCGGACGGCGCGGGTCTCGATCCTGACGGGCCGCCGCGTCGTCATCAACCCGGGGATCGAGCACGGCGACCGGATCAGCGTCGTCGGCGAGCACATGGACGGGACGCATGCTGAGCTGTCGCGGTGCCGGAGTCGAACGTGTACCCGATTCCCGACGAGCTCTCGTTCGAGGAAGCCGCCGCGTTCCCGCTCGTCTTCGAGACCGTCTATCGGATGCTCGTCACACGCGCCGCGCTCGTCGAGGGCGAGTGGGTGCTCGTCTGGGGAGCCGGAAGCGGGATCGGATCGTCTGCGGTCGTGATCGCGAGGGCACTCGGCGCGCACGTGTCGTCGCAACATCGTCGAGCGACGCGAAGGTCGAGCTCGTCGCGAGGCCTGGGCGCCGATGCCGTCGTCAACCACGACGACGGGCGATGTTGTGGAGACCGTGAAGGAGGCGACCGGCGGCGTCGGAGTGCACGTCGTCGTCGAGCACGTCGGCGAGGCGACCTGGGAGACCTCGCTCCAGGCAGTGCGGGCGCACGGCCGGATTGCCGTCTGCGGTGCGACCACCGGGCCGAACCCGAAGGCTGCCCTCCACCGCATCTGGTGGAAGCAGCTGACGATCCTCGGCTCGACGATGGGCACGAAGGAGGACTTCGAGGGCGCCTTCGAGCTCGTCAAGAGCGGCAAGGCCAAGCCGGTCGTGGATTCCGTTTATCCGCTCTCCGAAGCGCGCGCCGCACACGAGCGCATGGAGACCGGCGGGCACTTCGGGAAGATCGTGCTGTCTATTCCGGCGTGACGTAGGCGGCGGTCAGGCCGCCGTCGACCAGGAACGTCGCGCCGTTCACGTAGGACGACTCGTCGCTGGCCAGGAAGAGGGCGGCGTTCACGATCTCGCGCGGCTTCGCCAGCCGCCCCATCGGCAGGTGGATGCGCCGCCGCTCGTAGGCGGCGGGGTCGTCGCCGAAGATCCGCAGCAGGAGCGGCGTCTCGACCGGGCCCGGGCAGAGGGCGTTGACGCGGACGCCCTGCCGCGCGAACTGCACGCCGAGCTCGCGCGACATCGCGAGGACCGCGCCCTTCGAGGCCGTGTAGGAGATCTGCGACGTCGCCGCGCCGACCAGCGCGACGAAGGACGCGACGTTGATCACGGAGCCTCCACCCCGCTCCAGCAGGTACGGGATCCCGTGCTTGCAGCAGAGGTACACGCCCTTCGTGTTCACGTCCTGGACGCGCTGCCACGCCTCCTCGCCCGGTCTCGAGGATCGAGTCGTCGTCCGGCGGCGAGATCCCGGCGTTGTTGTAGAGCACGTCGATCCCGCCGTAGCGCTCCGCGGTGGCGGCGTACATCGCCTGGACGCTGCCCGAATCGGCCACGTCGACCTGGAACGCGAAGGCGTCCCCCGCCTCCGACGCGGTCTCCTCGGCCGCCGCGAGATCGACATCGGCGACGCAGACGCTCGCGCCTTCCTCCGAGAAGAGGAGCGCCGCGTCCCGGCCCATGCCGCCGCCGGCACCCGTGATCACGACGACCTTGCCGTCGAGCCGGCCCACAGGCGCTACGCGTCCTCGGTCGCGATGTACACGTTCTTGACCTCGGAGTAGCCCTCGAGCGCATGCATCCCGAGCTCCCGCCCGAACCCGGACTGCTTGAACCCGCCGAACGGCGTCGAGACGCGAACGGACGTATTCGAATTGACGGAGAGGACGCCCGTGTCCACCGCTCGGGCGACCCGCATCGCCCGACCGACGTCCCGAGTCCAGATCGAGCCCGACAGCCCGTACGGCGTGTCGTTCGCGATCCGGACGGCCTCGGCCTCGTCCTCGAAGGGGATCACGGCGGCGACCGGGCCGAACACCTCCTCCCGCGCGACGCGGTCGTCGTTCGATGCCTCCACGAGCGTGCAGGGGAACCAGAAGCCGGGACCGTCGGGTGTGTCGCCACGAAAGACAACGCTACCGTTGGCGTAGGACGACACCTTCTCGCGATGCTCGGCGGAGATCAGCGGGCCCATCTCCGTCGCGTCGTCCTCGGGATCGCCGACGCGAACGCCGGCCGTACGCTCGACGAGCAGCTCGAGGAACCGGTCGTAGGTCGCCGCGCTCGACAAGGATCCGCGAGCGTGCGCAGCAGTCCTGGCCCGCGTTGCCGAAGACCGCGGACGGGGCGCCGGCTGCCGCGGCCTCCAGATCCGCGTCGGCGAAGACGAGGTTCGCCGACTTGCCGCCCAGCTCGAGCGTCACTCGCTTGATCGTCCCGGCCGCCGCCTCCATGACGCCGCGGCCGACCTCGGTCGAGCCGGTGAACCCGATCTTCGCAACGCCGGGATGCTCGACGAGCCGCTGCCCGACAACCGACCCACGACCCGTGACGACGTTCAGGACGCCGTCGGGCAGACCCGCTTCGAGCGCGATCTCCCCAAGCCGGACCGCCGTCAGCGGTGTGAGCTCGGCCGGCTTCAGGACGACGGTGTTCCCGCAGGCAAGCGCCGGCCCGAGCTTCCAGCTCGCGATCGCGATGGGGAAGTTCCACGGGACGATCAGCCCCACGACGCCCAGCGGCTCGCGGAAGGTGAGGTCGACGCCGCCGGCGACCGGGATCGTCTCCCCGTAGTGCTTGTCGACTGCTCCGGCGTAGAAGTGAAAGACGTCGGCCACCATCTGCACTTCGCCGCGCGAATCGCCGATCGGCTTGCCGACGTTCCGGGTCTCGAGCCGCGCCAGCTCCTCGCCGTGCTCCTCGACCGCGGCCGCCAGGCGCCGCAACAGGCGAGCCCGGTCCGGTGGAGCGACCGAGCGCCAGCCGGCAAATGCCGCCCGAGCGGCCTTGACCGCGCGGTCGAGGTCGTCCACGGTCGCCTCGGGGACCTCCGCGATCGGCTTTTCGGTCGCAGGATTGACGACGACGGTCATGCCCGCTCGTCCCGGTAGCGTCGCGCCTCCGTGACGAGGGCCGTGAAGAGCGCGTCGTCGTCGCCCTCCTCCGGGTGCCAGAGGACGCCGAGTGCGAACCGGCGGCCGGGGTCCTCGAGTCCCTCGACGAGCCCGTCGTCCGCCCAGGCGACCTCACGGAGGCCCTCACCAAGGCGGCCGTAGCCCTGGTGGTGATGGGACTTGACCGGAGCATGCTCGCCGAGGAGGCCGGCCGAGCCGGCTGCCCGGGTCGAGACGAACATCGTGGTCGGTGAACGTGCCCGGCGTGTGACGATGCTCCTCGTGCCCGACGAGCTCGGGGACGTGTTGGACGAGGTCGCCACCCAGGGCGACGTTCAGGATCTGGGATCCACGACAGACGGCGAGCACCGGCATGTCGCGCTCGAGCGCCGCCCCGAGCAGGATCAGCTCGGCGCGGTCCCTCGCCTCGTGCATGCCCTTCGTCTCCGGGTGCCGCTCGGCGCCGTAGTGGTCCGGGTCGAGATCCTCGCCGCCCGAGAAGAGCAGTCCGTCGAGCGCGTCGAGCGTCTCCTCGACGCCGTCGTCCAGCGGCGGCAGGACGACCGGGCGGCCCCCGGCCCGCGCGATCGCGCTCACGTAGGTGGACGGGATCAGCGCGGCCGAGAAGAACCATACGCCCGCCTGAACCTCCTCGGGCTCGTAGCTCGTGATGCCGATCAGCGGCCGGCGGCTAGCCACGCTCGAACAGCCGCTCCCGTTCGTAGCAGGTGACGACCTCGTCGAAGAGGCGCTGCTCCGTGCGCGCGTAGTTGAGGTAGTGGTCGACGACCTCGTCGCCGAGCGCCGGGCGCGCCACCGACCCGGACTCCAGCGCCGCGATTGCCTCGCGCAGCGAGTGAGGGAAGCGCTCCGCGTCGGACTCGTAGGCGTTCCCCTCGAGCGGCGGGGGCAGCTCGAGCTCGTTCTCGATCCCGTGCAGCCCGGCAGCGATCAGCGCCGCGAAGGCGAGATAGGGGTTGACGTCGCCACCCGGAATCCGGGTCTCGGTCCGTAGCGCAGGGCCGTGGCCGACGATCCTGAAGCCGCAGGTGCGGTTGTCGTGGCCCCAGGCGAGTGTCGTCGGCGCCCAGCTGCCCGCGGCGAACCGCTTGTACGAGTTGATCGTCGGCGCAACGAAGATCGCCAGCTCCTTCAGTGCCGCGATCTGGCCCGCCAGGTATTGCTTGAACACGTCCGACTCGCCCGCGAACGCGTTCTCCCCGTCGCGCCACAGGCTCGAGTGGATGTGGCACGAGCTGCCGATCCACGTGTGGTCGGGCTTGGCCATGAAGGTGATCGAGCAGCCGTTCAGGTGCGCGATCTCCTTGGCGCCGTTCTTGTAGACCACGTGGTTGTCGGCCATCGTGACCGCGTCGTCGTAGCGGAAGTTGATCTCGTGCTGGCCGGGCCACGCCTCGCCCTTGGAGGTCTCGACGCGAATCCCGGCGCCGTGCATCCCGTTGCGGATCTGGCGGATCAGCGGCTCGTCGTAGGTCGAGGCGAGGATGTGGTAGTCGAGGATGTACGGCACGGACGGGGTCAGGTCCCGGTAGTGCTTCGCGTGCGCCTCCTCGTAGCTCTCCTTGAGCAGGAAGAACTCGAGCTCGGAGCCGAACATCGGCGTGTAGCCGAGCGCCTCGGCGCGCTCCACCTGCGCCTTCAGGACCTGCCTCGGCGAAGGCTTGACGTCGCCGCCGTCGTGGGCGAGGACGTCGGCGAGCACGAGCGCGGTCCCTTCGAGCCAGGGGATGCGACGGAGAGTCCCGAAGTCCGGCGCGAGCCGGAAGTCGCCGTAGCCCTGATCCCAGCTCGCGAGTGCGTAGCCGGGCACCGGATCCATCTCCATCTCGAGCGCGAGCAGGTAGTTGCAGCCCTCGATGCCGTGGTCGACCGAGTCGTCGAGGAAGAACTCCGCGTGGATGCGCTTGCCCATCAGGCGGCCCTGCATGTCGGTGAAGGCGACGACCACGGTGTCGATCGCGCCGCTCTCGACCTCCGTCCGCAGCTCCTCCAGAGAGATCACGAACGCGAGAGTAGACCGGCGACCAGGTCTCGATCAAACCGGTCGGCGATCTTGTCGGCCGCCGACAGCCGCTCGGCGGGAAGCGTCGTCGTGACGGCGGCGCAGTAGAGACCGGCCGCCTTCGCCGCCTCGACCCCGGCTTGGGAGTCCTCGACGGCGGCCGCTTCCCCGGCCGGGACGCCGAGCAGATGGAGGGCGATCAGGTAGCCCTCGGGGTCGGGCTTGCTGCGCCGGATGTCGTCTGACGCGACGATTGCCGTGATGGATTCCATGAGCCCGGTCTTCGCGAGAACGGGCTCGATCTCCGCCCGTGCAGAGCCGGAGACGACCGCGACGGTCACATGCTCGGCCGCGTAGGCGACGGCGTCTCGTGCCTCCGGCGTCACTGTCGATCCGTCGGCGAGCTCCTTGTACCGCTCGATCTTCCGGTCGACGAGCCCCGGTTCGTCCCGGCCGAGCCACTCGTGGACGACCTCGCGATCGGCGAGCCCGGCGAGCCGGTCGTAGTACTCCTTCTCGCTCAGCGGCTTCTCGTCGGCGAAGAGCTCCATGAAGATCCGGCAGAGCAGCGGCTCGTCGTCGGAGATCGTCCCGTTGAAGTCGAGCAGGAGCGCGCGCACCGCAGCAGCTTAGGATCCGCCGATGCGGGCGGAGCAGATAGCGGCGCGCGCCTGGCCGGGTCAGGAAGTGGAAATCGAGCCGCTCGGAGGCGGCATCACGAACCACAACTTCGTCGTCCGTGTGGACGGAAAGGCGTACGTGCTGCGGATCGCGGGCGCCGACACCGAGTTGCTCGGCATCGACCGCGCCGCGGAACACGCGGCTGCGCGCACGGCGGCTTCGCTCGGCGTCGGGCCCGAGGTGGTCGACTTCGTCGAGGAGTCCCTCGTCACGTGCTTCGTCGAGGGCGGCATCGTCCCGGTCGAGGAGATCCGAGAGCCGACGGGCCTGCGCGAGGTCGCGGCGCTGCTCCGCCGGATCCACGACGGTCCCGGCTTCCCCGCTCGGTTCGACGCGTTCCGCGTCGTCGAGGCCTACCGCGACACCGCGGCCGCGCACGGCGTCCGCATCCCGCCGCAGTTCTCCGAAGCAAAGGCCCGCGCCGACGAGATCGAGCGCACGCTCGGGCCGCGGCCGGAGCAGCCCTGCCACAACGACCTGCTGAACGCGAACTTCATCCGCTCGAGCGACGGAATCCGGATCGTGGACTGGGAGTACGCCGGCATGGGCGACCGTTTCTTCGACCTCGCGAACTTCTCCGTCAACCACGAGCTGTCGGAGCCCGAGAGCGACCTGCTGCTGGAGGCCTACTTCGGCGAGCTGCGGCCCGCAGACCGCGAGCACCTCCGCCTGATGCGATTCATGTCGGACTTCCGCGAGGCGATGTGGGGCGTCGTCCAGCAGGGCATCTCGAGGCTCGACTTCGACTACGAGGACTACGCGAACCGCCACTTCGAGCGGGCCCTCTCGTGAGGGACCGGGCCACGGGTCGTCGTCATCGGCGGAGGCGTCGGCGGGTGCGCCGTCCTCTACTGGCTGACGAAGCTCGGCTGGGACGACGTCGTGCTCGTCGAGCGGGCCGACCTGACGAGCGGCTCCACATTCCACTCGGCCGGCCTCGTCGGCCAGCTGCGCGGCTCCCTCAGCCTCACGAAGATGATGATGAGCTCCGTCGACCTCTACCGAACGCTCGGCGACGAGGTCGGGCTCGAGACCGGCTGGCACGAGGTCGGGTCGCTCCGCCTCGCCTCTTCGGAGGAGCGCATGGAGGAGCTCGCGCGCCAGGCCGGTTGGGCGAAGACGTTCGGTCTGCCGCTCGAGCTGATCTCGGCCGAGGAGGCCCAGCGCCTCTTCCCGCCGATGTCTGCGGACGGCGTGCGCGGCGCCGCGTACCTCCCCACCGACGGCTACATCGACCCGAGCCAGCTCACCTTCGCACTCGCCGAGGGCGCCAGGCGCGGCGGCGCCGAGGTCGAGACGAACACGCGGGTGACCGGGATCGACGTCGAGGGCGGCCGGGTGCAAGCGGTCGAGACCGACAGGGGCCGCATCGAGACCGAGATCGTCGTCAACGCCGGCGGGATGTTCGCCGCCGAGATCGGGGCGCTCGCCGGAGTCGTCGTCCCGGTGATCCCGATGGCGCACGAGTACCTCGTCACACGTCCGGCAGACCTGCCGCTCGAGCTGCCGACGATGCGGGACCCGTCGCTGCTCGTCTACTTCCGCGGGGAGTCAGGCGGCCTGGTCATGGGCGGCTACGAGCGCCACCCGGCGCCGTGGGGCCTCGACGGCATCCCAGCGGACTTCAACGGGCGGCTCCTCGACGAGGACTGGGACCGGTTCCAGGAGCTGATGGAGAACGCGATCGTCCGGGTTCCCATGCTGGAGGACGCCGAGGTGCTGCGGCTGATCAACGGCCCGGAGGCCTTCACTCCGGACGGCGAATTCATCCTCGGGCCGACCGACGTGCGCGGCTTCTGGGTCGCCGCGGGCTTCTGCGCGCACGGGCTTGCCGGAGCCGGCGGCATGGGCAAGCTCGTGGCCGAGTGGATCGTCGAGGGGATCCCCAGCCTCGACGTCTGGGAGATGGACTCGCCGGCGCTTCGGCCGCCACTACCGGAGCCGGGACTACACCCTGACCCGCACCCTCGAGGTCTACTCGACGTACTACGACGTCAAGTACCCCGGCCACGAGCGCGAGGCCGGCAGGCCCCTGCGCCTCTCCCCCGCCTACCCGCGCCTCGCCGAGCTCGGCGCGGCGTTCGGCGAGAAGTCCGGCTGGGAGCGCGCGAACTGGTTCGAGCCCAACGCCGCGCGCCGGCGACGAGTCGCTCCGGCCGCGCGGCTGGGCGGGACGCCTGTGGTCGCCTGCGATCGGGGCGGAGCACAGCGCGACGCGCGAGGCGGCGGCAATCTTCGACGAGACGTCCTTCGCCAAGATCGAGGTGTCGGGCGAGGGCGCCGCGGACTTCCTCGAGCATCTCTGCGACAACAAGGTGGCGCGCGACGTCGGAGCGATCACGTACACGTCGATGCTGAACGAGCGCGGCGGGATCGAGTGCGACTTCACCGTCACGCGGCTCGCCGAGGACCGGTTCCGGATCGTCACCGGCACGGCGTTCGGGCGGCACGACCTCGCCTGGATCCAGTCCCATGCGCCGGACGACGGCTCCGTCCGTGTCGAGGACGTCACGTCCCAGCTCGCGTGCCTCGGGATCTGGGGGCCGCGGTCCCGCGAGATCCTCGAGCCGCTCGCCGGGCCACTCGACTTCCCGTACATGCGATCGGCGGAGATCGCAGTCGGCCCGGTGCCGTGCCTCGCCCTCCGCGTGACCTACGTCGGCGAGCTCGGGTGGGAGCTCTACTGCCCGAGCGAGTTCGGGCTCCGCCTCTGGGACGCGATCTGGGAGTCGGGCCGCGAGCACGGCCTCGTCGCAGGCGGCTACAAGGCGATCGACTCCTGCCGGCTCGAGAAGGGCTACCGCGTCTGGGGCGCCGACATCACCCCGGAGGACACCCCCTGGGAGGCCGGGCTCGGGTTCGCCGTCAAGCTCGACAAGGGCGACTTCCTCGGCCGCGAGGCGCTCCTGGAGAAGCAGGAGCCCGAGCGGCGCCTCGTCTGCATCGCGCTGGACGATCCGCGTTCGGTCGCGCTCGGGTCCGAGCCGGTACGGATCGACGGCGGCACCGTCGGGCGGGTGACGAGCGGCGGCTACGGCTACACGGTCGAGCGCTCGATCGCGTACGCCTACGTGCCGTCCGAGCAGGCCGAGGTCCGAACGCCGGTCGAGATCGAGATCTTCGGCGACTGGATCGCCGGCGAGATCGCGCGGGAACCGCTCTTCGATCCGGACGGTGCCAACATTCGTGCGTAGCAACATAGGGCAATTGACACGAGCACCGAAAAGGTGCCTCAATTGCGCGTCATCGACAACGGAGGGCTGCTTTGAGTACGGATCCTGCGGCTGAGACACGCGTACGGCACAGCGACGACGAGAGCCTCCTCCACCGGCTCGGATACGCGCAGGTGCTGTTCCGGGGCATGGGCGGGTTCGAGAACTTCGCAATCTCGTTCACGATCATCTCGATCCTCGCCGGGTGCCTGACCTCGTACTACATCGCGTTCGGGCAGGGCGGGCCGGTCGCGGTCACCTGGGGCTGGCTCCTCGTCGGCCTGATGAGCACGATCGTTGCGCTCGCGATGGCCGAGATCGCCTCGGCCTTCCCGACCGCCGGCGGCCTCTACTACTGGGCGTCCAAGCTCGGCAGCCCTGCGTGGGGCTGGTTCACCGGCTGGTTCAACCTCATCGGCCAGATCGCGGTCACGGCGGCCATCGGTTACGGCCTCGCCACGTTCGGAACCGCGCTCCTGAACTTCTGGTTCGACTACCCGAACGAGAAGGAGTACATCTATCTCCTGTACGTGATCTTCCTCGCGGCGGCGGCGCTCATCAACTTCATGAAAGTCAGCTTCACGGCGCTGCTGAACAAGATCTCGGCGTACTGGCACATGGCCGGTGTTGCGGTGATCGTCGGAATCCTGCTGATCGTCCCCGACAACCACCAGTCGCTCGGCTATGCATTCGGTGAGACGGTCAACGCGACCGGGTTCGGGACGGGCACCGAGAACTTCGGCAGCTTCGTCTTCATCTACGTGTTCCTGACCGGTCTGCTGATGGCCCAGTACACGATCACCGGCTTCGACGCCTCGGCACACCTCGCCGAGGAGACGCGGGACGCCTCGCGCGCCGCCGCGGTCGGCATGTACATGTCGGTCGTCGCCTCGGTGATCTTCGGGTTCATCCTGCTTCTCGCCGTGACCCTGGCGATCCCGAGCACGCCGGGAGCGATCGAGAACATCGCCTTCATCGTCCCCTGGAGCTGGGCGGAGTCGATGGGCCAGGGCTGGGCGGAGGTCTTGCTCTTCATCTGTGTGGTCGCGCAGTTCTTCTGCGTGACCGCCTCGATCACGTCGGCGTCGCGAATGCTGTTCGCGTTCTCGCGCGACGGAGCCGTCCCCGGCCATCGACGTTGGCGCCAGGTCGGGAAGAACCGTGTGCCGCAGGTGGCCGTCCTTGCCATCGTTGTCCTGTCGGCGCTGATCATGGTCCCGGCGTACTGGAACTACCTCGTCGGGTATCTGGTCGGCACCGGGATCGCGGTGATCGGCCTCTACATCGCGTTCATCCTCCCGGTCATCCTCCGCTTCCGGCTCGGCGATCGCTTCGAGCCGGGCGCGTGGTCGCTGGGCAAGCACTACAAGTGGATCGACCTCGTCGCGATCGTCTGGGTCGCGTTCATCACGCTGATCTTCCTCCTGCCGCCGTACAAGTCGAGCGTCCCGTGGGCGGACGAGTTCACCTGGGAGGCGCTGAACTACGCCCCGATCCTCGTCGGGGGCGCGCTGCTGCTCTTCGGAGGCTGGTACATCCTCTCGGCCAAGAAGTGGTTCAAGGGGCCCGTACGGCAGGGCACCGAGGAGGAGCTGGAGCGGATCGAGCGCGAGTACGAGACTGGCGGCGCGGCGACGACCACCTCGCCGGCGAAGTAGGACTTCCGAGCTCGCGAAAGGGCGGGGCTCCGGCCCCGCCCTACTCCACCAGGTGCTCGACCTCGTCGCGCTTGTCGACGATGAGGTACCGGCCGGCGGCCTGCTCGACCACGTGCTCGATCTGGCCGTTCTCGTGACCGGGCAAGACCGCGAAGCGATCTCTCTGGCTGCGAACGACCTCGTACTCGTCGAGAGTCATCAGCACGCGGCTGTCGCAGGCCGGGTCCCTTCCACATTCGCACTGGAACTCGAACTGATGTTCAGGGTCGGCCCAGCCGGTCGCGCGCTCGTCGATTGCCGCGAGTCGGTCATTCACCGTACGCATCAGACCCTCGTTCCGGACCTGCCGCTCGAGCCGCTCCTCGACGTCCTTAGCCAAAGCCGAGGATGAACTTCGCGTCGTCGGACATCTTCTCCGGCGACCAGGGCGGGTCCCAGGTCAGTTCGGTCTCGACCTCCTCGACGCCGGGGACCTGGGCGGTGACCTGGTTGATCTGCTCGTCGATCATCGGCCCGACCGGGCAGCCCATCGACGTGAGCGTGTAGATCACCTTCACCTTCGGGCCTTCGACCTCGACGTCGTACATGAGCCCGAGGTCGACGATGTCCATCCCGAGCTCGGGATCCTCGACCTGCCGAAGCGCCTCGACGACGTCGTCTCTCACAGCCACAGGCCGCAGCGTAGCTCCCCGGTGTCGGACCCCGCGGGCTGTCAAGGGCAGTTCGTGCCGAAAGTGTGAAAAGTGCGAGCGGGCTTCAGAAGCCGGGAAGCCGCACTTCTTCCCGGCGCTCGCGCTGGAAGAAGTGGATGCCCTCGGTGAAGCGCACCCAGTTGCAGCGCGTGCACATGACGAGCGTGTGCGTCCACGCGCTGTCGGCGCGGAAGCGGACGCCGCGGAGGAGGTCGCTGTTCGAGACTCCGGTGGCGCACACGATCGCCTCGTTCGGGGCGAGGTCGTCCGTCGTGAAGATGCCCTCGACGTCCTCGATCCCCTGCTCCCGCGCCTCCTCGATCTCCCGGCGCGACACCGGCCAGAGCTGCGCCTGCAGCTCGCCGCCGAGGCAGCGCAGCGCGGCGGCCGCGAGCACCGCCTGCCGGGTGCCGCCGATGCCGATCGCGAGGTGGTCGTTCGTGCCTCGAATGGCGGCGGAGACCGAGGCGGTGACGTCGCCGTCCTGGATCAGCTTGATCCGGGCGCCGGCCGCGCGGATCTCCTCGATCAGGTCGTGGTGGCGGGGCCGCTCGAGGATGATCGTCGTGATGTCGCCCACCCGCCGGCCGAAGGCCTCGGCGATCGCCTCGACGTTCTCGCCGACCGGTCGTAGGAGGTCGATGTGCCCGCGGGCGACCGGGCCAACGGCCATCTTCCGCATGTACATGTCCGGAAGGGTCTGCAGCGATCCGGGCTCGCCGACGGCGATCATCGACATTGCGCCGCTGCCGCCCCGGGCGACCATGCCGCTGCCCTCGAGCGGATCGACGGCGAGCTCGACCTCCTCCCCTCCCAATCCGAGCTTGACGCCGGTCTGGAGCCGCTCGCCCTCGCCTGCGGCGCCGATCACGACGGTGCCGTCGATCGGAAGCTGCTCGAGCGCTTCGAGCATCCCCGACGTGGCGGCCTCCAGGGCCGCCGTCTCGTCCGCCCGTCCGAGCCAGCGCGCGCTCGCCAGCGCCGCTCGCTCGGTTCCACGGGCGAAGCCCTCACAGAGGCAGTTGCGCGTGGTTCCCTCGCCCGCTGCGGCGAGATCCGTGCCCTTGGCGGCGACGCCGGTCACGACGAGACCCGTTCCCGGTCGGACGCGGCCAGAACGAGCTCCAGCACGGCGCCGATCGCCTTCTCCCGCTCCGAGTTCTCGATCACTGGCACATCTTCCACGTGCGCGCGTTCGACGATGTAGTCCTGGAGGTAGCGGATGTCGCCCAGGCGCTCGAGGTACTTGTCCAGGGGCCGGACGCCCTCGGAGGCGATGTCGCGGATCCAGAAGTGGCCCGCGTGCGTCTCTTCGTTTCCGATCGTGACCACGCAATCGACGACGAGAGCGTTCTCAACCATCCGCGGAAGCATCCCGGGCACGAGATGAACGCCCTCGATGACCATCGACCAACCCTCCTCGAGCGACCGGTCGATGGCCGCCTGGACGCCGACCAGGACGTGGCGCGACTGCTCGAGGAACCCGTGGAGGAGTGGGTCGACCTCCTCCTCCTGAGCCGTCGGGAGCGCGCGGCCGGCGTCGAAGCTCGAATAGTGGATCGCCGGCAAGAATTCGGGCGTGAAGAGCGCGCGCATCGTCTGGCGCACGAAGTCCGTCGACGTCACCCGCGTGATCCCGAGGCGGTAGGCGACCTCGGCTGCGATCGTCGACTTGCCGGTGCCCGTTGCGCCGCCGATCAGGATGATCAGCGGCATGTCGAGCTCGTCCAGCTCCTGATAGCGGCGGAGCCGGCCGATCGCGAGGCTGCCGTCCGGCTCGCCCAGCACCTCGACCGCCAGGTCCTCGATCCGGTCGAAGTCGGCCGTGCGCTTGCCGCTCGCGGCCAGGTCCTGCTCGATGCGGCGCGCCACCTCGTACGCTCCGGCGACGCCGAGGCCCGTGCGCATCAACGCGCGTGCCATCAGGCCCTTCGAGTACGGATGCTCGTCGGTGCCGAGGTGGAGCGGATCGAAGCGGCGGCGCTCGGGCACTAGCGCACCGCTTCCGGCTGGGCGGCCTCGGCGAGCGCGCGCACCTCGTCGTCCAGGTTCGGCTGGCCCTCGAGGGTCACGACGTCGTTATCCGCGAAGACCAAAGGGATGTCCTGTTCGGACGCGGCCCGCGCGACGACATCGATGCCGGCCGCCTTGATCTCGACGACGAAGACGTCGGCGTCGGCGCGCTCGACGTCCTCTCGCAGCTGCTCGCGGCGCGAGAGGTTGCATGAGATCGTGACCTCGGCGGCGCCATGCTCGTCACGCAGGTGATCGTCGAGGAGCTCGGTCGCAGACTCGTCTGCCGTGGTGAAAAACGCGACGCGCTTCCCCTCGACGGGCTCGATCGGCCGCGGCCGGAGCACGGTCGCCACGACGGTGACGTCCTTGACCTCCCGGATCGCATCCGCGATCTCTGGGTGGCGAGTGCCCTCTTCCGCCATGGTCAGGATGACGAGGTCGGAGACGAGGATGCGGTAGGCGTTCAGGTAGCCGATCACGAGCTCCGGCGGCTGGTGAGCGCCGGCGACGAGCACCCGCTTCCGCGTCGCCACGGGAGGGATCGCCGCGCCGCTGCCGTCGAAGATCACGAACTCGGGCTCCCGTGCGAGCGCCTTCTGCACGCCCTCTGGGACGTTGCTCGTCCACGGCACGCCTGCCAGCCCACCGCCTGCCCGCCGGCAGCCGATCGTGGGGACGCCGGAGAGCGCGGCGGTCTCCAGGTAGTCGGACGCCGCGTGCGCACCCTCGCTTGCCAGCTCGAGCAGATCCTCGACCGTCGGCCGCAGGTCGGCGACCTGTGGCTCCGCCGGCCCTCCCCGTCCCATCGAGACGACGACCAGGTCGCGATCGTCGGCGAGCAGTCGTGCGACGTAGCCCGTGACCGCCGTCTTGCCGAGCCGCTTCCCGGTCCCGATCACGGCAAGCGACGGGAGCTCGAATGGCTCGTACTCCGGAACGCGAAGCGAGAAGTCGGCGCCCTCGTAGGCGACGCCGAGCGCGAGGAACCTGCTCGCGAGCCGGAACCGCTCGCGCGGGCCGAGCACCGGCTCGTCCGAGACGTCCACCGCGACCTCCGGCTCGAACCGCGAGAGCGCCTCCTCGAGATCGGCCGCTACCGGGACGCCGTACTCGTCCCCACCGACGAGCTTCTCCGTCCCGCCGACGAGCAATGCCCCGACGACCTCGTGCGGGATCTCCGACAACGCGTCGCGCACGACCGGCGCGTAGTGCTCTCCGTCAATCAGCGCCAACGCCCTCAGCGAGTCGTCACCTCGCCCTCGATCCGGGCCGTGTACTTCTCGAACGCCCGCGTGTCGAGCGAAAACTGGATGATCCGCTCCTGCCCGTGGAACGGGTACTTGCGCCAGACGTCCACGTGCTTTCCGTGCAACTCGATGACGTTGTAACAGGGCCTCGTATTGCCCCTGAGCCGGATCGACGACACCGTCCCGGTGTTGACGACGAACATGTCCTCGAGCCGCCACGCGTACGGGACGTGCTTGTGGCCGGACAGGACGAGGTCGACCTGCGCGCCCTGGAGGCACTCGATCACGTCGCCGGCGTCGTAGACGATGTTCCGCTCGCGGCCCGTGCCCGGCACTGGGAGCAGGTGGTGGTGCATCACGAAGATCCGGAGCTCTGCCGGCGGCGCGAACTGCTCCTCGATCCACGAGTACCGGCCCCGGCCGATCTGGCCGTGGTCGAGGTCGGGCTCGCTGGAGTCGACGGCGACGACGGTGATCTCCTCCATCCGCAGCACCGAATGGCGGTCGCCGAAGAACTCCTCGAAGTGCAGGTAGCCGACGTTTCGCGAGTCGTGGTTCCCAGGGATCACGACCCTTCGCTCGCAGTTCAGACGGTCGAGGTACTCGCGCGCCATGAGGAACTCCTGCTTGAACCCGAACGTCGTCAGGTCGCCGGAGACGATGATCAGATCCGGCTCGAGCTCGTTGACCTCCGCGACCGCACGCTCCATCAGGCTCGGCACGAAGTCGGGGCCACCGCAGTGGATATCCGAGATGTGGGCGATCGTGATCGACCTGTCGCGGCTCGCCATGCTCGAAGTGTAAGAAGCCAGGCTAGGCGCGGTGTCCGAGGCTGTCGGTACCCTCCGGGTCCGGTGGCCGAAAAAGTCTCGGATTTCCAGGCATATCGTGGGGACGGGGAGCCATGCTTCGCCCACCAGGTCGAGCTCGAGTGCGCGAAGCTGCTCGACTACTACGGCATCCCCTGGATGTACGAGCCGCACACGTTCGTGCTCGAGCGATCGGCCGACGGTCGTGTGATCGAGGCGTTCGCGCCCGACTTCTACCTTCCCGAGCAGAACCTCTACGTCGAGCTGACCGTGATGAAGCAGTCGCTCGTCACACGGAAGAACCGCAAGCTGCGCAAGCTTCGTGAGCGCTATCCCGACGTGAACGTCAAGCTCTTCTATCGTCGGGACATCGAGCGATTGGCCCAGCGATACCGACTGGATCTGGCCTCGTAGCACCCGAGCTGGACGCGCGAATCGGGGAGGTCTACCTCTCCGCCGAGGACCTGAAGGCTCGGGTCGACGAGCTCGGAGGCGCCATCGCGGCCGACTACCGCGGGCGGGAGCCGATCCTCGTCGCCTCGCTGAAGACGGCGATCGTCTTCCTCTCGGATCTCTCGCGCGCGCTTCCGATCGTCCACAACCTCGACTTCTTCGCCCTGGCGGGCTACGAAGGGAACGGAGGCGGCGGCGGACGCGTCCGGCTCCTGAAGGACCTTGGATTGAGCATCAAGGGCCGGGACGTGCTCCTCGTCGAGGACGTGGTGGACACGGGGATGACGCTCAACTTCCTGGTCAAGACGCTGGCGCTGAGGGAGCCCACGTCCCTAACGGCGGTCGCTCTCCTGGATCGCCCGTACCGGCGTCTCGTCGAGGATCTCCCCGTCCGGTACGTGGGTTTCACGGTCCCGGACGAGTTCTTCGTCGGCTACGGCTTCGATCTCGACGGGAAGTGGCGCAACCTGCCCGACCTGCGCCTGCTCAAGCCTTCCTGAAGAACGACCGGCCGCCCCGGAGGGCGGCCGGCGCCGTCGGGAGACGACAGTGCCGCAAGCCAAGAGGCGCGAGGCTTGCAGCGCGGAAACTATAAGCGCCCTGCTTCAAAGATGGGCCTGTTCTTGGCTTAGAGGTAGCCGAGCGGGTCGACCGCCGCCCCGTTCGACCGGACCTCGAAGTGCAGGTGCGGCCCGAAGCAGTGCCCGGTGCAGCCGACGTAGCCGATGGTCTGTCCCTGGGAGACGGACCCGCCGCCGACGACGAAACTCGATTGGTGGGCGTACGCGGTCGCGACGCCGTTGCCGTGGTCGATGATGATCAGGTTCCCGTAGCCGCCCATCCAGCCGGCGTAGATCACGTTCCCGGAAGCCGACGCCTGGATCGGCGTCCCGTAGCCGGCTGCGATGTCGATCCCCTCGTGCATCCGACCCCAGCGCCAGCCGAAGCCGCTGACCACCGGCCCGCCGACCGGCCAGACCATCCCGCTCGCGGAGACCGTGCCGTCGCCCGTGCTGGAGTAGCTCGGGCCGGATTGCGCCGCGTTGATCCGGGCGGCGAGCTGGGCGCTGACCTTCAGCAGCTCCTCCGCCTTGCCTTCGTACTGCTCGGCGGCCTCGTGCGCGTCGTCCCTCGCCTCTCGCTTCGCGCTCCGCGCCTGCGCGAGCCCCCTGCGTGAGATCAGCAGCTGGTCGTAGGCGGCGCGCTGCTGCTGCGTCCGGATCTCGACGACACGCGTGGCCGCGGCCACCCGCTCCTTCGTCTTTCCGGTGCGCTCCTTGAGGTCGCGCATGTGGTCGCGCGCGCCGGTGACGTGCCGGACGACTCGCCGGTCCTGCGCCGCGATCGAGTCGAGATAGTCGATCTGGTCGAGGGCGTCGCTGAAGCTGTCCGCCTCGAGGACGATGTCGAGCGTCGTGGGATCCTCGCCCTCGTAGATCGCGACGAGCCTGTCGGCCAGGCGCATCTGGGCGACGCTGTACTGCCCTCGCAGGTACCGGAGCCGCTCGCTCTGGAGCCGGTAGAGCGCCTTGACGGCCTCCAGCTTCCGCTGGTGCAGCGCGAGGTCCTCCTCCAGCGCGGCGAGGCGGACGGAGACATCGCCGACTTCGGCCTCGAGCGCCTGGATCCGCTCCGAGACCGAGGCGATCTCGGCGCGGAGCGACTCTTCACGCGCGCGGGCGGCGTCCGCCTTCGACTGGAGCGCCTGCGCCTGGCTGTCGAGCCGTTGCTTGCGGTCGTAGAGGCTGCCCGAAGCGGGAGCCGCGACGAGCAGGACGACGACGAGGCTGCAGACGAGTAGTCGAGCCATACGGACCGTGTTCTCGAACCGGGGAGACCTCCCTCCCGGGCCCGGAATTCGGAGGATCCTACCCGTCCGATCGGCTGGATGGGAGCTTAGGCGCCGAAAACTGCTGCTCCGAGGCCTCTTTCGGAGTCTCCGATGGCAACAGTGCCGCCGCCTGGCGTCTGAGCGGATACACCTGGTTCCGGTAGTCCTCGTCGGTGATCTTGCCCGTGCGGTGGTCGAACTCCAGCTCCTTGAGCTCTGCGAGGACGCGATCTCGCTCCTCCGCCGCCGCGAGCGCCTCGTCTGCCGGCGTCGCCTGCTCAGGGGGCGCCTGGGTCCGCAGGAAGGGGACCGCAACGAAGACGACGGCGGCGGCTGCCAGCAGCGCGCCGAGCAGGAGCTCGGGGCTCACGCGCCGGCGAGTGCTTCGCGGCCGCCGTAGCGGACGGCCAGCCGGCGCTGCTCCCGGGCGTCGGGCCAGAGGGCGATCAACGCGCCGCCGAGGAACACGAACCCGGCGAACCAGATCAGGTTGACCAGCGGCTTGACGAGGACTCTGAGGAAGAGCGTGTTGCCGTCGATCTGGTCGGCGATGAGGAACAGATCCTCCCCGTTCAGCGGATCGGACCGGATCGCGGCCTCGTTGGAGACCTGCTGCTCGGCGAAGTAGCGGTTCTTGCCCGGCCGCAGCGTTCCCAGCTGCTCGCCGTCCCGCGACACGTCCACGACGGCCCTGATCTCCTGCGCGTTCGCTCCGCGGGACTCCTCCACGCCGCGGTAACGGAGGTCGTAGCCGCCGACCGACATCGACTGGCCCGGGCGGAGCTGCGCGTCGGAGATCGTGTCGTAGGCGCTGGACCCGACGACGCCGATGGCGAGCAGCACGATCGACGCATGGACGACGTAGCCGCCGTACCGGCGCCGGTTTCGGGCAATGAGCGAGGAGAAGGCGCCCGGCCAGGAGGAGCTGCCGAGCGCGTGCCGCGCACGGGTCCCGCGCACGAACTCGAGCACGATGGACGCGAGCACGAAGGCGCAGAACGTGTACCCGACGAGGCCCGGGATCGACGAGCCGGCGCCGAGCGCGAGGAGGATCACGCCGCAGCCGAGTGCGAAGGCCGCCGGCCACGCAAACATCCTCCCCAGGCCGCGCAGCGAAGCCCGGCGCCAGGCGATCAGCGGCCCGATGCCCATCAGCAGGAGCAGCGGCAGCCCGAAGGCCTTGAGGAAGAAGTTGTAGTACGGCGGCCCGACCGTCACGGCCTCGCCGCGGAGCGCCTCGGTCAGCACCGGGTAGAGGACGCCCCAGAGGATCGTCAGGCAGAAGGCGACCAGCAGCAGGTTGTTGTAGAGAAAGCTCGCCTCGCGCGACACCGGCGACTCGAGCCGCGTCTTCGACCGGAGCAGCGGAAGCCGGGACAGGAGGAGCAGGATCGACCCCGCCAGCACGACGCCGATGAAGCCGAGGAACCACGGCCCGATCGAGCTCTCCGTGAAGGAGTGGATCGAGCTGATGATCCCGGAGCGCGTCAGGAAGGTCCCGAACAGCGCCAGTGCGAACGCCCCGATCACGAGGACGACGTTCCAGATCTTCAGCATCCCGCGCTTCTCCTGGATCATCACGGAGTGCAGGAACGCCGTCGCTGCGAGCCACGGCATCAGCGCGGCGTTCTCGACCGGGTCCCACGCGAAGTACCCGCCCCAGCCCACCTCGACGTAGGCCCAGTGGGCGCCGAGGAGCTGCCCGAAGCCGAGGAACGTCCAGGCGACGAGGGTCCACCGGCGGGTCACGACGATCCAGAGCTCGTCGCTGCGCCGCGCCACGAGCGCGCCCATCGCGAAGGCGAACGGGATCGTCAACCCGACGAACCCGAGGTAGAGCATCGGCGGGTGCGCCAGCATGTACGGGTTCTGCAGGCTCGGGTTGAGGCCGCCGCCGTCCGCCGGTGCCGCCTGGGTCGCGAACGGGCTCGACACCGCGACGAGCATGAACGCGAAGAACGTGATCACCCCACCGAGGATCGGCACCGACCAGGGGAGCAGGCTCCGCGCCGACCTCCTGGCGAGGAGCACCGCGACCGCCGAGAAGCCGGTGAGGATCAGGAGCCAAAGCAGGAGCGAGCCTTCCTGCCCGCCCCAGAAGGCCGAGATCGTGTAGGCGAGCGGCAGCTCCCGGCTCGTGTGGTCGGCGACGTAGACGAACGAGAAGTCGTTCTGGACGAGGGCCGTGAACAGCACCGCCGAGCCGACGAGGGCGGCCCCGAAGGAGGCGACGACGGCGTTCTGCGCCGACTCCGCGAGCCGCTGCCGTCGCTGCCGGGCAGCGATCGCGCCGGCGACGACGGCGTAGACGGCCAGGCCGAGGCACACGATGAGCGCTGCGCGCCCGAGCTCAGGCACTTAGGTCTCTTTGGAGGTGTACTTCGACGGGCACTTCGTGACGAGCGTGCCCGGGAGCGCCGACGAAGGTGTCCTCCGCGCAGCCGGCCCTTCAGCGAGATGTCGCGCCCGACCTTGAACATGTCGGGCACCGAGCCCGTGTAGGTGACCGGGAGACGGACGGACGAGCTGCCCTCGATGTCCTTGACCCGAAACCGGATCGTGCGCCCGCTCCGCTGGACCGGCGCGACGACCTTTCCGACGATCGTGATCTCCCCCGTGCGGCCGTTCAGCTGGCTCGGCCGGAGCTGCGGCGTCCCGCCGGCGATCGAGGTGTAGAGGAGGAAGATCGCCAGCATCGCCGCCACGCCGAGGGCGATGACAAGGCGGGCTGGGCTCGAGCGCCGGGCCACGCCGAAAAGTCTAGCCCTGGTGGGCTCAGCCTTCGCGGGTGGGAGCCGGGCGCCGCCGATCCGGGATCCGGTAGCCGTGCTCCTCGCACAGGCTGCCCGGCGAATCCTCGGTCAGCGCGTCGCAGTAGCCCTTCCCGTACGCGGCCCGCATGAAGGCGGCGACGATCTCGAGATTCCACTCGCCGACGTCGGCAGCCTCCCGCCACAGGTCGGTCAGGCGGAGGTCGATGTCGAGCTCGAGCAGATCGATTCTGGACGGGCGCTTGGCCATGAACTCAGGGTAGGAACGGCGTCGGACAACAGGCTCGTCTCCTAATTAGCGAGGAAGAAGGAATGCTCGGATTCGCCCTCGGCCGCCCGTATTCTCAGCCCACGCAACCCGGCGACCGGAGATGGAGAGTCCAAGCGGGTCTGCGCGCGTACGGGCCAGTAGCCGCTTTCTTCGCGTACGAGTGTCGATACCCCAGATCGACCGGCCGCCGCTGAATACGATCCAGTTGTCGCCCGCGCTGAAGGACTCGACAGGACCGCCCAAGATGCGAGAGACGCCGCGCGAACCACCTGAGCGGGCGTCGAAGAACTCGATTCGTCTCGAGCCGGAGACACGTTCTGTCAGGACAGCCGCGACCGATCCCGAGAGGACGACCGCCTGCGGCGACCCGAGCGATCGGAACGAGCGGAGCGCAACCCCCCTCGCGGAACGAATCTCACCCAGGGCTTGCCACTCATCGCCACGCGTGAATGTGAGCGGCCGGAGGCGCCTGCCAGTCTCGGCGTCGATGGCGTAGAGCTCCGTTTCGTACGTCTCATCCGAGACGAGGTCGTCCCGTCGACTCTGGAAGACGAGCCGCCGTCCGTCCGGTGACCAGTCCGGGGCGCCGTCAGCTTCCTCTCTCGTCAGCAGCTTTCGCCCGGTTCCGTTGGCATTGACGCGGGCGATGCCAGCGCCGTCGCTATAGGCGATGCGACGACCGTCGGGTGACCAAGTTGGCTGGGCCGGGAGCCTGTCGCTAGGCACGACGCGCCGCGCCCCGGTCCCGTCGGCGCGCATCACAAAGAGCGCGTCATTCCGGACAAAGGCCAGCTGCGTGCCGTCGGGCGACCAGCTCGGGTCCGTCCCCGCGCCGAGATACCGTAACCCCGTTCCGTCTTGGTTCACGACGGCGATGCGGAAACCGGGACCGGCGAACGCGATCTCGCTGCCCCTGGGAGACCACGTTGGCTGGCTTCCGCCTGCGATCTCGCGCGAACCGCTGCCGTCCGCATTCACGACTGCGATTGCTGGCTCGAGGTTGTCCTTCTCGTATGCGTACACGAACTTTGTGCCGTCGCTCGACCAATCGAGCGCGCCGCGCACGCGGCGGTCGGTCGTGACGCTGGTGACGCCGGTGCCGTCCGCGTTCATCACCGCGATCTCCGCCGGGAACTGAAAATCCTCATATCGCGGCTCGTAGGTCCGCAGGAACGCGATCCTCCCGCCGTCCGGCGACCACGTGGGGGCGAACGCGCAGCCACAACCGTCGCCTCGGCGAAGTTCTCGCCGCACGACGGCGATGCGACCGCGGTCGACGTCGAGACCATACGGCCGGTCGACCGTAAAGAGCCGCCGCGCCTTTGAGCCGATGACGCGACGTACGGCGCGTTCTGTACGCGAGTCACCATCGTCACCGAGCGTGTCCCTGTGCGAGTAATACACGAGGACGTTTCCGGCGCCGGCGCGCGGAAGTACATCCGGCCGTGCCAGCCAATCGTGCCGCCACATGCAACAAGGGAGCGCGCGGATGCGTGGGTCGTGGATCGAAGCGGTCTTCATTGCTATCAGCGACCAGACGTTGCTGCTGAGGTTGTCGGCGACCGACCACAACGCCCGTCCGTTTGCGAGCGTAAGGCTTCCGGTGACCGAGCGGTCCGGGTCGCTCGGGCAACCGGTGTCGCCAACCGTCACTGTGCGGCCGGAGGCCAGGACGCGAATATGAACGCGGTACCCACAGCGCGCCCGCGTAACCCACGCGATGTATCGGCCGTCCTGAGCGAACCCTTCGATGTAGTTCCGGCTCAGGACAAGCGTTCTCAGTGGAGCTGGAGGATCGGCCGCACTAGGTGCTGAGACGCTCGCTAAGAGCGCCACGGCGAGGCCCACAAGCACTGCGCGCTGCACGCGTCTCACTCATCAAGTGTCCTCCTCTCGACTGGTCGCTACAAGGCCGAGTTCGACGCGGGACCGTTAGCGTCTCGGCGATGGGAGAACTGCAATTCGGGCCTGCTCGCGTCCCCTCGCGGGAGTCTCCCGAGGAGGCCGTCGCGATCCTCCAGGAGCGCGGCTACTCGGCCTGCGAGATCGACTTCGAGGGCAAGTTCTGGATGGATTACCCGTGGGCGGAAAGGCTCGGGGAGCTGGCGCGCGACGCCGGGATCGGCCTCTCAGTCCATGCGCCGATCGCGGGCTTCGTGGGTCACGCGGAGCGCGGGAAGAAGCTGAACATGGCGATCGGGATGCTCGACCACTCGGCAGGAATCGCCCTCGCTGCCGGCGCCGAGCTCGTCGTCTTCCACCCCGGCTTCCTGCTCGGCAGAGAGCGCGAGCAGGCGCTCGACGACGTCGTCGAACAGGCGGGCGAGCTGCGCGAGCGGCTGGAGAAGAAGGGCCGCGGCGGTGCCGTTCGGCGTCGAAGTGATGGGCCGCGTGAACGAGCTCGGGACGATCGACGACGTGCTGGCGATCGCTTCGCGGCTCGATTGGGTTCGCCCGGTGCTCGACTTCGCGCACATGCATGCCACGTCCGACGGCGCCTTCACCGACGCCGAGGACTTCGCGTCGGTGCTGGAGCGCGCGGACGCGGTGCTCGAGCCCGGTGCACCCTTCCACATCCACTTCTCGGACATCGCGTACGCGAACCGGAACGAGACGAAGCACCTCCCCTACGGCGAGGGAACTCTGCGGGGCGAGCCCCTCGGCGAGGCGCTGGCGCGCTTCGAGCGCCCGGCGACTGTGATCAGCGAGTCGCCGAACGAGGAGTCACACCAGGCGGTCTACGCCGCGCTCTCGGCGACGTCGCCTGCGCGGAGCTCTTCCAGCCGGCGCTCGAAGGCGGCGATCTCCTCGAACCGCTCGCGCTCCTCCAAGAACTGAATCATCGCCTCGAGCGGGTCCGAGAGGAAACGGGTGTACTCGCTTCGCTCGAGGATCTCGATGGACTCGTGCAGCAGCGCCTCGGCCTCCTCGTCCCTGCCCTGCTGCGCGCGGACGAGCGCGAGCGACATCTTCGTCGACGCCTGGGAGCTGACGTCCTGGGGGCCGACGGTCTCCACGGCCTTCAGCGCGTAGAGCTCCGCCTCGTCGAGCTTGCCCTGGTCGAGCAGGACTTCGGCGAGGAAGCGCTGCACCTCGCAAAGCGTTCCGCGGTCTTCGAGCGGCTTCAGGATCCGGATTCCCTCGCGCGCCAGCTTCTCCGCCTCCTCGAGGTCGCCTGCCCGGCGGGTGATGACCGCGATTCGGAGCATCGTTCGCGCCAGGTGCGTCGCCGCGCCGACCTCCGCGAAGAGCTCGCGCGCCCGTTCGTACTCCTCGAGCGCCTCGTCGTCGCGGCGGCGCCATCCGTAGAGCTCGCCCGACTGCATGTAGGCGTGCGCTCGCGCCGTCAGCGAACCGCTCTCCTCGGCGAGGGCCTTGGCCCGTTCGATCAGCGGCTCCGCGCGATCGTCCTCCTGCCGCGACGTGTAGATGCCGGCGAGCGACAGCAGCGCCTCGCTCTCAAGGTCCGCGCGCTCGAGCCGTCGAGCGATCTCGAGCTGCTCCTGTGCGTAGCCCTCGCCCTCGCTGAGCCGGCCACGCCACCAGGCGACGGTGTTGAGCACCTCCAGCGCCAAGACCTTGCTCTCGTCGCGCTCGGCGACCTCGAGGGCCTCCCGCGCCAGCTCCTCGCCGCGGCTGACATCGCCCTCGCGGAAGATGCTTACCTCCGCGAGGGCGGCGAGCGCCCGAGCTTCAAGATCCTTGTCTCCCACCTCGCGCGCGAGCCTGAGGATCTTCTGCATCTCCGGGGAGACGACGGGGAACTCACTCATCCGCCAGGCTGCTCGTGCGGCCTGGAACCGCCGCTCGAGGGTCGGCTCGAGCTCGACGGCCCGGACGAGGAGCTTGCGCGCCGTCGCGTTCGCCTCGCGTGCGAGCGCCCGCCGACCCGCCTCCTCGAGCGCCGCAGCGGCCTCGGTCGCGAGCTTCTCGGGCGGCGATCCGTCGAGCTCCGCGAGGAGCGCCGTGGCGTGGTCGAGGTGGTAGGCGCGGACCTCCAGCAGCTCCTCCGCGGCCCGCTTTCGCAGCCACTCGGCGAAGCGCTGGTGGAAGCCGGCGCGCGCAGCCTTCGAGAGGCCGCCGTAGGCGACTTCGCGGATCAGCACGTGCTTGAACTTGAACGCGGCCTCGCCCGAGATGGACGAGCGCGGCTCCGGGAGCACGAACTCGCGGAGATGCAGGTCTTCCAGCAGCGGGTCGATGTCGGTGCCCTCGAGCACCAGCTCGGTAAGCGCGCCCTTCCAGAAGATCCTTCCCATGACCGCCGCGCCCTGCAGCAGCTCCTTCTCGCCCGGCGGCAGGTGGTCGATGCGCGCGGCAATGAGCGCCTGCAGCGTGTCGGGGATCCGCTCGATGCCGCCGCCGTTCGCCTCGGAGAGCATCCGGATGGTCTCCTCGACGAAGAGCGGGTTCCCCTCCGACTTGTCGAGCACCGCCTGACGTGCGCCGAACGCCATGTCGCCGTCGAGCAGCGCCGCGACCAGCGCCTCGCTGTCACTCCTCCCGAGGGGCTCGAGCTCAATCGCCGTCGCCCGGACGCGGCCGCCGCCCCAGCCCGGCCGCAGGTCCAGCAACTCGGGCCGCGCCAGGCACAGCAGCAGAATCGGAACGTCCTTGACCCAGGTGGCCATGTGCTCGATCAGCTCGAGCAGCGCGTCCTCCGCCCAGTGGATGTCCTCGAAAATGAGAACGAGCGGCTGCGGCTCGGCGAGCTTCTCGGCCCACTCGCGTGCCGCCCAGGCGATCTCCTGCTGGTTCCGCTCTCCCTTGACCGCCTCGAGAACGCCTGAGGCGAGGGCGAGCAGGTCGGCGACCGCCTCGTCCGGGCAGCAGTCGCGCAGCTTCTCGAGCGCGTCGTCGAGCGGGTCGTCGTCCGCGATTCCGGCGGCCGTCTTGACCATGTCCGAGAGCGCGGAATAGGTCACGCCTTCGCCGTAGGGAAGCGCGCGACCGGAAAGAACCGTGGCGGACTCGAGACCGCCGACGAACTCGTGCGCGAGCCGGCTCTTTCCGACACCGGCGTCGCCGTAGATCGTGAAGAGGTGCGCGCGCTTGTCGCGAACTGCGCGCAGATACGTGTTCTCGAGCAGCTCGAGCTCGGCGTCGCGGCCCACGAGCGGCGCTCTGCGGACACCGGCGCGGGAGCGAACCCCGGCAAGGCAGATGATCCGCCACGCCCAGACGGGCTCCGCTCGACCTCGAATCTCGACCGGCCCCTCGTCCTCGACCTCGAAGCTGCCGAGCGTGAGCCGGTGGGCGCCCGGGCCGATCAGGATGCTGTTGACCGGGGCTGCCTGCTGGAGCCGAGCGGCGATGTTGAGGGCTTCGCCGGTCGCGAACGTGGACTCGGACGAGTCGTCGACGACGACCTCACCGGACTCGATCCCGATCCGGACGTCGAGCCCGAGTTCCTTGACGGAGTCGAGTATGCCGAGTGCGGACCGGATGGCACGCTCGGCGTCGTCCTCGTGCGCCTGGGGGATCCCGAATGCGGCCATGACCGCGTCCCCCGCGAACTTCTCGACGATGCCGCCGTGCGTGACGACGCAGTGGGAGACCTTGTCGAAGTACTGCTGGACGCGCCGGCGCGCTACCTCCGGATCGCTTCCGGAGACCAGCGCTGTCGAGCCGACGAGATCGACGAACAGGACTGTCGCAAGCTTGCGCTCCACCCTTCAAGTGTATGAACGAATGCGGACGCGGGAAAACTCCCGCTCTGTGGCGTTTTTTGCCGAGCTCGTTGTCCTGCTCGAGCGAGCAGGTCGGCGCGCAGCTCGCCTGTTAGTAGTCGTCCTCTGTGCGAGCGAGAGCGCGCCGAGTCACGACGGCGGCTTCGTCGGGATGCACGGGACGAACCGGCCCGATCCGCTAGAAGGCGCATTGCGGCCGCCAGGCGCGATGCCGGGCCACGCACTCGTCCGGACCGCACCTAATCGGACGCGCGGTTCCGGGGATAGAGTCCTCCGGCCGTGCTCGATCCGAAGGTTTTCAAGGCGTACGACGTCCGAGGGATTCACCCGACCGAGCTGGACGAGGACGGCGCCTACGCGATCGGCCGCGCGTACGTGGAGCAGTTCAGGCCCGGGCGGATCGCGGTCGGGCGCGACATGCGGGTCTCGGCTCCCTCGATGGCCGCCGCGATGATCCGCGGGGCGACGGAGGCCGGCGCTGACGTCCTCGACCTCGGCCTCGTCGGCACGGAGATGGTCTATTTCGCGGTCGGCGAGCTCGACCTGGACGGCGGCGTCGCCGTCACGGCGTCGCACAACCCCAAGGAGTACACGGGCATGAAGATCGTCCGCGAGGGGGCGCTACCCGTCGGCGGGGACTCGGGCCTGCTCGAGATCCGCGACCGGGCCATGGCGCTCGGAGACACGCCCGAGGGACAGTCCCTCGGACAGGTCCAGGAATACGACGTCTGGCCCGCGTACGTCGACCGCGTCCTGTCGTTCGTGGACGTGTCGGCGATCAGGCCGCTTCGCGTCGTCGTCGACGCGGCGAACGGGATGGCGGGCGCCATGCTCCCGCCGGTGCTCGAGCGCCTGCCCATCGAGGCGGTCCGCTGCTACTTCGAGCCGGACGGGACCTTTCCGAACCACGAGCCGAACCCGCTGCTGCCCGAGAACCGCGAGTTCATCGTCGAGCGGACGACGACCGAGGGAGCCGACTTCGGCGTGGCCTTCGACGGCGACGCTGACCGCTGCTTCTTCGTCGACGATTCCGGTGAGTTCGTCCCGGGCGACTTCGTGACCGCGCTGCTCGCCGAGTCGGTGCTGGCGAAGAGCCCCGGCGGCAAGATCATCTACGACCTGCGCGCGAGCTGGGCAGTGCCCGAGACCGTCGAGGCTGCGGGCGGCACGCCGCTCGTGAACCGCGTCGGCCATGCGTACATCAAGCACCGAATGCGCGAGGAAGGCGCCGTCTTCGGCGGCGAGGTCTCGGGGCACTACTACTTCCGCGAATTCACGCAGGCGGACTCCGGCGTCGTGCCGTTCCTCCTCATGCTCGAGCTCGTCTCGCGCCGTGGCCAGACGCTGTCCGAGATCCTGCGGCCCTACCGCGACCGCTACTTCATCACCGGCGAGCTGAACACCCCGGTTCCCGACGTGGCGCTCAAGCTCCAGGAGCTGCAGGAGCGGTTCGAGTCGCAGGGCGAGGTCTCGCACCTCGACGGGATCTCGGTCGACTCCGACGACTGGCATTTCAATGTGCGCCCGTCGAACACCGAGCCGCTCCTGCGCCTCAACCTCGAGGCCCGCTCGAAGGAGCTGATGGAGCAGAAGCGGGACGAGGTGCTCGACGTCATCCGTGCTTGAAGCCGGGCGACTGACCGACCGGAAGCCGCCGTTCAAGCTCTCGGCGCTCACCCGCGTCGGGTTCTCCGACACCGACGCCCAGGGGATCGTCTACTACGGCCGCTACTTGCCCTATTTCGACACGGCGCGCGTCGAGTACCACCGGCACCTCGGCCAGCTGTACACGAGCCCCGACGAGGAACGCCAGTTCGTCATGCGCGCGACCAACGTCGAGTACCTGGCGCCGGCGCAGTTCGACGACCTGATCGAGGTCTTCATTCGGATCGCCCGGATCGGCCGGACGAGCATCACCTACGAGTGCGCCGCGTACCGGGTCGAGGACGACGTGCTGATGGTGACGGCGAACCAGACCCTCGTGCTCGTCGACCTGGACGAGCGCAAGCCCTGTCCGATCCCCGACTGGTATCGCGACCGGATCCAGGAGTTCGAGGGCGCCGCCGTCGAGCTCTAGGCGCGTCCTCGACTCGAGCGGCTCTCACCCATCACTCGAACGAGGGATCAGCTTGGCGTGACTCGATACGCGTCGAAGACCGAATCGACGTTGCGGAGCGAGCTGAGCAGGCCGCGAAGCGACTTCACGTCGCCGACCTCGGCCGTGTACCAGTTCTTCGCGAGCTGGTCCTCGACGGTGCCTCCGTAGGAGACGATGTTCGAGCCGTGCTCGGCGAACGTCCTCGCGACGTCCTCGAGGAGCCGAGGGCGATCCCAGGCGTCGACTGCGATCTGGACACGGAAGCTCTTGGTCGAGCCGCCGTCCCAGTTCACCGGCGTGAACCGCTCGGGATTGCGGCGCAGCGCGCGCACGTTCGGGCAATCCTCCCGGTGGATCGTGATGCCCTTGCCGAGCGAGATGTAGCCGACGATCTCGTCGCTCGGCACCGGCGTGCAGCACTTCGCGAGGCGGACAAGGACGTCCTGGATGCCCTCGACGTTGATTCCGAGCTGGTTGCTCCCGACCGCCTCTGCAGACCGGGTCGGCTTGAGGGGGACGGATGCTTCCTCGGCGACCTCGCTCGTCTTCAGGCGCTGGAGCACCTTGTTGACGATCTGATTGACGGGAAGCTTCCCGGAGCCGAGGGCGAGGTAGAAGTCCTCGGCCTTCTTGAAGCCGGCCTCGCGGATGACCTGAGCGAGGACGGCCGACCCGGCGATCTTCCGGTACGGCAGCTTCTGCTGCTTCAGCGCCTGCTCGAGGGACTCGCGGCCCTTCTGCTCGGTGTCCTCGCGCGTCTCGCGCGAGAACCACTGGCGGATCTTGTTCCGCGCCCGGGAAGACTTCGCGAGCGTCAGCCAGTCGCGGGACGGACCGCGCCCGCTCTTCGTCGTCGAGGACCTCGACGAAGTCGCCGCTCTGGAGCGAGTAGTGGAGCGGGACGATGCGGCCGTTCACGCGCGCGCCGACCGTCTTGTGGCCGACGTCGGTATGTACCGCGTAGGCGAAGTCGATCGGCGTCGAGCCGGCCGGGAGCATCTTGACCTCGCCCTTCGGCGTGTAGACGTAGACCTCGTCGACGAACAGGTCGCCGAGCATCGACTTCTTGTACTCGCGCGGGTCGGACTCGTCGTTCCAGTCGCGCAGCTGGCTTAACCCAGGCGAGCCAGCGCTCGTCGGGCTTGCGGCCCTTTCCGCCCCGCTTGTAGAGCCAGTGCGCCGCGACGCCGAGCTCGGCGGTCTCGTGCATCTCCTTCGTGCGGACCTGGATCTCGAGCGGCCGGCCCTGCGGCCCGATCACGGTCGTGTGCAGGGCGCGGTAGCCGTTCAGCTTCGGCATCGCGATGTGGTCCTTGAAGCGGCCCGGCATCGGCTTCCAGAGCGAGTGGATCAGGCCCAGCGCGCCGTAGCAGTCGCGCGTCCCCTCCTCCGCCGAGCGCTCGACGATGACGCGCATCGCGGTGAGGTCGTAGATCTCGTTGAACTCCTTGCCCTTCTTGGCCATCTTGTCGTAGATGGAGTAGAAGTGCTTGGCGCGCCCGGAGATCTCCGCCGGGATGTCCACCTTGTCGAGCTCGCGCTGGAGGACGTACGCCGCCTCGCTGACGTGCTCCTCCCGGTCGGCGCGCCGCTCGTTGACCATCGCCTTGATCTCGGTGTACTTGCGCGGGTGGAGCGCCTCGAACGCAAGGTCCTCGAGCTCCCACTTCATCTGGTGGATCCCGAGCCGGTGCGCGAGCGGCGCGTACACCTCGAGCGCCTCGCGCGCCTTCTGCACCTGCTTCTGCTTGCCGAGGTACTCGATCGTGCGGAGGTTGTGGAGCCTGTCGGCGAGCTTGATGAAGATGACCCTGAGGTCCTCGGCCATCGCCAGGACCATCTTCCGGTAGTTCTCGGCCTGGGCCTGCTCGCGGCTCTGGAAGGAGACGCGCGTCAGCTTCGTGACGCCGTCGACCAGCTGCGCGATCTCGTCGCCGAACTCGGCCTTGACGTCGTCGAGCGAAACCTCGGTGTCCTCGACGACGTCGTGGAGCAGCGCCGCCGCGATCGTCTCGTCGTCGAGCTGGAGCTCTGCGCAGATGCGCGCGACCGAGTAGGGGTGGTGGATGAAGTCCTCGCCCGACCGCCGCTGCTGGCCCTCGTGGGCAGCCGCCGCGAAGCGGAATGCGCGGGCGATCAGGTCTCGATCGAGGTCCGGGTTGTACTCAGCGACCTCGGCGATGAGCTCGTTGATGAGGTCTTGATGTCGTTCCGGAGCCTCGAGAAGCGTCATAGGCGAATGGTACTCCGCGGGTAGGAGCTGACCTCCGGGCCGCGAAAACACCCGGTCCATGCGTATTTCCCGCCGTCAGAAACGGACAATCCTGGCACTGGCCCGGTTGCTCGCGAGCCTCGATTCCCAGACCCGCCGCGAGCGGTTCTGGGAGCCGCGAAAAGCTTAGGAGGGTTCTAGGCCGCCTCGGGCACCGCCACGGGCTCCTCGGCCACGAGGGCGCGGAAGGCGTCCGACTCGAGGAGCTGCCGCCTCGGCGCGCCGGCCTCCAGGCCGAGCTCGTCGAAAATCGTCTGCGCGGACGCGTCCCTGGCGCCCGCGTCCTTCCGGAACTCTCCGGCCAGCCACTCGCGCAGGCTCTCGTGGCGCTCGGGCGTCTCGAGGATCTGCCGTACGACCAGCTGCGGCGCGACCGTGCCGTTCCAGCGGTTCTCCTCGAGGCGGAAGAGAACGTCGTGGCGCACCTCGCGCCGAGCGCGGTCGGCGTGGCGCCCGAGCCCGAACGCGATCGCCGAGCCGGCCGGCCGGTTCCGGTGGCGGACGCGGAAGCGGAGATGCTTTCCGTCCGCGGTCTGCTCGACGTCCGAGAGATCGCAGGACGGGAGCAGCAGGGTCACGCCGGGATTCCCGAGGCCGAAGGGCGCGAGGTGCGCGAGCTCGGTCGAGAGTGCGAGCGTCAGCTCCTCGCCCGAGACGACCGCGTCCACCGCGATGCTCGGCTGGAGGTCCTCCTCCGGGAGCTCGGCGTCGACGGCCTCGCCGAAGGCCTCCGCGAACGCGCCGAGCCTGGCGGGGTCGATCGAGAGCCCGGCGGCGGCACGGTGCCCGCCGAACCGCGACAGATGCTCGGAGCAGGCGCCCAGTGCGGCGTGGAGGTCGAAGGAGGGGATCGACCTGCCGGACCCCTTCCAGTCGCCGTCGGTGCCCGCGATCAGGACGACGGGCCGGTTGAACCGCTCGACGAGGCGCGAGGCGACGATCCCGATGACGCCCTCGTGCCAGTCCTCGTGCGCGACGACGTAGCCGCGGCGCCGGCGGCGGCTCTCCGGCCACGCCTCGACCTGGGCGACCGCCTCGCGGAGGATCCGGTCCTCGACAGCCTGCCGCTCGCGGTTCAGCTCCTCGAGCCGGCCGGCGAGCTCGGCCGCCTCCTTCTCGTCCTCCGTGAGGAGGAGCCGGAGTGCCGTCTCGGGATGGGACAGCCGCCCGGCGGCGTTGATCCGCGGCGCGAGGCGGAACCCGACGGCGCCGGCGTCCACCGCGGCCGGATCGACGCCGGCCGAGCGCATGAGCGCCTGCAGTCCAGGCTTCTGGGTCCGCGCCAGCGCCTTCAGCCCGGCACGGGCGAGGTACCGGTTCTCGTCGACGAGCGGGACGACGTCCGAGATCGTCGCGATGGCGACGAGATCAAGGTGCCGCCTCAGCGCCTCCGCGCCGGCACCGAGCAGCGCCTGCCCGAGCTTGTAGACGACCCCGGTGCCGCAGAGCTCGGGGAACGGGTAGTCGGACGGCCTGGTGGCGACGATCGGGCAGTCCGGCAGCTCGTCGCCTGGCCGGTGGTGGTCGGTGACGACGACGTCGAGCCCGAGCGCCTTCGCGCGAGAGACCTCGGCCGCGGCGGTGATCCCGCAGTCGACGGTGACGACGAGCGCGCACCCGTCCCCGGCGAGCCGGTCGAGCGTCTCGCCCGAGACGCCGTAGCCCTCCTCGAACCGGCTCGGCAGGTGCCAGGAGACGTCGGCGCCGAGCTCCCGGAAGATCAGGACCGCGAGGGCCGTGGCGCAGATGCCGTCCGCGTCGTAGTCGCCGTGGACGCAGATGCGCTGTCTTGACGCAATTGCGGCACGGATTCGTTCGCAGGCCGCGTCCATGTCGCCGAGCAGGCGCGGGTCGTGGCCCGGGATCGGCGCCGGCCAGGAACGCCCGCGCCGTGGCGGCGTCGCCGTGCCCGCGCCGGAGGAGCACTCGAGCGGTGGTCTCGCTGATCCCCAGCTCCTGAGCCAGCCGTGCCGACTCCCGGTGCGGGCACGAGGTGATCGTCCAGGTTGCCTCGTGCATCGCGGATGTCCACCGTAGGGAGGAGGTCGGACAGCAACCGGCCCGCGTATCCTCAGGTAAGTGAGCGATGCGAACTACGAGTCCGGCGACGACTACGTCGTCCAGTTCCTGGGGTACCGGTTCGCGTTCAACGCCGAGGACTTCGAGGAGCGCGTGATCGGCGCCGCCGTCAAGCTCCGGCTCGTCGAGAGCAACGACCTCGACGAGGACGAGGCCGCGGACCTGGTCGAGCTGACGGCCGACCAGCGGATCGAGGAGGCGCGCAGCGAGCTCGGCCGCTACCTCGTCCGCCACTGGGAGGCGCTCGCGGCCGTGGGCGGCGAGTCGCTCGTCTACTGGCTCCGGAAGCTCGTCTTCCGCGGCGCGTGGCTCGACCAGCGCGTCAAGCTCGGGCTGCTCGACGTGGACTGGGACGAGGACGTTGCGGAGTTCGGCTACCGCGACCCGCGCGGCGACCGGGCGCTCCTCGAGCTCGCCCCCGTGCCGTCCTGGCAAGAGCTCCAGTTCCGGCGCTAGCGGAAGCGGCTACCTCGAAGGGACGGCGTTGGGATCGAGCAGGACGAGCTCGATGTCCGACCGACCCGCGCAGCCGGCCCGCCGCACATGCGCCTGGCCTCCGGCAAACGACCCGCTCAGTGAAGAAGACCTGCGTCTCGACGCCCTCGCTGTCGATCCCGGCAGGGCGGTAGCCGGCGGCGATGACTGCTTCCTGGATCAGGACCGCGACCTCGTCGAGCGGCTTGGTCGTGAACGCCTGCACCCTGAAGTGGCGCTCGTCCTTCCGGACGTCCGTGACCGTCCCGATCTGGTCGAAGGACAGCCCGGCCGGCATGAGCGCGAGTCCGAGCTGGGGAGCGGCGCTCGGCGCCGGACACGGGTTCTTCGGGTCGAAGACCCTGAAGCTCACGACGAACGCCAGGACAACCACGGGGATCGCGAGCAGCAGGAGCTGACGGCGACGGAAACGGCGTTCGACCATGACGGGATTCTCGCGACGTTCCTGCAGTCAGACCGCTAGCGACTCGTAGTCGATCCTATATTCGGTTAGGGTTACGCGCGGCGACGGAGCGTCGGTCCGGGTGATATCACCGGAAGGCGCCCCGGCGTGGGTGGAGAGCGGCGCACTGCGCGCCTAGAACCGGGGAGGTACACGTGCAGATGCACACCAGAAGTTTGGCTCCGACTGCGGTCGTGGCGGCCCTGATGACGCTGTTAGTCATCGCCGCCGCAATCGTGACGAGAGGCGACGGGTCGGAGCCCGTCCCGGCAGTCGTGCCGGCCGTCACACCCGAGCCCGACGGCGCCGAGGATTGGATGTACCTCCAGCGGGCGAACGCGGACGGGACCATCCCGGACGCAGCCGTCAACGAGGCGATATCGCAGTCGAAGGCGATGGGGCAGGCGAGCCAGGGCTCGCCGGCCACCGATCAGGTCTGGACTGAGCTCGGCCCGAGCAACATCGGCGGCCGGATCCGCGACGTCGCCGCCGATCCGACGACCAAGGACGTCGTCTATGTCGCCACCGGCTCGGGAGGCCTCTGGAAGTCGACCGACGCCGGCCAGACGCTCGCCACCGCGTGGGACAGCCAGCTGCCGCAGTCGATGGGTGCGGTCGCAGTCGACTCCAAGGGCGTCGTCTGGGCCGGCACCGGTGAGGTCGACCACGGCGGCGGCTCGGCGTACTACGGCAACGGCATCTACAAGTCGACCGACGGCGGCGCCACCTGGACGAACATGGGCCTGCGCGACGGCGACACGATCGGCCAGATCGTCATCGACCCGCGCAACGACGACCGGGTCTTCGTCGCAGTCATGGGCGCCCTGCACGACTTGGATGACCCGGACCGCGGCCTGTTCATGACCGAGAACGGCGGCGCCAGCATGGACTCGCGTCCTGACGCCCCGAGAGCACCAACACCGGGGCGGTCGACGTGACGATCAACAAGACGAACCCCGACATCATGCTCGCGACGACGTGGGACAAGACCCGCGACGAGAAGTCGCGCATCTACGGCCCGCACTCCTACGTCTACCGCTCGATCAACGGCGGGCGCACGTGGGACAACGTCCACGACGCGCCGCTTCCGCAGAGCGAGACCGAACCCGGCGCTGCAGACGCCCGACAACCTCGTCGGCCGGATGGGCGTCGACTTCAGCGACAGCAACCCGAACCGGGCCTACCTGATCTCGAGCACGGCTCGCGGGAACTTCAACGGCCTCTTCGTGAGCAACGATGCGCGGCGCGACGTGGGCAACCGGTCACCCAGACCAGCACCACCCTCCAGGCGATCAGCGGCGGTTTCGCGTGGTGGTTCGGGCGCGTGTACGTCGATCCGGTCAATCCCGACCACATCTTCGTCGCCGGCGTCAACTACGCCGAAAGCCTGAACGGCGGCCTCACCTGGACGACGCGGTCCACGCAGGTGATCCACGCCGACCAGCACGGCCTCGAGTTCGATCCGCTCACCCCGGGCCGGGTCTACCTCGGCAACGACGGCGGCTTCTACATCTCGAACGAGAACGGCAGGGCCGTAGGGCTGTGGTTCAAGACCCCGCGCCTGCCCGTGACGCAGTTCTATGCGATGGACGTCTCGGTCCAGGACGGAACGCGCGTCAACGCCGGCTCCCAGGACAACAACTCGCTGAAGTCCTGGCAGAACGACAACACCGTCAACGGCGACTGGATCCCCTACGTCGGCGGCGACGGGATGATGAACCGGATCGACCCGACGAACGACCGGAAGTTCTACGGCTGCTCCCAGAACGGCGGCTGCCGCAGGTTCGTTCCCCGGCAACAACGGCGGAGGCTTCGGCATGACGATCCCGGGTGCCGACCGCAAGAACTGGGTCGCGCCGCTCGAGTTCGCGCGCCGACCCGAGGTTCCTGTTCGGCGCCAGTCGAGAACGTCTACCGGATCGACACCGAGCCGGCCAGACGCGACGCCCCGCGCCTGGGTCCAGATCAGCGCGGGACCTCACGGACGGCCCCGAGCTGCCGCGTGCGCCGGGCTTCGGCACGATCACGGCGCTCGGCACGAGCGAGGCGGACCCGAACCTCCTCTACGCCGGCACCGACAGCGGCCGGATGTGGGTAAGCCGGAACGCGATGGCCGCGGCTGGCCGCGGTGACGTGGACGGAGCTCGAGAGCCCGCTCTTCCCGGGCCGCTGGGTCACGCGGATCACCGTCGACCAGGACAACGCGAAGATCGCCTGGGCGACCTTCTCGGGCTGGCGGAACGATGACGCCTACCCGCACATCATCATGACCAGCGACGGCGGCAACACGTGGGTCGACATCGTCGGGCAAGAAGCTCCCGCAGGCGCCGATCAACGACGTCATCCGCCACCCGTCGAAGCCGAAGTGGCTCTTCGTCGCCACGGACGTCGGCGTCTACCGCACGACGAACCTCGGCAAGACGTGGCTCAAGGTCGGGGCGAACCTGCCGCTCGTGCCGGTCAACGACATCGAGCTGCCCGCAGGCACCAACACGCTCTACGCCGCGACCTACGGTCGCAGCGTCTGGACGACCTCGCTCGACGACGTCTACTGAGCTGAAGCGACCGGGCGGCGGGCCTAGAACAGGCTCGCCGCCCGGGCCGCCTCGTCGGCGACTCCGAGGTGCGCGCGGCCGCCGGCCGTGACGATGCGGCCGCGCGGCGTTCGCTGGATGAAGCCGAGCTGGAGCAGGTACGGCTCGTAGACGTCCTCGACCGTGTCCTGCTCCTCGCCCAGGGCGACCGCGAGCGTCGAGAGGCCGACCGGGCCGCCGTCGAAGCGCTCGACGATGGCGCGCAGGAGCGCGCGGTCGGTGTGCTCGAGCCCGCAGCCGTCGACCTCGAGGAGCCGAGCGCCTCGCGCGGCGATCTCGGCAGTGATGACGCCCTGATGGCGCACTTCCGCCACATCTCGCACCCGCCGGAGGATCCGGTTCGCGACACGCGGGGTGCCGCGGGAGCGGCGGGCGATCTCCTCTGCCGCGTCGTCGCCGATCTCCACGCCGAGGATCCCGGCTGAGCGTCGCACGATCAGCGTGAGCTCCTCGGGCTCGTAGTAGTCGAGCCTGAACGTCATCCCGAAGCGGTCGCGGAGCGGCGTCGTCAGCAGCCCGGTGCGAGTCGTGGCGCCGACGAGGGTGAAGGGCGGGACGTCGAGCGTCAGCGTGCGGGCCGCCGGCCCCTGCCCGACGATGATGTCGAGGCGGAAGTCCTCGAGCGCCGGGTAGAGCACCTCCTCCACCGCCGGGCTCAGCCGGTGGATCTCGTCCACGAACAGGACGTCACGGTTCTCGAGCGCGGTCAGGATCGCCGCAAGGTCGCCTTTCCGCTCGAGTGCGGGGCCTGCGACGGTCCGGATCCCGACGCCGAGCTCCTCCCGGACGATGTACGCGAGGCTCGTCTTGCCGAGCCCGGGTGGCCCGACCAGCAGGACGTGGTCGAGCGCCTCGCCCCGCGTCCGCGCCGCCTCGAGCGCGATCGAGAGCTGCTCCTTGACGCGCGACTGGCCGACGAAGTCGTCGAGCGAGCGCGGGCGCAGCGAGCGCTCGAGCTCGTCCTCGTCGGGACGGACCGTCGGAGCCAGGAACTGCGGCGCCGTGCTCATGCCGCCCTTAGCGCTTGCCGGACGCGCTCCTCGGGCTCGGCCTTCGGGTCGGTGGACGCGAGCGCCCGCTCCGCCTCCACGAGCGAGTAGCCGAGCTCCACGAGCGCGTCGCGTGCCACGAGCTCCTGCTCGCGCGGAGCATCGACGGCCTCGAGTGCGCCGATCTTCTCCTTCAGCTCGAGGACGACCCGCTCGGCGGTCTTCTTGCCGATCCCCGGGATGGCGACGAAGCGCGTCGTGTCCTCCAGCGCGATTGCGCGGCGGAGATCCGCCGGCGTCGAGCCCGACAGGATCGCGAGCGCGACCTTCGGCCCGACGCCGGAGACCGAGAGGAAGTGCTCGAAGAGCTCGCGCTCGGCCGGCTCGGCGAAGCCGTACAGCTGGAGCGCGTCCTCGCGAACGTGCAGGTAGGTGTCGAGCGTGATCTCGCCCTTCGCCTGCGCCTTGCGGAGCGCGCGCAGGGTCGTCTGGACGCGGTAGCCGACGCCGTTCACGTCGAGGACGACGCCGTCGAGCATCCGCGCGACGACCATGCCTCGCAGACTGCTGATCATCCCGTCGCCCGCACGAGCTCCGGCGCCATCGCGTGGCAGATCGCGACGGCGAGCGCGTCGGCCGCGTGGTGCGGCGCCGGCGGAGCGTCGAGCCGCAGGATCGCCTGCACCATCCGCTGAACCTGGGCCTTCTCCGCACGGCCGTAGCCGGTGACGGCGAGCTTCACGTGCGCCGGCGAGTACTCAGCGCAAGCCGACGCCGGCGAGCGCGGCCGCGACGACCACGGCGCCGCGCGCCTGCCCGACAGAGAGCGCGGTGCGGGCGTCGACGCCGACAAACGACTCCTCGATTGCGACGGCGGTCGGCCGGTAGCGATGGATGAGCTCTTCCACGCCGTCGTGGATCTTCAGCACGCGCTCTTCCGGCCGCTGGGACGCGGTGGTTTTCCAGCACCCGAAGTCCCCCGCCCGTAGACGGCCGCCCTTTTCGATGACTACGCCGAATCCGCAAGACGCCGTCCCTGGATCGATGCCGAGAACCGTCACGGATCGAGGTTAGGCACCGGACCGGACGTTCCTGCCCGGGCGAAACCGCCGCGAGCGGCGCGTCCGTAGTTCCAGGCGTGAAGGGGCTCCTGCTCGGGGCTGCGGCACTGCTGCTCGTGCTGCCCGGAGCCGCGCGAGGAGTCGGCGAGCCGCGTCTGATCGGGACGGTGAGGGGCGACCTCACGATCACGCTGACGGACGCGAACGGCGCTCCGGTCACGTCCGTCGCGCCGGGCACATACGACTTCGAGATCCACGACGAGACCGTAGCCACAACTTCCACCTGACCGGTCCGGGCGTGGACCGTTCGGACTGAGGTCGTCGACGTCGAGACGACGACATGGGAAGACGTCGTCCTTGCAGCCTGCGTCGACGTATCAGTACGTGTGCGACCCGCACGCCGATTTCATGAAGGGCAGCTTCACGACGCCAGCGGCGTCTCCCCCGCCGCCACCGCCGCCGCCGCCGCCTCCCCCTCCGGACCGCCGCCGCCCCCACCGCCCCCGCCTCCGCCTCCGGCCGGCCCGCGCGCCGCCCAGTCCGTGTCGGGAGTTCGCATGCGGATCGCCCGGTCGGGCGGACGCCGCTGGCTCGTCGCGCGCGCGAGGGTCACGATGGCCGCACCGGCGCGGCTCCAGCTCCTCCGGCGGAACCGCACCATCGCGAGCGCGAGAAAGCGCTTCCGTGCAGGACGAAACGAGCTCCGCCTCCGTCTTCGGCGCTCGCTTCCTCGCGGCACGTACGTCGCCCGCCTGACGATCGGCGGCGCGGCTCGCCCTTACACGACCCGAATATCGATCGGCTAGCCTCTTCCGCCGTGCGGTGGGCCGCGTTCGCATCCGTCGCGGCCGGGGTCGTTATGGCGCTCTCGGTCGCCCAGCTGGCGACAGGCCAGAGCATCGACCGTGTCCGCGTCGCGCCGAATCCGCCCGTTGCGAGCGTCCCGACGGGGCTGTTCCTCGTCGTCGGCTCGCCCAACGCCTACTCGCGGGCGTCTCTCTCCGGAGGACGCGGCAGCTGGGTGGGGCCGGGATACGCTCCGCTCGGCTCGCCGAGCCCCTGGGGCAACGCCTCGATCGACTGGGAGGTCGGCTACGACACCCGCCGGCTGGACACCGAGCGGATCGCGCTCGCGAACCTGACCCGCGACTGGCAGGAGGACCAGCGCGCCGGCGCTTCGATCCCGCACGTCGTCGGCGGCCGGGTCGTCGGCGACATCCCCGGCTTCTTCATCCTCCAGGTGGTTCGCGCAGTCCGCGCCGAGCGAGCTCGTGGTCGCCTTCCCGCTGAGCCGCGACGTCCACGCCTACGTCCGCTTCCTCCTCACCAAGCCGGAATCGAACGACTTCTACGTCAACGGCTCGATCCTGGCGTCGAGCTGGAACCGCGGCCAGGCGCTCGTCGCGATGTCCCGCGTCCGGCTCGAAGGGAACCTGCCGCCCTCGCTGGTCTCGATCCGCTCCCGACGCGGGGGCCGCCTGGTCTCCGGGTTCGCGCTGGACTTCGCCCGCCACCCCGTCGTCGGGATCCCCGTGACGCTGGAACGCCGCAGCGGCAGCGGGTGGACGCGGCGTCGCGACCGTTCGCACGACGCGGATCGGCGGCTACACGTTCAGGGTCGCGCCGGGAGCTACCGGGCGCGCGCGCAGCTCGGCATCGCGCTTCTCGGCGACCAGCGGCGTCGTCCGGATCCGCGCCGGCACGCTAGGCGGACGACGACTTCGAGCATCCGCTCCGGGATGTCGAAGTTCGCGTAGACGTCCTGGACGTCGTCGTTGTCCTCCAGGGCGTCCATGAGGCGCACGACCTTCTTCGCGGCGGATTCGTCGTCAACCTCGACGGTTGTCTTCGGCACCATCGTGAGGTCGGCCGACTCCACCGTCATTCCCGCCGCCTCGATCGCCTCACGAACGCTTGTGAGCGTCTCCGGTGCTGCGACCACTCGCCAGCTGTCGCCCTCGCGCTCGACGTCGTCGGCGCCTCCCTCGGCAGCCGCGAGCATGAGCTCGTCCTCGTCGGCGCTCCCGTCGACCAGCACCACAGCGCGCCGCTCGAACAGCCAGGCGACCGATCCGGACTCGCCGAGGCTGCCCTCGCTCTTCGTGAAGATGTGCCGTACGTCGGCCGCGGTGCGGTTGCGGTTGTCGGTCACCGCCTCGACGTAGACGGCGATCCCGGACGGCCCGTAGCCCTCGTACGTGACCGTTTCGTACGAGGCGCCGTCGCCGGCGGGACCGGCGCCCCGCGCGATCGCGCGCTCGATGTTGTCCTTGGGCATCGAGGCTTCCCTCGCCTTCTCGATCGCGTTCTGGAGCGCGAGATTGCCGGCGGGATCGGCCCTCCCTCCCGAGCCGCGACGATGATCGCCCGCGCCAGCTTCGAGAAGAGCTGGCCCCGCTTCGCGTCGGTGGCGCCCTTCTTCCGTTTGATCGACGCCCACTTAGAGTGACCGGACACCGGCGGACACCTCCTCCCGGACCATCTCGAGGAACAGCTCGTGCACTCGCGGGTCGTCGGTCAGCTCCGGGTGGAACGAGGCGACGAGGAACCGCCCCTCCCGGAGCAGGACCGGCTCGCCGTCGAGCTCCGCCAGCACCTCGACGCCCGGCCCCGGTCGACCACCCTCGGCGCGCGGATGAACACGCCGCGCACCGGCTCGGTCTCACCCGCCAGCTCGAGGTCGGCCTCGAAGCTCGCCACCTGGCGGCCGTAGGCGTTCCGCCGGACCGAGAGGTCCACCAGACCGAGGTGGTCGCGGTCGAGGAGGATCATCCCCGCGCAGGTGCCGAACACCGGCCGCTCGAAGCTCCGGAGCGCCTCCTCCAGCCCGTAGATCCTCGCGAGGCGCATGATCGCGGTCGACTCGCCGCCCGGGATCACCAGGCCGTCGAGGCCCTCGAGCTCGTCCGGCTTCCGAACCTCGACCGGCTCGGCACCAAGCTCACGGAGCACGGCTGCGTGCTCCCGAAAGTCTCCCTGAATCGCCAGCACCCCGATGCGCATCGGGGAAATCGTACTCACCGCTCGTGTGAGCGTCTGGGCGAGCCACTCCTGCCGGTAGGTGTCCGCTTCCGGGCCCATGTGGTGCCCGTAGTCGGGGTACCACTTGACCTCGGCGCCGTCGGCGTCCTCGGCCAGGCGCTCGTACTCCTCGAGCGGCCAGTCGTCGTCCCGCCGCGGATTCTGGATCAGGACGTCCCCGTCGAACGAGCCCAGCAAGCGGATCGGGTCGAAGTCCTGGATGAGCTCGTGAAAGCTCTCGAAGGTCTCCTGCGGGACGAGCTCCTTTGCCCAGTACCTGCTCGGCTCGGCAGGGACCGTCGCGAGGACGAGTGCGTCGACGCGGTCGTCCACGGCCGCGAGACTGCCGGCTGGGAGGGCCCCGTACTCCTGGCCCACGACGGCGATCCGGTCGTCGATGTCGTCTCTCGTCTCGAGGTAATCGAGCGCGCGGCGGAGATCGACGAGGTCGTGGCGGACGTACGACCGAAATGCGTCACCCGCGTACACAGGATCCAGCAGGTCGGCCTGGGCGAGGTCCTGCCGGGACATGGCGCCGTTGACGAGCAGCACGGCGACTCCGCGCTCCGCCAGGTCGAACGCCTCGCGGTAGTAGAGCGCGCGGGTGTAGCGGTGCGGATGGGTGTACACGGCGACCGGGTAGCGCTTCCCCTTCTCGGCGTTCGGCGGGAGGACGATCGTCGCCTCGACGTCACCCCCACGCGGGCTCTGGAAGGTGATGTCGGTCGAGCCGGTGTTCTCCGCCTCGACCTTCGTTCGCAGCGGCTTCTTCGCGTCGTAGTCGCCCAGCTCGGCGACCTGCGACGCCGACTCGCTGCCTCCGCAGCCGGCGAGGAAAAGCGCAATGCATGCGAGGGCCGCAGTCCGAGCGAGCACGAAGCAGACTCTAGTCCGCCGGTAGACGATCCTCGTTCGTGCTACCAGCCGCGCGTCTCGAGCAGCTCTTCGGCGCGAGCGACGCTGTGGACAGCCCGCTCATCGCGTCGCCGAGGCCGCTCGAAACACGAGCGATGATCTCCGCGTCGTTGAAGTGCGTCGTCGCCTCGACGATCGCCTTCGCGCGTGGCAGGGGTCGCCGGACTTGAAGATCCCGGAGCCGACGAAGACGCCGTCCGCGCCGAGCTGCATGCAGGCGGCCGCATCCGCAGGGGTCGCGATCCCGCCGGCCGTGAACATCACCACGGGCAGCCGACCGTGCTGCGCCACCCAATTGACGAGCTCGTACGGCGCCTGGAGGTTCTTCGCTTCCGTGTAGAGCTCCTCCGGCGACAGCGCGGTCAAGCGGCGAATGGCGCCGACGACGGCGCGCATGTGCGTGAACGCGTTCGAGACGTCGCCGGTTCCGGCCTCGCCCTTCGTCCGGATCATCGCGGCTCCCTCGGAGATCCTGCGCAGCGCCTCGCCGAGGTTCGTGCAGCCGCAGACGAACGGGACGGTGAACTTCCACTTGTCGATGTGGTGCGCGGTGTCGGCGGGCGTCAAGACCTCGCTCTCGTCGATGTAGTCGACCTCGAGCGCCTCGAGGACCTGCGCCTCGACGAAGTGCCCGATGCGCGCCTTCGCCATGACCGGGATCGTCACGGCTTCCTGGATCTCGATGATCTTGTCCGGGTCGGCCATGCGCGCGACGCCGCCCTGCGCGCGGATGTCGGCCGGGACGCGCTCCAGCGCCATCACGGCGACCGCTCCGGCGTCCTCGGCGATGACCGCCTGCTCGGCAGTCGTGACGTCCATGATCACGCCGCCCTTGAGCATCTCGGCGAGTCCCCCTTGACGCGCATGGTTCCGAGCTCGGCCATCAACTCAGATGCTAGCCGTCTGCACGAAACGTGAAGTGGTCGGTCCTGCGGCCCCGGAGGTCGACCGACCAGCCGTCGAGCCGGTTCGCCCGCACGACGAGATAGACGAAGCCGTTCTCGGCCCGGCCGCGCAGGCGGCGCGGGTAGCCCGCGGGACATGACTGGAGCTGGTACCGCTTCGCCCCTCCGCCTCCGTGCACGACGTAGCGCACGCCTCGCCTCGGCGCGAACCGCTGGTAGTTGTGGTCGTGTCCCGAGAGGACGAGCCGGACGCCGTGGCGCTCGAAGAGCGGCACCCACCGGCGGACGACGTCTGGGTGCGAGCCATACGCGCCGCACGTGAAGGCCGGGTGATGGAAGCCCGCGAGCTTCCAGCGGGCAGTCGAGCGAGCGAGCGACCGGGCGAGCCAGGTGGTCTGCCCGCCGTCGATCCGGTTCGAGTCCAGGAAGAAGAGCTCGACGTTCCGACGCCGGAGCCGGTAGTACCGGCCGGCCATCCCGAGCGTGCGGTACTGGTAGCGCCCCTGATCCACGCGGACGTCGTGGTTGCCGAGCACGCCGGCGACCCTCATGCCGGAGCCGCGCGCCCAGCCGAAGCTCGAGGCCCAGTTGCTGCGGAAGCGCCATGGGCTCTCGGTGTAGTCGTTGTCGCCGAGCGTGACCAGGAGGTCGGCGCCGTTCCGGGCACCGAACCGCCGGACCACCTCCCCGAGTCTCCGCTGGGTTTCACCGCCGACCCCGAAGTCGCCGATCGCGACGATCGCGTCGGCGCCGGCCGGCGGGCCCTGTGCCTGCCCTGCCGCCGGCAGCAGCGCGGGAGCGCGCAGAGCGCGCAGGGCGAGGCGGACGACGGTACCCCGAACGGACGTCTTCGCCCGGTTGCTCAGGCGCTCGGCGGTGAGAGGCTGAGCATCACGCCCTGCGTCGGCAGCTGCTCGAACGACGAGGTGAAGAGACGGTCTCCGTGAGGCGGTTGATCGTGTCGGCCTCGCCGGGGCTCAGGTCGCCGTCGGCGAACGGCGGCTTCTCCGGAGGGCCCTGGTGAGGTCGCTCCGAGGAGGCCCTCCATGTGCCTACGCTGGAAGTGCACGGCGAATGTCTGCGGCGGCTGGCCCTCGCCGCGCGGCACGGGCGGAAGCAGGGAGACGACCGTCTGGATCTCGGGCAGGAGCTTGAAGGTGTAGTACGACAGCTCGACCGCCTCGCGGCGCAGCAGCATCAGGCGCTGCGGCGTGGGCTGGCCCGGCAGCGAGCAGTTCTGGTCGCCCGCGAGGCCGCAGAAGCTGAACAGCGCGGTCTCGCCCGGCTGGACGACCGAGACGTCGCCCTGCGTGAGTTGCCTGTTGCGGCCGTGTCGGAGCGCGATGTACTGGAGGGGGAGGCCGGAGACCTCACCGGTCTGCGCGGTGACGGCGACGAGCTGCTCGCCGTTCGCGCCGCGGTACTGGCGCGCGATTTCGGTCGCGATCTCGCGCGCCCGCTGGAAGCCGCCCTCCTCGGTCGTCAGACCGCCGGCCGCGGTCGTGGAGCTCGAGCCCCCCGGGACATGAAGCCCAGCGTCAGCAACGCCGCGAGGACCATCACGACGATCACCGCATAGCCGACCATGAAGCGCCCGCCGTGAACCGCTTCTGTCGTTCGAAACGTGGCAGCGCCTCTTCCGCCGGCGAGGCCTGCTCTCGTGAGGCTCGGGAACTACAGCTTCGGCCATGACTCGTCCTCGAGAGGATCGGCAGCGGGTATTTCGAGGTTGACCGATTCGAGCAGGTTGAGGATCTCGTCGCCGTGCAGCTCGCGGCGCTCGACGAGGGTGTCGGCCACCCTGGCGACCCCGTCGCGGTTGTGCTCGATCAGCTGGTGCGCGGCCACATAGGCCTGTCCGAGGAGCTGGGAGGCCATCGCGCGCTTCGTCGGATCGCCGAGAACGCCGGCCAGCGGGTCACCGTGGCCTTCCGGACGGTTCATGATCTGGTCGCCGATCTTCTGGAACTTCTTGGCGATCTCCTCACGGATGTCGTCCTCGGTCTTGTCCTTCGGAGGCTTGAAGCCGTCGGCGAACTCGATCCGCTCGGGAGCCATCGCGCAGGCGCCGACCATCCAGGCCGAGCGCGCGGTGGCGCTCTGGACGTCGCCGCCGACGCCGGTCGAGTTCTCGCCGTAGAAGACTCGTTCCGCAGCCATCGCGCCGAGCGTCCAGATCAGGCGCGCGAGTTCCTCGCTGCGCCACGAGCTGAACCGCTCCTCCTTCTCGAGGGCCTGATGGTGGCCCAGCGCCTCGCCGCGGCGGCGGATCGACAGACGGGTGGACTCGGCGCCCTTCATGTACGCATGGCCGGCAACGGCGTGTCCCGCTTCGTGGACGGCGATCGCCCGTGTCTCCTCCGGGATGTACTCGATGTTGATCGCCATGCCCGACTCGATCGTCGTCATTGCCTCGACGATCTCCTCCCAGCCGAAGCGCGGCTTGCCCTCGTGGTGGGCGTAGGTCAAGGCCATCGAGCAGACCTGCTCGATCATCGCCGGCGAGTACCCGTTCGTGATCCGTGCGATCTCGTCCCGCCGCCTCTCGGAGTCGAGCTCGGGGTCGTGCGAGACCTTGTTGAGGTAGAGGTCGAAGATGTCGAGCCTGTCCTTCTTCGTCGGCGTGCGCAGCCACACGTAGCGGCCCATGCGCCCCGGCCGGGTGAGGGCCGGGTCGAGCGCTTCGAGTGGCACGTTCGTGGCGCCGATGAAGTAGATCTGCTCGGTGCGCGGGCGCGGCGGCGGCATCCGGAGAGACCGGCCGCGAACGCGACGCGGGACGATGTACGTCGCGTCGAGGAACGTGTTGATCCTGTTGGTGAAGAACCTCTTCGTGAACGGCGGGTTGTCGATCCCGTCCATGACGACGAGCAGCTGGTTCAGGGCCAGCTGGCCCTGACCGCCCATCATCGCCCCGGGAAACGCCTGGTTGACGATTGCGCTGACCCGGCCGAATGCGCTCGGGCGTCGCTCAGGCATGCGATTGGCGAAGAGCCTCTCCCGCCAGGCGCGGGTCTCGAGCACGAGGTCGCCTGTGGAGGTGAGCGAGCCGTTCCGGCCGTGGAACGCGAAGTCCTCGAAGGTCGAGGGCATCGGCGTCGCGAAGCCGCCCATCCCTCCGTCGCCCAGTGCGGAACGCCGCCGGCCCACGGCGTCGATCTCGTCGATGAAGACGATGCACTGTCCGCCCCACTTACGGGCGAGTTTCTTCGCCTTCCACGCGAGGTAGCGGACGATGATCACGTCCATGCCCATGAAGGTCTGGGCGAAGCCGGAGCCGGGCATGGATACGAATGGACAGTTGAAACCTGTAGCGATAGCCTTTGAAAGCATGGTTTTCCCTGTTCCGGGAGCACCCAGGAACAGCAGCCCGCGTTCGCGCTTTCCGCCGGCCGCCTCGAACGCCTCGCCGGACTGCCAGATGGAGACGACCCGGCGCACCTCTTCCTTGGCCTCGGCCTGGCCCCGAACGTCGTCCAGCTTGACGCCCCACTCCGCGTCGCCGGGCTCGAAGCCCTGCATCTGGGTGATCCCCATCAGCATCATCGGGCCGAGCAAGATGACGAAGTTCATGATGAAGAAGAGCGGGAAGATGATCGCGTAGAGCAGCATCGACGGGTTCGTGAGAATTGGCTGCAGCGCCTCCCACGGGTCGGTGATCGTCGAGGTCCAGCTCGTGTCGCCGCCGGGGATCAGCAGCCGGATGATCCAGAAGAACGTGATGATCCCGACGATCCAGACGACCAGCCGATACCGCTTGCCCCAGTACCAGGCCCGGCGACGATTGACCACGTCGTCCTCGCGCGCCGCGGGCTCGTCGCTTCCGAAAAGGCTGGGCCACGGGATGAAGCGACGGACGATGATGTCCATCAGGCCGCGGAACGCGATCACCGCGATGAACGTCCAGAAGAGCGAGTACCACCGGCTGATGCCGACCTCTTCGCGGAAGAAGAAGTAGACGACCGGGCTGGTGAGGACGGCGACGGCGGTGGCGGTCCGGATCAAGCGCCGCCACTGGAGCGTGAGTTCCTTCGTTGCCTCTTCGGACGGCAGCCCGACGAGGCCCTCGCTCGATGCCATCGTCAGAATTTAGACGTGCGAATGTTCACGTTTGATGGACAGTACGTTAAGTAGCGGCCGCCAGATCTTCGATTCCGAGCAGATCGAGCGGGCCCGCCGCTACCACCGCCCGGCCTACTTCGCCCGCGTTCTCGGGATCGCGCTCGGCCTGCTCGTGCTCGGGTTGCTCAGCTTCGGCGGGCTCGGCGACTGGCTCTTCGGGCTCGTCGACGGGCTTGCCTGGTGGGGCGAGGCGATCGCGTTCTCGGCGCTCGTCGCGCTCGTCGGCTCGCTCGTCGCGACCCCGATCGCGTTCTGGCGCGGCTACCTCCACGAGCGGCGCTGGGGGTTCTCGACGCAGACGCTCGGCGGCTGGGTGTCGGACCGGGTCAAGGGCGTGGCGATCGGCATCGCGCTGACGGTGATCCCGATGGTCGGCCTCGTTGCGGCCGTGCATCTCTTTCCCTCGTGGTGGCCGGTGGTCGCGGCCCTGGGCGGCGCGGCAATCGTCTTCGTCGTCTCGTTTCTCGCGCCAGTCTTGCTGGAGCCGGTGTTCAACAAGTTCGTGCCGCTCGAGGACCGGAGCCTTGCGGGGGAGCTCCGCTCGCTGGGCGACCGGGCGGGGGTGCCGGTGCGCGACGTGCTCGTCGCGGACGCGAGCCGGCGGACGACGAAGCACAACGCGTACGTCTCCGGGATCGGGAAGACGCGCCGCGTGGTCGTCTGGGACACGCTGCTCGACCGCGGCGAATCGGGCGAGCTGCGGCTGGTCGTCGCCCACGAGCTCGGCCATCGGCGCTTCAGGCATGTTGCGATCGGAACTGCGATCGGCATGGCCGGAACCGCCCTCTTCGTCCTCGGGCTGTGGGTGCTGTTCCAGTGGGATGCCCTGCTGGACGCGACCGGCGCGAAGGGGCCGGGCGACCCGCGCGTCATCCCGTTCGTCCTCTTCGCCGGCACGTTGGCCGAGCTCGCGGTCCGGCCGTTCGCGCTGGCCCTCTCGCGACGGTGGGAGCGTGACGCCGACCGCTTCTCGCTCGAGCTGACAGGCGAAGCGGACGTGTACGAGGCCACGCATCGCAACCTTGCGCTCTCGAACCTCGGCGACCTCGACCCGCCGAAGGCTGCGTACCTCTTCTTCTTCAGCCACCCGTCTGCACCCGAGCGGCTCAGGCCGGGCGGGCCTGGGCGGCGGCGCAGACCTAGTTGTCGATCCGGCCGCAGCTGCGCTCGGTCACCGTCCGGGTCGCCGGGTCGACCGTGATGAGGCAGATGCTGCTGTCGCCTCCGGACAGGGAGATCCGGCAGCGCCACTCCTGGTGGCGTCTCCCTTCTCGCACTCGATCGACTTCGGCGGTGACCCGTCGTGGTTGACCACCCCACCGCCCGCCGCCTCGGCGAGGAACGCCTTCTCGACGTCCTCGGACGACAGCTCCTCCGACCCGGCCGAGGTCGGCGCGGGCGGAGCGACGGAGTCGTCGGAGCCGCAACCCGAGGTGAGGATCGCGACGAGCACCGCGAACGCAATCGCAACCTTCATCGAGTCAAGTACGAATCCCTGCGCTGAGCTTCGAGCAGCGCGTCACGCCTCGTTTCGTCCAGCTCCAGCTCGGCCTCGGCGGCGCGGGCTTCCTGCTCCGGGTCGCCGCTCCGAAATGGCTTCGTGAACAGGTGGAGGAGAGCGTGCAGCGTGCGCTTCATGGAGAGAGTTTGCCAAGAGCGGCACTGCGGGGAACATCGAGCAGATGCGGCTTTCAGCCCTGACCTTGGCCAGCGTCTACCTGCTGTTCGCCGGGTGCACCGTCTCCTCGAAACCGGACACGTCCACCGACGCGACGAAGTGCGCCGACGGCACGGCAGCACCAGTCGACGAAAGAACGCTCAAGCGGGCCTTCTCCGCCGAGGGGATCACTCTTCAGCGCGACGATCGTTGTACGGCGCTACCCGGTGTTCTCGTTTCCCTCGCTAACACCGATGACGAGGAGATCGCGTCCTCTGTGAGCTCTACCCGCGCGACGCGGCGGGTACTGACAACCGGATAGAACGCTTCGTCTGGCGGAACGACCCCACCCCGACAAACGTGCGGGTGCTGAACGTGAGCTGCGGGGTCTTCGCTGAGGAAACCACCGAGACAGACGCTGTCGAACGAGCATTTCGCCGGCTCCCGCGCGTGAGTGACGCCCGACGACACTCCCAAGCTCGGACGCCGTCCACGACTGACCGGCCTGTCTGTGGGACCGGACGACCCGGTGAGCGTACGCGTTGACCTACGCGCCCACGCGCCGCGAGAGCCAGCCAAGGAGCGCACCGAGCACAAGCCCGGCCTCAGGTGCAAAGGGGACATCGGTGGTCAGACTGACGACGATGCCGAGCGCCAAGCCCAGCACGGCTCCAAGCCCGATGGCGGCTCGGAGGCTCATGGCGCAGGCGGCAGTCGAGGTTGCGAGGTCAGGGGAGCCGAATCACGCCAATCCGGACGGGACGGGAGGGGAGCCGCTTGGCGTGCGCCGACACGTTGTGACAATCCTAACGATGTCAACTACGCCGGTCTGCTCGGAAAACGAATGACCGCCGTCCGGCTCCCGACGCAATGTCGACTCGACAACCCGGCGACAAGTCCGGGTCGACCCAGGAGTCCGGCGGGGAATCGCCAATACGAAGTTCTGCGGATTAAGTGGGGGGCTGCCTTCCCCCTGAGACCGCAGGCGGCCCCCCTCACATCTCCCATTTGGCCACGGGTGAATTGGGCCCGCCTGGACTCGAACCAGGGACCAACCGATTATGAGTCGGCTGCTCTAACCAGCTGAGCTACGGGCCCTCGCCGGACAGCGTAACCGGCTTAGACGAGCGCCTTCTCGTAGGTCGCATACCGTCGAGTGACGTTCATGCCCGCGCGCTCGTAGAGCCGCGTCGCGCCCGTCTCGTTCTCCGAGTCGACCTCGAGCCCGACGCGCGTATGACCGCGCCGCCAGAGCGCGACAAAGCCGGACTGGAGCAGCAAGAGCCCCAGGCCGGCGCGTCGTGAGGCAGGCCGGACCGCAAGGTCGAGCACCCAGCCGTACCGTTCCTCGCCGAAGCAGAGTGCGGCGCCCGCGATCTCGCCGTTCTCCTCCGCGATCCGCCAGAGCGAGGGGTGGTAGTCGCCGCGTCCGTGACGCCACGTCAACCAGTCCTCGAGGGGGCTCGGCGTGAAGTCCCAGTGCACAGAAAAGGCTTCCTGTTGCATCGCATGGAGGGCCTCGTCGTCCTCGCCGGGCCGGTACTCCCGGATGGTGACTCCGGCCGGCGGCTCGGGCAGACGAGGCTCGTCGGCCAGATCGATCTCCATCCGCCAGAAGAACCGCACGAGCTCGTGTCCGCGCTGCTCGACCAGCATGCGGCCGCCTTCGTTGACGACGTGCACGTGGAGCCGCTCGAGGCCGTTCCCGCGAGCCCATTGCTCGGCCTCGTCGAGGAGGTGCGAGCCGATCCCCAGGCCGCGGGCACCGGGATGCACGCACGACTCGTCGGCCAGGTTCGCGACATCCCCGTATCGCGCAACCGAGGCATACCCGACGATCTCGTCGTCGCGCACCGCGAGCCACGCGTCGGTCGCGAGCCGGGGCTCGTCCATCGCCCACCACTCGCGAAGCTCGTCGCCCGTGAACTCCATCGGGTCGTCCTCACCGAAGTCGGCGCGGTCCCTCGCGAGAATCAGCGCGGCGACGCCTCCGGCGTCATCCAGGGTCGGTGGGCGTACGACGACGTCCTCCATCACGGTGGGCCAGCGTACCCAGGAGCATCCGCCCGAGCCGTGGATAGGATGGCCGCCGATGAAGGCGTTCCAGGGGGAGCAACGGCTCCGGACAGAGGGTCGGCTGTCTGTTCGGGACATCACAGACGAGGTCATGGAGGCGGTTCGCGAGAGCGGCGTCCGCGACGGGATCGTCTGCGTCTACTCGCCCCACACGACCTGCTGCGTACGGGTCAACGAGTTCGAGAACGGGTTCCTGGAGGACTTCGCGTCCATGCTCAGCCGGCTCGTCCCGAGCGAGCACTACTACGCGCACGACGACTGGGACCGGCGCAAGGAGAACATCTGCGAGGAGGACATGGAGCGCGGCAACGGCCACGCCCACTGCATGTCCATGCTCCTCGGCAGCGCCGGCGAGGCCATCCCGATCCGGGACGGCGAGCTCTGCCTCGGCACCTGGCAGCGCGTGCTCTTCCTCGAGCTCGACCGCGAGCGCGACCGCCGCTGGCTCGTCCAGGTCGTCGGGAACTAGGAGGGCTTGACGCAATACCGGCTGTGTCGCCAGGCCGCGCTGCTCGCCCCCAGGACTGCGTCCTCAGTCGCGCCCGTATCTCATTCGATACGAACGCTCCCTGCGTCCTTGCCTGGGAACGAGCATCACACCCTGGCAACGAGCGCTATTCCGCCAAACCCTCCTAGCCCCGCGACTCGACGGCTTCCGGCTCCCGGACCAGCCCGCTCTCGTCGAACTCGAAGACCCAGAAGTCCCGGCCGATCACCGGGACGCCCACGTTGAAGACGGGGACGTCGTCGATCCTGCCGGCGAAGGTGCCGCCGTGGCCGTGGCCGTGAAGGACGAGGTCCGGCTCGTGCTCGGCGATCGGCTCCGCCAGTCGCTCGCTGCCGAGGTACGTCCAGATCGCCTCCGGCTCCCCCGCGATCGTGTCTCTCGTCGGCGAGTAGTGCAGCAGGACGATTCGAACGGCGCACTCGCCGACCCTGCGCAGTCCGCGGTCGAGCGCAGACACCTCGGCGCTCGTCTCGGCGTAGACGCGCCGGAGCAGCGGCTCGCCGAAGTCGGGCAGCAGCGAGCCCGTGAAGCCGCCGATGAACCCCTTCGTGCCCACGATCCCGACCTCCATCCCGCCCACGGAGACGACGTCGGCGGCCCGCTCGAGCACGTGGATGCCGCCCCCTCGCAGCGCTGACACCAGCTCCTCGTGCCGGTTCGCGTGCCAGTCGTGGTTCCCCAGCACCGCGTAGATCGGGACACCGATTCCGCGCGTCACGTCCGCGAGCACTTCGGCTTGTTCCGGCTCGCCGTAGGTCGTGAGGTCGCCGGCGAGCAGGATCAGGTCGCCCTCCCGCTCGGCGTCCATGAACGCCGTCTCGAGGCGCGCCCGTTCCTCCTCGGAGCAGTGGATGTCGCCGGCGGCTGCGACGCGCACCGTCATGTTCTCGTGATTCCCCCTCAGGCTGCTCGGGTAACGACTGAATGGTGGCGGAAGAACAGCCGTTCAGCGACATCAAGGAAAGCGTGAAGCAGGTCGCCGGGGCCCTGCGAGAAGCCGAGGTGCCTTTCCTCCTGGGCGGCGGCCTCGCCGCCTGGGCGTACGGAGGCCCGGGAACCGGGCACGACCTGGACGTGATGGTGCGACCCGCGCACGCCGACCGGGCACTCCAGGCGCTCGCCGACGCGGGGATGCGCACCGAGAAGCCCCCCGAGGGCTGGCTCTATAAGGCCTGGGACGGCGACGTGCTGGTGGACGTCATCTTCTGCGCGGTCGGCAACGACGTGGACGACGGGCTGTTCGAGCGCGCACAGGACCTCGAGGTGAACGCAGTCCCGATGAAGGTCATGTCCCTCGAAGACATCATGGTGACCAAGCTTCTCGCGCTCGACGAGCACGAGCTCGACTACGAACGGTCGTTGGAGTTCGCCCGCTCGCTCCGCGAGCGCATCGACTGGCTCGACGTTCGCCGGCGGACGCGGGACTCGCCTTACGCCAAGGCGTTCTTCACGATGGTCGAGGAGCTCGGCGTCGTGCCTCGGCGGCACATCTAGGCTAGCCCTCGTCGATATGCGCGAGCACCTCGGCGTTGCTCTCTGTGAGCGGCAGGTCGACGAAGAACCGCGAGCCCTCGCCTTCCTGCGATTCGACCCAGAGTCGGCCGTCCATCCGCCGCACGAGCTCCCTCGAGACGTAGAGGCCGAGCCCGGTCCCTCCGACGCCGCGGGTCTGGTTCGGGTCGACGCGGTAGAACTTCTCGAAGATCCGCTGCTGCTCGCCGGCCGGGATCCCGAGTCCCTCGTCCTCGACGCCGAAGCGGACGTGGCGGCCGTTCCGCGCGATCGTCACCCGGATGCGTCCACCGTCCGGTGAGTACTTGACGGCGTTTTCCACCAGATTGCTGAGGATCTGGCGCACCTTGTCGGGATCGATCGCGATCGCAGTGAGCTTCGGGTCGACGACGAGCTCGAGGGTGAGCTCCGGCGGCAGGGACACGCTTGCGGCCTCGACGACTGACTCGGCCACCGACGTCGGATTGCACTCCTCGATCGAGAAGTCGAGGCGCCCGCTCTCCAATCTGCTCGCCCACAGGACGTCGTCGATGATGCGGCCGAGCCGGCTCGCCTCGTCGTAGATCACGCCGAGCAGACGCTCCCGCTGTTCCTCATCGAGGCGATCCGACCGCTGCTGCAGCGTCATCGCGGCGCCGTAGACCGCGGCGAGCGGCGTCCGCAGCTCGTGGGAGATGGTCGCAACGAACTCGCTCTGCAAATCGCGGAGCCGGCGCTCCTCCGTCATGTCCCGGAATACGTAGACCGTGCCGTGCGGGAAGCTGACGCCGGAGATCAGAATCCAGCGCTCGCGGTCGCCGACGTCGAGGGGAAGCGTCTCCGGACGCAGCTCAGCAGGATTGGCGGTCCCGGCCACCGGGACCAGGTTTTCGATCGCCCCCCAGCCGGGAATCCTCAGCCCGACGGGCCGGCCGACGATCTCCGCGGCCGGGATCCCGGTGATCGCCTCCGCGGCCGGGTTCCAGAGCCGCACGAGCCCGAGGCTGTCGACCAGAAACACCCCCTCACCGACGTGGTCGAGCACAAGCGAGGCCTGCGCGCGCTCCTCCGTCTCGGCATGCAGCCGTGCGTTCTCGATCGCGGTGGCCGCCCTTCTCGCGACCTCCTGTGCGAAGGCGAGGTCGCCGACGCCGAAGCGGCGATCCGAAGTGGACGAGATGAACGTCATCGCGCCGAGTACGCCGCGCCTGGCCACGAGAGGCACAGTCATGAACGACTGCAGGCCCAGTTCCTCGATCAGCCGGCGGTGCTCCTCGTCCTGCGCCAGCTCGGCAATCATCTCGTCCGTCAGCTCGGAAACAAGCTGCGACTCGCCGGAGCGGACGACGGAGCCGGGCCCGTACGGCGCCAGGTCGTCGGGCGGGTACCGCTGGTCCAGCGAGCGGATCAGCTCCAGCGTCTCGGATTCTGCGTGAGCGGACGCGACGCGTCGAAGGCCTCCCTCGTCCGCGACCATGTCGATCAGCACCTCGTCCGCCAGTTCAGGAACTGCCAGCTGTGCGAGGCGCTCCAGCGTCGACTCGTAGTCCAGCGACGACCCGAGGAGCTCGCTCGCCCGCGCCAGGAACGACACCTGTGCGTAGGCGGTCTCGGCCTCGCGGCGCGCCTCCCGCTCGGCCTCGTAGAGGCGTGACTGCGTGATCGCCATCGCAACGCGGTCTGCGACCAACTGGAGGAGCAGCCCGTCGTCCGGGCTGAAATAGCCGGGGCGGTACGCGCCGGCGTGGACGACGCCGATCAGCTTGCCGAGGTGCAGGAGCGGCACGCCGATCAGCGAGCGGATCCCGACCGCGCGGAGCACCGGATTGACGATCTCCGCGTGCTCGACGTCGTCGATCACGACGGTGGCGCGCTCGGCGGCCACACGGCCCGCGAAGCCCTGGCCGATCGGGATGGCGACCGGCACCTGGAGCTCCGGATCGAACCCCTTGATCGCCCGCGGAACGAGCGCGTCACGCTCCTCGTCCACGAGCAGCATGACCGCGGTGTCGGCGTCCAGCAGGTCGCGGATGCGCTCGAGCAGCTCGTCCAGCAGCTGCTCGAGCTCGAGGTGGGAGAGCGCCGTCTCGGTGATCGCCTCGAGCCGAAGGAGCCGGTTCTCCGCCGGCCCACCCGCGGGCTGCACCGAGTGCTCGTTTCGACGCAGGCGCTTCACTGCCCCGAGGCGCCCAGATCAGCGGAAGATGTTGAGCAGCGCGGCGAAGACGTTCGTGGTCGGAGGGACGGTCCCCGGCTGACGCTGAACCTCGAGCAGCTGGCACGAGTTCAGCGGATCGGCGATCGGCGCCGGCGCCGGATACTGGTCGGGCCTGCTGGTGTGGGCGTTCAGGCCGTCGATGGTCTCCCAGGTTCCCTGGAACGCGTCGGCTGTCGCAGCCGTCGAGCAGGCGGAGAACACGAGCGCGCTCGCGGCCACGCCCTGGACGTTGCGCATGTCCGTCCGGAGCTTCTTGACCTGTCCCTGCAGGACCTTGACCTGTCGCTGCATGGTCTTGATCTGGCTTGCGAGCTTCCGCTCAGTCGGCGTCGCCGGCGTGGCCGGCGCGGCGAGGACGCCGGCAGCAGCCAGCGCGACGAGCGTTGTGGCGAGACGCGTTCTCACGAGGAGACCTCCTGGTGGCAAGAAATGAACAGACCCCGCCCCAGTGTACGCCGCGTAGCCCGGATTTCTAGAGCGCTCCAGGAGAGTGAGGATCAGTAGCGTTCGACGCGCATGGAGCCCGGGGCCTGACGCTCAGTCGCGCTGGATCGGGCCGAACGTCTCGATGCCCGGATCCGAGAACGGCCCCTCGACGCCCTCGTTCTCCGCTGCGCGGGTGGCCAGGTCCTCCTCGACCATCACCGCATAAAGACCCTGGTCCGGATCGATGCTGACGACGCCGAAGCTCGTGTCGATCTGGTCGGCGTCGACTCCGAGCTTCTCCTGGACGGCGGGCAGTGACACGTCGTCTGAGTCGAGCTTGACGGTCATCAAGACCTTGGACACTCGTCTCACTCTAGTCCGTCAGCGCTTCTTCGCCCGCCGCGCCGAGCTGGCCGGCCCGCGCCGCCGTCCCGAGGTCGGACGTGGGAGCATCGCCACGATCGCTGCCGGGTCGAGCTCGCCCCAGCCGTAGTCGGGATCCCAGCCGGGCGGCCCCACGTCCCGCGCCGTCTTCGCGATCACCGACCGCAGCTGCGCCGGTGAGACCGCCGACGGCCGATACACGCTGCGGATCGCCGCGACCACCCCGGCCGCGATCGGGCAGGAGGTCGAGGTGCCGCTGTCCGGCGCAGTCGTCCCGTAGACCTGCGAGCCGCGGAAGTGCGAGTACGTCACGAAGTCGGGCTTGCGGCGGACGAGGCGCCCGGGCCCCTGCGACGAGTACCCCAGCCGCCGCCCGCGGACGTCGATGCCGCCGACGCAGAGGACGTCGGGATGGGAGTTCGCGCCGCAGATCGGCCGGGAGGTGAAGCCACAGCGGCCGTCCGGGCAGTCCCGCCCGCAGTTGCCCGCCGCGAAGAGGATGTCCGCGCCCGTTCGCTCGAGGCTCGCGACGATGATGTTGAACGGGTGCGCCGGGTTGTCCGAGTAGTTCCCGGGATGGCCCAGCGGGAAGTCCCAGGACGGCCTGTACATGCCCCAGCTGTTCGAGATCACGAGCGGCCTCGGGCGTGCCGTGGCGCGTTGAAGCTGCAGCAGCTGTGAGTACGACGCGACCGCGTTGCTGAGATAGCCCGCCATGGGAGTCGGCCCGGGCGCCGCAGAGCCGAGGACCGCGTGGTCGAGGAACCTCGCCTCCGGGGCGACCAGCCCGACGTCGTACGCGCACATCGTGCCGTGCTCGACCTCGTGGCGGCCGGGCTGCGTGGTCATCCCGGACGGCGTGTAGCTGCGGCCGGCGCTGAGCCGCGCCTTCTGGCCCTTCGCCTGCAGGTACGCGACGTTGATGCCGCCGTCCACGATCGCGACATCCACGCCGTTGCCGTCCAGCCTGCGCCGGCGAAGCGCGTCGACCCCGAGCTTCCTCCGCACGTCGTTCTGCGTCCCGACGGCCGGGTCGCCGCAGTAGACCGGAAAGCTCTCGATCACCGGATCCGACCAGACGCCGAGGACCTCTGCGCTCGCGAAGGCGTCCGCGTACGACTTGCTCTGAGCCGCAGCGTCGTCGGGGAGCTCGGCGCGCACGAGGTACGTCGACTGCTCGGGCTCCATCGAGAACTCGACGGGCGCCGTGAGCGAGAAGGTGACCTGGTTCGTCTCCTCCGAGATCGGCGTCGGAAGCTGGACCGGCGAGAACGCCGCGTCGACGGTCGCATCGGGAAGCTCCGCCTCCAGGAGCGAGGCAACGCCGGAGAGATCCTCCTCTCCCCTCGCGGCCGCGTGGACGGGCTCGTGGTGTCGAACCTGCAGGAGAACGCGCATCTCAGGCCTCCGGTCTGGTCGGGTGGAGCCTTCGGCCGCCGATCGTACTGGGCCTCTTAGAACTCGTTTCAGAATGTGGCTCGTCGCCAGGGTGCGATGGGTGGATGCCAGGCCCGGACGCAGACCGCGTCCATATCAAGTCGATATGGGCGCGGTTGAGGACGACGCCTGGCGCCGCCCAGCGCGGCCTGGCGGCACAGCGCTCATTTTGGAACGAGTTCTTAGCCCGTGACACGGCGGCGCGCCTCGTCCACGAGCTTCGGCGGCGCGACCTCCACGTAGGCGTCCTCGAGGATCCCGGCCAGCTCGTCCCAGTGGATCCCGCGATCGAGGCGGACTCCGAGCCAGCCGCGGTGTCCGACGTACGGCGGGCGGAAGAACCGCTCCGGATCGGCCTCGACGAGCATCTGCTGGACGCCGTCCTCGGCCGCGCACCACACCGCGAACCGCCCGTCGCCGTGGTGGTCGTTCAGGACCATCACGAACGAGCGCTTGTCCCGGACGAAGAACGTCGGGTGGCCGTGGCTCAGGCGTTCGCTGGTCTCGGGCAGCGCGAAACAGATGCTGCGGATGCGATCGAGGACCTCGTCGTACTCAGCCACGTCCGAACGCTCCGTACGCGGCGCGCCCGACGCGACCCGCGAGCACATCCGACGCGGAGCCGGCGCCTCGGGCGTTCCAGGTCAGGACTGTGGCGACGAAGCTGCCGCCCGACCAGTAGACGAGCCCTGTGTCGTGGAGCGCCGTCCTGATCCAACCGGCCTTCTGGAGCACCACGGTGGAGCCGCGCGGCAGGAGCCTGTCGATCCGGCTCACCTGCGAGTGAGCGAGCAGGTAGAGGAGGAAGCGGGCCTGGGTTGGACGGAAGCCGAGCCTCGCCAGCCCGCCCTGCCCGACCGCCGCGAGATTCAGCGAGCGCATCAGCGTCGTCAGGTCCGCCGCGGTCGTCCGCTTGCCGACGAAGCTCGGCTGCGCGCCCGTCCGGATCGGGATCCGTCCCTGCGTGACGATGTAGCCGCCGTACATGTCGGTGTCGTGCATGCCGAGCGAGCGGAAGAGCGCGTTCACGTAGGCGGCCCCGCCGCTCGTCGAGCCCCCGAGCCACGTGAGCAGGTCGTTCGCCGCCCGGTCGTCGGACGGGATGATCGCCTTGCGAAGCAGCCCGTCGATGCGGCTGCCGCGCCGCGGCTTCCCGCCCAGCCTCCGGAGGACCTCGATCGCGATCGCGACCTTGACCGTCGATGCGGCAGGGAACCGCGCGCCGGCATTCCAGGCGGCTCCCGCGCCGGTGCGCAGGTTCTGGACGTAGATGCCGCAGATCCCGGGGAAGGCGCGCGCGAGCGAGCGGATCGTGCGGGCCAGGCGGGGGTCCTCGACGCTTCTCCTCGGCGGCCCGCGCGGCTCCGCGGCCGCCGGCAGCGAGAAGACGGGATCGACCGTGGTCGAGGCGCCGCGACCGCGCTCGTCCAGCGCGGTGACCGTGAGCCGGACGTCGCGCGCCGGAAGCGACACGGCGAAGTCGAACCGCGTCCTCCCGACGTCCTTGCTGGCCGCGACGCGTCCGTCGACGCTGACGACCACCTTCGTCGTCCCGGCGCCCACACGGCCGATGACCCGCCCGAACGAGATCTCGTAGGCAGCGGGCGACACGACGACCGGTGCGGGCGGTGGAGTCGCGAGCAGCGCCACGGCCGGAATTGTTGCCGTTAGCGTTGGCGCGTGGCCCGACCGCACCTCGGCCTGATCCTTCCGAACTACGGCGAGGGACTCGATGCCGAGCGCCTTGCGAGCGCAGCCATGGCGGCCGAGCAGGCCGGGTTCGACTCCGGCTGGGTGACCGACCACGTCGTCGTGCCGCCCGAGCACGCGCCGATCTACGGAACGATCGCCGAGGCGCTCGTCTCGCTCGGCTTCCTCGCAGGCCGGACGAAGCGGCTGCAGCTCGGCGTCTCGGCGCTCGTCGTCCCCCTGCGGAACCCGCTCGTCGTTCTGAAGCAGCTCACGACTCTCGACCTCCTCTCGGGCGGGCGGATCGTCACGGCGGTGGCGGCCGGCTGGATGGAGGGCGAGTTCGCGCTGCTCGGCGCCGACTTCGCGAGTCGCGGCCGCCGGCTCGACGAGTGGGTGCTGACCTCACAGACGGCGTTCGAGCAGATGCCCGGCCCGATCGAGCTCCCGGCAGGCGAAGGCTGGCTCGCGCCGGCGCTCGTTCGGCCGGGCGGCCCGGAGCTCTGGATCGCCGGCGTCTCGCGTGCGACGATCCGGCGCGCGGCGCTGACGGGGGTGTGGCATCCCGTTGCCCTCCAGCCCGACGAGCTGCGAACCATGGCCGCCGAGTTCCGGGACCGGCGCCCTGACGGCCGGGTGATCCTCCGCATCGGCGTCTACCTCCAGGACGAGCCGGATGACGGCGAGGACGAACGAGGGCGGCATGCCGTCGCCGGGCCCTCGGAGTGGGTCGCCGAGCGGCTGGTGGAGTACGTCGACGCCGGCTGCGACGGCTTCGTCGTGAACCTCGACTACGAGGCGCCGGATCTCGAGGATCGCGTGCGGCGCTTCGCCGAGGAAGTCGTCCCGCTGTTGCCCGCTACTCCCGGCTCGACTCGGCCCAGAGGTTGATGCCGCTGTCCTTCGCCCACCGGTCGATCTCTGCCAACTCGTCCTCCGTGAAGTCGAGCCGGTCGAGCGCGGCCAGGCTGTCCTCCAGCTGCGCGACGCTGCTCGCGCCGATCAGGGAGGACGTCACGCGCTGGTCGCGGAGCGTCCAGGCGATCGCCAGCTGAGCGAGCGACTGACCCCGCCTCTCGGCGATCTCGTTCAGCGCGCGCACCTTCTCCAACGTCTCGTCGGTCAGGAGCTCCGGCGAAAGCGCGCTGCCGCGCGTCGCCGCCCTCGACCCCTCGGGTATCCCGTCGAGGTACCTGTTCGTCAGGAGCCCCTGCGCGAGCGGCGAGAAGACGATGCAGCCGATGCCGAGCTCCTCGATCGTGGCGAGCAGGTCATCCTCGATCCAGCGGTTCAGCAGCGAGTACGACGGCTGGTGGATGACGAACGGCGTCCCGAGCGCGCGGAGGATCGCGGCCGCCTCCGCGGTCTTCACGGCCGAGTACGACGAGATCCCGACGTAGAGCGCCTTTCCTTGTCGGACGGCCGTGTCCAGCGCGCCCATCGTCTCCTCGAGCGGCGTGTCGGGGTCGTACCGGTGCGAGTAGAAGATGTCGACGTAGTCGAGGCCCATGCGGCCCAGGCTCTGGTCCAGGCTCGCGAGCAGGTACTTGCGCGATCCCCACTCGCCGTACGGGCCCGGCCACATGTCGTAGCCGGCCTTCGAGGAGATGATCAGCTCGTCGCGGTACGGCGCCAGCTCGTCGCGAAGGATGCGGCCGAAGTTCTCCTCCGCCGAGCCGTACGGCGGCCCGTAGTTGTTCGCGAGGTCGAAGTGCGTGATCCCGAGGTCGAAGGCGCGCCGGATGATCGCGCGACCGATCTCGAGCGGCCGGTCGTCGTTCCCGAAGTTGTGCCAGAGCCCGAGGGAGATGGCGGGAAGGAGCAAGCCGCTGCGGCCGCTCCGCCGGTACTCCATCCGGTCGTAGCGATCTTCTGCGGGGATGTAGGTCACGCGTCAGTCCTCACCGGGTGAGCGGCACGATGAAGCGCCTGTACGCCGCCCGGCTTCGCGGCTTCGTCCCGATGTCGTAGGCGCCGCCGGCCGGGCCGTTGAAGAAGCTGATGAAGCGGACACGGGAGTGGCGGCGGACGAAGGTCGCGAAGGCGCGGATGTAGCCGGGGTCGTCCACGGAGAGACCCCACTCCGGGAACATGAACGGCTCGCGCGGGAAGGCCCGGTAGAGCTCCTCGGTCTTGAAGAACGCGTAGCCGCCGCCGGTGTCGTAGTAGTTGTTGCCGTAGGCGTCGACGTACCTCCCGCCCGGGTAGTAGGCGCGGTAGTGGTTGCCCGGGACGTCGGGGACGCCGACGGCGAGTGGGTTCCAGACGACGGTCATCGCCGGCGCGCGAGCTGCCGGCAGGTCGGTCTGGACGCCGGGCATGCGCAGCGCCCGGAGCCGGGCGGTCATCGCCTGCGCCGTCCCGCCGTGCATGAGGATCGAGATCCGCTGGAACGCCTTCCGGTACCAGCGCGCCGAGTACGCGGCGCCCCGCCGCGCGCCGCTCGGCGTGAACGCGCAGTACGGGTTCTTCGAGTTGTTCATCTCGCCGAGCGGCCGGATGATCACCGGCTTGCCGGAGGCGGCGATCGCCTGTGCGAGGCCGATCAGGTGCGCGTCGCCCTTCCCGAGCGCGATCGCGCTGGGGGTCATGACCCTCCCGCGTCCTTCGGGGTGCAGCGCAATGTGCGGCCGCTCGCCCAAGCGGCTCAGGAAGAACTCGTACTTCGAGCCCCACGTCCGGCCCTGGTCCCAGCCGAGGAAGACCAGCCCCGACTCGGTCCTCTGCCCGGTCAGGCGGTCGAAGCGGGCGGTGTTGCCGTAGGCCCCGGCCGACACCGCGGCCTCCGCCTGGGGCGCCAGAAGTGCGAGGGCGCCCAGGACGCACGTGAGCAGGCGGACGGGTCGCACGAACGAACCGTATACCGCGAAAGGAACAGAGAATTGGAATGCGCCGTCAGCGCTACCGTGACGGCGTGGATCTCACGCTGCTCGAGCGCACGCTCACCGACGCCGGCGAGCCGTCTTTCCGCGCCCGGCAGGTGTGGGAGTGGGCCGCGCGCGGCGCGGCCGGCTACGACGAGATGACGAACCTCCCGCTCACGCTGCGCGCGCGGCTCGTGGAGAGCGTGCCCTTCTCGTCGCTCTCGGTCGAGGACGAGGCGACGGCGGCGGACGGAACCGTCAAGGCACTCTTCCGCACCGCCGACGGCCATCCGGTCGAGGCCGTCCTGATGCGCTACCGGGACGGGCGACGGTCGGTCTGCGTCTCGGCGCAGTCCGGCTGCCCGCTCACGTGCACCTTCTGCGCGACGGGCCAGATGCGCTTCGGCCGGAACCTGAAGATGTCGGAGATCCTCGACCAGGTGCTCCACTTCCGGCGCATCGAGCCGGTGAACCACCTCGTGTTCATGGGCATGGGCGAGCCGTTCCTGAACTACGACGAGGTGCTCGCCGCCGCCCGCCGCCTGCCCGAGATCGGGATCACCCACAGGCGGACGACGATCTCGACCGTCGGCTGGATGCCCGGTCTCACGCGCTACGTCGACGAGGTCGAGGAGCCGATCCGGCTCGCGCTCTCCATTCATGCCGCCGATCCGCGGCTCCGGTCGGAGCTGATGCCGGTCAACGACCGCTACCCGCTTCCGTCAGTCCTCGCCGAGTGCCGGCGCTACTTCGAGCTGCGGCACCGCAAGGTCTTCGTCGAGTACGTGCTGCTCGCCGGCGTGAACGACTCGCCGGACCGGGCTGCGGAGCTCGCGGAGCTGCTCGACCCGAAGGTCTTCAAGGTCAACCTGATCCCCTACAACCCGACGGGGATGTACGACGGTTCCTCCCGGGAGGCGATCGCGGCGTTCAAGCGGGTGCTCGACAAGGCGCGGATCCCGTCGACGGTGCGGCTCACGCGCGGCCGCGACATCGCCGCCGCCTGCGGCCAGCTCGCCGCGACTCGCTGGAGGGTCTCGGCGGGATGGCGCTCGTTGCCAGGGTGCGATCGCTCGTTCCAGCAAGGACGCAGGGAGCGTTCGGTATCGAATGAGATACGGGCGCGACTAGGCGCGTCCTGGGGCCGAGCAGCGCGGCCTGGCGGCACAACCGGATGATATCGCTAGACCCTCCTTAGTCGCGCGCTTTGAGGGACGTCTTCAGGCACGAGGAACGGCAGGTGAACGCCACACCGTCACGAGACGTGCACCTCGTAGACCGTCGTCGTCCCGCTGACCTCGTTCGAGACCACGAGCAGCGGCCGGAAGGTCGGGCTCTGCCAGGACGGGATGAACGTCAGACCCTCCGGCCCGAGGTCGCCGGCCGCCGGGTTCGGCGCTCCCGCGATCGACACCGGCTGATTGAAGTCCCGCGGGTTGACGTAGGTCTCGAAGGCCGGCTCCTCGGGATCGGTGACGTCGTAGCGCCACGACGCCGCTCAGGCGCTCGAGCCCGACGAACGCGTAGGTCCGCCCGCGAAGCTCGCCGAGCACGACGCCTTCCGGCTCGGGCCCCTTGTTGTCGCTCCGGGTGTCGAACGAGTTGCTTTCCTCGTGGTTGGAGTTGAACGGCGTGGTGAGCGGCGGCGCCGGCGAGGCGGCAGCCGCGCGCGGGCAGGTTGCCGCGGGAGCCGCCGGGACCGGCGGCTGCAGGACGAGCGGGGGCCGGGAGCCGGCCCGCCGGGGAACGGCGAGGCGATCCGTTCGAGCTGGTCGCCGGAGTCGAAGACCTGCTCTCCGTCGCTCGACCAGATCGAGATCGACCGGGCTCCGTAGACGAAAAGCCGGTCGTAGACCCCACCGGTCATCCCGAGCGTCCGGTTCACGGTCAGGCGCCCGAGGTTCTGGTTCTGCTTGACGATCGGGTCGAAGCCGAGGCCCGAGCGTGATCGCCGCCGCCGAGACGCGCGCCTCGTCAGCGGCCCGCGAGTCGCCTTCGTTCGCGGTCACCAGATACGTCCGGCCGTGGTGGTGGAAGGACGCGATCGCGTCGGGCTGGTACATCCCGTAGAGGCCCGGCCAGGTGCAGAGGTTGATCGCGTTGTCGCGGTCGCTCGCGTCGAGGGCGTTGCCGGCCGCGCCGTGATCCTTGAAGCCGAGCCCCCGCAGCGCCGTGACCTTTCCGCCGTCGACGTCGATCTCCGCGATGGCGTTCGCGTCCTGGAGCGTCACCCAGGCGCGCTTCGAGTCCTCGGAGACCGTGATGTACTCGGGCTCGAGGTCGACCGACGGAGCCTTGCCGGCGGCGATGACGATGCTGGGGTCGAGCGTCGTACCGTCGAACGACGTGAAGTCCGCCGTGTCCACCGAGACCCGCCTGCGGCCACTTGTGGAAGTCGATGATCGACACCGAGCCCATCGGGTCGACCGCGCCGGGCTCTCCCTCGTTCGCGACGAGCAGAAACCGGCCGTTCGGCGAGAAGGTCAGCATGTCCGGCAGCGGCGCCGACCTCGATCGATCCCGAGGCGCGTTCCGCCCGGCGTGAAGAAGACGACCTTCCCGGGGTCGGTGCGCACCGGCGCCTCGACCGCGACGGCGAGGATCCCGAACTGCGTGTCCACGCTGTTCGGCGTCCCGAGGTCGGACACGTCGAAGTCGAGTCAGCTTGGTCGGGGCGGCCGGGTTCCGGATGTCGAGCACGTCCACCCGCTTCTGCACGGCGTTGACGACGTAGACACGGCGCGTGAGCCAGTCATAGGCGGGGATCTCGGCAGCGCCGACGTCGCCGTTGAAGAACACGCCGGTGGCGTACGTCCCGATCGGCGTCAGGGTCAGGGCCTTCGGCTGCTTCGTGCCCGACGCCGAGCCGGCGAGCCAGGCTGCAAGAGCCAGTGCAGCAAGAGCAGTAACCGCAAGACGCGCTCTCAAGACGATCCTCCCTCTCCGTCGTTCCCCCGGGCGATCGTATGACGCGCCATTTCGCGACTGGTTCGCCAAGTGGTGTACGTCCGGTGAAGAGGCGGTTGCGACCAGGTGACACCGGGCGCGGAAGGGCGATATGTTCGGTTCCGGCATGGCCACCGCCGACGAACTCGCCGGAATCGACCTCTTCTCGTCCCTGGACGAATCGGACCTCCAGACGCTCGCCCCGTGGTTCAGCGAGGAGAGCAAGGGCGAGGGAGTGAAGCTGTGCGGTGAGGGCGCGACGGGCTACTCGTTCTTCGTGCTCACAGGAGGGCAGCGCCGTCGTGACCGCGGACGGCAAGACGCTCGCGGATCTCGGCCCCGGCGACTACTTCGGCGAGATCGCGATGCTGGACGGCGGCCGGCGCAGCGCAACGGTGACGACGACCGCGCCCGCGAAGCTCCTCGTCCTGTTCGGGACCGAGTTCCGCGAGCTCCAGCAGACGCAGCCGGCCATCGCCGGCCGCATCGAGCAGACGATGCGCGACCGCCTCGCGGCGGACGGCTCAGCGCACTAGGACCCTTTAGTCCGGCCGCTTGCGGAGCTTGCGCGCGGCCAGTCCCGCGCCGCCGGCGACGATCAGCGCCGACGCGCAGGCCGCGAGAACGATGAGCGGGATCGGGATCGAGCGGGCGTCGTTCGTGTCAACGCTGAGCGCCTGCTCGATCGGCCCCTCCGCGCTTCCGCTGCTCTGCGGCCGCCGGGCGACGGTGTCGCGCAGCGCCTGGCGGATCTGATCCTCGATGTCGCTGTAGGCGCGGATGTCCTCGGGCGCTCGGTCGAGCGCCTGCTGAAGACAGGCGACGGAGAAGGGGCGGTCGATGCTGGCGTTGTCGGCCCAGTCGTCCAGAACCAGCTCCCAGCAGGGCTTCGCAGCGGACGCCGGACTGGGTTCGAGCGAGAGGGTCGCGCCAACCGCGATCAGGAGCGCGGCCGTGAGAACCGCCAGCGGGCCCGCAGATGAGCCCAACCTCCTACGCACCGTCGCTCCTGTTCCTGTCGGTCAAAAGCTAGCACCGAAATCGTGGGGATGGAATCCGCCGTCGCCCCATCATTCATCGCGCAGCTCCATCAGTTCCGGCTCACGCGGATTGAGCGAGATGGCGCGGGCGAGCGCGTCACGCTTCGCCTCACCTTCACTGGCGAGCGCAAGGTCGGTCCAGAGCTCCCAGTCGCCATCGTCGCGGCTCAATCCCTCGCGGAAGCTCGCTCGGGCAGCCGCGAGCTCGCCGCGCTCGAGCTGACTCTCGCCAATGACGCGCCAGGGCTCCGCTGACCACGGCTGGAGCCGGGCGGCCCGGCGGGCGGAGCCCTCCGAGCCGTTCTCGCCGAGCGCGAGCTCGCGATTCCCGACGTAGGCGGTCACGGCGAGCGCGAGAAGCGCGACCGCGGCCCCGGCACCTACGAGGCTCGGACCACGGGCGAGTCGAATCCAGCGCTTCCGCGCTCCGAGTAGCAGCGCAATCGCACAGGCGAGGGCCGGCACTGTGACGGCCGGCAGCTCCCAGTCCCAGTCTTGCGCCGTATGAGCGAGAAACGCGACGTAGGCGCCGAATGCTGGGGGCGTCAGCGGGTCGGCGCGGGCCGAAACGGCTGCCGCGAGCGGTAGACCGAGTGCCGCCAGAAGGAGCGCGAGCCCGAGCGGCCCGAGCTCGGCGAGCGTCTCGAGGTAGAGGCTGTGGGCGTCCCGGGCAGGCTGCGGCTCCCGACGGTGTTGGAACCACTGGCGCCGGAAGCTGCCGGCGCCCGAGCCGAGCAGCGGCGCGGCCTCGACCGTTCGGAGGGCCACGCGCCAGTAGTCGGCGCGGCTGCTGCCCGAGAGCGTTCGCAAGCGTGCCGCCCCTTCGACCGGCGTGGCCGTCGGCGAGGCGAACGAGCGAGCGAATGCAACCCGGCTGCGGTCACCGCAACGAGGAGGACCGCGCAGACCGCGACGACGATGCGGCGGTCGAGCGAAGCGATTCGCGTCGCAAAGAGCGCGAGTAGGCCGATCGCGAGCCCAAGCCACGCGCCACGCGAGTAGGTGAGGTACAGCGTCTGCGATGAACAGCGGAAAGCAGAAGAGGCAGGCTGCGCGGAAGGGGCGGATGACGAGAGCGAGACCCACCGCGAGCAGCGCCCCCATCACGCGAGTACGGCCATGCCGTTGGCGTAACCGACAGGTTCTGCGAGCCGGTTCTCGGAGCCAGGGTCGTCGGTGACCGCCCCGAGGGGTCGTCCCCGACTGCGGCGTCGCCGAGGCCCGCCAGGCAGAGCACAGTGAGGGCGACGAGAACTCCGACCAGAAGGCCGGTTCTCGAGCCCGGCCGGGCCAGCAGGACGAGCGCCGAGGCCGTTGCCAGGTAGAGCAGCAGTCGCTCCGCGTCGAGAACAGAGGCGGTCGGGTCGAGCGACCAGGCGACGGAGACGAGCGTCCAAACGAGCAGGCCAGCGAGTGCCGCGAGGAATGCGAGCTCGATCGTCGACGGCCGGCGGGCCTGCCCGAGAACGAGCGCACCGGCGAGGATCGCGAGCGGCGCGGCACTCCAGACCCAGGTCGACGTCGCGAAGCCGCCCTGGTCGAAGCCGAGAACGAGGACGAGCCCACCGACAAGGATGCGGGGAGCTGCTCCACACGCGAGCCGGCTGCCGACAGCCCAACGTCGATCCGCACAGGATTCGCTTCTGGGCAAGCGGGAGACCTCGCTACGAGGCCTCCCGCCGACCAATCTCCCCCGTCTCCGGCTAGCCGCGCTTGCCGGCCTTCGTGCCCCTTGCTGCACGAGCCAGCCTGTCGCCGTGGCGCAGGTGCTTCTTCAGGGCACGAGTGCCGATCACTTTCATCGTCTTCTTGCCCCACCGCGACTTGTGGCAGACGGCGAACTTGGCCCGGGAACACGGACCGAGCTTGTCGCCATGGCGGAGGTGGGCCGGGACGGCCCTCCTTGAGACGCGGATCGTCACGAAGGGATGCTTCTTCGACCCCGTCCGGTGACAGATCGTCACCTTCTTGTCGTACTGGTACTGGTGAGAGGCCGAATGCTTCCCCGTGGGGGAGACTGCACCCCGACCGAGGCCGCAACGGCGAACATGATCGCCCCCGCGCTGGTGACAAGCACAGCACGGACTCCCCGACCCCCCGTGATTCCTCTCATACGCGTCGAACCTCCTCGGCGGCCCGCGTGCGCGGGCCTGGTTGGACATCTCACGTTCAGAGGCGACGCGAGTCTAGCCCGGCTATCGAACCGCGCCAGCCCTGTTTGCAAACCCAAACAATGGTGCTCATGTGAGGCCCGTCCGTTCCTGAACTGTCCTTTGGGAGAGCCCTAACCGTCGCTTCGCGAAGGCCTAACGAGGCGCGAGCAAGAGTGGAGCGAGGGGCCGCGCTTGGGGTTCAGAGGCGCGCGGCCCCTCGAAACTGCGCATTGGATCCCGATGGCAATCTCGAACGCTTGAGATCCGCCGTGCGGATAGGAGAATGACTGCTTAGCATGCGCATCCGAATCGGACCGATCACGATTCGTGCGGGTTCGCCGGGTCGCGACATCCAGGGCGTCGACACGTCGACGGCTGCGCTCGTCGGCGCGCCAGCACGCGGGGCGCCGAAGCAGGCTGTCCTCGTCACGAGCCTGGTGGAGTATGAGCGCGAGTTCGGCAGCGCCGACGACGACCTGCGCCGGGCCGTCAAGCTCTTCTTCGACAACGACGGCCGGCGGGCGTACGTGCTCCGACCGCAGAGCGACGTCGCCGACGAGCTCCAGAAGCTGGACGACGTGCCGTTCGCGTTGCTCGCGCTCCCGGATTCCGGCTCGCTCGATCCCGGTGACGCTGCAACTCTTGCCTCCGCGGCCATCGACCTGTGCGAGCGTCGTCGCGCGTTCGCCGTCCTCGACGCACCGGCCTCACTCGCCCCCGAGGACGTCGGGAGCATGGGCAAGCTCGCTCGGCTCCACCCGGCACGCCGCGATCTACATGCCCCGCCTGAAGGTCCCAGCGGCTGACGCAGCCGCTTCGGGAGCCGTCGTCGGCGTATGCGCGCGGACCGACATCGAGCGTGGCGTCTGGCGGGCGCCGGCAGGCAGCGGGGCCAGCTTGCGAGGCGCAGCAGGCGTCACGGTCGGGCTCGCCGACTCCACGATCGCCGCCCTCGCCCAGGAGGGTGTCAACGTGATCCGTCCCCTCGACGGCCGGCTCGTGGTCTGGGGCGCGCGAACGCTTGCGACGACGACGGAGCCCGAGTGGAAGTACGTCAACGTCTGCCGGTTCGCGCTCTACCTCGAGCGCAGCATCGTCGAAGGAACCCGGTGGGCCGTGTTCGAGCCCAACGGCGAGAACCTCTGGCGGGAGGTCCGGCGCAGCGTGGAGACCTTTATGCTCACGCTCTTCGGGCAGGGGGCGCTGGCGGCCACCACGGCCGAGGACGCCTACTTCGTCCGCTGCGACCGAACGACGATGACCCAGGACGACATCGACAACGGCCGCCTGGTCATCGTGGTCGGTTTCGCGCCGCACCGCCCGGCCGAGTTCCTCGTCATCCGCATCAACTAGGGCGGTCGGCTAGTCCAGCGCACGCCCGTTCGGCAAGAACGCCGCGCGTCAGCGCTTCAGCGATCTTGGCGCCGGCCGGTGCCAGAGCCGCGACAGCAGGTAGGTCGGGACGAGCCAGATCAGCAGGAAGCCGACGAGCGCCGTACCGGAGGCGCCGTTGAGAACCAGCGTCAGCCCAAAGACGAGGAGCAGTACGAAGCTGAACACGAGGTACGCGCCGGTGAAGACGACGAGCATCGCGCTCCGAGCGACGGACTGCACCAGCAACCGTCCACGAGCCGCGAGCTCGCCGGATCCCCGAAAAGGGGCAAGTCCGAGAGCGCGCGCCGGATCTCGGCGCGAGACCGGGCCGCCAGAACACGTCCTGTGCGGTCCGAGAACTCGTCGAGCGTCAGGCGGCCGCCGACGTAATGCTCCTGCAGCGCGGCTGTCGCACGTTCGCGGTCACTATCGCCGGCCAGCATGGCGCTATCGTAGCTCGCGACCGCGGTCTATTTCTTGTACGTCGCCGCGACGTCGAGCCGGTAGACGGGGTGCGCGTACCCTGCGGAAACGATGGACACGCTGGCCGGGATGAAGTGCGTCGCCTGCCGCAGGGACGCGCCAACCGTCTCCGACGAGGAGATCGACGAGCTTCGGCCTCATATATCCGACTGGGATCTCGTCGAGGTCGACGGGATCAAGCGACTCTCCCGAGCATTCGCGTTCGACGACTTCGCCCAGGCGCTCGAGTTCACCCAGCGCGTCGGCCAGGTCGCGGAGGACGAGGGCCACCATCCCGCGCTCCTCACCGAGTGGGGCCGGACGACCGTCACCTGGTGGACGCACAAGATCAGGGGCCTCCACCGCAACGACTTCATCATGGCGGCGAAGACCGACCGGCTCTACCACCGTGAAAGTGGCTGACAAGGGACGCCTGATCATGGCCCTCCTGAGCGCCACGCTCGTGCTCGGCGCGGGCTGCGGCGGGAGCGACGACGAGCCGGCGAGCGCGGGCGCGTCCGGCGACCTCGTGACGATTTCGAACGTCGACCAGATCGCGCGCGCGTTCAACCAGGACGCCGGGCATCCTCGTCTCGTCCTCCTGCTGTCGCCCACCTGACACACCTGCCGCGCTGGCGCCAGTTGGGCGCAGGAGCACATCCTGAAGCGTCACCCCGACGCGGACATTCGTGTCTACGTCGGCTGGATCCCGATCCTCCCGGGCGACGCAAATCCGAAGGTCGCAGGCCTGCTGGTGGACGCACGTGCGAAGCACTTCTGGGACGGCGACCGCGAGCTCGGACGCGAGGTCGCGCGCATCCTCGCGGGCGGCGACCGCTCGCCGGCGTGGGACATCTTCCTCGTGTACGGGCCGGACGCGACCTGGGGCGACCGACCCGACGCCGCGGGGTCTCCGGTCATCTCGGAAAGCGGCGATCTGCAGCGTGCGCTCGACCCGTACCTCGAGATGAGTTAGCCGAAGGTGGGCGGCGGGATTGTCGCTCCGCTCGCTATCACTCTCGGCGATGAGCCAGTACTCAGGCGCCGCCCTCGCCTCGGCTGAGGCGCAGGTTGCGGCCGCGCGCGACGATCCCGCGGCGCGTATTGCCTTGGTCGTCGCGGACCTACCACGGGCCGACCGGCCGCGCCCCGCGACACCTGCCGTTCCGACGCGCGGCACTGTCGTTCATGCGCTGGCAGGCGCACCGCGGCGTGCTCGATCCGCTCGACGCCTCGCCGCCCGGCAGCGTGTGGTGGCGGGCGGTCAACGACCGACTGCTGCGGGACGGATGCGAAGCCGTCGCACTCGTCGGGGGCCTGGCTGGGCAGCCGTCGTCGCAGCCCGTGCGGCTGTGGCTGGAGTTCATCGCGAGACCGACGGGGCGGAACTGGTACCGAGCTCACAACGCGAGCATCGTGGTTGCCTACCTGGAGCACCGCGACCTCGCCGAAGCAGAGAGCGCGCCGGAGCGCTTCTTCATGAACGTCGCGCTGGTCCGCGTGCTCTACGCGCACTCGCTCGTCGGGGCGCCGCGCCTTGCGCTGGGACGGTTCGCTCCGCTCGGCCGCTGCGGCGACCCACGGCTCGGGATGGCCGGCGTCTTCCTCTCACTCCGCCGGGTGCTCCCGAACCGCTATCCCCTCGCGCTCGACGTGGAGCGCTATATCGCCGAAGCGAGCTGCGTCACTCGGCCGGCTCCTCGACTACGCGGTATCGTGCCGCGGCTGCGACGCAGAAAGTAGTCGCTCCCGAGATGTACCTGTCGGGCGCGAGGAGCTCGGCGAGCCGCGCCCACTGCTCGACGTGGTTCGCGACGGCAACCCGATCTACGCCTGGCCCTTCGAAGAGCGACGCGTGTGGCGCCCGCGCGCGGATGCCACCGATCGGTCGCGCTCGAACGCGCGGTGCCGAATGTCGCCGCACCATAGTGGGCCGCGCGGTACGCCCCCTCCGACACCGCCTGGACGTTCATGCCGGGACGCGCGCGCCAACCCCGTCCAGCGTCACACGTACAGGCGTATTGAGCCCAGCGGCCGCCGAGCCGGTGGGGAACCAACGCGAACGCGAGTACGAGCGCCAGCCTCATCCACGAATCGTAGGGCGGCCGGGACAAGCTTCGCCGTGGAAACCGGAGGTCTGGGCACGCCGCCATGCGGCATCGGCCAGCGTTACGAGCCAAGACGTCAATTCGATCGAAGTCGTCATGCCTCCGCGCCAGCGGAGGCGGACTTCGATCGACGATGGAGGCGGGGGGAATCGAACCCCCGTCCGAGGCCGCTCCTGACAGAGCGTCTACAAGCTTAGGCTGCCCTTGAATTTCGCCCGCCGGCCGGTGGACAGCCGACCAACCGCCGGGCTAGTCATCCTTTGGATGTCGCGCCGCGGGCGATGACATTCCCTTGGCGCCGAGCCCGTTGGTTGACGCCGCTGACCGAGCCACGGGCCGAGCTCGGGGCGACGCGCGTCGCTACGGGTTAGGCAGCGACAGCGAGTGCGTGATTGTCATCCGCACTTGCGTTGGTTCCCGGTTGTTTTACGAGGCCGACCGGGGACCTCGGCTTGCAGCTCTGCCGGAGAACCGACCACGTCGAAACCTGGTCGCCCCCGTATGTCGTGCCACATTGTAGCCCGGGCTCTGCGCGGCAAGAATCCCGTGCAGGATGCGCGCCCTCCGCGACGATCACCGTCGTCGGCTGCCACGCGGGCGGCGAGGTCGGCAACGTCGTCGTCGGCGGCGTGCTCCCGCCGCCCGGCGATTCTGTCGTTCGAGCAGATGCAGCACCTGCAGACGCACGGCGACGGGCTTCGGCGCCTGCTGTTGCGCGAGCCGCGCGGAAGCGTCGCCTGTCACGCGAACCTGGTCGTTCCCGCGACGAGCGGAGGACTGCGACGCGGGCTTCATCATCATGGAGCCGACCGAGTACCCGCCGATGTCCGGCTCGAACACGATCTGCACGGCGACGGTGCTGCTCGAGACCGGCATCCGCACGATGTCCGAGCCGGAGACCGTCCTCCGGCTCGAGGCGCCGGGCGGCGTCGTCGAGGGCGGGCGGCTTGCCGGGACGGCCGCTGCGAGAGCGTGGAGCCACGAACGTCCCTGCTTCGCCGACCGCCTCGATGCGCCGCTCGAGGTCGAGCGGCCTCGGCAATATCTCCGTCGGACGTCGCGTACGGAGGGATGTGGTACGCGATCGCCGACGCGGCCGCACTCGGCTTCGCCACCGAACCGCACGAGGCCGCGTGCCCTCTCGCTTGCCGGCGAGAGGATCCGAGCCGCCGCCCGGGAGCAGCTCACCTGCGAGCACCCGGAAAACCCGTCCATCGCCGGGTCAGCATCGTCCAGATCGCGGAGCCGTGGCAGGGCGACCAGGACGCCGTGACGGCCGAAACGACGGTACAGTCGTCGCGAGACCGCGGGTGCGCGCTTGACCGCTGAGACGGCTTGTGACGATGCTCGGCACCGGGCGTCTCCGCGGCCGCCAGAACGCCTCCGCGACCCGTCCACGCCCGCGAAGACAGATGAGAGCTCGCCGTCCCGGAGACGCGTATGACGTCAGAATCGCCTCCGTCTCCATCGGCAGTCGGAGTAATCGTCACGGGCTGCGCGGAATACGTCTCGGAGACGTCGCGTCGGCAGGTCGACCAGCGATCGTCCCATACGATCGCGCGGCAGCCGCCGTAGGATCACCGGCATCATCTCGAGCTGCAAATGGTCGATCCGACGGATCCGTTCCCCGAGCGGCTACCTGCTCTCCGGACGACGTGGGGGAGACTCAGCGCGCAGGACACCCAGTAGCCCGCGGTCAAGCCTGACCGAAGGAAAGCGTGGGGCGCGGCCGAAGCCGCGCCCCACGCGAGCTCAGCGGCGGAAGATCTCGTAGACCGCGCCGTGCGTGAGGGAGACCACGAAGAGGTTCCCGTTCGGCCCGGTCTCGATGTCCGTTCCGACGCCGAAGTTCGTGCCGAAGAGCAGGCTCTCGCTCTCCGTGATGTCGTGCTTGGCGGTGTTGTCGGCGACCCGATCTTCGAGGCGCGGGTCGTCGACGCCGATCTTCCGCCTGTTCCCCGTCAGGTTGAACCGGAACAGGTATCCACCGGCGGTCAGCGGCGTCGCCGCCCCCGCGAACAGGTCGTTCCGGTACTGGGGTCCGAGCGCCCGGCTCGCAAGGAAGCCGATCCCGGCGGGCGGCACCGCGAAGCGCCAGCTGAACTCCGGATCGCTGTAGTGCGATCCGGGCAGGACATGCAGGCGCGACAGCGCCTCCTGCGGGGTGTTGGCGATGTTGCTCGGCGGCCAGCGGATCTGCTGGAGCTGCGCCCCGGCCAGACCACCGGACGGAGGCAGCGTCTGCTCGATCGCCTTGAATTGCGCGATGCGACCGACGGGTCCCATGATCTGGATCCAGCCGCCGTTCATCCCGCGCTCGACGCGGTTCATCTCGTCGAACGCGTCATCGGCGTTCTGCTGGTCCCAGAGCGCTCCGGACGCGGGGTCGAACGCGATCCCGAACGTGTTCCGGAGCCCGTACGCGAAGACGCGCTGGATGTTTTCGCCCCGCCTCACCACCGACGGACGCGCCCGCCGAGAAGAACGGATTGTCCGTCGGCGTCGAGCCGTCGTCGTTCAGTCGGAGGATGACGCCGCTCAGGTGGGCGTTGTCAGGCTCCGGACCGCCGAACTGGTCGTCGTCCGTTGGCGGGGTCGGTCCGTTCCGCAGGTTCTGCATCTGCCCGCGCCGGCCGAGGTCGCCTACGGCGACGTACAGCTTTCCGTCGGGCCCGAACGCGATCGGACCGCCGTCATGGTTCCCGCGCGCGGGCTGGGCCGAGTCGCCCTGCCCCGGCGGATCCGGCGCCCCGTCGTGCTGGAACGCGAGCAGCTTCCTCAGGTTCTGGTCGTAGACGAGCTGCGAGCCGTTCCACTCGAACCGGTCGACCCGGTTTCCGAGCAGCGGCACCTGGAGCGTATCGTCGGTGTCGGGCAGCCCCGTCATCGCTGCGGGTGTGTCCAAACACGCCGGCTCCTCAGGCTGGAACGGATCGCCGGACTGCGGCGCCGTGCTCCGGCAGGTCCAGAAGAGATAGACGCCCGGATCGGTCGGGAAGCGCGGATGCAGCGCGATCCCGAGCAAGCCCCGTTCGGACGCGTTGTTGACTGAGAGGTCGAGGACCGTCCCCTGGACCGCGCCGTTCACGACGCGCTTGACAGCCCCGGTGTTCTTCTCGACCACGAGGAAGTCGTTCGGGCCGAGGAACGCCATCGTGCTGGGCGTCACGAGCCCGCTGACGACGGTTCGAACCCGAAGATTGGGATCGAGGACCGCAGGCCCGGTCTCTTGCGCGCCGACCGGCGCCGTGGTCGCTCCTGCGAATCAGCGCCGTCGCGGCGGCTGCTGCAGCCAGCAGCGACGCGCGCATCAGTCGTGAAGGTCGTTGCATGCAGTTCCCCCCTCTTCGCCGCAAATCGACCTGGCGGCTTCGAGCCGCCCTCGGGGTCCTACGGGGGGTCGGCGAAGATGGTTTTCAACCAGGAAAGTCGGTTAGCGGGAGCGCTGCTTCAGCGCCCGCTCCATCTGGCGATCCGCCTCGCGGCGGGCGATGTCGCGGCGCTTGTCGCGGACGTCCTTGCCCTTCGCGAGCGCGATCTCGACCTTCGCGCGCCCGTCCTTGAAGTAGAGACGGGTCGGGACGAGCGTGAACCCGCGCTCCTGCACCTTCCCGATGAGTGACTCGATCTCGCGCCGGTGCAGGAGCAGCTTCCGGTCCCGGTCGGGCTCGTGGTTCCGGTCACCTGCCTGGTCATACGGGGCGATGTGCGAGCCCACGAGCCAGAGCTCGCCGTCCCGGATGTCGGCGAACGACCGCTGGAGGTGAGCCTGGCCCTGCCGGAGCGACTTGACCTCGGATCCCGTCAGGACCAGGCCCGCCTCGTGGCGCTCGAGCAGCTGGTACTCGTGACGCGCCTTGCGGTTCTCTGCGATCAGCTTCTCGCCGCCGGCCATCGATCAATTGTGGCTGCTGGCGGGGCGGATCTCGATCTTTCCCTCCGCCCGGTTGATCTCGGTGACGGCAACCTGGATCGGATCGCCGAGCCTGAACGTGCGCTTCGTGCGACGTCCGACGAGCGCCGTGCCGAGCTCGTTCACCTCGTAGTAGTCGCCGTCCAGGCGCCGGACCGGGACGTAGCCCTCGAAGACCTCGCCGAAGCGGACGAAGAGGCCGGAGCCGATGACGCCGTTGATCTCGCCCTCGAACGTCGCGTCCCAGCCGCGGTCGAAGAGCACCGACTCGAGCAGCCAGGCGAGGCAGATGTCGTCCGCGCGGTACTCGATGTCCGCGTATCGGCGCTCCTGGACGGACGCATGCTCGGCGGCCTCGCCGAGATCCTCGGGAAGCGGGATCGTCGGCGACGCCGAGCTCCCGCAGGAGCGCGCGGTGGACGACGAGGTCGGGATAGCGGCGGATCGGGGATGTGAAGTGGGCGTAGGCGGGGCTGGCGAGGCCGGAGTGGCCAAGGTTCCGGCCGTCGTACCGCGCTTGCTTCAGCGCCCGCAACACCAGGGCCGGGAATGCCTCGGAGCCGCGGCCCGACCGCTCGACGTAGTCGGAGACACGCTCGCTCGTCTCTGCGGCGAGCTTGGCTGCCGACGCGGGAGTCAAACGCTCCCGCTCGGGCGCCGGCGGCGTCGGCACTTCGAGTGCGGCGAGCTTCGCGAGCAGGTGCAGGACGGCCTGTGGATCCGGCCGCTCGTGGACGCGGTAGAGCGCCTCTCGCCGGCGTCCGGCCAGTAGCCCGCCGACGGCCTCGTTGGCGAGGATCATCAGCTCCTCGACGAGCATGTGCGCGTGCGGCTCGGACTCGAGCCAGGCGCGCTCGACGCCGCCGTCCTCGTCGAACGCGAATGCGACCTCCCGGCTCGTCACGCGGAGCGCGCCGCGGGCGAAACGGCGGCGGCGCAGTTCGAGCGCGACCGTCTCGGCCAGCCGGAGGCCTTCCTCGATCTCCGGCTCGGCGGCCTCCTCGCCGCCCAGGATCCGCTCCGCCTGGCCGTAGGTCAGCCGTGCACGGCTGCGAATGACCGACCGGTAGAACGCCGGCTCGCCGAGCTCCATGTTCGCGTCGAACGGCACCTCGACCGTGACGCAGAGCCGATCCTCGCGCGGGCGAAGGCTGCACAGGTCGTTCGAGAGCTCGGGTGGCAGCATCGGCGCGACGCGGCCGGGGATGTAGAGGGAGAAGGCACGTTCCGCGGCACCGCGGTCGAGCGGCGAGCCGGCAGGGACGAAATGCGAGACGTCAGCGATGTGGACCCAGACGCGAAAGCCGTCTCCCTCCCGCCGCACCGCAATCGCGTCGTCGAAGTCCTGCGCCGTGTCGGGATCGATCGTGAAGCAGACCTCCTCGCGGAGGTCGACACGGCCGTCCAGGCTCGGGGCCGGCGGGTCGTGCGGCTCGAACTCCGTCCGCGCCCCCTCCTGCTCGAGCAGCGCCTCGAGGACGTTGTCGAGCCGGTCGGCCCGCCCGAGGGCCTTCTTGACCCGAGCACGCCCCCGCCCAGTGGTCACGACGGCGAGGTCTCCGGGGCCGACCTCGCCGAGCCCGCGCTTGTCCAGCGTGACCGGCAAGCCGGGCGTGAAGAACGGCTCGCCGACGAGAAAGCGCCCGCGCCGAGCGACCTCGACGACGAGGACAGTCGGTCAGACGCGGAGGAAGCGGCGGAGCGTGAGGCCCGAACCGGCCGCGCCGAGCAGGAGGCCGAGGCCGAGGAGGATCATCGCGTTCAGCCAGAAGCCGAGCGCCTGAACGTCCGGATCGCTCGTCAGCCGCGGGAGCAGCGACGGCAGAGCGGCCTCCTTGCTCACGAAGAGCAGGATCACCGCGAGCAGCGAGCCGACGAGGCCGCAGATCAGGCCCTCGAGCATGAACGGGCCACGCACGAACCAGTTCGTGGCCCCGACGAGCTTCATCACCTCGATCTCGCGACGCCGCGCGAAGATCGAGAGGCGGATCGTGTTCGCAATCAGGATCGCCGCGGCGGAGAGGAGCACGAGCACCGCGATGCCGAAGATCGCGTTGATGATGTTCGCGACCCGCAGGATCCGCTTCGCCTTCTCCTTTCCGTACGTCACGTTGTGGACGCCGTCCGGGTATGGGCTCGCCTTCGTTCCCTGGCCGACGGAGGCCGCGATCTCCTCCACGTGTTCCGCTTTCGTGGGGTACACCGTCCAGGCGGGGCCTAGCGGGTTGTACGGGAGATCGTTGCTGAAGATGTCCGGGCGCGTGCGGCGCATCTCGCGCAGGCCCTCCTCTGCCGAGATGAACTCGATCCGCTCCTTGTCGACGCGCGGATCCTGCTCGAGCACCACGCGGACGGCGTTCACCTGCTGGGGCGTGGCGTCCCGGTCGTGGAAGACCTTGACCACGAGGCCCGCCTTCACGTCGTCGCTCCACGAGCGCGCATAGGTGGCGAACGCGATCACGAGCCCGAGCAGGAACATCCCGATCAGCACCGTCATGGTCGCCGCGACCGTCGTCGAGAGGTTCGCACCGATCGAACGAACCGCCTCGCTGAGCATCATCTTGAGCCTCATTCGGACGCGTAGCCTCCGCGGCGCTCGTCACGCGCGATGCGACCGTCCTCGAGCGCGATCACGCGGCGGCGCATCTTGTCGACCATCTCCCGGTCGTGCGTCGCCATCAGGATCGTCGTGCCCGAGCGGTTGATCCGGTAGAGGAGCTGCATGATCCCGACGGACGTGTCCGGATCGAGGTTGCCGGTCGGCTCGTCGCAGACCAGCAGCGGCGGGTGGTTGACGAACGCGCGCGCGATGGAGACGCGCTGCTGCTCGCCGCCCGAGAGCTCGTCGGGATACGAGTTCCCCTTGTGCGTCAGGCCAACCAGGCCGAGCACCTCCGGCACCTTCCGCCGGATCGCGCTGCGGCTCTCGCCCTGCACCTTCAGCGCGTAGGCGACGTTCTCGGAGGTCGTCCGGTCGGAGAGGAGCTTGAAGTCCTGGAAGACACAGCCGATGTTGCGGCGGAGCTGCGGCACCTTCCTGTGCGGAAGCCGTCCGAGATCGCGCCCGCCGATGACGATCCGGCCGGTCGTCGGCTCGAGCTCCTTGAGCAGGAGCCGGATCATCGTCGACTTTCCGGAGCCCGACGGGCCGACGAGGAAGACGAACTCGCCCTTCTCGATCACGAAGGACGCCGACTCGAGGGCCACGACGTGCGGGTCGTACGTCTTCGAGACGCTCTCGAAGACGATCATCGCCCCCGCGCCCGGCGCGGCGGCCGTTGTCTCCTGTTCGCCTGGCTCCGCCAGGGCGGTTGGCGTGTCTGTCACGAAGGTGTCTTCCTCTACGGCTGTCATCGCAGTGCGCGCGCTCACGGCGCCGTCGCTGGGCCTGGAACGACGCATCAGCTTAGCGAAAGGCCCTGCTAGACGACCTTTCCGGCCGCCTTTTCCAGGAGGTACGCCTGGATGAACGGGTCGAGGTCGCCGTCGAGAACGCCGTCGGTGTTGCCCGTCTCGTGCTCGGTCCGGTGATCCTTGACCATCTGGTACGGGTGGAGGACGTAGCTGCGGATCTGGCTGCCGAACCCCGTGTTCTGCGCCTCGCCTCGCTCGCGCGCCATCTCGGCTTCCCGCTCCTCCACGGCGAGCTCGGCGAGGCGGGACCGCAGGAGCCGCAGAGCCGTCTGCTTGTTCGAGGATTGCGAGCGCTCGTTCTGGCACTGGACGACGATGCCGGTCGGAATGTGGGTGATCCGGACCGCCGAGTCGGTCTTGTTCACGTGCTGGCCGCCGGCTCCGCTCGCGCGGTACGTGTCGATGCGGAGGTCGTCGTCGGCGATCTCGACCTCGGCGTCGTCGGTCACGAGCGGGGCGACGATCACCTGCGCGAAGGACGTCTGGCGCCGGTGTGCGGAGTCGAACGGCGAGAGGCGGACGAGGCGGTGGACTCCGCGCTCGGCCTTGAGCGTTCCGTAGGCGTTCTCGCCGGAGACCGTGATCGCCGCAGACTTGAGCCCGGCTTCCTCGCCGGGGCTCGCCTCGATCGTCTCGGCCTTGAAGCCTCGGCGCTCGGCCCAGCGCAGGTACATGCGGACGAGCATCTCGGTCCAGTCCTGGGCGTCGGTGCCGCCCTCGCCGGCGTGGATCGTGACGAGCGCGTCGCCTGGGTCGTACTCGCCGGAGAAGAGCGCGTCCTCCCGTAGCTGGTCGAGCTCGTCCTCGATCGGCCGCAGGTGCTCGTCGAGCTCGTCGGCGAGCTCGCCGTCGAGCGAGAGCAGCTCCTGGGCGTCCTCGTAGTCGCGGACGAGCCGCTCGTAGCGCTCGAGGCGTCTTGTCAGGCGAGCGTGCTCGGCGGAGATGTCCGCCGCGCCGCGCTGGTCGTCCCAGAAGCCGGGCTGGCCCATCCTCTGTTCGAGCTCTGCCGTGAGCGACCGGAGTTGAGCGGGGTCAAAGGTACTCACGGACCCAGGCGAGCTGGGTCCCGATCCCCTGAAGGCGCTCCTCGACGGTCTGCGTCGTCTCTGCCATCGCGGCGTGATGGTAGCGCCAGCCGGCGACTTGGCTCGCCGGCGCGGCTTCGGGACCAGCACCGAGCGACGGCCGGCGCAGCTCAGCCGGCTGCTGGCCTCGGGGCCACGGCCGCGCAGACCACCCAGTTCAGCGGGTCAGACTTGGAAACCGCCGGCTCGGGGAGAAATCGGCACACCTTTGGCGCACAAGCCCAGGCTGTCCCCGGCAGGTCCCAGGGACAGTCCCTCGGACAATCACCGCCACGCCAGACCCGGCAACCGAGCCGCGCAGCGCGGAAGCGCTGCCCGGCTTCCGGAAGGTCGCTGAACGTCGCGAGACGTTCAGCGAAGCGAAAGCAGCGCCAGCCGCGCGAGGGCTAGGCGCCGTGGCACTTCTTGTACTTCTTGCCGGAGCCGCACGGGCAGGGGTCGTTGCGGCCGACCTTGTCGAACTCGGAGCTGACGCGCTGCTTGGTCGCCACCGAGCCGCCCCCGCTGCCGACCGCGCCGGCCGCGACCGCCGTAGCCGAAGCGCCGACGGTCGCCGTCGCACCTGCCGCGGCAATCGCCTCGGAGCCGGCGAGCGACTGGTGCTCGTAGGCATAGCCGTCGCCGTCCTCCTCGAAGCCGCCTTGCATCTCCTCCTGGAGCGCGTCGGCGTCGCCCGGCGTCACCTCGGCGTGGAACAGGAGCGAGACGACCTCGCTGCGGATCAGCTGGCCGAGCTCCTCGAACATGAGATGCCCCTCGTGCCGGTACTCGACGAGCGGATCCTTCTGCGCCATCGCGCGGAGGTGCACGCCCTCGCGGAGGTAGTCCATGTTCTCGAGGTGCTCACGCCAGCGCTGGTCGACCACCTGGAGGACCACGTACCGCTCGACGTGCCGCGCGACGTCGTCACCCCACGCCTTCGCGCGGTCTGCGTACTCCTCCTGAGCCGTCTCCGAGAAGTCGTCGACGAGGGCCTCGCGCGTCAGCTCGGGGATGTCCTCGCGAATCTCTTCCTCGGTGATGTCGGTGCCGAGCATGTCGTTCAGCGCCTTGACGAGCTCGGCGATGTCCCACTCCTCGACGTACTCCTCGGCCGTGTACTCGGCGACCAGGCGCTCGATGACCTCGTCGATCCAGCCCTTGACGTCCTCGGAGAGGTCGTCGCCCTCGAGCACCCGGCGGCGCTGCTCGTAGATGACCTGGCGCTGGACATTGAGGACGTCGTCGTACTTGAGGACGTTCTTCCGCATCACGAAGTTCTGCTCCTCGACCTTCTTCTGGGCGCTCTCGATCTGCTTCGAGAGGATCGAGGCCTCCATGGGCTCGTTTTCCGGGAGCTTGAAGCGCTCCATGATGTTGTAGATCCGGTCGCCGGCGAACAGGCGCACGACCTGGTCCTGGCCCGAGAGGTAGTAGCGGGACTCGCCCGGGTCACCCTGACGGCCCGAGCGGCCGCGCAGCTGGTTGTCGATGCGGCGCGCCTCGTGGCGCTCGGTCCCGAGGACGTAGAGGCCGCCGAGCTCGCGGACGCCCTCGGCGAGCTTGATGTCGACGCCGCGGCCCGCCATGTTCGTCGCGATCGTGACGGCGCCGATCTCGCCGGCGTCGATGATGATCTCGGCCTCGCGCTCGTGCTGCTTCGCGTTCAGGACGTTGTGCGGGACCCCGCGACGCTGCAGGCGCTGCGCGAGATGCTCGGACGTCTCGACGTCGATCGTGCCGACGAGCACGGGCTGCCCGGCCTCGTTGCGCTCGGCGATGTCCTCGATCACCGCGTCGAACTTCGCGTCCTTCGTCTTGAAGATCAGATCGTTGTTGTCCTCGCGCACGACCGGGACGTTCGTGGGGATCTCGACGACGTTGAGGCCGTAGATCTCGACGAACTCCTTCTCCTCGGTCTTCGCGGTACCGGTCATCCCGGCGAGCTTCTCGTAGAGGCGGAAGTAGTTCTGGAGCGTGATCGTCGCGAGGGTGACGTTCTCCTCCTGGATCCGCACGCCCTCCTTCGCCTCGATCGCCTGATGCAAGCCTTCCGACCAGCGGCGCCCTTCCATGATCCGACCCGTGAACTCGTCGACGATCTTGACCTCGCCGTCCTGGATGACGTAGTCCTGATCCTTGTGGTAGAGCGCCTGCGCCTTCAGCGCCTGGTTCAGGTGGTTGACAAGCTGGACGTTGCGGGGGTCGTAGAGGTTGTCGATCTTGAGGGCGTGCTCGACCTGGTCGAGTGCCGACTGGCTTGGCGAGACCGTCTTGTGCTTCTCGTCGAAGGTGTAGTCGACTCCTGACTGCTCGGTCTCGTCGATTCCCTTCGGCGTCAGTCCCTCGCTCTGCTGCCCCTCCAGCGTCTTCACGACCCGCGCAAAGTCGTAGTACGTGCTCGCAGCAACCTCTGGCTCGCCGGAGATGATCAGCGGCGTCCGCGCCTCGTCGATCAGGATCGAGTCCACCTCGTCGACGATCGCGTAGGCGAACCCGCGCTGCACGGTCCCCTCGAGCGCGACGGCCATGTTGTCGCGGAGGTAGTCGAAGCCGAACTCCGAGTTCGTTCCGTAGGTGACGTCCGCCTCGTACGCTCGCTTGCGCTCGGCGAACGGCATCATGTTCTGGATGTAACCGACCTTCATCCCGAGGGCGTCCCAGACGGGCTTCGTCCACTCGGGGTCGCGCTTGGCGAGGTAGTCGTTGACGGTGACGAGGTGGACGTTCCTGCCCGTCAGCGCGTTCAGGTACAGGGGCATCGTCGCGACGAACGTCTTGCCCTCACCGGTCTTCATCTCGCCGATGTCGCCCTCGTGGAGCGCGATTCCGCCCATCAGCTGGACGTCGAAGAGCCGGACGCCCATCGTCCGCTTGAACGCCTCGCGGACGGCTGCGTAGGCCTCGAAGAGGATGTCCTCGGGCGTCTCGCCGTTCTCGAGCCGCTGGCGGAACTCGGTTGTCTTCGTGGGCAGGTCGGCCTTTTCGAACTCCTCTTCGAGCGTGCCGATGTAGGCGGCTTGCTTGCCTAGCCGCTTGAGCCGCCGGCCTTCGCCGATGCGGAGGAACTTCTCGAAGTTGCCGAGGTCCGTGGCCACAGACCTAGGGTATCGGAGGCAGGTCGCCCGCCCCTGAGCGGGGATCAGGCGTTCACAAAGGGTTTACCTCGACCGCCCAGAGATTGCCGTCGAGGCGCTCGGCGCTGAGGACGAAGTCGGGATGGACAGCGGCGCCGATCTCCTCGAGAGCCGGGATGCTCTCCCAGCCCGGTCGCTCGTCGACGGTCAGCGTGCGCTCGCCGTCTTGCACGGCAAGGCTGACCGTGTCGCCGGAGATCTCCTCGGCAAGCTCCACGACCTGGATCGCGTTGGCCGCGACCGCCCAGAGGTCGCCCTCGCTGCGGACCGCCCTCGCCCGGTAGGGCGGCGCGATCGACTGCTCGACCGCCTCGGCCAGCGGAGAGAGCGCGTCTTCGGGCAACTCGTCGTCCACCAGGAGGGTGGAGTCCGGGAGCACCGTGAACTCGAACGTGTTGCCGGGCAGGCCGGGCGCCTCGGCGGTGCCGACCGCATCCCACTGGCGCGGCTTGCCGCCGTGCAGGACGTCCAGCGTTCCCGCGAAGGACGGCGGGTAGACGGGCGCGTGCTTCGACCGCCACTCGAGCAGGCCGGTGCCTTCGGCGAGCTGCTCGTGCAGCGGCTTCTCCCGCCTGCGCAGAAACGGCACTTCCTTGCTCTCAGATCTGCGGCTCGATCAAGCCGTAGGCGCCGTCGCGCCGCCGGTAGACGACGTTCATGTCGCCGGTGTCGGCGTTCTGGAAGACGAAGAAGTCGTGGCCGACGAGCTCGAGCTGCAGCACGGCCTCCTCCGGTCCCATCGGCTTGACCGCGAACTGCTTGGACTTCACGATCCTCGGTTCCTCGTCCATCGGGATTGCATCCTCCGGGATCCCGGCCTCGGGCAGCTGGCGATCGCGCCTCGACCGCCGCTTTTCGCGGTAGCGCTTCACCTGCCGTTCCAGCTTATCCACCAGCTGATCGATCGAGGACTTGTGATCCGCGGACGCTTCCCGCGCCCTGAGGATCGGCCCCTTCGTCCAGATCGTCGCCTCCGCAACGTGGTTCTGCGCGATCGAGGGGTTCCGCTCGACTGCGAGCTCGAGCTCCACGCGCGTCGGGTCCGCCAGCTGGCGCCCGAGCTTCGAGAGCTTCTCCTCCGCGTACTCACGAATCGAGTCGGTGACCTCGACGTTCTTGCCCTTCACCTGGAGTCGCACGAAGCCCTCCCGAGATCGCCGTTGCCGGTCGAGCCGTCGATTGTATTGACCGGACGGCACGCGCGAAGGTGACCACGTCGACCCGGGCCGCTCCCGCCTTGCGGAGTGCCGATGCCGCGGCCGTCGCCGTGGCTCCCGTCGTGTACACGTCGTCGACGAGCACGAGCCTCTTCGGGACTCGTTCCCGGGCCACGAATGCGCCCGCGACGTTCCGCCGACGCTCGACCAGTGCGAGCCCGCGCTGGGGCCGCGGAGCGCGCGTGCGGCCAAGCATGGCGATCACAGGCAGCGCCCAGCGTCGCCCGAGCTCGCGGGCGAGACGCTCCGCCGGATGGTGGCCTCTCCGGACGCTGCGGTCACCGTCGGGCGGGATGAACGCGACGGCGTCGGCGACCGGGCACGCGAGGGAGTCAGCGACGACGTCCGCCGCCAGCTCGGCCAGCCGCCGGAGCCCGCGCTCCTTCCACGCGGCGACGACCGCGGGCACATGTGATTCGTATGCCACTGCTGCGCGAGCGGAGGCGAACGCGAGCCGACGGCCCGAGCATTCGCGGCAGCGCAGGACCGGCCAGACCGTCGGCGCGCCGCAGCGAGCGCAGTGCGTGCCGAGCAGGAGCGGGAGCGCAGCCCGGCAGTCCGTGCAGAGATCCTCACCCAGACGGGCACAGGAAACGCAACGGCGAGGCAGGAAAAGGTCGAGAAGCACATCACCTCGACGCTAGCCCGGAAATCCGCGCGCGTGGCGCACGGATCCGTGCCAAGAGTGCTACTTCTCGAGCGAGTACTCGGAGCGGGCCGGAAGGCCCGCCCGCTCACGCATCAGGTTGTCCGCGTCGAGGAGCTGCTGCGGGTCCCCGATGTCCATCCAGTCGCCGGTGAACCGATACGCGTACACCGGCTCGCGGGTATGGAGCCAGACGAGGAAGTTGCCCGGTGCGTCGGGCGAGTTGCCGGCAGCGAGATAGCCGGGGATCAACCCAGCGACCGACGCCGGATAGAGGTACGTCGCCGTTGCGGCGAGGTCGCTGCGCGGCTCGGACGGCTTCTCCTCGAGCGAGACGACGCGGTCGTCCTCGTCCAGCTCGACGACGCCGTACTGCTTGATCAGCTCCGGGTCTGTAACGCGGTGGACGGCCGTGGCCGCGCCTTCGCCCTTGCCGCGCCAGAACGAAACGAGCTCGTCGAGCCCGTAGCCGATCAGGTTGTCACCGGCCAGGACGAGCAAATCCTGGCCCTCCAGCCCGCCATGGTCGATCGCGAACGCCATGTCCCCGACTGCCCCGAGCCGATCGTCGTCGGACGTCGTCCCGTCGTCGTGCACGACCACTGGCACCGCACGCTCGCCCGTCCCTGCCCATGCTCGGAAGTCGTCCGCGAAGCGCGAGTTCGTGACGACGTGCACCTCGTCCACCTCGCCGACTTCGGCGATCCGGTCGTACAGGTAGTCGAGCATCGGCCGCCCCGCCAGCGGCAAGAGCGGCTTTGCGACGTGGTTGGTGAGCGGCCGGAGCCGGGTGGCGTACCCGGCCGCCAGCACCAGTGCCTTCAGACTAGGTCCCCTCGTTCCAGGAGGCCAGGTAGTTCGCCTGCTCCTCGGTCAGCCGGTCGATCGGTGATCCCCATCGTGTCGAGCTTGAGCCGGGCGATCTCGCGGTCGATCTCGTCCGGCACCGGGTAGACCTTGCGCTCGAGCTCGGCTGCATGATCCACCGCGTACTCGGCGGAGAGGGCCTGGTTCGCGAACGACATGTCCATCACGATCGCCGGATGGCCCTCGGCGGCGGCCAGATTGATCAGCCGACCGTCGCCCAGGAGGTAGAGCCGCCGCCCGTCCTCGAGCGTGAACTCCTCGACGAACGCGCGCGCCTCGCGGGACTCGACCGCCATCTGCCGGAGTGCGGAAATCTCGATCTCGACGTTGAAGTGACCGGTGTTGGCGAGGATCGCACCGTCCTTCATCCGCTCCATGTGCTCGCGGGCGATGACGGACTTGTCGCCGGTCGCCGTGCAAAAGATGTCCCCGACCTGGGCGGCCTCCGCCATCGGCATCAGCTCGAACCCGTCCATCGCGCCCTCGATCGCGCGCAGCGGGTCGACCTCCGTGACGATGACGTGCGCGCCCATGCCCTTCGCACGCATAGCGACGCCCTTGCCGACCCAGCCGTAACCAGACACGACGAACCGCTTGCCGGCCAGAAGGGTGTTCGTCGCGCGGATGATCCCGTCGATCGTCGACTGCCCCGTCCCGTACCGGTTGTCGAAGAGGTGCTTCGTCTGCGCCTCGTTGACGGCGATGATCGGGAACCCGAGCGCGCCGTCGGCCTCGAGAGCCTTCAGCCGGATGACGCCGGTGGTCGTCTCCTCCGTCCCGGCGATGATGTCGCCGAGCTGCTCCCGGCGGTGCGCGTGCAGGACGCCGATGACGTCGGCACCGTCGTCCATGGTCAGCTGCGGCTTGTGGTCGACGGCCGCCTCGATGTGCTGGTAGTACGTGTCGTTGTCCTCGCCCTTGATTGCGAAGACGGAGACGTCGAACTCGTCCACCAGCGCCGCGGCGACGTCGTCCTGCGTGGATAGCGGGTTCGACGCACAGAGCACGACGTCGGCGCCGCCGGCCTTGAGGGTGCGGGCGAGGTTGGCGGTCTCGGTCGTGACGTGGAGGCATGCCGCGATCCGGTACCCGGAGAGCGGCTGCTCGGTCTCGAAGCGCTCGCGGATCGCGGCGAGCACCGGCATCTGCCGGTCCGCCCAGGCGATCCGTCGTACGCCTTCGCTTGCAAGTGACAGGTCCTTGACGTCGTAGCGCTTCGTGGTGGCCATTAGCTCTCTCTCTGTCTCGTTGACTGCGGGAGTCTAGTTAGGCGGCAAGGAGCCGCTCGTGCTTTCGCTGTTCCCAGTCGACCCAGTCGGCCGACCCGACCTCGGAGCCTGCGAGCCACGTGTCGACGGCGCCGCGGAGGTCCGGCTCGCGGCGAAGCCGCGCGGCGAAGGCGATGTCGGTGAGCTCGGCCCCGAACCGGCTTCGCAGCTGCCTGAGCGAGCGCAGCTGATTGAGCTCGCGGAGGCCGTAGAGCCTGTAGCCGGAGGCCGAGCGCCGTGGGACGACGAGCCGGGCGCGTTCGAGGTAGCGCAGCATGCGCGCCGACCAGCCGGTCGCATTCGCCGCCGCACCCACGGTGAGCCCGTCCATCGGGGACAACCTTAACACAAGCGTGTCAAGGATGCTTACGGCGCGGAGGTTCCCTCCCGTCCATACGCGTCCTCCAGACGGACGACGTCGTCGATCTGTGGCGTCGACACCTCGAGGATCGTCGTGTCTTCGAGCGCCTTCACGCGGTGCACGGTGCCAGGTGTGATGCGGAAGGCGGCGCCCGGCTTGACCACCTCACGCGTCGGGGCCTTCTCCCCCGCCGCCGCCATCACGATCTCCGCACGGCCCTCCAGGACGTACCACGACTCGTCCTTCTCGCGGTGGAATTGCATCGACAGGGCCTGTCCCGACCGGACGACGAGCAGCTTGCCGCAGTACGCGTCGGTGAGCGCCCAGATCAGCTCGTACCCCCACGGCTTGTCGACGCGCCGGGGCTCGAAGGCCCAGCGATCCAGCAACGTCAGATTGGGGGACAACCGGTCCCTCGACACATGGCAATCATCTCACCGGGCTAGGCGAACCGCTCGGGGTTCGATTCCACGAATTCCTGCGCGACTCGGAGGTCCTTCGGCGTGTTCACCGTCAGCCAGAGCCCCTCGTGGCGCCAGGCTCGAAGCCGTCCCTCCGCCGCCAGCTCGGGAAAGGTCGTGTTCTCGTGATCGCCGCGCTCGGGGAGCCGCGCGATCGCCTCGTCGTCGAGCACGTACAGGCCGGTGTTGACCCAGAAGGGCAGGAGCGGCGCTTCCCGGAAGCCGGCGACCACGTCGTCCGGACCGAGGTCGACGACACCCAGGTGGCTGCGCAACGGCGCGACCGTGATCGTCGCCGCCGGGCTGGTCTCGAGATGCCGCGCGAGCACGTCGTGCAGCTCGAGGTCGAAGAGCTCGTCGCCGTTCAGCGCGTAGACCGGGCCGGTTTCGCGCCGCTGCTGGGCGGCCAGCCGCAGTCCCCCGCCCCGTCCGAGCGGCTCGGGCTCGCCCACGAGCACCAGCTCGACGTCGAGGTCCGCGAGCTCCTGCTCGAACGCCGCTTCCTGGCCGGCGGCGCAGCTGATCAGGACACGGTCGACGCCGGCCTTGGCGAGCAAGGCAATCTGGTAGGCGGCGAGCGGTCGGCCTGCGATCGAGACGAGCGCCTTGGGACGGCCCTCGGCTGCGTCGCCCAGCCGCTCGGCCTTCCCGCCGGCGAGGATGATCGCTTCCACCGCTAGTGCCTCTTCGGGGACGCTGCCCCGCTTCCGGGTCGCGAGCACCAAGCCAGAGCGCGCACTCGGAGGAGCCAAGGCTAGATAGCCTTGGCGACGACGAGGGTCGGCTCTGGCGCCGCGTGATCGCGGGCCGGAAGCCGCGTGTCGCCCGGAGACTCTTACGCGAGCTCGTGCTCGGGCTCGCTCGTCTCGGGCAGTCCCGAGAGCGGCGACGTAGGCCGGCCGATGCCCTCGTAGGCGAAGCCCGCCCGGCGTACCGCGTCCGGATCGAGGATGTTCCGGCCGTCGACGATCAGCGGGTTCCGCATCGCAGCGCGGATCTCCTCCCGGGGCAGCTCGCGCAGCTCGTCCCACTCGGTGACGATGACGGCGGCGTCCGCGTCCGTCACGGCGTCGACGACCGACTCGCGGATCTCGACGCCATTCATCAGCGCCCCCGGGCTCGCGACGGGATCCCAGCCGCGCACCTCCGCCCCCTCGGCCAGGAGCCTGGAGGCGAGAACGATGCTCGGCGCCTCGCGCATGTCGTCGGTGTTCGGCTTGAACGCGAGCCCCAGCAGAGCGACGCGTTTGCCGCGCAGCTTGCCCAGGTGCTTCTGGAGCTTCGCGACGACGCGGCGCTTCTGGAGCTCGTTTACCTCGATCACCGCGGAGAGCAGCTGGAAGTGGTAGCCCGAGTTCGACGCGAGCTGCTTGAGCGCGGACGCATCTTTCGGAAAACAAGAGCCGCCATATCCGATCCCCGCGCGCAGGAAGTGCGGGCCGAGGCGGTGGTCGAGCCCGATTCCGCGCGCGACCTCCTGCACGTCGGCGCCGACGAGCTCGCAGACGTTCGCGATCTCGTTGATGAAGCTGATCCGCGTCATCAGGAACGCGTTGGCCGCGAGCTTGATCATCTCCGCGGAGGCGACGTCGGAGCGGACGGCAGGTGCGTCCAGGCTCGCGTGCAGCTCCTCGACCCGGTCGCCGTCGGCCTGGTCGAAGGCGCCGATCACGATCCGGTCCGGCGACATGAAGTCGCGCACAGCGGTCCCTTCGGAGAGAAACTCGGGATTCGAGGCGTAGCCGACGTGGTCGAGCCCCCGCGCGTCGAGCGCGGCACGCACCTTGTCGCCCGTTCCGACGGGCACCGTGCTCTTCATGACGAGGACCGGCCGTCCGGTGAGCTCGGGCAGGTCGTCGAGGACGCTCCACACGTAGGAGAGGTCGGCGTCGCCGGCGTACGTCGACGGCGTTCCGACGCACACGTAGAGGAACTCGGTGTCCCGCGCGGCCTCTTCCGCATCGAGCGTGAACATCAGGCGCTCCGCGTTCCGCTCGATGAGGTCGACGAGGCCGGGCTCGTGGAACGGCAGCCCTCCACCCCTCAGCGCGTCGATCCGCTCCTCGGAGACGTCTCTGACGACGACCTCGTGGCCGAGCTCGGCGAAGCACGCAGCCGTGACGACGCCGACCCAGCCGGCGCCGAAAATCCCGATCCTGCTCACTGCTTCTTTCCCCCGAGCGGCCTCAGCCCGCGGGCGATCGAGAGCATCGTCTCGTTGGAGAGCGTGTCACGGAGGGTGTTCACGACCCAGTAGTTCGCCTCGCCGGTACGGAGCACGACCATGTGCAGACGCGAACCGTCGTAGTAGAGGTCGAAGTCCCGGTTGCCGATCCGCCGGCTCACGTTCTTGCTCTCCAGCACCGGCGCGTCCTCCCAACTCGTCTGCTGGATGCCCCAGTACTCCTGGATTCCGGTGCTGAACGTCATGCGGACGGCCCGCTCGCCCTTCTTCATCGCGTAGACGCGCACCGGGTTCTCGAAGTGCAGCGATGAGCTCCGCTCGATCTGGCTCGGGACCATGAGCGGGAAGTCCACGCGGTGGCGGACCGCCCGAAGCTGCGAGAGTGAGGCGCCGGGGTTGCGGACCGTGTTCGGCGGCCGGCGCTTCGGCGTCCTGTCGGCCGGCGCCGGCGCGAGGTTGTTGTGGAAGGTCTTCCCGACCACGACGACGAGCATTGCGGTGTTCGCGAAGCCGGCGATCTCGGGCGTCATCGGCCCCTTGACCACCGCAGTGCCGAACAGGTTGCGGACCGAGCGGGCTGCGCCGCGGGAGCCGCGCTGCCGCGGGTCGAAGTAGACCTCCGTCTTGAACCGGTTCGGCGGCGGCGCGTTCGCGAGCACGCCCTCGGGTGGCGGCAGCGTCCGGTAGCCGCGCCGGCCCAGCAGATAGCTCGCATTCGCAGCCGAGCCCGTGACTCCGTTGCCGTTCAGGACGACCATGGACGTTCGGCCTGGAGGCGGCGCTTTGACACCCGGGAGGCGCGGCCGCTGGCCGAGCGCGGCGGCTGTCGCCTTCTCGCCCGCCACGACGTCCGGAGTCTGGAACTCCTCGACCGCCGCCTGGATGTTCGACGACTCGGTGCGCAGCGGGTCACCTTCGGTTCCGGACCCGTAGAGCCCGCCGATCTTCGATTGGAAGATCCGCCCCGACGGTAGCTGGAGCGCGAAGAACGCCCAGGCTCGAAACTCGTCCGGATCGAGCGCCTTCTCGGCGCCCTTCGCGATCCTGATGTTGTCGCGCGCGATCTTGGTCAGCTTGGGAATCGTCCCCGGTGAGGTGATGCTGAACGCGCTCGAGACGCGTTCGCTCAGCGCGCGCATGAAGAGGCGCTGGCGCTCGATGCGGTAGAGGTCGGAGTCCGTGTGCCGGTAGCGCACATACGAGAGCGCGCCGCGGCCGGAGACCTGCTGGTAGCCCGGTTGGAGGTCGATCGGCGGGAACGTTCCTTCTGGCCCGGGATTCGAGTTGTCGTTGAAGTACCGGCGATCGACGTCGATCCAGACCCCGCCCATCTTGTCGACGGTCTGGATGAAGCCGCGATAGTCGATCGTGACGAGGTAGTGGACCGGGAGGCCGGTCAGCTGCTTGACGGTCTCCACGGTTCCCTGGAGACCGCAGAGCGCGTACGCCGAGTTGATCGGGCCCGGGAACGAGGAGCGGCCCGGGCAATGGATGTCGACAATCAGGTCGCGGGGGAACGAGATCGTGGACATCGTCCCGGCGTTCGGGTCCGCGCGGAGGAGCATCACCGTGTCGGCACGGCCGCCGCGCTCCTCCTCCTTGGCCCACTTCCGGAAGTCCTGGCCGACGACCATTGCGATCGCGGGCCGGCCCGGAAGCCTGATGTTCAGCTTCTGCGCCGCCTTGCGGATCTGCGGGTCCTTCCGCGAGGCGCGGTCGATGTCGACGACCGTCTGCTCGCCGTCGAGCCAGTAGCCGCCGGCAACCCCGAGCGCCAGCGAGGTCACGGCCGCGAGGAGGAAGAACAAGATCCGTGCGATCAGGCCGGGGATCCCGCCGCGCCGGCGCGGCTGCCGGTAATGGCTGACCGCCGTCAGGCCGGGCGGCAGCGCGGCGTAGCCGTTTCCGTTTCCGCCGGCCGCACGACCGACTCCTCGCTTCAGTGTCGTCCTCATAAGAATGCGACAGACGCCCTCACGGGCGCCTCCCGAGGAGGATAGCTCAGACTGCCGCCGGGGCTGCCTCTGCCTCCGGGTCGTATGCGAGGTTCGGTCTGAGCCAACGTTGCGCCTCCTCGACCGGGATTCCCTTTCTGCCGGCGTAGTCCTCGACCTGGTCGCGGCCGATCCGCCCGACCGAGAAGTAGCGGGCCTTTGGATGCGCGAGATAGATGCCGCTGACGGCGGAGGCCGGCATCATCGCGCAGGTCTCGGTCAGCTCGACGCCGACCTCGGCGACCGGGAGCAGGCCGAAGAGCGTTCGCTTCTCGGTGTGGTCGGGGCAGGCGGGGTAGCCGTACGCCGGCCTGATCCCGCGGAAACGCTCGGCGATGAGCTCCTCGCTGGAGAGCTCGGGGCCTGTCTCGTACCACCGGCGCCGCGCCTGCTGGTGGAGGTACTCGGCGAAAGCCTCGGCGAGCCTGTCGGCGAGCGCCTTGACCATGATCGCGTGGTAGTCGTCGTGCTCGGCCTCGTAGGCGGCGGCGAGCTCGTCCGCGCCGTGGATCGCGACCGCGAAGCCGCCGAGGTGGTCGTTCTCCGGCGCGACGTAATCGGCGAGCGACCGGTTCGGGCGGGCGTCACCGTACGCCGACTGCTGGCGCAACATCGCGAGCCGCGTCCCGTCCTCGAGGAGGATGTCGTCGCCGTCCGAGCTCGCCGGCCAGAAGCCGTAGGCGCCCTTGGCTTGGAGAAGCTCGCCGTCCACGATCTGCGTGAGGAGCGCCTGCGCATCGTCGAAGAGCTCCCTGGCGGCGGGCTGCTCCAGGATCGCAGGGAACTTGCCCTTCAGCTCCCAGGCGTGGAAGAAGAACTGCCAGTCGATGTAGGCGACGAGGGTGGCGAGGTCGGGCTCGACGGTGCGCGTGCCGGTGAACTCGGGAACCGCGAGCTCCGTGAAGTCCACCTCCTCCGCGTTGGCCTTGGCCTCCTCGATGGGCAGCAGCGGCTTCCGCTCCTTCTCCGCGTGCTGGTCGCGGAGCCGGTCCTGGAGCTCGGCGTTCTCCTGCTCGAGCGTGACGCGCCGGGCCGAGTCCAGCAGGTCGGAGACGACGCCGACGACGCGCGAGGCGTCGAGGACGTGGATCGTCGGCTGGTTGTAGGCAGGCGCGATTCTCACCGCAGTGTGCTGCTTCGACGTCGTTGCGCCGCCGATCAGCAGCGGCAGCTCCATGCCGCGCCGCTCCATCTCGCGCGCGACGTTGACCATCTCGTCGAGCGAGGGCGTGATCAGCCCGGACAGCCCGACGACGGCGCAGCCCTGCTCGACGGCGGTGTCGAGGACCTTGTCGGCCGGGACCATCACGCCGAGGTCGATCACCTCGTAGTTGTTGCAGCCGAGAACGACCCCGACGATGTTCTTGCCGATGTCGTGGACGTCGCCCTTGACGGTGGCGAGGACGACTTTTGCGGCAGGCGGGCGGCCGCCGTCCTCCTCTGCCTCGGCCTCCATGAACGGCTCGAGGTAGGCGACGGCGCGCTTCATCGCGCGCGCGCTCTTCACGACCTGCGGCAGGAACATCTTCCCGGAGCCGAACAGGTCGCCGACGACCTGCATTCCCCCCATGAGCGGGCCCTCGATCACGTCGAGCGGCCGTGGAAGCTTCTGCCGGGCCTCCTCGGTGTCGGCCTCGATGTGGTCGACGATCCCGTGGACGAGCGCGTGTTCGATCCGCTTCTCGACCGGCGCCTCGCGCCACGCGGTGTCGAGCTCGCGCTTTGTGCCCTCCCCGGCGACGGTCCCCGCGAACGTGACGAGGCGCTCGGTCGAGTCGGGCCGCCGGTTGAAGATCACGTCCTCGACGTGCTCCAGCAGCTCGGGCGGGATGTCCTCGTAGACCGCGAGCTGGCCGGCGTTGACGATGCCCATGTCGAGCCCCGCCTGGATCGCGTGGTAGAGGAAGGAGGCGTGCATCGCCTCGCGGACGATGTCGTTGCCGCGGAACGAGAACGAGAGATTGGAGATGCCGCCGCTCGTGCGCACACCGGGGCAGCGCTCCTTGATCAGCGGCAGAGCGTCGATGAAGTTCTTGGCGTACTCGTCGTGCTCCTCGATCCCGGTCGCAACCGCAAGGACGTTCGGGTCGAAGATGATGTCCTCGGGCGGGAAGCCGATTTCGTCGACGAGCAGCCGGTACGCGCGCTCGCAGATCTCGACCTTGCGCTCAACGGTGTCGGCCTGCCCCTGCTCGTCGAAGGCCATGACGACGACGCCGGCGCCGTACCGGCGAATGGTGCGCGCCTGCTCGAGGAACGGCTCCTCGCCCTCCTTGAGGCTGATCGAGTTGACGACGCCCTTGCCCTGGATGCATTCCATTCCCACCTCGAGCACCGACCAGCGGGAGCTGTCGACCATGATCGGGATCCGGGCGACCTCGGGCTCGGTAGCGATCACGTTCAGGAAGGTGGTCATCGCCTGCTCGGAGTCGAGCAGGTCGGCGTCCATGTTCACGTCGAGCAGGTTCGCCCCGCCCCGGACTTGCTCCAGCGCGACGTCCACGGCGCCCTGGAAGTCGTCCGCCTCGACCAGCCGGCGGAACCTGGCTGAACCGGTCACGTTCGTCCGCTCGCCGACCATCACGAACCCCGTGTCGGGCCCGATCTCGAACGGCTCGAGGCCGCTGTAGCGCGTGCGGCGTCCTCCACCGGAGACACGTCTTGGTGCCAGGCACCTGGACGCGTCCGCGATGGACACGATGTGCTCCGGCGTCGTCCCACAGCAGCCGCCGACGACGTTGACGAGCCCCTCGCGGACGAACTCTCCGAGGATGCGGCTGGTGTCGCCCGGCTGCTCGTCGTGCTCGCCCATCGCGTTCGGGAGGCCGGCGTTCGGATGGCAGGCGACGTACGTCGTCGCGACTCGCGAGAGGTCCTCGACGAACGGGCGCATCTCCGTCGCGCCGAGCGAGCAGTTGACACCGACGATGAAAGGATCGGCGTGCTCGATCGACGTCCAGAACGCCTCGACCGTCTGGCCGGAGAGGTTCCGGCCGCTCTTGTCGATCGCGGTGAACGAGATCCAGAGCGGTAGGTCGGGTGCCACTTCCTTCGCGGCGACGATCGCGGCCTTCGCGTTCAGCGTGTCGAAGATCGTCTCGACCATGAGGATGTCGACTCCGCCTTCTGCCAACGCCCGGATCTGCTCGGCATAGGCGTGGCGAACCTGGTCGAACGTCGCACTGCGGAACGCCGGGTCGTCGACCTTCGGCGAGAGCGAGAGCGAGACGTTGAGCGGGCCGATCGAGCCGGCGACCCAGGCCGGCCGGTCGAGCTCGTCCGCGGCCTCGCGCGCCAGCCGGGCACCCTCGACGTTCATCTCGTAGGCGAACGGCTCGAGCCCGTAGTCGGCCTGCCCGATCGTCGTCGCGGTGAAGGTGTTCGTCGTGACGACGTCGGCGCCGGCTGCGAGGTAGGAGCGGTGGATGTCGCGGACGACGACCGGCTGCGTGAGGTTGAGGAGATCCGGGTCGCCCGCGAGGTCGCGCGGGTGATCCGCGAACCGTGAGCCCCGGTACGCCTCCTCGCCCTTGACCGTCTTCTGGATCAGGACGCCGTACGAGCCGTCGAGCACGACGATCCGCTCGTCGAGAAGCTCCTTGAGTTGTTCGATCGTCGCCTTCACAAAAACGCTCCCGTCCTAAAGAGTGCGGGAGCGGAGGCTCCGCGGGCTCTTTAGGCGTTTGGTAACCCGGTCGCCAAGCTGCCGTTCAAAGCTCTCCGGGGAGTTGTAACTGTAGCCACTCGAGCAGCGGCCCGGCCGCCTCCTCGAGAAAGCGGGGCTGGATCTCGGCTCCCGCTTCGACGAGCAGCTCCGCCACCGCGACGTGCCGGGAGCTCACGGAGGAGCTCGACGTTCGCATAGACCGAATGGCAGGCGTAGAGGATCGGTGCCCAGTTCTGCGGTCCGCCCGGCTGGTTCGGATCGCCGTCCCAGCCACGCCCGAGCACCAGCCGCGTCCACGGGTCTTGCTCGATCTCCGGGCCGTGCGGCGAGCAGCGCCTCCGCCCGCTCGCGCCGTCCGCTCGTGGCTGCCTCCAGGAAGCCGTCGACGCTTGCTTCGGCGGCCACAACGAGCTCCGGCCAGCTCCGGTATCCGTGCTCCCGGGCGAGCACCAGCGCCCGCGCCGCCTTGACGAGCTCCTTCGCCTGCTTGCGGAGCTGCTCGAGGTTCATGCGACCTCCCTCCTTGGGCCCGTGTCCGCGTCGTCGGGCGGAGAAGAGATCGGATGTGGTGCTGCGACTTCGGGAGGTGGGCTCTGCCCTGCCCGCGGACCGGTTGCGCCCTCACGCGCATCCGCATCCTACGATGATCTTCTCCCTCTGCAAGAGTCTCTAGAGCATGGCAACCATTCTCAACATCACGATGTCCCTCGACGGCTTCGTCGCCGGGCCGAACCAGACGCTGGAAGACCCGCTCGGCGAGCAAGGCGAGGACCTGCATCAGTGGATCGTCGGGCTCGGGAGCTGGCGCGAGCAGCACGGCCGCGAAGGCGGCGAAAGGAACGCTGACGACGAGCTCGTCCGCGCGATGCACGATCGCACCGGCGCGTTCGTCATGGGCCGGCGGATGTTCAGCGGCGGCGAGGGCTCGTGGGAGGACGACCCGAACGCGAACAGCTGGTGGGGCGACGATCCGCCCTTCGACGGGCCGGTGTTCGTCGTGACGCACCACGAACGCGAGCCGCTCGTCCGCGGAACAACGACATACACCTTCGTCGACGGGGTCGAGGAGGCGATCGGTCGGGCGCGGGAGTCCGCGGGCGAAAAGGACGTCCAGGTCTCGGGCGGAGCGAACGTCGCACAGCAGGCGCTCGACGCCGGACTGCTCGACGAGCTGCACATCCATGTCGCGCCGATGCTCCTTGGCGGCGGCGTCAGGCTGTTCGAACAGCCGGAACGCCGGCCGATCGAGCTCGTGCGCTCCGTGGAGTCACCGCAGGTGACACACCTCGTGTACCGGGTGACCGGCTAGCCGGCGGGTGCAGCCGGGCGGATCCGTCCGCCGCCGCCGCCCGAGTAGACCTCGAGCTGGTTCTCGGCGTGGCGGATCCGCTGCTCGACCTGCCACCGGTCGGCCTGCGACTCGCCGCGCTCGATCCGCTCGAGCTCCGCCTGCGCCTCCTCGAGCTGCTCGCGGGCCCGGTCGGGATCGATCTCGCGAGCGTCGACGGCGTCGTCGACGAGCGCAAGGGCCCGATCCTGCTCGACCTTGAAGAAACCCGGCCCGGTGGCGAACTCGCGGATCTCCTCGTCGCGCCGGAGGTGGACGCGCGTCCCGCCCGCCTTCAGGGTCGCGACGAGGGGCGCGTGCCGCGCGAGAATGCCGATCTCGCCGTCGACGCCGGGGACGATGAGCATTTCGACCTCGCCCTCGAACGCCGCGCCGTCGGGCGTGACCAGCGAGAGGTCGAACGTGCGCCGATCCTGGGCCATTAGTGCCCCTTCCAGTGATGCTGCCGAGTCTCTCGGTCGTGGGCACCAAGCCAGAGTGCGCACTCGGCCGCGCCAAGGCAAGGAAGCCTTGGCAAGGACGAGGGTGTGCTCTGGCGTAGCGTGATCGCGGGCGAGAGGCCGGCGTGCATTGCTGGGAGGGGCACCTAGGCGGGTACGGGCTCAGCCGGCTCGGCTTCGGGAGTCTCCTCCTCGGCCTCGGCCTCGGCTTCGGGCTGGTCCTGCTCCTCGCCGGACATCTCGCGCGCCTTCTGCACGGCCTCGTCGATCGTCCCGACCATGTAGAACGCCTGCTCCGGAAGGTCGTCGTGCTTGCCGTCGAGGATCTGGCGGAAGCCCTCGATCGTGTCCTCGAGCTTGACGTACTTGCCGGGCGTGCCCGTGAACTGCTCGGCGACGAAGTTGGGCTGCGAGAGGAACCGCTGGATGCGGCGGGCGCGCTGGACGATGAGCTTGTCCTCGTCCGAGAGCTCGTCCATTCCGAGGATGGCGATGATGTCCTGGAGGTCGCGGTACCGCTGGAGGACCTCCTGGACGCGCGTGGCCATCTCGTAGTGGTCGTCCGAGACGATCCCCGGCTGAAGCGCGCGGGAGAACGAGTCGAGCGGGTCGACGGCCGGGTAGATCCCCTGCTCGACGATCGCGCGCGAAAGAGTCGTCGTCGCGTCGAGGTGGGCGAACACGTTCGCGGGCGCCGGGTCGGTGAGGTCGTCGGCGGGGACGTAGATCGCCTGGATCGAGGTCACGGAGCCGGTCCGGGTCGAGGTGATCCGCTCCTGGAGCTGGCCCATCTCCGTCGCCAGCGTCGGCTGGTAGCCGACGGCGCTCGGCATCCGTCCCAGGAGCGCCGAAACCTCGGAGCCCGCCTGGACGAAGCGGAAGATGTTGTCGATGAAGAGCAGCGTGTTCTGGCCCTGGTCGCGGAAGTACTCGGCCATGGTCAGGCCCGAGAGACCGACGCGGAGGCGGGCACCCGGCGGCTCGTTCATCTGCCCGTAGACGAGCGCGACCTTGTCGAGCACGCCGGATTCCTCCATCTCGAGCCAGAGGTCGTTGCCCTCGCGCGTGCGCTCGCCCACGCCGGCGAAGACGGAGACGCCGCCGTGCTCCTGCGCGACGTTGTGGATCAGCTCCTGGATCAGGACCGTCTTGCCGACGCCGGCGCCACCGAAGAGACCGATCTTGCCGCCCTGCACGTACGGGGCGATCAGGTCGATGACCTTGATGCCCGTTTCGAAGATCTCGACCGTCGGGGAGAGCTCGCGGAAGCTCGGCGGGTCACGGTGGATCGGCCAGCGCTCGACCTCGCCCGGATCGTCGCCCTTGTCGATCGGGTCTCCGATCACGTTCCAGAGGCGGCCGAGCGTCACGTCCCCGACCGGGACGGAGATCGGCTCGCCCGTGTTCTCGACGTCCAGGCCGCGTGCGAGCCCGTCGGTCGAGTCCATCGCGACGGCGCGGACCCGGTCGTCCCCGAGGTGCTGCTGCACCTCGGCAATCAGTTCGCGCTCGTCGACCGTGATCCTGAGCGCGGAGTAGATCTCCGGCAGCTCGTTCGGAAAGACGGCGTCGATGACGACGCCCTTGATCTCGACGATCTTGCCGACGTTCTGCTTTCCGTTTTGCGCGTTGTCAGACACGAGCCTCCCGAAATCTCAGTAGTCGAAGGCGGCGCCAGATGGGCAGGCGCCTGCCGCTCGGCAGTCTATCGGAGCGTTCCTGCTCCGAAACCAGCAAACGGTGCCGCTCTGACGCGTCCGCCAACCTGGCGGCATGGTCGAGCGCTCAGACGTAGGACGTGATCGGC